>JBAJNN010000048.1:0-10430 GCA_036881905.1 Hyphomicrobiales bacterium | reverse complement strand
CACGGGCAAAACCCGGGGCCATACGCCGAATGGAAGGTGATTTTCCTCCTTGAAGAATCCCGACCATCGGTCTGAGCCTGCGGCACGTTCGATTGTTGAATTTGAGCAGTCATTTTTACCTCCATTGTGTTGACCTTAAAATGAATTACAGTCCATAATATTTGCCCTCATTTGAGCCCAAGATTCGCACAAACGCAAAAGAATTTTCCTGTTTGCTGAACGCTCTTTCAAGAATCAGAGAGGGGAATGGGCGATCCCCCCCTTTTTCCGCACGGCAACACGGTTGCTTTGCGGCCTGGTTCATCGCGGAATCATTTGGACCGAGTCCAGAATAAGTCCAACCGATCCAGAAAGCTTACTTTTTTACTCTATATATTAGAGGATTTTCGCCAGACGAAGAAAGTTTTTCAGCAGCCGGTGGCCCTGTTCGCTGGCAATACTCTCAGGGTGAAACTGTACACCATGGATTTCATGGTCACGATGAGACAGACCCATGATAACCCCCTCTTCGGTTTCGGCGGTCATTTCCAGACAATTCGGGAAGGTTTCGCGCTCAAGACTCAAGGAATGATAACGGGTTGCCCTGAATCCATTGTCGATATTGTGAAACAAGGATCGGCCGGAGTGGAAAATCCGCGATCGCTTGCCATGCATGACAACCGGAGCACAGACCACCCGGCCACCATAAGCCTGACCAATGGCCTGATGGCCGAGGCATACCCCCAGTAGCGGGACCAAACCGCCGGCCGCGCGGATAAGATTAAGGCATAAACCGGCCTCATTCGGCGTCGATGGCCCGGGAGAAAGCACAATCGCTTGCGGGTTTTCAGCCAGAACCCGTTCGACCGTCACCCGATCGTTGCGATAGACTTGAATCTTACCTCCCATTTCCGCGAGATAATGCAACAGATTATAGGTAAAACTGTCATAATTATCGATCAGCGTAATCATGGTTCAGCCTTATAGGCGACAATAGCCATGACATGATTTTATTTCCGCCACGAACTGCCCGACGGCGCCCACATCCCTGCTTCCCGCCGATGTGGGGAACAGGCTCGCAAGGGTTTTCTAGAGCATTTTCCGTGGCAATGGAATCACGGAAAATTCTCTGGTTTCTTGTTTTTTAAGCATAATCTTGGTCCGGCCTTGGCTCTCTCCGGATCGGATTATGCTCTAAAAGGTAAATCGCAAACCGCCCCTAGGGGCGGTTGCGGGGCGGGCCGCAAGGCGCGTCGGCAAACCCCGGGATTTCGTGCATGGCGTTTGCTTGAAGGTCTCGACAAATAGTGAAACGGTCTTGATAGCTCACTCCCATGCCGAGGCATGATGCTCCAAGAAGCTGAAGAATATGGGCTGGAATTGGCGATGAAGCTTACGAGGTTCGGTCGTTAAGCCGCCGCCAGAGCCTAGAATTGAGGCTTACACCGATCCTGGTCTGCAAATCTTTCTGGTAGTGTCCAAAAAGGTCATTGCCCATACCGGCCGCGAGCCGCTGGGCGATGTCTTTTACGCCATCACTATCGCGTGAGAATACCGGTTCGTCCGCTTTGGTCGGTTCAACGAGCACATAAGTGCCGCTGCTGTCGTCATAGGCTGATGTGACATGATCAAGGGCGCTCGAAAACAGGGCGTTCACAGCCGATGCACCGAGGCCCTCGATCATTCCCGTGCGCGTGATGGGACCTGTTTGTTTGATTTCGGCGCCGGCGGCATGGGCAAGAGAGACAAAGTCGGCGCCGTCGGCGCCATCCTTGACGAATTGATCCGCCATCTTCTTCAGCGCCTCGCGCTTTTGCTCATCGCGCCATTGTCGCATGACTTCATCGCGCACCTGATCGAGAGGCTTTAAGGTTTGCGGCGTAACACCGACGACATCAACCCAGACAAAGCCGCCATCAGGCGTCTCGACCGGATCGTTTTCAACGCCGATATCGCTTGCGAAAGCAACTTCGGTGACCTTGGCGCGCGCTGGTATGCTGGCCACCGGATGGCCGTCCGGACCGGAACCCGAGCCGTCGATGGCGTCCACCGTCATGAGGCGCAGGTCGAGATCGCGGGCAATTTCCGCCAAGGTGGAACCGTCGGCGCGTCGATCCTCGATCCGATCGCGGAGATCGAGAATCTCGTCGCGCACGCGCTCGCGTTTCAGCTCTCCCAGAAGCTCGTCGCGGACCTGGGTCAAAGGCTGAACCAAGGCGGGCTTGATATCCTCCACTTTCACCAGCGCTATCGACAATGTTCCCTTAACCGGCTCGCTGATCTGGCCCTTTGCCAATGAAAAGACGGTCGCGCCCAAAACCTCATCGGCGATGTCGTCACGCGTCACCCAGCCAAGATCGTAATCTGCTCGCGACACTCCCCGCGCTTTGGCCATATCGGCGAAAGAGGCCCCCGATACCAGGCGTTTGCGGGCGGCTACAGCATCCTGCTCGGTCTGAAACGAGAGATAAAGAACCTGTCGCTTTTCGGGGGTGGAAAACTGGCTTTTGCGCGTGTCGTAAGCCTGTTTCAGGTTATGATCGCTGATTTCGATGGTGTCGATCAGATCATCGGGTCGCAGGCTCAACAGCGTGAGATTGCGAAATTGCGGCATTGTATAAGCGCCTTTGTGCAGATCATACCAGGATTGCACGTCGGCATCGGACGGCGCGGGCAACGGGCCGGCCAATGAATCGGGCAGGACAAAATATTGCCCGGAGCGGGTTTGATGATCATGATCATAGACGGCCTTGATTAAAGTTTCGGGCGCTTCAAGATGCTGGTCTATCGGACTTGCCAGGCTGACCCGTATCAGCCTCATGCGTTCCGAGCGAACAAAATCGGCTTCGCTTAACCCGTTGGCGGCGAGCAAATGTTCGAATCTGTCACGGTCGAACACACCTTGCGCGTTGTGAAATGACGGGCTGGCGACAATACGTCGGGCGATTTCACTATCGGGGATAGCAAGCCGCAGCCGATCGCCCTGCTCATCAAGCGCGGCGCCCTGCACCAATTCCCCCAGAATCTGGCGATCGATACCGAATTGTCGCGCCTGTTCGAGCGTGAGGGCCTGCCCGGTTTGTTCAGACAGGATCTTAAGACGTCGGTTGAGAACACCGGAAAACAGTTCAGATGTAATGTCATGATCGCCGACCGTGACCAGCACATCGTTGCGGCGGCCGGTAAAAATGTCGGATACGCCCCAAGCGGCGAAACTCACCCCCAGAAGCACAATGAACCCTTTGGCGACCCATCCGGCCGCCTTGCCTCTCAGTGTCGTCAGCATGATCTTCGTCGTATTCCTTGCAAGAGTCCGAAAACTTCGCGGTCGGAATGCAAGAGCCGGTCCGTTACGCCGTCAATTCGGGCGCATTATAGGAACGCCACGCCGCCCGGGCAAGGGTCAAAATCGCAAATTTGTCCATCCGGCGAGCGGATATGGATTTTGCGCGCCGCCAGGGTTATGATGCCGCCCATTGCGGTTGGCGCCGTGTTGGATACAGGAGAGAGTGGCATATGCCACGGAATACACTTAAGCCCCTGGTGGTCGGCAATTGGAAGATGAATGGGGCGGTCATGGCTCGCGATAACGTCCGTTCCATGGTGAGCATGCTCGCCAGCATGACGCCTGAATGCGACATTATGATCTGTCCGCCGGCAACCCTCATTGCCCCGCTTTGTGACGTCCTCGCCCGGACCGGCATTGCCGTCGGCGGGCAGGATTGCCACACCAAATCGTCAGGCGCCCATACCGGCGATGTCTCCGCGCCGCTTCTGAGGGCAGCTGGGGCCGTGGCCGTGATCCTCGGCCACAGCGAACGACGTCTTGGCCATGGTGAGGATAATGCAATGATACGGGCCAAGGTAGCGGCCGCCCATAATGCTGGGCTGACCGCCATTCTATGCCTTGGTGAAACACTGCATGAGTATGAAGCCGGACGAACCGAAGACGTTGTCGCGCACCAACTCGCCGCTTCACTTCCCGATGGTGCTGATTGCGCCAATACCGTGATCGCTTATGAGCCGGTCTGGGCTATTGGCGGCGGCCGGATACCGGAGCCGCGGGCGATCGGCGCCGTTCACCAGAGCCTGCGCGCCGCCCTGTCCAACCGTTTTAGTGCCCGGCAGGCAGAAAGAATGCGCATCCTTTACGGCGGCTCGGTCACGGCGAAAAATGCCGGCGAAATTCTGTCCCTGCCCCAGGTTAATGGTGTTCTGGTGGGAAGCGCCAGTTTACGGGCCGGTGATTTCGTTGACATTATAAAGGCTTCGCGAAAATTGAAAGGTATTCGGGCGAAAGGCGGTTTGCAACCGGGCGCAATTCGCGCTAAAGCCAGCTCATAATCTTGGGTGCTTGGGCTTCATGCCCCGGCGACCGCGTCACTTTAAGACTGGTCCGCGCGGATGTCGAACCGCCCGCGGTGGCCGCTCGGAGATGCTTACGGCAACGTCAATGGTAGAATCAGTTCTTCTCATCGTTCATATTGTGGTGACCGTCACCCTTATCGCGGTCGTTCTGCTTCAGCGATCGGAAGGAGGAGCGCTCGGCATCGGTGGCGGCGGCGGCATGTTCTCCGCGCGCGGCGCCGGCAATGTGCTGACCAAATCGACCGTTGTTCTCGCCATGGTGTTTTTGTTGACATCCATGGGGCTGACCATCCTTCATCGCGCCTCGCGCGCGCCGGGATCGATTCTCGACCTCGCCCCATCCGCGGCGGAACAAAATGGCGGGAAGACCGGACACACAGATAAGGAAGGCGGCCTGAATTCAGGGACAATATTGCCCAAACTGCCGAAGTCTCCCACCCCGCAAACACCACAGGTTCCAGTGTCGCAATAAAGATTTTGGTTTTCGCCTAGGGATGGCATGAGGGCTTCTCCTTCGCGACATCGGTGCAATCAATGGCGTCTCTGGTCGGTTCTTCCCGCCCGCGAATGTTCGATAAATGTGTTTCCAACGCTTGCGATTGGTGTATTGTACAGGTCCATGGAGCGGTATATTTTCATTACCGGCGGTGTGGTCTCCTCGCTTGGCAAGGGTCTGGCCTCCGCGGCGCTTGCCGCGCTGCTTCAGGCGCGGAGCTACACCACGAGATTGCGCAAGCTCGACCCCTATCTCAATGTCGATCCCGGGACGATGAGCCCCTATCAGCATGGTGAGGTGTTCGTCACCGATGACGGCGCCGAGACCGACCTTGATCTCGGGCATTATGAGCGCTTTACCGGACGGGCCTGCACTCGTCGGGACAACATCACCACCGGACGGATTTATCAGGACATTATCGCGAGTGAACGCCGTGGAGACTATCTCGGCGCCACGGTTCAGGTGATTCCCCATGTCACCAACGCCATCAAGGACTTCGTGCTCGATGGCAATGGAGGTTATGATTTTGTCCTGTGCGAAATCGGCGGCACTGTCGGCGACATTGAGGGCCTGCCGTTTTTCGAGGCGGTCCGCCAGATCGGCAATGAACGCCGCGATCAATGTGTCTTTATTCACGTCACCCTTGTTCCCTACATTTCCGGCGCCAAGGAACTCAAAACCAAACCGACGCAACATTCCGTCAAGGACCTTCGTGCCATCGGCATTCAGCCGGATATTCTGTTGTGCCGGAGCGATCGTCCCATACCGCAAGGCGACCGGCGCAAGATCGCATTGTTCTGCAATGTTGCCGAACCCTCGGTGATTCAGGCCCTCGATGTCGGCAGTATCTATGATGCGCCGATGGCCTATCACCAACAGGGGCTAGATCATGAGGTGTTGCGTGCATTCAAAATCGAACGCCCCGACACACCCGATCTGAGCGGCTGGCGGAAAATCTCCGAATGTATCCACGCTCCGGAAGGCGAGGTTAAAATTGCTATTGTCGGCAAATACACCGGCTTTCCCGATGCCTATAAATCATTGACCGAGGCTCTTATCCACGGTGGAATCGCCAATAATGTCAATGTGGCCATCGACTGGATCGACGCGGAAAGCCTTGAGGAGCAGGATCCGGCCCCGCTTCTTGAGGATATCCATGGCATTTTGGTGCCCGGTGGTTTTGGCGCGCGCGGCGCGGACGGCAAGATTGCCGTGGCGCATTTCGCCAGAACCCATGACGTACCGTATTTCGGCATATGCTTCGGCATGCAGCTCGCCGTCATCGAAATGGCGCGCAACCTGGCCGGTATCGCCAAGGCCGGCTCCAGTGAATTCGGCCCGAGCGATGAGCCCGTTATCGGCTTGTTGCGGGAATGGATGCGTGGCGAGGACCTTGAACAGCGCGGTGAGCAAGACGACCTGGGCGGCTCCATGCGTCTTGGCGCCTATGAGGCCATACTCGACTCGCGCAGTAAGGTCGCCGAAATCTATGACGCCACCACAATTTCGGAGCGCCACCGCCATCGCTATGAGGTCAATCGCCACTATTGCGATCGTCTTGAAGCCAAAGGCGCGCGTTTTTCCGCAATGTCGCCCGACGGCCTGTTGCCCGAAGCGGTTGAACTGCCCGACCACCCATGGTTTATCGGTGTGCAGTATCATCCCGAACTCAAATCAAGGCCCTTCGAGCCACACCCCCTGTTCGCCTCTTTCATTGCCGCCGCGCTTGATCAGAGTCGCCTGGTTTGACAAGGGCGGCGTAATATTCTCTTAATGATTTTAAACTCTGCTAGGGACAATCATAAGCATGGTTAATGCCATTCCGGTCAAGTCCGGCGACAGAGCGGAATCGAGCGCCATGACCCCATCAGCCCAATTGACGGCTTTTGCCGTGTCCTCGCCTTTCAAATCCGTGATCATTCTATTGGTAGCGCTGGTGATGTCTACCCTGTCGCCGCTCGGCGCTTTCGCCGCTCCGGCCGGAGACGAGACCAACAGCAGTGTCCTGCACTCCTGGCAACAGAAGCTTCAAGGGATCCAAACCATCCTGAAGCAACCTGATCTGGAGACCGAGGCCATCGACCGTTGCATGGATCAGCTGGATCAGCTGCACATAAAGGCTCTTGAACTCAGCGAGCAATTCCGGCCCCACCTGTCCAATATCGAGGAAAGCTTAGATCAGCTCGGCCCGGCCCCCAAAAATGGTCTTGAGACCGAGGATATAGCAGCGCGGCGCCGCGAGCTTGAGAATGAGCGCCGCGAAATCGGCGCTACTCAAAAAAAACTCGATCTGCTTTTAACCCGAATCAAACAGACGACCGCCGCCGCCACGCAAAGCCGGCATGCGCGGTTCTTTCAAAAGATATTCGAGACCAATCGCTCGGTCTTCAATCCCAATCTGTGGATTGGCGGTATAGCGTCGTTGCGGGATTTCGCCGCGCGCCTATCGGTCATGACCGCCGGCTGGCGCTCGGCAATCGCCGGTCCCCTCACCCCGCTTGGTATCGCCGTGCTGATTGTGAGAATCTTGCTCTGCTGCGCCGTGGTTGCGCTGGCATTGCGGGGGCGCGTCCGTCTGTACCGGTGGCGCGGTCTCAAGCGTTCGAAGACACAACCGACCGCTCTTGAAAAATTGGAGTGGGTCGTAACCTCATCACCGATCAATGCGATCTGTGCGTGGCTTGGGGCTTTCGTGATCTTTCTTCTGCTCGGAGGGTGGCAGGCCTCCGATTCGGCTTGGGAACTCTATCAGCTGGCAACCTTGGCCATTGTGGTCTTCACGGCTTGCCGGGCGCTCAACCGGGGGGTTTTTTCCCCGCACGCCCCGGCCTGGCGCTTGACCAACCATGACGATCAGGTGGCCGGTCGCCTCAAGCGCCTGTTCGACCTGTTGGCGTTGGTCATCTGCATCGACCTTGTTTTTCAGGGCATTTCCGATCTGCCGGTCCAGCTCTTGGCGACCGAGAGCGCGCTGACGGCAATGGCCATAGCGGTCGTGATGATCCTGCTGCTGCTGGTCGCGCGCCCTCCCGATCAAGAGGACGGCCCGGAACAGGTCGATGTACCCAAACAGACGCCCGATGGCGCACCAAGCGATCTGGCCTGGACCGAAAACGTCCTTTTTCTCTATTGGGGCATTGTCGCCATAACCCTCATCGCGCTGGTCATGGGGCTAATTGAGCTGGCGCATTTCGTCGCCAGACAGTCCGTCGTCATTTCCGCGCTGGTGATCGTGCTCTATCTGCTGCATCGTTCGGGCGACGAACTGACCAATGAAGGGCTAGGGCCGCATCACCCTATCGGCCGGTTCCTGCGCAAGGTCGTTTTGCTGAAAAATCCGGCCATTAACCGCATCGCCCTTCTAGTCACGACGCTGTTCGATTTCCTGCTTATTTTCTTTGGCTTGACGATCGCCCTAGTCCAGATTGTCGGACCGTGGATCAATCTTCGCGGCTGGACCAACAGCCTGTTCTTCGGCTTCGAGATTGCCGGGGTGACGATCTCGCCCTCGATGATCTTGTCGGCGATTTTTATTTTTGTGATCGGCATGGGGCTGGTCAAGGCCTTCACCTTCTGGCTCGAAAACAGGATTCTGGCGCGGACCAATCTCAACCGAGGGGTGCGCGATTCGATCAAAACCGGAAGTGGCTATGCCGGTTTTCTGATGGTCATCATCATAACGCTGGCCTATGCTGGGGTAAATTTCCAGAATATCGCCATTGTCGCCGGCGCGTTGGGTGTCGGTATCGGGTTCGGCCTGCAAAGCGTGGTCAATAATTTCGCATCCGGTCTGATTTTGCTGGTCGAGCGACCAATCAAGGTCGGAGACTGGATCAAATTCTCCGATGGAGAGGGCTACGTCAAACGCATCAATGTACGCTCCACCGAAATCGAAACCTTCGCGAAATGTTCGATTATCGTTCCCAATGCCAATCTCATCTCCGCTCCGGTGCAGAACTGGACCCATAGCAACAGCATGGGTCGGGTGCCGATCCGCATCGGGGTGGCTTACAATTCCGACCCGGAGGTCGTACGGGACATTCTCGTGGACTGTGCCCGCCGGAATAAAAACACGCTGAGTTCTCCCGCTCCGGCTGCGCATTTCGTCGGTTTTGGCGAGAGTTCGCTCGATTTTCTGTTGTATGCCTATATTTCCGATGTAAACTTCAGGCTGAGCGTCGCCAGCGCGTTGCGATTCGCCATTTTCAGGGCGTTTAAGGAAAACAATATCGAGATTCCGTTTCCACAGCGCGATATTATCGTGCGCGCCGGCGATCCGATTGTGTCGCTGGAAAATTTGAAGGCGAACCGGCCTGTCGGCGCGCCGCCGCCGGAGGCCGGCCCTCCAATGCCGGAGGTTGGCGACGATCCGATGTCGGAGGCCGGGGGTGAATAGCGAAATAGGGGGAAACCGGCCAATGGACGAGCCTCATGATGGTTATGGAGCGCACAAGCCCGCTCGTCTGGCGCGGGTCGCGACGGTGGAGATTGCCAACCGGCCCTTGACGACCATTGCCGGTCCGTGCCAGCGCGAATCGCGCGGACCATGCCTTCGATATGGCCGGCAACCTCAAGGGCATCAGCGAACGGCTTGAAATCGGTTTCATCTATAAAACTTCCCTCGACAAGGCCAATCGGACCGACCTTTCCGCTCGCCGTGGTGTCGGAATGGAAGCGACGCTTGGTCTTTTCGCCGATTTGCACCGCGACCTTGCCGTGCCGGTGCTGAGCGATGTGCATGAGAAAGGCCAATGCGCGGAAATCGCCGAAGGGGTTGACGTGCTGTAAATCCCGGCCTTTTTATGTCGCCAGACCGGTCTTCTGGTGGCCGCCGCCACCGGCCGGGTCACCAACATCAAGAAGGGGCAGTTTCCTAGCCCTCCGGACATGGGCCATGTCGTGGCGAAGGTCACAAAGAGCGGCAACCCCAACGTGCTTGTCAGCGAGCGTGGCGCATGCCTCGGCTACAACACGCTCATCTCCGATATGCGCGCCTTACCGATCATGAAGCGGCTTGGCTGCCCGGCGGTGTTCGATGCCACCCATTCGGTTCAGAAACCGGGCGGAATCGGCGCCGCCAGCGGCGGTGAGCGCGAGTTTGTGCCGATCCTTGCCCGCGCCGCCGTCGCGACCGGCATTGCCGCGACCTTCATCGAAAGCCACGAGGAGCCGGATCATGCCCCTTCCAACGGTCCCAATATGCTGCCGCTTGATGATATGGAACGGTGTTTACGAATCTTGATGGGGTTCGACGCCCTGGCCAAGGGGCTGGCTGATGCGACGACCGACCGGGAGTCGCGAAACGGTATCGAGAGGGTTCAACCCGCCCCCGATATGGGTCGAGGGCCGCGCCGAAGCGGTCGAAACAAGGAAACGGCCTAGAGCATTTTCCGCGGCAACGGAATCACGGAAAATTCTCTGGTTGATTGTTTTATAAGCATAATCTTGATCGTCTTTGGCTCGCTCCGGATCGGATTATGCTCTAGTTGTGGAGCCTCAATAGGTTGTCCTTGTTTAGGCCGAGGCGACTGATTGGGGTTTGATCTTTTATTGCACCGTGTGGTCGATGCCAATTGTAGAGGGGGAT
>JBAJNN010000047.1:0-10751 GCA_036881905.1 Hyphomicrobiales bacterium | reverse complement strand
GTCATCTCGGCGGGCGATGAGTTGAGCGTGTCCGTCCAGAATGAACTTCTGCATACCGGGACCGTTACCAAGACCGAATCAGGCGTCGGGGACCGAATACGCGTCACATCATTTGATGCGCTGCATCAACTCAAACAGACGTTCATCTCCGAGACCTTTGACCGCGAATCCGCCTCGGTTGCTGTCCGGTCAATCGCCGACACCGCCGGCATCTCGGTGAATGCGTCCGCGCCGGTGCTCACCCGGACGATATCGACTTCCTTCAAGGATGTTCGGGCGGACGCAGCACTTGAGAAGATAACAAAACTGACCGATACGATTCTGTTCGTCAATACCAAAAACACGGTCGTTATCGGCAGCGCTGCGGAACTGGAGTTTGATTTGAAAATCGGCGCGCGCCGACCGCTTTCGAGACTTATTGAAACCAGCGCGGGGGCGCGTCGCCCACAGTATCAATCGGTGCAAGTCATCGGAAACACACCGACATCCAAACGCGGTCAGGAGGCGCGACATCTCATCTCATCACAACCTGTCCTCGCACAGGCGGGTGAGGGACAACCCTCGTTTATCTTCGAGGATGATTCAATCACGTCACAGGAACAGGCGAACTCGGTTGCGCGGTCATTACTCCGACGACTGACCGAGCAACAACAGGGCGGATTCGCCATTGTTGTGGGGCGACCGCGGATCCGACCGTTTGACACCGTGGTATTTCCTGAACAACAGGGCGGGTCGGCGTTCTTAGTCAGCGGCGTCGAACACACGATATCAGAACGGAGCGGGTTCACAACACGACTCGAACTCGGCGGCACCGGAACGGATCGATGAGACCACACACATGACCGATGAACTTCAATCAACCGAGCGCTCACGCATCCGACAGTTGATTCAGGACACGGTCAAACAACCGACCGTCGGACAGGTGCAGGAGGTGTTCCCCCATACCGGAACGGAGGCCCGACCGTCGAATCATGAGGTGTCCGTTTCCGTCCCGCCGGGACCGAACCCGGCCGAGACATACCAACGGCGTCCAGTGATGGTGTCGACGTCCGGCGTTGTCTCGACCCCACAGGTTGACGACCTTGTTCTGTTGTTGTTCCCATCCCGAAGCGACGAACCGTTCGTCATCGGGACACTGTACGGCGACCAAGATGATGATCGTGCGCCGATCGGGGGAGCGACGGATTATCGGATCAGTCGGACCGGCGCATCAATCGAAGTTGTTACAACCGACAGCGATGAGACGGTCATCAGGCTTGTCGACCGCGACGCGGATGACGACGTTCGTTCAATCGGACTCGAAGTAAACGTCGCCAGCGGTGATATCGTCGTCAAAAACCAGAACGGACACGGTATCGAAATACCAGCGAACGGCGACGTGAAGATTTACGGCGACAGTATCGACTTCGACACGAACGGCGACGCGAGTTTCAACTCATAACATACGACACTCATGACACGAATCGTTCTCCTTGACTCGGACTGTGAAGCGGACGGGCACCCATCAAAGTGTCCCGGCGTGGTCGATGGTTCCGTGGTTGACGGCGACGGCGATACCTCGGTGTCGGTCAACGGAACCGCCGTTGCCAGCCGTGGTGACCGGATGGACTTTCCGCCGCATGAACACGCGATTGACCCCGTGACCGGAGCCTGTATCGACACCCAATCACATTCGTTACAGACCGACCAAACACGTCCCGTCACCGTTAACGGACAGAGCGTCGTCCTCGTCGGTGATTCGACAACCGACCCCGGCTCCGGCGGGACGGCTGACGTTATCAACAGCGGTGGCAATCAGGATGTGACCGTAACGGTGACGACATGAGTGTGTTTGGCACCGGAATCCGACTGACGTCGACGTTCGATGTCGGCGAGTCAAACGGGTCACTGGAAACCATCGACGGGCGCGCGGTCATCGAGCGCGATATTGCGTTCACGCTTGCGCGCGAGGCGGAGATCCAACGTGGTTCGGTAGCGGATGCGGATTTCGCCGCGGAGATTGAGATTTTGACCCGTCGCGTCCTGACCCGTGACCCACGTATCGTCGCTGTGGATTCCGTGACGGTCGATCTTGATGCCGGGACGCGAGCGGTCGGGGTTTCCGTGACGGTCACAACCGCGGACGGCGATACAACAGCACTGCTATTCAACACGGATATATGACATTTGAACCAGACCTCGCCGACCCCGAGACGGACGGCTCGATATTCGACCGAATCGCATCGACAATCGCAAATCTGTCACCGATCACAAACTTCTCGGTCAACTCCCCGGAGCGGGCGCTCATCAGCGGCGTCAGCGATGAACTACGGGAACGACAACATGAGTTGCTATCGGTGCAACTGTCGGCGCGTGTCAACTTCGCCGGCAGAACACTCAGCGAGTCCGACCTGGAATCGTTGAACGTCGACGCCTCAAAGGTCAACCTTCAGCTACTCAATTCCTTCCAGGCGGATTCGGATCTCGATGCGGTTGCCGCGCGCAACGGCATCACACGCGACCCGGGGTCATTCGCCAGCGGCAGCGTGACATTTCAAATTACCAGCGACGCAGCGGTAATTCCGGAGGGAACCGAGGTCACGACCGACCCCGTGGGTGATGCTGATCCCATCCGATTTGCGACGACAGCGGAGGTCGCTGCCGGCAGTGGCGACACACAACTGACAGCACCGATTGAAGCGGTTGAACGCGGTCGGGCGGGCAACGTCGGGAGTGGGACGATAACACGGATTCCGTCGCCACCACCACTCGTCGGGGGCGACCCGGCGGTGACCAATCCAGCGGCGACGACCGGCGGCGAAAACGAGGAGTCAAATGCCGAACTGCGCGAGCGAACACGAAACGCGCTTGTCGGCTCCGCAGGTGGGGGGACAACCGAGGGCGTCGAATCGGGACTTGTCGAAGCCTTTGACGGACTTGACCTGGAGGATGTTCTTATCGATGAGTCCGCGTCGGTACAACCTGGCTTTGAGGTCGTTGTCGACGGCGGGCCGTCCGATGCCGCACTGAAGGATGAGATTGATGTCCTCCAGCCGGTAGCGATTGAGGGGACGCTCGTCCGCCCGACTGATGTGACAATCGATGTGACCGTCTCGGTGACCGGGAGTGATGTTGATACCGCGGCGATTGAGGATTCCGTGGTCGATCTCATTAGCGGACTCGGACTCGGTGGCGACGTCGTCCGTGACCAGCTCATCGTCGCCATCATGACCACCGATGACGGCATCACCGGGATTGACTCGCTGTCGACGGCGGCGAACGGAACATCGTTCTCGGGAGACAAGACAATCGGACCGCGGGAGAGTCCCGAACCCGGAACAATCTCTGTGACGGTGGTCTGAAATGTCATTGTCACTCAAAGAACGACTCCCCGAGGTACTGCCGCTGTTCCGTGACTCGCGGCTGGCGACCGTCATTGAGGCGGTTCAATCGGAGTTTGATGAGTTCAAGTCTGACACCGACGCCGTTCAAGATTCCTTATTCATCGACACCGCCGATGGTGGGTCACTGGATCAGATTGGCGCTGACTTCGGACTCATCGGACGTCGGCGAGGGCGGGATGATACGGCGTATCGACAGTTCCTCCGGTCCGTCGTGCCCGCGTTTGACGGTCGCGGCACCGAGCGCGATGTCGAGGTTGCGGTCGGCGCTGGCGTCGCCGTCGACGCGGATGAAATCGACCTCCGACAAGACTTCAGTGATCGCGAGTATGAGGTCGAGTTATTTGACTGGTCGGCACATCAAACTGGAACCGTTCGGGATTTAGCCGACCTCGCGGATCCGGTTGCCGTTGACCGGATTGACCCGCTGTATTATTTTTCAGACCCCGTTGTCGTCGCGACGGCGAGCGACGCGACGCGAATTGATAGCGGTGTGACGCTCCCGCTTGCCGACATTCGGGTGGCGGCCGATGAAACAGAATCCCGAACGATAAACAGTGATGGGAGCTTCGGCACGGCGCGATTCGACGGCACCGAACAGTTCTCATGAATAGCTGGCGGACATGAACACAGACATGATACCCACAGGAACGATATGACAACGACACCGGACACCGGACTTGACCGCATCGCGACCAGTATTATCAATACCGTCTCCCATGTCGCAGTCGGAACCGGCAGAAATGAGTCGGCATCCGCGACGGCGCTCGGGAGTAGGGCGTTTGCCGCATCGAGATCCGATGCTCCTGTTGAGATCCTCCAGCCGGGCGAGACCGGCGAAATTGAGGTCGTCATCGCAATCAAAGGCGGGACCGAGGTCCCGGCCGGAACAGGCATCTCCGAGATCGGCGTTTTTGACGGTGACCCCACGACTACGGGTTCGACACTGTTATTCATCGATGATTTTCAGACGGTGACAGTCGAGGACGGACACACCGAGGAGTTTACTATTCCAGTTGATGCGAGGCGGGTATAATTACAATGACTCGATACACACTCATTCAGTCCGGCGACTTCAACGCCGCTGAGAATATCGGCTCGCTCGCCGGCGATATCCAACGAGAGGGCATCGTCTCGGGACTCGGCTTATCAGCGTTCGACCCATCTGTGCCTGAGATTGACGTCGCGGCGGGTAAGACCGTTCATGTCATCGACAGTCAGACCGCAGAGGCGACACTCGATGACGGGACAACTGTCAGCGAACAGCGCGATCAGGTGCAACTCATATCGCATGTTGACCCACAGACAGTCGGGCTGACAGACAACGCCATCAATGAATTTATATCTGACGCCGCAGCCGGCTGTTGATGACTCCCCGAACGTTGTCGCAACGACCACCGGCGACCCAACACCCGACGCGCTAAAAATTGGCGAAGTCGACACCGCGACCGATACCGTCTCCGAACGATGGAATCTCATCAGGGCGGATGGCACACTCTCATATCCGGATGCGGATGCGGCCGGTGCTGTGCTTCAATCGCTCCCGGCAGGAGTGACCGTCATTGATCGGTCAAACGATGTTCGGATAACTGACGGGAATCTCAACGCAAACGGTGCGGTCATCGGCGGGATTGAAATACCAGATCAAATATCAGACACACGCAACGCGGTCAATCAGTTATTCATCGATAATGCAAGACAGGATTTTGAACTCGGTCTGAACATCATTAACATGGATGATGGGCAATTCGAGATTTATGCAAATAACAATCGGATTGCGGACTCATCGAATGTCAGTCTCAGCCTCGGGAGTCCATTGAACGGGAAGGGGACCGTTTCACTGGCAAGCTCCGCGACAAACGGGTTCACCGAACATATCATCGAGGATTTTGACTTTCGTCCGAACAGCGTTGTCGTGACCGATGATCTTGAGACGAATCCGCAAAACGGAACTGTCACATACGAGATTGAAGATGAAAATGCGAATATCGTGACGATCGCACGGTCACAATTAAATCAACGGGTCGATGTCTCAAACACAATCGAAACGTATGCGGTCAGTACACGAGCAGTGCTTGAACGTAATAGCACAACTGATACATCGCCTGTGCTCGATGCGTTTAGCGTCTATATCAGCGGGCAGAAACCAGATGATTATCTCGATGCAACTGTGCAAACGGTATCAGAGGTCTGATTAATATGGTATCAGTCACAAAAGAGATCGGACATATCAATACAATCGAAACAACTGTCGAATTAGAAAATCGTGGGGCAACCCAAACGACGAAAACGGTTGAACTGGTCACTGGAACGACAACCGTTGACAGTCGATCGGTCACACTCGCTGTTGGTGACACGACAACCATCACACTGAGTGATAACACGTTTGGACAAACAGAAATCGGTTCAACACGACGCTATGAAGTTGTAACAGGTGGGCGAGAACCGTTGATTGATGCAAACATCATCGGGGTATTCAAAGTCCCCGCTGGCACAGTAAACGAAATCCCATCATTTGACGTGTCGGAAATACGAATCGAGCAAACAGGCGAGATACATTTTGACCAAACAGACGAACTTAATTTATCACAATAACAATGACAGATGAAATATTAGCATTAAACTCGAATAACGAATTAGTAGCAAAAGACCCTGCAACAGGGAACACACGACCAATCAAAGTCGCTGACTTATCAGCATCAGGCGATGTGACTGTGGGTGGCAGTAGTGTCATTACAGATGCTCTCGCTGCAATCGATGGGGAAACCATAACGCCAGCACAGACAGGGACAAGTACCAATCCAACAACGGTTGTTGCATCAAGCGTTACTGAGGGTGGGAATAATGTGGTTACAAGTCCCAATGCAGACCGTGATATTTTCGTGATTGCCAAAGATGCCTCAGATCCATCCGCAGCAGATGCAGATGATATCATACTGGAGAAGGAATAAATGAGTCCACCAATCAGAGACGGGTCAGGTAGTAGCATCGGGAACATACGACTTGGCGATGGGACTGAAATATCAGAAGTCCGAACGGGTGCAGGGGATGTGTTGTTTTCGGGGCTTGGAGAGTCCACGTTACTCGCATACGGGAGTCGTGATGAGAACGTGTATGTGCATGATGTGGGGGGGTCATTCGCTTTGAATAGCACCCTCTCACAAGCGGGAGATAATGTTCGTGGTGGTGTGTCATTCAGTCCTGATAATTCTCTTATCGCATACGGGAGTGACGATGATAACGTGTATGTGCATGATGTGGGGGGGTCATTCGCTTTGAATAGCACGCTCTCACAAGCGGGGGGTAGTGTTCGGGGTGGTCCGTCATTCAGTCCTGATAATTCTCTTCTCGCATACGGGAGTCGAGATAATAATGTGTATGTGCATGATGTGGGGGGTGGATTCGCTTTGAATAGCACCCTCTCACAAGCGGGGGGTAGTGTTCGTGGTGGTCCGTCATTCAGTCCTGATAATTCACTTATCGCATAAGGGAGTCGGGATGAGAACGTGTATGTGCATGATGTGGGCGGGTCATTTCCGTTGAATAGCACCCTCTCACAAGCGGGGGATCGTGTTCAGGGTGGTCCGTCATTCAGTCCTGATAATTCTCTCATTGCATACGGGAGTGACGATGATAACGTGTATGTGCATGATGTGGGCGGGGGCTTTCCGCTGAATAGCACACTGACTGACCCTGGTGGGCTTGTCAAAACGGTTGATTTTTCGGCGGGCAATAATTTCTTGATGGTTTCTGAGGGGTTTACTGGCTCTGATGAGATATATATCTATGATGTGCCTTCGTTGTCATTGAATACCTCATTCAGTGCTGCGACTGATATTATTTTCTCACGCGGTAGTTTCAACAGTGTGTGACAAATCTCGATGGGTTCTGATTCACACTTTCCCGCAATCTGTGACATTTGACCCCCAAATTGACCGCTATATACCTGTTTTTGAGAAATCTCTTTAAGTGCAGTATCATATAATCCGCGAGTGATGACAGACGAATATACAACAATAACTAATGAACAATGAGTAATGATGTCCTTCCTTCTGATGAAATAGTTGAAGCGATTCAACGGCAAGAACAACAGCAACAACTTCGACGCGACCAAATTGATGAGCAAACCATTCAGGCAATGGTGACAGAGATTGAGGAGATACGGGCGAATGACCCACAGACAGCGCGAGCGTTTTCAGTGATAATGCACATTTTCACTGGGGATGATCGGTTTGATCCAGACTCAAATGCGTAACAATGGTGTCTGAAAGTGATACGATGGTCACACTTCCGATCATGGGTAATCTAACATATCGGGAGTGGCACGCGATCATCGACGGACTGTACTGTGGCGTCCGTGGTGTCGGTGCATCGGAATATACTCAAGAAAAACATTACTGGCGAGCTGGCTGGCTGATTGGTGACATCTATGACCAACACATCAGAGAATAATACCGCGACCGACCCGGGCTCCGAATCCGAATCAACGACGTCCGTATCTCGGCGCTGGCTATACACAAACGACGTCCTCGCCGGGCTTCTCCTCGGGTCGCTCCCGGTCTTGACCGCCCTCGGGAGCACACAGATACTCGCACTGACATCGATTCCGAATAGTTGGCGACTGGCGTATCTCGTCGTCGTCGGGACGGCAGCGGTCTGGACGTTCGGATCCGAGGCGCTTGAGGCGTGGCGGTCGAGATAACGTAGCGACTGTTTTTTGCGGATTGTATCTTCGAAAAAATAGAAATCGGCAGTGGCGACGCCGTTCGTCGGTCAGTCGTCAGCGTTCAGCGTCGTGGTTCAAGCGTGCGCGAGAATACGTGTCCGTGCGCGCACTCGTATTCTTCCCACCGCGTCTTTGTCCCGTCGACCACCCCGTTGTCATCGATTATGTGAACGGGTGCATCGCACCGCGGGCATCGAAGCGTCAACGTCATTCGTCAAACCCCGCCGGTGGTTCGACCGCGAGGTTCTCAACAATTTCGCGTCCGGTCTCATGCCAGCCGCCGATTGACTCTCGCCATGCGGTCACCCTCTTGGTGTACCCGCCACGGGCGCGCGGCTCATAGATGATCCGCCGGTCGGGACCGTGGCGTTTCGACTCATGGACGACGAGGCGGTCATCGTCGTCCTCGGTGCCGGCTTCAACTGTCGGAATGGTCGAACTCATCGGTCGCCCTCCCGGTGGATGCAGCCCGGACCGTGTGATGCGTTGTCCGTCTCGCCGACGAGGACTTCGACGCCGCAGTTAGTGCACCAGACGTATTTCTCGCCGGTCGGTTCATGATATTTATTGACTTCGAGCTGTGGTTCACTCCAGATATCGTCGTCGGCGTCGGCATCGGCGTCCGTGCCGGTGTCCGAATCCGAATCCGGACTGGAGATGACGCCACCGTCCGTCTGGACGAAGCGGACGTTCTTGTCAACATTTGCGCCGATGCGTGTATCGATGTCGACGACGTCCGGAATCCACGTCGGGATCGGACGGTCGCCGGTCAACACAGCGACACGACGGAGATGTTTGCAGCCGCCGTCGGGATCTCGGTATCGCATATCGTCGCAGTCACAGGAGCCGGTTCGGGAGTCGACGAGGTATTCGCCGTTTTCGTTTTCGCCGATCACGACGAACAGCCCCGGTGCGTCACGGGCGAGTCCGTGGTTCGGCAGCACGGTCATGCATTCCGCCAGCGCTCGGCGTGTTCGGGAGTCGACGGTCTGTGCTTCTGAATCAGTAGCGTTTTTACGCTGAGAGACGTTCGTACTCATAGGTTCAGTGGAACCGAGGTCGCCGACGTGGGGGCGTCGGTGACGACTCTTCTCTTTTCTTGTCGTCAGTGTCTCAGTTCCTATTAATACAATGTGCGTGTGGGTACTTAAATGTATTCAATGAATACATTGAATAGGTTGTAGCGTATAATAACGGATATGACCCGAACAACGGTGTCAGTGAGCGAGGAGACGCTCGATGAACTGTATGATTTCAAACGACGCGGCGACAGTTACGAGGATGTGATTCAACGACTGATCGACAGTCAACGGAGGACGACCGATGAGTGACCAAACGCATCTCCGCGACCCCCGATGGGATGAGGAACAAACCGCATTGACCGATCACGGCGACCGTGCGGATGCCGAGGAGGAGAGCGACGAATGAGTTTGTCACAATGCCGCCACTGCGACAGTTGGTGCGAGGGCGAATTTTGCTCGGAAGAATGCGAGACGAATCACGAACGGAGAGACGTCGCATTATGAGTGACATCGCCACAACCCACGTTGACGATGCGTGCGACGACGGCGAGCACGATCTCGAATTTCAGGGGACCGTGCCCGTCTGTCGACACTGTGGACTGTCGGCGCAAACGCTGACCGATTATCTCGGGCATGAACAGTGGTTCATCGGAGCCGCAACTAACGAGTAACGCAGACCAAGAAGTCTCATTTTTTGCCGCTTTATTCGACCGTCTGGAACCGTCTTTCGACACCGTGCGGTGTGGGGGTCAGACGTCCAAGACCGTCACTTAGGGCGCTGTATTATGCCCCCCCCCCGAGTTGATTGGTCATCCGGCGAGACCAGAACCGACTCAGAATCTGACTCCGACTCCGAGTTCGAACTGTGTGCCTCAAGCGCGGTGTCCGGTCCGGCGTCAGCGTCCTCCTGATTGAGTCGCTGACGGATCGCCTCGCGGATCCATTCGGATTTTGAATCGCCGTAGCTCAGATGGTCTTTGATTGCGGCGTCTAATTCCCCTGGCATGCACACGCTGATGTCTTTTCGATCCTGCATGGACACCTTAACATAGTGTGTGAGCACTCAAGTATCCGTCTGACACACCGCCACGTCACCACTGTGGTACTTGTATGTATTGCTCAGGTGGTGTCTTGGGGACACATTTATTATAATCCGTTCACATATTCAAATGACGGATGTCCGATAGTGACGATCTGTCGACGGAGACGTCAGTCGAATCGAGTCGGGGCGACAACACTGGGGGCGGGACCCGAGCGGTCAAGGTGACGCTCACGGATGAGTTACTCGCCGCGCTCGATGACCAGTTACAGTATCACCATTCTCGCTCGGAGTTCGTTCGTGACGCGATTCGCGAGCGACTGCGCCGAGAATAATCACCTGTCGATCAAGGCACCCTGGGCATCCGTTCGATGACTGTGGGCGACCGGGGACCAGCCGCTCGCCCGCGGTCGAACGGATTAACACACATCACGCGACGATGCAACCGAACACATCCGCCGACCACACTGATGGTCGGTTCGAACAGACGAATCGATTACGAACACAACTATTTTTGCCGGAGACCAACCCATGAGCGGCGGGTTTGGCTTTCGGATTCCTGTCGCAACGCTGTCGGATGCGAT
>JBAJNN010000046.1:0-11041 GCA_036881905.1 Hyphomicrobiales bacterium | reverse complement strand
CACATCCGCACAAAACCCTACACCCCGAACACCAACGGCCAAGGCCGAACGCTTGATCCAGACGGGCTTGAGGGCATGGGCCTATGCCCGAGCCTATCAGACCTCAGATCAGCGCGCCGCAGACCTGCCCGTGTGGATCCACCTCTACAAT
The DNA here is from genome assembly GCA_036881905.1 of Hyphomicrobiales bacterium. Lineage (GTDB taxonomy): Bacteria > Pseudomonadota > Alphaproteobacteria > Rhizobiales > Im1 > JBAJNN01. Next base: position 10,890 of record JBAJNN010000046.1, on the reverse strand, counting down.
TGGCATCGACCACACGGTGCAATAAAAGATCAAACGCCAATCAGTCGCCTCGGCCTAAACAAGGACAACCTATTGAGGCTCCACAGCTAGAGATTGAGCGCCGACCGCAACGCGAACCGCCATCCCCTCCGAACGGACAGGCACTGTCAGCCTAAATTATCGCGATACCATGTCTTCCGTTCCGGCTGGAAAACGAAATCTTCCCGCCGGTTTTTAGCAAAGTCGCCCTTTAAAGTTGACTATATAAACCATGTTTTATAACCGTGATTCATAAACATGAGTCTTATTATCACTAAAATGGGCGACACCATGTTGAAACTCAAAAGCCTTGCCGGCCAGTTCGCCAATCGCGTCTTGGAGGCCATTATCTATGGGCTTGCTCTGTCTTCCGCAGTACAGGCCGGTGAAATAACATCTTCCGTGGGCAAGCCTCCGCGGGTTTACAGACCTCTAGTTTGGCCCTGACCGGGACATGACTGTCACGCTGACCTGCGTCTTTTGCCTTCTCCCACCAACGACACCACAGTGCATGATTTCGTCAGGGGATGCGACAGTAAAAACGTCTAGATCATTGACGCCGCCATGAGGGATTACGGCCTTGCGCATGATAATATTCCCGACCTGAATGCGTCTTTGACCTATAAATTGCCCGGTGGACATGATGTTCTTGCGGCGGCCATGTTACGCAAGCTGAGTGTTGAAAAGGCGAAAGAGGCCGCAAGCGACGAAAGCGAGCTCGGCTAGGTTGTCCGCGGTGCAGCCAATATCAAGTCCAGCGGCATTGTAACTCTGAAACCCTCAGCCATCCATGACGATGGTATCGGAAATGATCGGGCAGGCACGAGGCCCGGCTGCTTATGTTACGCACGCCGAAGACGGTGACGAAGATGAAATCAACACCATCGCCGCTCTTGGTCCAGCTGGCTGCCGGCGTTGTCTTCGACCTGTCCGACGCCGCCTCCGTGAATGTCGGTTGGGGCTGGGCAAACCCCGATAAAAGTGATGTTACCGATTACGCCACGGCGTATCAAGGATAAGGGAACTGTAACCAGGCAGATGTCAACTCTGACGGCCAAGCTTTTCTGGAAACCTATCAGGCAATTGAAACTTGGTTGGCAGGCGGCCTATGCCCAGCGGAAATTTTACAACCTCGCCGGGGAAAAGGCAATGCTGACGGCTTTCAGGCCAGTTTTGGCGCATGGTTTTATTTCTGGGCCTTGCGATCGCCTGAATTGTCTGAAAAACAATGGCCGGCCCATCCGGGCGCATCCGGCTTTCGACCTGTGTTATCGCTGGCCCGATTGTTCCAATGAATAGGCCCAACAAAGGCTGGACTTTTTCCCGCGCTCGCTTGTCAAGCAATGCACAAGGCTTTAAAATGACGACGTCGGAATTGTTCCGACAAACATTCTCAGGGCGGGGTGAAAATCCCCACCGGCGGTATGGAATGAAAGGTTCCAAGCCCGCGAGCGCCTTGGGCCGGCTTCGGTCATGGCTCAGCAGATCCGGTGAGAGGCCGGAGCCGACGGTTATAGTCCGGATGAAAGAGAATGAGGAATGAAGACGCGGCGGCCGTCATTTCCAGGTGGTTCGTCGTGTATCGTGTTTGATCGCGGCGACGGCTCTCCAATCCCCTCTTACGTCCTGATTTGTGTTCACCTTGTTGAATGGGAAAGCAACATGAATCAGAGCATTTCAGCGCTCACTCGTTTTCGCGCCGTGAAAAGCGCGTTTTACATGGTTCTCGCCGGCATCCTTTTCGCCGCCTTGAACGTTCTGACTCAATGGCTCGGCATGGTTTTGCATGTCTCCAGCCCGGTGATCGCTTTCTGGCAATACGGCTTCGCGCTGATCTTTTCCACGCCTCTGGCCTTCAGGATCGGTCTCGGTATGATGAAAACGAAATATCCCTTTAGACATGCCCTCAGAGTCGTTCTCGCCGCTCTCGGCGTTCAGGCATGGGTTTTGAGCTTGACCGTCGTACCGATTGGGCAAGCAATCGCGCTCGTCATGACATCGCCGTTCTTCATTATCATTGGCGCGCGGTTGGTCTTGCGTGAAAGCGTCGGCGTCGGCCGTTGGTTGGCAACGCTTGCGGGTTTCCTCGGCGCGATGATCATTTTAGAACCGTGGTCCGACGACTTCAGCCCATACGCGCTGCTGCCGGTTCTGGCGGCGTTGTTGTGGGGCGGCTTTTCACTTTTGACGAAGAACCTGACGGCTTTGGAGCCGTCGGAGACCGTGACGTTGTGGCTTCTCGTTCTTCTGACGCCGATCAATGGCGCTCTCGCGGTTGCTTCGGACTTCGCCGCACCGAATGTTTCGCAAGCTTTGCTATTGCTGGCGGCGGGCGTCTTGACCTTTTTCGGGCAGCATCTTTTGACGCTTGCTTATTCCGCCGCCGACGCCGCCTATGTCCAACCGTTCGACGATCTCAAACTCCCGCTCAATGTCGTGGCCGGTTGGATCGTGTTCGGCCATGCGCCGAGCGGCCCGCTAGGCTTGGGCGCCTTGCTCATTTTGACCGCGTCGCTGACGCTTATGTTCACGGAAATGAGAAATGAGCGCGAAAAAACGGGCTTCGACTGACAAACTCTCGGCGAATAGCGCAGAGAGAAACAGCAGTCGCTTATAGCCAAACCACTTAAAATGCTGACGCCGAGTTTATGACTTATTCGCTTGAGTTTCGCAAACGTGTTTTGGTTATTTGTAAAAAGGAAGGCTTGCTCCCTTGAAGAAACCGCTACTCGCTTTGGCGTTGGTCGTGCTTCGCTTACCCGCTGTCTGAAACGGCTTGGAGCCTGTGTCCCTGGTCCGCGCAAGCGCAAGATTGATATTGGAAACCTTGCCGCGAGGATGTTTTAAGACTATCTCTCCGCCTCCCAATATGAGCGCGCCGCCCGCCCCAAAATGCCATCCGGCAGGCACTCTGCAGGGTTGGGATTGACTTTATTCGCGTTTGGCGCTTGATTTATTCCATTGAGATGCTGTAGGAGTTTAACCGGAAAATCGCATAGTTTACTCGTAAAATCGGGATTGGCGCAACAGTCACTTAAAATCAAAGCAAACAGAGCCTTGGAAGGCACGAACAATGACCGGGCAATCCACACGACCGGACGATTTTCAGTCTCATCGGGAAACCTATGAGGGTTTTTTGCATGGAACGATTGCGTTGATTCTCGGCGTCCTGTTTGTCCTTGTCGCCCTTACAACCTTTGCATTCACCGATACGACCTCGGTACTGCTGGGTATGAGCGGCCTCATCGCGGGCCTTGGCAGTATTGCGGTCAATCTGCGTCTGGCAAAACCCAACTGGCTGATTTCGATCGTCATTCTTGTGGGGTTCGCCTTGCTGTCGGCGGCGCTAATGTAAGGGATTGCGGGCCATGAAAATCGTCATACTGCGCGAAAGGCGCCCTCGCGAGACGCGGGTTGCCGCCAGTCCGGACAGTGTTAAGTCGCTGTCGGGCAAGGGCGCGGACGTCACAATCGAGTCCGGGGCCGGTAGGCAGTCGAATATCGCCGACGCTTCATTCAAGGCGGCCGGGGCCAAAATCGCTAGATCGCCTGAAAAAGCAGTCAAAGAGGCTGACGTTATTCTGGCCGTGCGCCGGCCGCCGCAAGACATTATCGCGACCATGAAAAGCGGCGCCGTGCTCATAGGGCTTTTGTCCCCATATGGCGATGCAGAGGGTCTTGAGAGCATGGCTTCATACGGAATTACCGCCTTCGCCATGGAGCTTATGCCGCGTATCGCCCGCGCGCAACCCATGGATGCCATATCCTCGCAAGCCAACCTTTCCGGCTACAAGGCGGTCATTGACGCCGCCGCGCGGTTTGGCCGCGCCATGCCGATGATGATGACGGCGGCGGGCATGGTGACCCCGGCGCGGGTTTTCGTTATGGGCGCGGGTGTCGCCGGGCTTCAGGCCATCGCAACGGCGCGCCGTCTCGGCGCGGTGGTGAGCGCAACCGATGTGCGCCGCGCCGCCGGTGAACAGGTTGAAAGCCTCGGGGCGAAATTCATCATGGTGGAGGAGGGAGAAGAAGCCACGGAAACCGCGCAAGGCTACGCACGCGAAATGAGTACGGACTATCGGCGCCGCCAGACGGAACTGGTGGCGGAGCATGTCAAAAACCAGGATATTGTCATCGCCACCGCCCTTGTCCCGGGACGGTCCGCACCGCGGCTCATTTCACAAGAGATGGTGGCAACCATGAAACCGGGGTCGATAATCGTCGATCTGGCGGTGGAGCAAGGCGGCAACTGCGCCCTGTCGAAACTTGGAGAGACAGTCACTCACAAGGGGGTCCGGATCATGGGCCATGGCAACCTTGCCTGTGGCGTTTCCGGCAATGCTTCGGCACTTTATGCTCAAAACCTTATCAATTTTCTTGGGACTATTCTTGATGACGATGGCGGCATAAAAATCCGCTGGGACGACGAAATCATTGCCGCCACCGGGCTCACTCATGATGGAAAAATCATCAGCCAGGCTGTGAAGCGAACCTCTCCGCAACCAACATCGGTAAAGATCGGAACGATATCATGACTGTTTCACAAACTCTCGACACCATCTTGCAAGATTCGGGATCCGCCAATGCTGTGCGCGCTTTCATCGTGGATAATTGTAATGCGATAGGAATGGCAAGCGGCATTGACCCTTTGGTGTTTGAGTTGGCAATATTTATCCTGGCGATTTTCGTCGGCTATTACGTGGTCTGGAGCGTCACGCCCGCCTTGCACACCCCGCTTATGTCCATCACCAACGCCATCTCCTCGGTCATCGCGGTCGGGGCGCTGATTGCCGTTGCCGGCGGCGTGGCGGGCGTCATGGCCCGGACGGTCGGCCTTTCGCGAGACTTCGGCTGCATTGCCCTGCTTCTGGCTTCGGTGAACATAGCGGGCGGGTTTGTGGTCACCCGGCGGATGCTGGCCATGTACAGAAAGAAACGCTAGGACGTTCCCATGCAGGCCGATATTACGGCGCTTTTTTATATCCTTTCCGGCGCGCTCTTCATTCTTGCCTTGCGCGGCCTGTCCCATCCCGAAACCGCGCGCCGCGGCAATATACTTGGCATGGCGGGCATGGCGATTGCCGTCATCACCACGCTGTGTGTAGCGCCGCCGCACTCGCCGTCGGTCTGGCTGGCGGTTATTGCGATCGTTATCATCGGCTCGGCCGTCGGCACAGTCATTGCCTTGCGCATCGCAATGACGGCGATGCCGCAACTGGTCGCCGCCTTCCATTCCCTGGTCGGTTTTGCCGCCATTATGGTCGCCGCCGCGGTGCTTTATGCGCCGTCCGCCTTCGGCCTCGCCGTTGCCGGGCATGTTGGAACGGCAAGTCTAATCGAGATGTCGCTCGGCGCGGCCATAGGGGCCATAACCTTTACCGGATCGATCGTCGCCTTTGCCAAATTGCAGGGACTCGTCTCCGGCGCTCCGGTGGCTTTCAAAGGTCAGCACTGGCTTAATCTTGCTCTGGCCATTATCGTCATCGCCGTCATCGTGGCGTTTTGCGCAACGCCATATCCCGCCCTGTTCTGGACGATCGCGTTTTTGTGCCTTGCGATGGGCGTTCTCATCATCATCCCCATCGGTGGCGCCGACATGCCGGTGGTCATATCGATGCTCAACTCCTATTCGGGCTGGGCGGCGGCCGGGATCGGGTTTACCCTGCACAACATCGCTCTCATCATCACCGGCGCGCTGGTCGGCTCATCGGGCGCAATATTGTCCCATGTCATGTGCCGCGGCATGAACCGCTCATTTTTGCATGTTATTCTTGGCGGTTTCGGCGGTGAGACGAAAACATCATCCGGCGATAGCGGCGAACGGAAATCAGTGCGGCGCGGATCGGCTGAAGACGCCGCGTTCGTGATGAAAAACGCCGCTTCGCTCATTATCGTGCCGGGTTACGGCATGGCTGTCGCGAAAGCCCAGCATGCCTTGCGCGAGATGGCCGACAACCTTAAGGCTGAAGGCATAAGCGTGAAATATGCTATCCACCCGGTGGCCGGCCGAATGCCCGGGCACATGAATGTGCTGCTGGCGGAGGCCGATATCCCCTATGACGAGATTTTCGAGCTCAAAGCGATCAACGCCTGGTTCGCCAATACCGATGTCGTCTTCGTGATCGGCGCCAATGACGTCACCAACCCCGCGGCCAGGGAAGACCCGTCCTCGCCGATTTACGGCATGCCGGTTCTGGACGTCTGGAAGGCCGGCACGGTGATGTTTGCCAAGCGGTCTTTGTCTTCCGGTTATGCCGGTATCGATAATGCGCTGTTTTATCGGGATAACACCGTCATGTTGTTCGGCGACGCCAAGACGATGACCGAAGACATAGCAAAGGCATTATGACAGCGGTCCGCCGCATCGCTTGCCGGACCAAACCTGCACGAATTGCGGGACGCTCATTCCCCGTCATTGGCCATAAAACTGTCAATTTAAGGCGGAATTTAGCGCAGGCGGTTTCGTCATCCCGACATTGCGGCGGTCTTGGCCTACCGCCATCCTCCTGGTGTTGCCCGAACGGCTTTTACCCCTTTTCGGTATTTTGATGGCGGTTTCGCTCACGTATCTGCTCCTTGCGTCGGCGCAGATTGGCCCGCAAGGCCTTTGCCAGTCTTTCTGCGCGCTCATTTTGGATTTTGTTGCGGGCGGCGCAGCTTTTGCAATCGTCTTTTTGCTTGCCTGTCATGGTGAAGTCCCAATCAAATTTTAACGATACCATTCACACTACAAGTAACATGCAGTGGGTATGAAGAGCGAGCTTGCCTATCGTGTCATAGTGTGGCAATTTGCGCATGGTTTTTATAGCTTCTCGGAGAAATCAGGGCGCTTGGTTGCCGCCGTAGCTCAGGGGCAGAGCACACCCTTGGTAAGGGTGGGGTCGCGTGTTCGATTCACGCCGGCGGCACCATTTACAAATCATTTTTATTTTATTTTCAAAGGGCTATGTTTTGAGAGCTTTTCTTGGCCCCCCAATTAGCCCGCCACAAAAACGCCGTTGGGACGGCTGTCCGAATTCGCGTCACGAGTGGAATGCGTGGACGTCTTTTATCGATTCCTCCGCTTCCCCTTGACGGCGTCCATTTTCACCGTCTCGTCCCTCAATCCATTGCTCGATCTCGCTGATTCGCAAAAACGACGATCTGTCCCGCCCTGATCGGAAATCGCGTGCGGTATTGACGGGTGCACTCTAAAATGACTTTTTTGTTGATGTGATCGCCTTGACTGTGTTAGGATAAACGCACATTTCGGTAGAGGGAGGCAAGGAATACGGGAAATGGAGTATGGCCATGTCTGAAGGTTTTGAAGCTGCCCTTGTGATCTTTGGTGGAACATTTGTGGCCGTAGGCTTGACATACCTTTTTTGCGAGCTGGGAGTTTTTGAAACTATAGAGGCAAAGAGATGGGAGCGCGATCGCATGTGGGAGAAAGAGTTGAAGACCTGCTCGCCTGAACGCCTTAAGGAGATACTCGAAGAGAGGGCAAGAAACGAGGAACGCGGACGCCGGGTTAGAAACAAGTTGCATGAAGAACACCTCGCTTGGGCTCGTGGTGATGATGAATCTATAATAAAAGATAAATAATCGTTTGATGATGACTGGGAGATCAACTAAGACCAGTCCAGGAACCGTTCAATCCAGTCGGGTTCATCCGTTTCGGCTTTGGGGTTCGGCTTAGTGGTCCCGTCCTTCAGCCCGCGCTGTTGCGCATTCATTGGATTCCCGCTCTGATTAGAGCCGTTCGCCGATGTGAGCGGCTGCGGTCCGGTCGATTGCCTGAGAACAGGCTGTAGCCGGGTTGCCGCTCGCCGATCCTGCGGACAAAACCGGCGCAATATTACGGATTGCGCTTTGCGTCCGTGGTTCCATGCGCGATATTGGACTGACCGAGGCCGACGAGATGTGAAGCATCCCTGGTTCCGGCGGTCTTGGCGTTGCGCATGACGTTGATCATGTCGTTGGTTTGTTCACCGCCCATTCCGTGCGCCTTGTTGTAGGCTCCAAGCTGCGTTTCCGCAAGATCGACGAAAGACGGAACCCCTGTTTGAAGCGCAGTATAATATTGCGCCTGATAAAAGTTCAGTCCCGTTGTGTCGGCCAGCTTGCTGATATTGGCGTCGATTTCGGGGTGACCTTTCAGATAACCGGCGACGGCGGCGGTCCCGCTATCCGCCAACTGTTTGTTCCTCCAGGCAATCCCGTCTTTTCCCAAATCGTTTTTCAGCACACGCAATCTGTCGATGTTTTCTTCACGGCTCAGACCGGGTTCGGGACGGTAGCCGATCCCCCCAATCCTGTCTTCCGGGCGAGCGTTCTTGCCGAAGGAGGCTATATCCGACCTGATTTTGTCCCGTTGCTCGCCACCCCCGATCAACTTCCCGTATATATCCGCATCCTTTCTGGACATCGCCTCATTCACCGCATTGCCCATACCGTGGAAGACGGGGTTGCCGGAAGCGAACAGGCCTTTAACCCACGTCAACGCCTGCTGGGCAAACGGAACGGATGGTATCTTTTTCATGGCGGTATCGGTTGCCCGTTGCGCCTCGGGAGAAAGACTCGTCGGCTGTTGTCGGTTCCGCAAGGCATCCATATCTTCATCGGCTCTGCCCGAAACGACGGAATCCTGCAGTTTCTGCCCGCCCGCGGTCCTCGGCGTTCCGGCGACTATGTTCCGGTTCGCGGTGTCGATTCCTTCCGCGACCTCACCGCCGCCGACCCTCGGCATGGTGTCCGGTTTGGGTATCCCACTCGCAACCCGGCCTCGTAAACCATCCACGCTCGCTCCTGCGATCCCGGCATTGGCGCGGGGATCGCCGACATCGGGCTTCAGCTCGGAAATTTGTCCGATGACCGACACCCCGCCGCCCGCAAGCCCCGGCGTTTAAGCCGGGGATAGGGCGGCGACGTTCTATATGGTGGTTTTCCGCCGGTTCAATCCGGCGTCTGTTGCTGCTCGATGTATTGCTTGATGATGTCTAGCGGAGCGCCGCCACAGGAGGCGGCGAAATAGCTGGGCGACCACAGCACGCCCTTCCAATATCGCCGCACCAATTGCCCGATGCCTCTGTCGCATGAGGCGACTGGAGACGCCTTTGAGGCTGTTCACAAGCGCCGAGACGGCCACTTTGGGCGGGTAGTTCACCAGCAGGTGAACGTGATCGTCCTCGCCATCCATCTCCACAAGCTCGGCCTCGAAGTCGGCACACACCGACGCGAAGATGTCCCGCATGTCGCCGAGCATGGCTTGGGTGAACACCTGGCGACGGTATTTAGTCACAAAGACCAAATGAACATGAATGGAAAAAACGCAATGTCTGCTACGGCGATAGGTGTTGTCATCTGTCATAAGACAAGTTATACTTCCCCCATGATCACCCGTAAAGCCGCAATGTTCCGCCTCTATCCCACGCCTGAGCAATCCGCTCGGATGGCGCAGATCGCGGGTGCTTGCCGGTTCGTCTACAATCTTGCCCTGGAACAGCGCCGCGACTGGTGGCGGCAGTATCGCGCCATCACCGGTGGCAATATCTCCTTCGCCAGTCAATGCCGAGAACTCACCGCCCTGCGGGCGGAACTGGACTGGCTGAAAGCCTGTCCAGTTCATGCCCTGCAACAGGCGCTGAAGGATCTGGACCGCGCCTGCCAGAACTTCTTCGCAGGCCGCGCCGCCTATCCGACAGCGCGCAAGAAGGGCATCAACGACAGCTTCCGCTTTCCCGATCCGACTTCCCTGGTGGTGAAGCGCACAGGGAAATCATCCGGGCAAATGAAGCTGCCCAAGCTGGGCCGGGTACGGTTGCGCGGCTGGCAGGCTCTGCCCGGCGATATCAAAAACATCACCCTTTCGCGTCGGGCCGGGCAGTGGTTCGCCGCCGTCCAGTGCGAGCGGGAGACCACCGATCCGCTTGCGTCCTCTCTGCCGCCGGTCGGGATCGACATGGGGGTTGCCGCCTTCGCCGCACTGAGCGACGGAACCGGCATCGCCCCGGCAAGCCACGGCAAGAAAGCGCTTCGGGCTTTGCGCAAGGCCCAGCGTGCTTGGGCACGGAAGAAACGCGGCTCGGCCAACCGCCGTAAAGCCGCTCGCCAGGTGGCGCGGATACATCAGCGGGTGGCGAACGCCCGTAAGGACTTCCTTCATAAGCACAGCACGATTGTCGCCCAGAACCACGGGATGGTCGTTATGGAGGACCTCCAGGTGCGGAATATGTGCGCATCGGCCAGGGGCACCGTCGATGAGCCGGGATGCATGGTCCGGCAAAAGGCAGGGCTGAACCGCACCATCCTCGATCAGGGATGGTCGATGTTTCGTGCCATGCTGGCCTACAAGCTGGCGGATCGCGGCGGCAAGTTGGTCAAAGTGCCCGCCGCCTATACCAGCCAGACCTGTCCGGTCTGTGGCCATGTCAGTGCCGCCAACCGGCAGAGCCAAGCGGACTTCGTGTGTGTCGCTTGTGGCCATGCCGCCAACGCCGACACCAATGCCGCCATCAACATTCTACGGCGCGCGGACAGCGCGTTGAAGCCTGTGGAGGGGCACCGCGCCAAGCGGCCCGATAAAGCAGGAACCAGCCGGAAAAAAGCCGCATGACTCTAAGCGGTGTTTCCGGAACCTCCGTCTTTCAAGGCGGAGAGGATGTCAGAGACTGTTCAAATCTGCTAGGATTGGTATCAATTACAGCACGGCAAATTGCCGTGACCGACACCCCGCCGGCCGCAAGCCCCGGCATTTATCCATAGCGCCGTAAAACCCCGTCCTTCAGGGCGGGGATATAAGGCGCGCGTGCGCTAGCGTATTCTCTATCTTTCGACATATTTTTTGACATTTGAGGTATCAAAATGTTAGAATCAAATGATGATCAAAACGAT
>JBAJNN010000045.1:0-12003 GCA_036881905.1 Hyphomicrobiales bacterium | reverse complement strand
CTTGAGGGAACGGGCCTATGCCCGCGCCTATCAGACCTCAGATCAGCGCGCCGCAGACCTGCCCGTGTGGATCCCCCTCTACAATTGGCATCGACCACACGGTGCAATAAAAGATCAAACCCCAATCAGTCGCCTCGGCCTAAACAAGAACAACCTATTGAAAGCTCACAGCTAGAGCGGTATTTGCGTCCGAATTGAATCGCCATTGCGCTCTAATATTTTGTTTTGTAAGCATAATCCTGATCCACCCTCGCTTACGCTCCGGCCCGGATCAGGCTCTTCCTATAGCCGCATAATCTTGATCCACCCTCGCTTACGCTCCGGCCCGGATCAGGCTTTGGGCCCGCAACCCATGACGTTCAACGCCACTGGCGGCATGGACGGGAAAACCGCCGCCACCCCGGCGGTGACCGCACGCATCACCACAACGCCGCCGCCATCAAGCCGGTCTTAAAACGCCCCCCGGCACCCGCGCTTTCAGGGTCACGGGGCGCGTGCCATCGCCTCGGACCATTCAGCCACACGGCCCCTGTTTATCCCGGCCGCATAATCTTGGTCGTCCGCAGCTCTCGCTTCTCCGGCCCGGATCAGGCTCTGGCAACCCATCACGGCATCGACAAATCGGGGTCGTCGATACCATTGGCGCGACAGGCGGCAATGACGGTATTGGCGAGCAGGCAGGCGATGGTCATCGGGCCGACGCCGCCCGGCACCGGGGTGATGGCGCCGGCCACCTCGACAACCTCGTCGAAAGCGACGTCGCCGACAAGGCGATATGTGTTCTCGCCCTTGCCCGGCGCGGGCCGGCGGTTTATGCCGACATCGATCACCGTCGCGCCGGGCTTGACCCAACCGGCCTTGACCATGGCGGGCCGTCCGGCGGCGGCGATGAGAATATCGGCCCGGTGGCAATGAGCGGCCAGGTTGCGGCTGCGCGAATGGGTCACGGTGACGGTGCAATCGGCTGCCAACAACAGCCGCGCCATGGGTTTGCCGACGATATTGGACCGCCCGATGATCACTGCATCGAGGCCGGAGAGATCACCGAGATAGTGTTTAAGCAGCATGTAACAGCCAAGCGGCGTGCAGGGCGCCATGGCGCTGTGGCCGGTGGCCAGCCTTCCGGCGTTGATGACATGAAACCCGTCAACATCCTTGGCCGGATCGATGGCGTCGATGATTGCGCCCTCGTCAATCTGGCGTGGCAAGGGCAACTGAACCAGAATCCCGTGGATGTTGCGCTCGGCGTTGAGTTCGGCGATCAGATCGAGAAGGTCCGATTGCGGGGTTTCCACATTAAGACGGTGTTCAAAGGAGGCCATGCCGACATCGATCGTCCTGCGCGCCTTGTTGCGCACATAGAGCTGGCTTGCCGGATCGTCGCCGACCAGCACCACGGCGAGGCCTGGGGTCAGCGCGTGAGGCGGCGCCTTGAGCGCCGCAACCGCCTCGGCCACCTTGGCGCGCAAACCGGCGCTGAGAGCTTTTCCGTCGATAATCTCGGCAGTCATATTCCGTCTCCCGCAAGATCGGCGACAACGACAAAAAGCCACCATGGCCAACGGGTAACCGCAACCGCCTTGGCCACCTTGGCGCGCAAACCGGCGCTGAGAGCTTTTCCGTCGATAATCTCGGCCGTCATATTCCATCTCCCGCAAGATCGGCGACAACGACAAAAAGCCACCATGGCCAACGGGTAACCGATATGAATTGTGGTTTCAAGCCGGGACTCAATGCGGGTCGTCGGCGGTTTACCGACACGCGCATGGCGTTATTGTGAACACATGGCGTCATTTGTGAAGCCGGTCGGCCGGCACGTCCATCAGGCGCGGCGCCTTGGTCCACACAATGGCGGCCCGTAGGCGCTTTTCGGGGAAAATCCGCCGCAACGCCGCGCCATAGCCGCCAAGCTGGCGCAGATAGGCGGCGGGCACATCGTCGAGAGCGACCGGCGGGGAACGCTCGGTTTTGAAATCGACCAGAAACAAATCATCGCCCTTAATCGCCAACCGGTCGATTCGACCGCTCATGGCGACAGGAGGCGTCTTTCCATCGGCCGCGCCGGCGCGCTCCATCGCCGTAATTGGAACCTCAGCCAGGCTTCCCGGCGCAAACACCTCGCCCAGCTCGGGGTGATCGAGCACCGCCATGACCTCGCTGGTAATCTCTTCGACTTGCGGGCCATCCAGCCCATGAACCGGCATCGACAAAAACCGCCTGGCGCGGGCCAAACGCGCCTCGGGCTTAAGCTCCGGCAGGCTTTGCAGCAAACGGTGAATCAGCAGCCCGCGCCGGTAGCGCAAGGGATCATCGGCCACCGCCAATGGCGAGACACCATCCTCGCCCGACGGCCCCCGCCGATCGGGGTTCGGATATGAGGGCAAAACCACGTCAGGACGCCCGCCCTGTCGCTGTCGCGCGGCGGGTCTGAACGCCCAGTCCCCGAGCGGCCCAGGGGTCGGCGGCGGGGCGGGCGTTTCCTTCACGTCATCGCTTGGCGATATATCGCCAAGATTCTCGATCCGCCAAACGCTTGACCCATCCGCCAAACTCACCTCCTCGCCCAAACCCTTGAGCGCGGCAACGATCAGATCGTACCAGCAGCCCGGTTCGCGCCGGTTGCCGGTGTCATGGCCGCAAATATACAACCGATCCCGGGCCCGGGTCATGGCGACGTAAAGCAGGCGATTATACTCCTCCAGCTGACGATCCCTTTGCGATTCGACCGCATCGGCAATCGCGCGCGCGCGGTATTTCCTCGCCAAAAGCCATAAGGGCAGGTCGGGCCCGCCGCCCTTGCGATCGTCCATGAAGATCAGATCCGGCCCATGATAAGCCCGCGGCAGGCTACAGGTATCGGGCATGAACACAATATCGGCCTCCAACCCCTTGGCGCCATGAACGGTCATGATGCGCGCCTCGTCGCCGCCATGGGCCATATCGCGGTTGACGGTGATCGAGGCGCGCTCCAGCCAGTCGATAAAGCCCTGCAGAGAGGGCGTGTGCTCGCAGTCATGGTCGAGAGCGGCGCGCAGAAATTCATCGAGGGGATCGTTGGCTTGCACGCCGAAACGGGCGGCGAATTTGGCGCGGCCGCGCTCGGCGCCCAGAATTCGGGCGAAAAATTCATAAGGCGGGGCGGCATCGGCGCGCGCCAGCCAATTCTCAAGCGTTTCCACCGCGCGGAGGTAAGGGGCTTGGTGATGGCCAACCGCATCCCTCAAGGCGCGCCATAACGTGCCCTTGCGCCCATGACATAAGGCAAACAGGTCGTCATCGGTCAAAGGCCTGCCATCGTCGCGGGCCAGAAGCGGGCTTTTCAAAAGCGTCGCCAGGGTCAGATCATCATCCTGCATCAGCATGAACCGAGCGAGCGCCATCAGATCCATCACCGCGATATGGCCGGTCAGCTCCAGGCGATCCACACCGGCCACCGGCACATTGCGGCGTTTGAGAGCGGCCGCGAGCGCCGCCATGAAACGGTCGCGACGGCGCAGCAGGATCAGAATATCGCCGGGCCGGATCGGACGACCGGCCGAGGCCAGAATCTCGCCATCATCGAGCCAACCACGGATGGTGGAGGCAATCTTTTCGGCCAGCCGCGTGGCCGGATGCGAGCGGGGGACGGCATCGAGCGGGGCATCCCAGGGTCCGGGCTTTTCGTCGCTTGGCGGTTTTTCCACCGGCCAGATTTCGACAAGACCGGCCGCGTGCGCGCGCGCCGGCGCATGGGGCATAAGCGGTGTTCCGTCCCGGGAGAGACCCCGCGCCGCCTGGCCATTGGCGAACACCCGATCGACAGCCTCAAGCACGGCTTTGGTGGAGCGGAAGGACACATTGAGATCGACGGTTGCGAACGGCTTGCCCGCGCCGCGCGCGCGGTCGCGAAAATAGCCGCGCATGGCGTCGAAACCGTCGGCCTCGGCACCCTGAAACGAATAAATCGACTGTTTGCGGTCGCCGACGACGAAGACGGTGCGCTCCATATCGCCGCGCGCGCCCAGGCCGGAATGGAATTCATCGGCGATGGCCCGCACGATGCGCCATTGATCGGGCGAGGTGTCCTGAGCCTCGTCGATGAGAATATGGTCGATGCCGCCATCGAGTTTGTAGAGAACCCACCCGGCCTGCCCTCCCGCCGCGAACAAACCGAGCGCGCGGGCAATCAGATCATCGTAATCATAGCGGCCCCGTTCGCGCTTGGCCGCCTCATAACCGCCGATCATGGCGTGGCCGAGCCGCAACGCGGCCTGGGTTGCCTCGATATGATGAAGCGCTCCTTCGCGCTCGATATAGTCAACGACGCTCTCACGCATCCCGGCCAGAAAATCCAGAACGTCAGGGTGTTTCGCGGCCAGGGCCGCGCTCATCAGCGATCGATCGGCCTTGGGCTGGCCTTTTTGGGTCAGGCTCAGGCGTTTCATGGCGTCAAGGCGGGCATCGACACCGGCCTCCCCGGAGATCAGGATATCGAGCAAGGTGGCCTGGGCGTCATTGCGCTTTCCGCCGCCGCCGAGGCAGCGCCGCGCCTTAAGCGCGCGATTGCGATCGACGCGATCGAGAAGATCGGGAATGAGCGTCTCAAACCTGTCGTCGGTCCCAAGACCCAGCCGTGCGCGCAACCCCGCCATGGCGCCATCCACGCCGCCATGGGCCGCGAACAGGCGGGCGAGTTCGGTGCGTTTGGCCAGTATGGCTTTGAGCAATGTGTCGAAATCGGTCGCATTGACATAGCGCGAGACCACATCGAGCGCCCGGCCCGGCTCGCTTTGCGCGGCCGTTGCGGCGACGCTGAGGATTGCGGCGCGAATGTTCCCGATCAGCTCACCGGCGGCGCGCTCATCCATGACCTCAAAGCCTGGAATAACACCGGCCTCGATGGGAAAGCGCTGCAGAAGTTTTTCGCAAAAGGCATGAATGGTCTGAATTTTAAGGCCGCCCGGCGTTTCCAGCGCTCGCGTGAACAACCGCCGCGCCGTGGCGAGGTTGCCGGCGAAGGGCGATGCGAGACCGCTCAGCCGTTGAATCTCGGCGCTAAGCGCGTCATCGCCGAGCGCGATCCACCG
Organism: Hyphomicrobiales bacterium; assembly: GCA_036881905.1. Classification (GTDB taxonomy): domain Bacteria; phylum Pseudomonadota; class Alphaproteobacteria; order Rhizobiales; family Im1; genus JBAJNN01. The sequence goes on along the minus strand of JBAJNN010000045.1, from coordinate 6,937 downwards.
GCTTAAGCGTTTGAACAACCGATTGGCCATCTCCGCGGCCGCCGCGCGGGTGAAGGTCAGACACAAAATGCGCCCCGGCGGCGTGCCCGACAGCATCAGCCGAATGGCCCTGGCCACCAGAACATGGGTCTTGCCGGACCCGGCGCTGGCCGACACCCAGGCGGACACCGCCGGATCGCCAGCGCGGGCCTGGGCCTTGGTCGCCTTCGCCGCCGCGATGTTCGTTGCCCTCATGAAACACCATCCCCGCCCTTGGGGCGATGGCCGGACCATTCAGGAAAGCGCGAGAAATGATCGTAATCGCGGGCCTCCTCCTCCCTCTCGACGACAGCGCGAGGACTATAGGGTTGCCCCGGATCGTCATAGCGCGCGACCAGCCGCCGCAATCGGTCGAAGGTGGTCTCGGCGAGAGCGGATATATCCTTGATTTTCAAACGCCGAACCTCGCCCGCCACTTGCCCGCCGGTCAGGCGGATATAGGCAAGTTCACCGGCCTTGAGGGGCCCGATATCGGCAAACGCGCCGCGGCGCAGCATGGCCGCCTCCAGGGGGAGTTGCGGGCTCAATCCGGCTTCGACCTGAGGGGCGGAGGGCGCGACACCGGTCTTGTAGTCGATCACCCGCGCGGTTCCGTCATTCAGGCGGTCGATACGGTCGGCCCGCCCGGTCAGACGGAACGGCCCCCCCGGCGCCTCGAAAACCAGGCGGCCTTCTTGTTCGACCCATGAGCGGGCAAGGCCCTTGCGCAATTGTTTCTCCTCATCGATGAACCACCGCGCCATACGCTGGAACTGCGGCCACCAGAACCCCTGCACATCGGCATCATCGCGCCATGGCGCAAAGACCTCCCGTCCGACCTCGATAAGAGCGGCGAACCCGTCGGGGGGCAGGGTTTGCGGGTAACGCTCGATGAAACGCCGCAAGGCGTCATGGATCAGTATGCCGCGTTCGCGCGCGCCGGGCGGCGTGTCGATGGGATCGAGGGGGACAAGGCCCAAAATATATCGCGCGAAGATGGCGTAAGGGTCGCGAATCCACTCTTCGATACGGGTTAGGGAAAGCCGTCTTGGCCGCGCGCTGACCGGCGGAGCCGGGCGCGGGGGGGCAAGCTCGGCCCGTGACTTCGGCATATCGAGGGCGCAGGCCCAGTCGAGCCAGGCTCGATCGGGCTTTAGCGCGTGGTCCATCCCCGCGGCCTCGGCAACGGCCTTGAGGCGTAAGATAAAGCGCGAGGGAACGGCGAGCGCGCCGTCGATCCTGCGCGACCAGGTGAGATAAACCTCGCGCGCGCAAGCGGCCTGCACGAAATCATGGGCGGCAAGCCCGATCAGCCGCTCAGGTGACGGCAGGCCGATCTCGGCGCGCATCGGCCGGTTGAGCCAGGGGTCGTCCTCGCCCACGGAAGGCCACAGCGTTTCGTTGAGACCGCCCAAAATCATGGTGTCGGCGCCGATCAGCCTGGCTTCGAGCAACCCGTAAATGGCCAGGCGGGGATGGGGAGAATAGGCTGTGCGAACCGGACAGTCCTTCATCAGGACCCGCAAGGCGGTGCCATAGGCCTTGACGCTGAAACCGCCGGCTTGCCGGCCGGTCGCCTTGCCGGCCGCCATGAGACCGGAGAGAAACCCGCCTAGAGTCCTGCCCTCATCGCCGCGCCATAGGGGGTTGGCGTCTGTGCCATCGTCGGCGGCGGCTTCGGCGATGGCGATGTGGGCGACGATCAAATCGCCAAGGCCGATATCCCGATTATCGTCCATCCCGGCAAAAGGCGCGAAAATCGTCTCAAGCCGCGACAACAGCTCATCAATCATGCTCCAGTCGCGCTCGGTGAAGTGTTTCAGCGCGCGAGAGGGGACAAGCATCCCGTCTTCCAGCGCCCGGGCCGTGGCCGAACGGGCGCGGGCAAGACCGGCGAGACCGGGTGGCGGGCGCGCGCCGCGCAATAAGGCCAGTTCCAGCGCGCGGGCGCTTTCGCGCAATTGTGCGCGGGTAAAGCCTAGAGTGCACAAGGGCGCCTTGAGGAACGCTAAAAGCGCCACCGGAGCAAAGTCGCTGATCCAGACATCGAGCAGATGAAGAACAAACCCGCCGCGCGGCGTCTGGCTTAGCGGAATGCCGGCGCTGTCGTCAACGTCAATGTCCCAACGCTTGAATTCGGCGGCGACGAAGCGGGCAAGTCGGCGGTTCGGCGTGACCAGCGCCGCCGTTTTCCGGGGGTCCTCAACCGCGCGGCGCATGATCATGGCAATAGCGAGGGCTTCCTCGCGCGCGGTCGGGGCCTCGATGGTCCGCATCCCGTCGAGACAGCGCTTAAGCATCGCGGTATCGAGCTTCGGTATGGTCTTGGCCCATAAGGGCGTGGTCTCACAGGGGCGCATGACCTCGCTCATGAGCGCGGCGCGCTCAGCGCCCGCGCGCTCGCGCCCGAGAACCCGCACCTCCTCGCGCCCGATCCGGAGGGTTTCGAGCAGCCTTTTAAGGCCATATTGCGGGTGAGAGGGGGGCAATTGCGCCCATCCGGCCTTATCGAGATGCTGGTCGAGGCCGGGCAGCACCACCGCGCCACGCTCCAGCCCGGCAATGACGGCAAGCAGCCGCGCGGTCGCGGGCAGCGAACCGGTCGAACCGGCGGCGATCACCGGGGCGTCCGGCGGGTTGGCGCGCAGTCTTTCGGCTTCGATTTGCAACAGAAGGTTGCGTCTCTCGGCTGGTCCGACAACCCCGCGCATCACCATGAGCTCGGGCAATTGACGGCGAATCAGCATCAGGAAATCGAGAATGACCCGGCGATGTTGGGGATAATCGCCATCGGCCAGCGCATCGAGAGCGGAGAGCGGCAAACCCTCATTGTCCAACAGATCGATCAGGCGGGCCAGCGAGCGGGCCAGCATGATCGGCTGCGTCGGATTGGCGTTGAGAGCGCGACCGAGCGGGCAATCGCGATTGTCACCCGCCCAGTCGCGCGCCAGGTCGGCCAGCAGCAACAGACGATCGAGGGGCGTGATGGCGACCGGCAGGTCGAAAGCATCGGCGATGGCCTCATCGGCATCGAGGATCGCCTCGTCCTCATCGACATCGCCCAGCGGCCGAATGCGGGGCAGAAGCGTACAGCGGGCATGGCCATGGTCGATAAACCGTTGCGCCAGCGCCCGCGCCGCGCGACGGGTCGGCACCAGGATGGTATGGCGGGCAAGATCGAGCGGTCCCGGCGCCAAGCCGTCGGGCCAGGCCAGCCGCCCCGACATGATGGCCTCGACCAGACAATCGAGAAAAGCCACCCCCGGCGGTATGGTCAAGACCCGAGGAGACGTCCGCGCACCGTCACTCGCTTGCGCCTTCTCGCCATGAAAAGCCCCCCGATATAACACCGGGGGCCTCTGAAAGCTCAAGAAGGGGGGTTGGCGCCAGTCGCCTCGCCCGTGTTTGTCTTCGATGCTCATCGACGCACCCTAGAGCATTTTCCGGGGCAATGGAATCACGCAACCCGCTCTGGTTTTTTGTTTTATGAGCATAATCTTGGTCGTCCGCAGCTCTCGCTCCGGCTCGGATCAGGCTCTCCTTACAGCCGCATAATCTTGATCCACCCTCGCTTGCGCTCCGGCTCGGATGAGGCTCTCTCTTGCCCGCATAATCTTGGTCGTCCGCAGCTCTCGCTTGTGGCTCGGATGATGCTCTCTCCTGGCCGCCGGCAGGGCCGTCACCACCGGCCATGCCCCCCACAACCCCGGCCCAACGCCGGTAACCGCACAGGGTCACATGGCGGTCATCACGCAAAGACGCGGTCTCTTCAATCGCCAGCTCAAGACGAGCAGAGGGCAGATGCGTCCCCAGGCGATCGGGCCATTCCACGATGACCACGCCATCATCCAGCATCTCGCCGATCCGTGGCCCTCGCTTGGCAAGCCCGGATCAGGCTCTTCCTATAGCCGCATAATCTTGGTCGTCCGCAGCTCTCGCTCCGGCTCGGATTATGCACATCCTTATAGCCGCATAATCCTGATCCACCCTCGCTTGCGCTCCGGCTCGGATTATGCTCTGGGCACGCAACCCATGACGTTCGACGCCACCGGCGGCATGGACGGGAAACCCGCCGCCACCCCGGCGGTGACCCGCGCGCATCACCACAACGCCGTCGCCATCAAGCCGGTCTTAAAACGCCCCCAGGCAACCGCGCTTTCAGGGTCACGGGGCGCGCGCGCGCCATCGCCTCGGACCATTCAGCCACACGGCCCCTGTTTATCCCGGCCGCATAATCTTGATCCACCCTCGCTTCGCTTGTGGCTCGGATTATGCACATCCTTACAGCCGCATAATCTTGGTCGTCCGCAGCTCTCGCTCCGGCTCGGATCAGGCTCTCTCCTGGCCGCCGGCAGGGCCGTCACCACCGGCCATGCCCCCCACAACCCCGGCCCAACGCCGGTAACCGCACAGGGTCACATGGCGGTCATCACGCAAAGACGCAGTCTCTTCAATCGCCAGCTCAAGACGAGCAGAGGGCAGATGCGTCCCCAGGCGATCGGGCCATTCCACGATGACCACGCCATCATCCAGCATCTCCTCGATCCCAAGCTCGACGGTTGCGGCGAAATCGTCGAGCCGATAGAGATCGACATGATAAACCGTCACCCGCGGCGTGGCATAAGTTTGCACCAGGGTGAAACTCGGGCTTGGCGCCTCCAGACCCTCATCTTCGGCAAGGGCGCGGATCAGGGCGCGGGCGAACGTGGTTTTACCGACGCCCAAAGCGCCGTTAAGGCAAATCATGTCGCCATGGCGCACGAAGGGGGCGAGCGTTCGGGCCAGAGCTTCGCTCGCGCCGGCATCGGCAAGGAGAAGTGTTCGCCTTGCCGGATCTCTCTCAGGGCTTCGACCAGGCACACTCGCCGTCAATCGGTCTTGAGGCATCGCCATCACCGCGCGGCGGAGCGCGGCCGTGTCCACTCTCCGGCACTATGGCGCGAAACCGGAAGGGCAGCGTTTCGCGGGTCATATCGGCGATGATCGGGCCCATCGGCGGGAAAGCGGCAGGTGACAACCGTCCCCTTGCTGGGTTTTGAGCGTAATGTCACGGTTCCCTCATGCAGTTCGATAAGACTCTTGACCAGCGCCAGGCCAAGGCCCGGCCCGCGATGGCCGGAGGCCGCCGGGCGCGAATGGAAGCGCTCGAAGGCGGTTGCCACGAAATCTTGTTCCATCCCCCCGCCGGTGTCCTCAACCCAGATGACAACCTCGCCGCTCTCCCGCCTCGCCCCCAGCCGGATGACGCCTCGGTCGCGACTGTAACCGATCGCATTGGTCAGAAGATGGAAGAGGATTTGCGCAAGACGCCGTTTATCGGCTTTGAGCAGACCAATCTCCTCGGGGATGTCGATGTCAAGCCCTATGGCGCGGCTGTCGAGATGGTCGCGCACCGCTTGTGTGGTTTCATGAAGCAGCCCGGCAATGTCGACAGATTCGATCAGCAGCTCCATGGCCCCGGCATCTATGGTGGTCAGATCGAGGATGGAATCGATAATGGTGAGCAGATCCTGCGCCGCTGCGAGAATATCGCCGATATATTCGCGTTGTTTCCCGGCCAGTTCGCCGGCCAAACCCAGGATGAGGCTGTCGGAAAAGCCGATGATCGTGGTCAGCGGCGTGCGCAGCTCATAAGAAATACTGGACAGGAATTGACTCTTGAGCCGGTCGGCTTCCTCCAGCGCCTCGGCGCGCTCGCGCAAGGCGCGTTCGATGCGGGCGGAATCGGTGACGTCGCCATGGGTGATCAGCGTATTGCCATCGGGCAGAGGCACATGGGCGAAGTCGAGGATCCTGCCATCGGGCCGCGTGATGCGCGCCCGCGACGGGCGACGGGCGTCATCGAGCGCGGTCACGGCGGATTTCAGCTTGTTCCACACGCCGTCATCGGGCAGGTGGGCGCGGCTTGAGGCGATCACATCGTCAATATGAGGTTCGCCGTCGAGAAACGATTTATCGAGCGCCCATAAGGCGCCATAGGCCGGGTTGAACAGTTTCAGCCGACCATCGGCCCCGAACAGGGCAATGCCTTCGCTCAAATGATCGAGCGTCTCGCGCTGCACGCCGATCAGCTCGTTATAACGGCTTTCCAGGGTGATGAGCGCGGTGGCGTCCTCGTAAAGATAAATCACGCCGCCGAAAGGATGGGGTTCGCCGACCACCCGCACCGTGCGCCCATCCGGCAAATACCACCAGTCCTCGCGCGGTTCGAGAGCGGTGTAGATGTCGAGCCAACGGGTTTTCCAGTCGCGGTAATCGGCGTGCTCGGGCAGCAGGCGTTGTTCGCGCACACGGTCGAGAATCTCACCATCGCCAGGACGGGTTGAAAGCCAGCGCGAATCCAGCGTCCATAATTGCGCATAGGCGGCGTTATGGAACCGCAATCGTTGGTCGGGACCAAAAATGGCAATGGCCGTGGTCAGATGATCGAGGGTGCTGGAATGGGCGCGGATGTGACGCTCAAGGTCTTTTTCGCACGCCTCCAGCGCGGAAATATCAACGGCGAAACCCGCGCGCCCCTCCGGCGTCTCGACCTCGGTGATCTCAAGGGCGGTCCTGACGCCGCCGATTATGGCGCGATCGCGGCGTTTTGCCGGTTTTGCCCCCGCCCCGTCCTGGCCATCATCGCGGCGTTTTGCCGGTTTTTCATCCGCGCTATCGTGGCCCTCTCCGGTCAGCGTCATAGTCTGGCCCACCACTTGCTCCAGAGCCTCGCCATCCACGGCGCGGACATAGGCGTTGTTGGCCCAGGCGATCCGGCCATCATCGCGGCGTTTTGCCGGTTTTTCATCCGCGCTGTCCTGGCCCTCTCCGGTCAGCGTCATAGTCTGGCCCACCACCTGCTCCAGAGCCTCGCCATCCACGGCGCGGACATAGGCGTTGTTGGCCCAGGCGATCCGGCCATCATCGCGGCGTTTTG
>JBAJNN010000044.1:0-12642 GCA_036881905.1 Hyphomicrobiales bacterium | reverse complement strand
GTAATCGCCACTTGCGGCCCATGTCTGCCAGGCGGCGAGCAACTTAACCCCGCCTGTGACCGCGATCACGCGCAGGCTGTCTGGCGCGAGGCTTGAGAGGTCATGGCTGCCGCCGCGGATATGCCCGTCCTTATCGGCGAGAAAAAAGGCGTCGCCGTCGGGGTTGGATTTGGTGATGGCGTAGAAGTCTTGCTCCCGCTCGTTTTTGAAGAACGCGACATTGTGGGGATTATCGCCTTGCGGCGTGTAGCGGGTAAAAAACCCAAGGTCATTGAAGTTCGTCATGATCACACCTGCGATACCGTATACCAGGACCCGTTGATTTTTTTTTGGAGAGGGCGGTAACAGAGGCCGAGGGTCTCATCGTCGCCGTCTTCATCGTGGAGGATCCCGGTCACAACCGTGCTGATGGGGGCTTGAAACCACTGGCTGACCGAGTCCTGCGGCCAACTCAGAACGCCCTGCGACCCCAGCCGCACATCCTGCACCAATCCGGTGAAAGCCGTGCTGCCCGTATGCATTACCTCATACTGGCCTTGTGGTCCGGCTTTGTAGCTCCCGGCGGCGACGATTGAGTTGCCAGGAACGCTGGATTCATCGCTATCGCCGGTGTCGGAGCAGACGGTAAGGGTATTGCTGCCTTCATCATAGACTAAGCAATCGTCATAGTAGCGTCCGTCCATCGGCAATTTGTAGAGGTCGCGGCGTTTATGAAACCCGACCTGCTCAATTTTATCGATAACGCTGTTGGCCAAATGGCCTTGGGTCACCGCCTCCTCGGCTATCTTGTCTCCGGTCACCGCCTCGTCATCCAGCTTGTCCGTGGCGACGGATTGCTTGGCGAGTTTGTCTCCGGTCACCGCCTCGTCGGCCAGTTTGGGCGTGGTGACGGATTTGTCGGCGAGTTTAGGCGTGGTCACCGCGCCGTCGGCCAGTTTGGGCGTGGTCACGGCCTTGTCGGCGATTTCGTCTTGATCGACCGCGCCGGTGAGAACCGGCTCGCCGTCGATGCTCATACCCTCATCCGACAGTTGCGCTTTGGCCTTGCCGCCGACCGACCAGCCCAGCACATCGGCTTGTTCGCGATAGAGGCCGGTATCGGGATCGTCGCTGAACGACCAAGCGGGCAGCAAAGCCGTGCCGTTGACGCCTTTCATCGGTCCCTTGAAATCGACCTTGCCCTGAATGGTCCGGTTCAGGCCATCGACAATATCGTCGGTGTCGCGATCCATGCGATCGGCCATGATCGTGATCCCGGCGTCACGGTCCTTGCGCCACGAGAATAGGCGTTGAAAAAATCCATCTGAATTGAATGGCATGATTGATGCTCCTCTTAAAGAAAACATTTGCTATTCGCGATAGCGTTACCTATATTGCTATCATGAACAGCAAGCACAAAAAGACCCTTTCAGTCGTCTTCGGAAAACCAACTTCCGGCACGATCGATTGGGCGGATATTGAAGCCCTGTTGATTGCGGCGGGTGTCGAAGTCGTTGAAGGCTCGGGATCGCGGGTGCGTTTTCGCAAAGGCGATGAAACCGAAATCTTTCACCGTCCCCACCCGGGTAAGGAGGCGAAACGGTATCAGGTAAAAGCCGCCAGGGACTTCCTGATTAGGATCGGAGTGACACCATGACCAATATTATGACCTACAACGGCTACAGCGCCCGTATCGAATACGACAATGAAGACGAAATTTTCTTCGGCAGGCTTGCGGGTATCCGCGATGGCGTCGGCTTCCACGCCGAAACTGTCGAAGGCTTGAAAACTGCCTTTCACGAAGCGGTTGACGATTATATCGAGACATGCGCCAAGGTGGGCAAAGAGCCGCAAAAACCTTTCTCCGGTAAAGTGATGTTCAGAATCGATCCCGAAACCCACCGTCGGGCGGCCCTGGCCGCCGAATTGGCCGGGGTCAGTCTTAATCGATGGGCCGAACGGGTGATCGAACGGGCCACGACACCGCGGTGAGGGTATCGCTCAAGGCGTGCGTTCCCACGGGTTGGTTCCGGTAATCCGGCCGATCAGCAGCGTTTGCAGGGCCGAGCGTCCGACCGGGGGCGTGGGCTGTGACAGCGCCCCGCGGGGAAGAGAAACGAAATCGGTCGGCGTCGGCGGTGTCCGACCGATCAGCCAATCGGCGACATAAGGGGCGGTAGCCTTCGCCCGTCTCGTGGCAAGCAACTGTTGCAGAGCCGGAAAACCTCTCCGAACGGCCGACCACGCACCGCCATGGGCGATATCGACCCCGCTCAACACATTACTCGCGATATTCGAGCTTCCCATATCCGCAAGCTGCCGAGCGGTGGTCGAATTACCGGCAAGTTCCTTCAACGTGATGTTGAAGGCCCGCTCGCGGGCGAGCGCATCGGTCAGCCTGTTTGCGTTCGCGCCCAACGCGGCCCGATACCCCTCCTGCTGGAGCGGCGTCTGCAGTTTCTTGACAGCCCCCGCCGTGTCGGGACGATTGAGCAGGTTCTCGGCCTGTTCTGCCGCGTAACCCTGGGCGACGGCGTCGCGGTTCGCGGTCCGCGCGGCGATTTTACCCGGCAGGTCGATCGGGATACGCCCCGAGGCCAACCGAGCGCCTTCATCGAACGCGTCTTCGCGGGCAAAGGCGTCGGCGCGGAGCTTGCGGGCCTTGGCGTATTGCGGTCCGGCGATGGTTCGGTCGATCCGCTCGCGCAAGGTCCGCGACAGATCCCGCGCCCGCCCCGCCTTGTCAGATTTTCCGACTCTATCAGCCGTCGAGGCAATATCGTCGAGACCGCGTTTGGTTTGATCGAACCGCGCCAGGGCGCTCGCCCCCGTTATCCCTTCCGTCGCCACGCGGTCGCGAAGCGCCCCTTCCGCTTGCCGGTAGGCTTTCGCTCCCGTGGGCGAGTCCGCGATAATGGGTTCGAACGGCGTGTAGGGAAGGTCGAATCCGGCCTTGCGGGCCTCTTCATAGGCGTCGTCAATCGGTTTGGCGACCCTGGCGTAAGCGTCGTTTTGCAGATCGCGCACCGATTTACGACTGCCTACGGGCAATCCGGCGGCGGTTTCGATGTCGGCGACCACGCGCTGGTTCTGGCCGCCCCTGCGGCCATACAACGCCTCGAACAGCTTCTCGCGGGCGTCCTCGTCGATATTCGCGCTCCGACGCATCAGAGCGCGACCACGAACGCCGAGAACGTCGGCCAGAACGGCGTCGGGTCCGAGCGCTTTCATGCGTCCGGCGGCCCTGTCCGCTCCGGTTTTGACGACGGCGTTGTAGACGTCACGGGCGGCGCGTTGCTGCGCCGCGCGGCGTTGCGGCGAGCGGAAGACGTTACGGGCGGCCCGCCCAAGCGAGCGCCCCGTTCCGATCAACGGGTGAGCCGCCGCCCCCAACGCCGCGCCCCAGGTCGCGCCCTCGCTGGCGTTCCGACCGTGACCGGCGGCGTCGAGAGCGCCGAAAGCCGCGCCGTCGCCCGCCGTTGCGGCGGTCTGCGCGGCGAACCCTTTGAACCCGTTCAACGTTTCGGGAACGAGCCTGGCGGCGGTCAAGCCCGCTCTGGCGGCCCCGCCGCCCAGCATCGCGGCCCCGACGAGCCGCCCGGTAACGCCAAGCGCGGGGTGAGCCTTGTCGAGCCTGGCCCGCCGCTCATGCTCGCTGTCGAGGAACCGGTTGTAGGCGCGGCTGAGGTCGAAACCCTTGCCGCGGAAATAATCAGCGCTCGCCCCGATGGGCGCGGCCAGACCGGCGGCGATATTGTCCGCCGCGCCGAAGGTCAGCCCGTCGGCGACATTGTCGGTAAACGCCTCGGCGGCGTCGAGGAACGACGGCCGGGCGTCGGGAAACTTCTTCAGTATCCAGCCCTGGACTTGCTCCTCGGGCATATCGTCGGGGAAGGAGACACGGTCCCCATTGGGCATTGTTTTGATCGGCATAATGACCTCATTGACTTGCCGTGGCGGTATGGCTACGATACCGTTATGGTGAGACGGTTCTTCATTGTCCTTTACGTGTTGTGCGCCGGGATAGCTCTTGGCGTCTTATTCGGTGCGGAAGGGCTATACTGGTGGGGTTATCTGGTGTTAGGCGGTTTCCCCTTCGCCGTGGTTATAGCCGCCGATTTTATTTTCACCGGCTTCAGAAAATAAATCAGTTCCCGGGAACGTCTTTAAAGTAGACCTCGTAAGGGACGGGACCGTTCGCGTTACCGGCCCGTTCCGAAAAGGCTTTGAAGGGGTCGGGGAGTTCCCGCATACGTTTGTAGGCTTCCGCCGCTGAAATCTCGCCGAGCTGCCATTGAAAGGCAATATCGCCGAGATCGGCGCGGCGTTGCGCCATACCGCCCAACGTCTCGACGATTATCCGATTGCCCTCTGAAGTTTTCATCAAACCGGGCAATGCGTTCTTGAAAATCTCGATGTCTTTATCCGAAGATTGCCCGGACCCTTTCACCCGCATGCGCGGCGTCATATAATCGACCAGAGCCTGAATGGCTTGGTGTTTCGAGATATTAGAACCAATGCCTATGCCTGTCATTTGACTAATCGCATTTGTAAGTCCCGGTCCGAGCAGACCGCCCGTGTCAACCCCTTTCAACAACCCGCCGAGCCGGTTGATCGTGGTGAGATCGTCCAACGCCTTCATGCCGTCTTCGGCGATCCCGTTCAGGCGACCGGCAAGCCCCTTACCGCGCTCCTTCTGAAGCTGGGTTTCGGCTTGATCGTTGATCGTTACATCCGTGCCGTTGTCGCCGATTTGGGATATACGACCTTTCGGCCCTTGTTGATACGCGCCCTCCGGCAAACCAAGCCGTTGCGTCTGGTCCGGTGTCAACATTCGGTAGCCGGTGTCCTCCGGTTGCTTGACATTCGGCAACACTCTCGAGCCGTCATCCTGATAATACAGATAACCGTCAGCGCCTTTGATCGTGCGCCGTTCGCTCTGGCGCTCGACATTCGGCAACACTCTCTCTCCGGTGTTTTGGTAATAATTATAGCCGTCGGCTCCGGTGATCGTCTCGCGCGGCGGGTGGCGCATGCGCTCCAGCTTCAGCCGCTCTTCCTGAAGTTGCATCTGCTTCATCGGATCGGGGGGCACGCTGTTCTTCAACACTCTCTGCGTCAGGAGCATCGCGAACGCTTTCTGCCCGTTGGTGGCGAAGGGATTTTCGAGGATATGCAGCAACCGCGGATCGATATGAACCGGCTTCGCGGCGTTGGTTTGTCGGCCGTAAGCGTTGCGCGCGCCGCTGCTTGCGAACCCGCCATTGCCGAAGCCGCCGCTCGCTGCCCCCGGTGTCGGGGCGGGTTGACCGAAGCCCCCGCCCATACCTCTTGCTGTCGGCGGCGTGGATTGGCCGAAGCCGTTGCCGGTCGCGTCGGTCGGAGAGGCGGTCTGCCTCCAAGCGCCGCCCGTCGTCTCTGTCGAGGTCGGGGGGTGCCCCTGTCCACCGCCGAACAGCGCCTCGAACTGCGCGTTGGCCTGCTCGCGCCCCTGGGCCTGCGCTCGCGCCATGCGCCTGGCCACCAGATGTTGCGCGAAAGCGTGACCTAATGCCGACAGACCCTGCCCGAAGGTCTTGGGCATGACCGGCGGTCCGGCGAGGTTTTGCGCGAGATAACGTTGGCGTTGCAGCTCTTGGTAAGTGCGGCCGGTATTGCCGCCGAAGGTATAGTGTTGTTGCATCATGGGAGCGCCTTTCCATAGTCAACCATCTTGACGCCGTTGACGGTCTTGACCGCTTGCGGCTTCGTCTTCTCGACATCCTGGGCCATCAGCCCCATTTGGATCGGGCCGCCCGATTTGTAGCGGAAGCGGTAAATCGGTTGGCCGTCCCTGGTTTTCCCGACGCGCTTGATGTTTGTCTTGACGCGTCGGTCGGAGGCCAGAATGCCTGCCGCGCCCGTTCCGAACAAACCGCCCATGGTGTCTTCCCAGCCCGCCAGCTTCTGTCGGTAACGCTGTTGCGCCAAGGCGTCGTATCGCGACTGCAATCCGGCATAGTCGGTTCCAGCGATTTGCGCGCTCGGTGGGTTGACGAAGCTCGGGTCCCTGACCTGGGATTGACCTAGCAAGCCTATAATCTCGTTCAGGGGTTGATTGCGCAGGGCAAATTTCTCCTGCAACGCCTGTCGTCGCGCCGCCTGTTGGGTGTTGAAACGGGCGATGTCGGCATTGGCTCCCTGAACTTCGGCCTGATTGTGAAAACCGGCGCGCGCCGCGCCCTGGCCGAACGCTTGGGCTTGGGCGTCGTTCTCAAGCCGGGCGCGATGTTCGTCCAGATCGGCCAGGCGGCTTTGCTCCTGGCCGCCTTTCAGGATGGCGTCGAGACGGGCGTCGTTGGTCTGCCTGCCGTAATCGTCCATCGCAGATTTATAGGCTTCGGACCCGATACCGATTCCTTGAGAGGCCAGGCGGCTTTCGAGCCGCTTGCGGTCGGCCAGAAGTTTTCCATGACAACCGCCGTGCGCTCGAGCGGCGTGACCGGCGAAATGTTGGTCATCAGCCCGGCCGTAGGCGCGGCATAGCGGCGTGTTTGCGCCGTCGGCTGCTTGTCGCTCGGCGTGGCCACGCGGTTCTGCGGCCGAACGCGGCCCGGGTTGATATTGAGCATTGCAAAAACAATTCCGTTATGCTATGAAGATTGGCGGCCCCGCTCCCACCTTGCCATCCTATACCGGGAGGGCTTGGTGCGTAGGCAGCAAGGAAAGGCTATTCTTGTCGTTCAACGGGGCTATCTCCATTTCTTAAAACCTGTCAGCAGCCAAGTTTCCCGTTTGCCGTCGCGGAACAAGCTAAGGTCCGCACGGTAATTCCCGTATGTAATCGTTGCGCGTCGCCCCGAAGTCGGGCCTTTAAAAAGAGATAATTTCCCCTCGCTCAGAATCCGCGGCAGGGTTCGGCGCACGAAGGCGTCGCCGTCGATCCCATCGACAATGGTGCGTTTGGCGCGAATGTGGCTCAAGCCCCAGCCGCCCTTGAAATTCTTCGCCATATCTCCCGGCTCGCCCCAGTCGATGGTAATATCGCCGAGGTCCGCGCGGAACAGTCTTCCCTTGGAAGACTTCCCGTTGCGCAGGACGCCCGCAATCTCGGTCGCGAAGTCGCGCGTGGTCGAGGGCATGCGCCGATAAGGTGGAATGCGTTTCATCCCCATGGCGATGGCGTTGGCGGGACCGCGCGCGGCTCCACCGCCGCCGGTCATCAGGGTCGCTAAATCCAGCGAACGGCGCAAGCCTTCGTCCGATAGCGGATCGACCCGTCCGGCAAAGGTATCACCGGGCAGGGCGAAGGCATGGGCGATGTCCAATGCCGCTTGCGGCCAGGCGAAGTGACGCTCTCCGTTGCGCGGATCGTAGGTAAAAGGCAGGATCGTCCCGCGATAGACCGGATCGCGGCATTTCCGCTCCACACGGTCGATCAACAGTTGTCGCAGAGCCGAACCCATCACCCCTCCCCGCGGTCGGCCTTGATGTCGGCAACCAGATCGGCCTCGAATTCGGCCAGCATGTCGTCATAGGCCAAGCCCTTTTGCCGCCTCCACCGCCAGACCGTTGCCTTTTCGACCAGACGCTCGGGGATTTTGAGCCGGTCGCCGTTCTGGGTGATTCCCGCCTTGCCTTCGACCCACTGTGTGGAGACATAGCGGATCGTCGCGCCCTCGACGGGGAGCGGCGGGGAAAACCGGAGCTTGCCTTGCGCGAGGTGGCAATAGGGTTGCGCCGAGGGCCGCGCGGTCAGAAACGTCCATTGTTCGGGGGCGACCACCAGGCGAATGGGGCGAAAGCCTTTGCCGTTCAGCCGCGCCGCGCCGCGCGAAGCCATTTTCTGAAAATCTCGCGGTAAATCCACTTGCGTGAGGCCGCCGGGGACCGACCAGTCGCGATAAAGCCCGGACCACTCCGCCCGCCCGGCAATATCCTCACCCGCCGCGTTCATCAGCGCCCCAATCTGACGGATGTCGTAATCGTCGCCGGACAGTTGGGGCGACGGCGGGTCCAACCCGATTTGCAACAGGACGTTGTTCAGAACGGTCTCGGCGCTCATGACACGCTCCCCACAAAACTGATCCTGGTCCCGGCGAGCCGCGCCATGTGATCGGCGCGGTTGGCCGCCTCGATCAGACTGGTCAGATAGCCCGCCGTCGCCTCGACCTTCTCAAGGTCGTTCTCCGCCAGATAGGCTTGTAACAGGGTCGCGTGGAGATAGAGCTCCGGCTCGTCGTCGAGCAGCCAGCTGGTATTGTCGGTTTCAAGGCTCGGCAAGGCGGCGTAATATACGAGCTGGTGCGGCGTGGACGCCCGGGTCGAGCGCAGCTTTCTCCCCTGAACGGCGTAGCCGTCGCGTCGCCCCGCCGACACCGCGCCGAGAGGCAGACGTTCAAGCGGTCTCGTCCCCACATGGACCGAGCGCATCTCCTGGTAATCCCCGGGCAGATAGGCCAGGCCGTCTTCGCCGGTCGTGGCCTCAACGCTTTTTTCCATGCCCGCAAGCCGCAACCGCTTCGAGAGCATACGCTCGGCCATGCCGACCAGCATATCGGCGCGGTTGGCGACGTCGGACACGCCGGAGCGGGCGCAAATTTCGGCGATCAATTCGGGATAATCGCGGATCATAGCTTGCCCCCAAACGTCTTGAAGGCGCGATGATCGTCGTCGTTGAGCCAACGGCTCATATAGCGGTCGTCGCCCTGGGCCTGGGCTTGGGCCAGCTGGTCGTAAAACAGCGAAAGCGGGACGGACGCCACCCGCTTGCCCTCCCCGAAACGTTTGGTCGCGTCATTGCGCGCGCAAGCGTTGGCCTCGATCAGCGGCCCGAGCGGATAATCGGTGCGAAAATGCGTGGCGGCCCCGTCGAAATACCGCCACACCGAGCGACCGGAACGGAAATCGTAATCGAACAACTCCCAATCGCCGTCCGTGATCGCCATCAGCTTTCCCCGGGAAGCGGGTCGGCGCGCTCGGCCTTACCTTCGCCGATCAACCGCTTCGCCGTGACGACGGCGACCGATACGACGGACCCTTTGGCATGGCGAACGCCGTCACGGCCCCAATAGTCGCGATGCAGCAGGACCGGCACGGCGCTTGACGCTTGTTTTGCCGGTTCCGCCGCCACGGGCGTCTTCTCGTCCCGCGGGGCCGATTTATCGTTGCTCATGGGTCTTCTCCCTGGCTCAAGCCGCCGCCGACAGGCCGAATATGTCGGCGATCACGCCCAAGCCTTCCTCGTTCTTCACGCACAGCGTGCCCTCGCCGATGATCACGCCCTTTTCGGCGTCGCCGGTTTTGGCGAGATTTTTGACGTTCTGAATCGGTCGCAGCATCTTGACCGACAGCAAAGACGGGTCGAGCAAATGGATGTTGGAGGCCATATCCGCGCTGGACGACGCCACGCGGTTGGGCAGGATCGATACTTTGCCGAACGGGCCTTCGTAAATATCCGCCGTCGCCGTGATGGTGTTGCGCGCCCCCGTCGCGGCCGTGCGCCACAGATTGACGTTGGCGTCGGACATGAAGCTCACGAACACCGACTTCACATAGGGCGAGACCACGGCGAATTTCGCGCGTCCGCCGCTTTGGTAGATTTGCTGCATGGCGTCGTCCAGGAGAGCCTTGGTGAAGGCGCGTTTCTTACCCGCGGTCGCGGCCTGGGTCAGGCCGGTCGTTTTAGCGAAGCCGCCATTGGCCCCGCCTTCCCCGCGAGAGACATTGGTCTCATACCAGGACGACAGCGAGCCCAATTTACGCGGATCGGTCGCCTTCGCGCCCTTATTGTCGAGAAGCGCAAACTCGATGTCTTTTCGCACCTCGATGCCCTTGCGCAGCTTCTCCGCCTTGATCTTCTCGGCGTTGCCGGCATTATCCACCGCTTCCTGGGTCCGCGACACCACCCAGCTTTTTCTGAAAATCTGGGTGTAGTTGCCGACCCGCCTGGGCGTGTCGATGGCATCGAAATCGAATTCGTCGCCTTCGGCGTGAAAATTCTCGCCCGGAGGATCGAGGCCTTCGGTTTCCCATTCGGGATGGGTCGATTTGGCCGTGTCTTTGCCGATCATGGAATAAATCGGCGTATCTTCCGGCGTGATCCGGCTTATGACGTCGGACAGCTCCTCGCGGTTGCCGACCGTCGCGTAGGTGGTAAACGTGTTGGCGAGTTTAGCCATGGGTCTTCTCCATATCCAAGAGGTTCAAAGAATCACTCGAAATCGACCGCCATGGCGGCCTCGAACGATCCAGTTTGCGCAAGACGCTTCATGGCTTGCGCGTTCTTCGCGGCCCGCGCCGTTGCCGGCCGCGCCGTCGCCGGGTTGAGGCTCTCCCCCGAACCCGGTTTCTCGGGCCTGGGTTTCCCCGCCCGTTTGCGGTTGGCCTCGGCCTGTTTGCCAAGCCCGGCGTAATGCACCAGGCGCAAAATACGGTGATCGAATGTCGATCCGATCTCATCTTCTGAAAAGCCGAATTCTCGCGCCGTCTTTGTGTTGACGGCGTCGAAGGCGGCGCGACGGGCCGGTTCGGCCAACCCCGGCATGGCGGCGGCGAGCTTGGCGTCCTCTTGCGCCTTATGACGGGCGATGTCGTTTTCGCTCAACCCCGACGCTACGTCTCCAACCTCGTCGCGCATGGTCGAAAGGCGGTTAAGCTCGGTGATGGCGTTGTTGCGCAACGCCAGCTGATAGTTGTAGCCTGTGGGGTCGTTCGCGGCCTGGGTGAAATCGGGTTCGGGCGGGATCAAACCGGCCAGAACGCCGTTGAGGGCCTGCCAAACGCCTTGGAGATGCTTGACGCCATGCCGGTAATCGTCTCGCGCGGCCTCGACCGCTTGATGCTCGCGGTCTAACGCCTCGGTCTTTTGCGTATAGTCCTTGTTGCGGAAATAGCCGTTTTTAAGCTCGCCGAGCGCAACCTCCTCGCCGTCGCCCAGACGCACCAGGGTCTCATCGCCCTCTTGCGCCTCGTCTTGGTCCTGCCCGTCTTGCGCGTCGTCTTCCGCCCCTTGCGCCGCCAGGGCGTCCTCGGTTTTAGCTGTCGGGTCGGCGTCTTGACTCTCTTCATCATCCGCGAGCGCGCCTAAGGCCTCTTCCGGACTCGCGAAAGTCCGCTCTTCCGTCGCGTCCGCGGCCGCCTCGGCGTGCGCGTCGAATGCGGTCTCGCCACTTGTCGGCGAGGCTTGGTCGGGTTTCAACATCTTCTGTCTCCTATCATCGAAACGGTTACGAAAGCCGCCATCATCAGGCGACGTCTCCGGGCTTGCGGGTCAGGGCCTTGCCCTCGGCCAGGGTCTTGAGTTTTTCCCGCAGGGAACGAATGGCGCGGACCTCGAACACGCGAAGAGCGCGACGATCGGCGTCATCGGTGTGTATGATCGCCTCGACCGCGTCACCCTCCAATGTGTCGAGGGTTCGCTCGATCAGCGGATGGGTCAACAGCCTCTCGGCCTCGCCGCAGGGAAATCCCTCTTGCATTTTTACATCGCCCGTGATACATATGATTTAAGCCCTGTTCGACGCTCCATGCTCTGTCCACTCGGGTCTTGATCAATTCAAGTGTGGTTCAGGCTAGCCGTTTGCAGCACACCCGATAGCTGTATTGAGGGGGTTTGGTTTGGAACAACCAAACGGTTTCCGCGATCCTCATCAGGGCTTTTTCGTTCTCTCAATGATGTTGCGGCGAGATGTAAACATGGACGGCACGCCAATCTCGTTACCGCGTCCCGCATCCAAGACCATAACATCGTAGCGGTTTGGCCTGTTTGGGTTGGGCCGGACAATAATCGGTCTGTGCGACCTATCCGCCCTCGGGTTCCCCCTCACTTCGCCGTATTTGAGATGTTCCGGCATGCCCGCGACCAACCGTTCGGCGTGTTGGGGCCGCTCGATACGCAGACTGTTCAACAATCCCTCGGTCGCGTAAATCGAGCCGTCGGCGGCCTCAAACATCAAACCTGCCTCTCTGGGAACCACCTTTTTAATGTCCGCCAGTTGCTCAGCCGGAATCTCCCCGACCTTGACCGGTTTTCCGCCTGTTCTTATGAGGCGTTCGAGTTGAGTTGGAATGTCTGGCCTTGCGCCCCGTCGCCCCATTTGAATTCCTCTGCTCGCCGCCTGTCTTGTCCGTGTCACAGCAACTCCGCCCAAACCGGCCAGGCCGCCGATTTTCCCGCCATGGCCCAGCCCCATCTCGGCCAACCCCAACAGGTCGCGCTCGAGCCTGTCATCGTGCGGCCCGGCCAACCCAAGCTCGCGGGCGAGTTGATTGACGGCCGACGCCCCGCCGTGCAACACAGCATTGCCGCCGCGCAACACCGCGTCGCCCGCCGCCATCGCCGGATAGCCGACCACACGGTTGAAGGCGTCGAACGGTTTCATAACCGGGTGCGCTTCGGCGTAAGCATGCAGACGCCGTTTCGTCGCCGGATCGTAGCCTGGCGGATCGCTCGGGTTCCACCCTTCGCGCCCACCGCGGATAAACGCCTCGAACAAATGCTTAAGCGCCCGCATCGTAAAGCTGTCCGGCGTGGAACGGTCCCGGCGAGGCCGTCTTGACCGGTCAAGACGCCACCGAAGAGATTGCCGAGGAGGCGGTGACCCGCCCAAGATGGCGGATGATGCCGTCACCGGAAATAAGCTCGCCGAGAAATCCGTCATGCAAGGCCATCTGACCCAGAGC
>JBAJNN010000043.1:0-12816 GCA_036881905.1 Hyphomicrobiales bacterium | reverse complement strand
TTCGCGGGATTGGCGGTGAACAGGGCGGCCAGCGACTGCGCGACCTGGTTGCGCCCGGCCCGCATCTGGGTCTCGATGTTCTGCTGGATGACATGTTCGAGGATGCTGCCCGCCCGGCGCTTGCGCCCGGTGAAGGTCTTGTCCTCGCGCCCGTGCACGGAATAGCCGCGCTGGACCCGGGCCAGGTATTGCTGGTCGGTGTCCATGTCCGGATCGAGATCCTCGTCGGCAAAGCCGCGCAACGGGACATAGTTCTTGAACGGCGACGCATCGACGGTCTTCTGGCTGGTCCGGCCCGCGGCGACACGGACCCGGTTGGTATCCCTGACGATGTTGTCGATCATCGTGGCCAGCCCGGTCACCTTCTGCAGCTTGCCCTCGCGGGCCAACTTGTCCATGATTTCGGCCGCCTCGTCGTTGCTCATGCCCGAGCCGTCCGGCTGCTCGGCGCCGCGCTTGACCAGCTCGGCGTTCCGCTCCGGCGCGTGGCGCGCGTAGAGGTAGGATTCCAGATCGCCCAGCGAGATCCCCGGCATGTTCCGGATCGCGTCGAACAGCGGCACATAGAGCTTGGCCTGGCGCTGCCGGATCCGGTCCATGATCTGATCCTGGGTCAGGTTCTCCAGCATGTAGGTGTTGGCGAAATCCGATATCTTGCCGCCCGCCTCGCGGATGCGCTCGATCATCTCCTTGACCGGCAGCATGCGGTCCTGCAGTTTCTTGCGCGCATCGAAGATCGAGAAGCCGAGCACCGGGATGCGTGTCTTGGACCGGGCCAGGTTATGCATCACGCGCCCGACCGCCGTGTCGGCGATCGTGTAACTGAGATCGAAGTCCTGCACGTTCGTTTCACGTGGAACACGCTCGCCCAGCGCCGCATTGAGCGAGTATTTCGGTTCGACCTCCCGGTGATCGGGCATGTATTCGGCGCGCGGGAAGGCCGGCAGCCGTCCACCGCGTCCCTGAATGCCCGAAATAAGCCCCGTGGAGACCTCCTTGTCCGGATAGATCATGACCGGCACCTGGGTCACGCCGTCGGACTGCAGGGCCCGAATGCGCGCCGTGCCGTCCACTTCCGCGACCTTTACGACCCCGTCCAGTCCCGTGATCACGGCACCGGGCAGCGTGTTGTACCGATAACCGCGCTTGACGAGCTCGTTCTGCTCGATCTGGTCGGGCGCCACCGGCTGCTCGCCGGCGAGGCGCATGAACTGCCCGGGCGACATGTAGACCATGAACGCGCCGTTCTCGCCCGTCCGCGCCATCAGCAGCTGCGCCTCGGCGATCTGGCCGCCGAACTTGTCGTTACCGTCCCGCGCGATGGAGAAGCGTGGCTTGCGCGTATCCGGAGGCGAGAACTCGCTGCCCAGCGGCTGGTCCTTGCCGAACTCGCCGCCGCCCGGGAGCCGCTTGCGCAGGCGCTCCTTGAACGGCTGCGTGCGCATGAACTGGTAACCTTCGCTGCGCGCAGCCGGATCGAAGGTCGGGTCGATCGCCTTGGCCTTGCTGCCGCGCGAGCCGGAAATCCGGTAGCCGGAGATCCACTGCGCGTCCGGATAGTGCTCGACCAGCCACGTGGACAGGTCGCGCATCGTGCCCGGCGTCAGCTCGCCCGGTTCCAGTTTCGCCGCGTCCGTCGCCGTGCGCCGGTACAGCTCCTCCTGCCGGTCTGTAGGCGCGTAGCGTGTATCCCCGACCCAGTCGATCAGGACGATTTCGTCATCGATCTGCAGGTCCTCGATGCCCTTGGCCTCGGCAACCCGCTTGATGTACTTGTCGACCCGCGTGCGCTCGGCCGCCACCTGACCGATGACGACGCCGTCCGGTGTCGTGATCATGAACAGATCGATCGAACCGTCGCCCGCCGCCTGCCCCCATGGCTCAAGCCGCAGGTTGGTCCGCTTGCCGATACTGAAGCGGACCTTCTCGTCCATGGGCGCTGTCGGCACGATCTCGGTGTTGTCGAGGGTCTCCGCCTTGCGGATCGCGTCCATGCCCGGGTCGGCACTCAGCGCGTCGGCCGGAAACGCGTAGGCCTTCTGCATCGCGAACTCGCGCCGGGACTGGGGCAGGTAATCCGCATCGCCCTGCGCCGGGATCGTGCCGTCGGCGCGGCGCACCTGCGGGCCGTAATTCTGCCACGAGGCCGGGCCCAGCGTCTCCGCCGCGAGCGCGGGCCTGGCTGCATCGGAAAACAGGCGCGCATGTTGGTGGTAGGCGTTGTAGGCGTCGCGCGTCCCGTACCCGAAGCCGTACTGGCTGTGGCCGTAATAGTCATGCGTCACGCGCAGGACGTCGTTAAAGGTCAAGTCGCGGTTGTCGCGGGTCTTGAACCCGCTCGCCTCGCCCAGCGGATGCCCCGCATTGGCCGGAGACGGGCCGAACATGTCACTCGACATCCGGAGATACAGATGACCCTTGGCGATATCGGCCAGCATCTCGGCCGGGCTCGCGTAAGGCTCGCCGCTCTGCGTCCAGGTCTCGATATCGAGCTCGCCCAGTTGCTGGAACTGCGCCTTCAGCTCGCTGGTCAGCGCGTTATAGGTCTTGGCCACCTCCGCCGTGTTCGGGCGGTGCTTGGCCTTCTGGTGGATATCCGCCGCCCGGCGCGAGAACTCCGGCGATTCTTCGAGATAGAGATCGGCGGGCGGGCGCGTGTCGCCGACCGTGCGCTTGTAGTCCTCCGCCACGTTGCGCACGGCGGAATTGTCGCCCCGGTCACCCTCGACATAGGCCTTGGATGGCGTCATGCCGAGCACGGTCCGGGGTCCCGAGCGCCCGCGCCGGTCCTCGCGCGCCTGCGCCTGCAGGCGCCGCATCCGGGCTTTCATCGTCTCGACATGCGTCGCGGCAGCCGCTGCCTCGTTGGCGGCGCTCTGGGCTTCCTGTCCCTCGCTGCGCTCGGCCAGCTCCTGCATCGCCTTGGCGCGATCGACCGCGGCGTTCAGTTCGAACTTCGTTGCCGCCATCTGCTCGATATACTGGGCCCGCGGCAGCAGGCTGCCCGGTGCCGTCAGGCCGTCGCGCACGATGTCGCCCGACGCGATGGTCTCGAAGACTTCCTCCGGCAGCTTGCCGAGCAGCTTCCTGAACCACTCGGCGATCTGGCGGAACACGCTCGCCGGCTTGCCAGTGACCGTGCGCCGGTCCGCCGCCCAGTAACGGAACGCCTCGGCAATCGCTTCCTCGATAATGTCGGCGGGCTTTTCGTATCCGGCGCGGCCTTCATAGTTGCGGCGCGCGAACTGGTAATAGGTCTCGTTGCCCTCGGGCCGCTTGGCACGCCTGACATAACGCTCAAGGGTCTGCCACGCGGGCGACCCTTCCGACAGGATCCCGGCCTCGCGCAGCGCATGCACCAGCTCGTGGTCCATGACCTGCGCCAGCCGCTCGACGATCTCCTTGGTCGTCATGTCCGGGTGCAGGTCCCGCACCGCGATAAAGATCGTGTTGGCCGCGGGTGAGTACTGGCCTTCGAGGAAATCACCATCGGTCGTGACCATCTCGCCACCGACCATCTTGACTTTCGTTCCCAGCAGCGGCAATTCGCGCTGATAGGCCAGGTCCTTCAGGGCCTGCATGACATCGCCGACGCGGCCTTTCAGTGCCTCGGGCGGTGCCTGCTTTACCGGCGCCGTCTGGCTCTGGATGTCCTCGCGGCCATCGATCTTGTCCGCTTCGGCCTGGGCTTCCTCGCGCGTCCGGCGCGTGTCGACCGGTGCCTGGCCGAGGAAGTTCCCTTCTCCGTCGTAACGGTTCTCGACCACGGCGAAGGCCGTGCCTTCAGCCGGGACCAGTTCGAGGGTCGACGGCTTGTCGCCCGTCGCCGCCTCCTTCTCGCGGATACCGGAGATCCGGGCCCGCGCTTCCGTCTCGCTGTCAAATGTACCCAGCGATTTGCCGTTCTTGCGCAGGCGCAGCTTGCCGACCGGGACCTCGCGCACGACATGATTCCGGGTCGTGCCCTCCGGCAGGTCCGCAGGGGTGGCGCGGCGCTCCTTGCCGATGACATCCGACAGCCGGTAGTCGTTCTCGCTGCGCTTGACCAGCGCGCCGCGACCGACCATGCGCTCGCGCAAAGCCTTCAGTGTCTTGCGATCCCGGATGCCGGTGACCTTGGAGAGCAGCGTCTGCGTGAAGCGCCCCTCCGCTTCGATCCCGGAAACCGCCTTGTCGTACTGGGCCTGTGTGAACAGCGGCTGCTCGATGACCGGGATCGTCGTGCCCTCGGTCTGTTGCGGCAGTTCGTCGATCTTGCCCTGCAGCGCCTGCAGCTGCGTCTGGTTCATCCGGTTGACATCGGTCGCCCCGGTTGTCCGGCGCGCAAAGATCCTGAAATTCTCGTCGTCGGAGACGATGCCCTTGTCCTGCGCCGCCTGCAGAACATCGTTCGGCTGCGTCAGCTCAGCCGTCGTCACCGGACGCCGCAGGTTGATCAGCCGTGTAATCGCGCTCTCCGGCGCCTTGACCTTGGCCAGGTCCTCAAGTGTGAACGTATCGAGCGGCTGCAGGCCGACCTGGATCCGGCGCGCGTTGACCCGTCCGGCCAGGGAGGATCCGATCTCCTCAATCGTAAAGGTACCCAGTGGCGCCACGGTCTCGCGCGCAGCCGCGAGCAACTCGGCCGTCTCGGTCTGGCGCGTGTTCTTGATCGCTTCCTGCGCCTGCTTCTCCAACGCCAGTTCGTCACCGCGCTGGTTATAGACATTCAGGACTTCCTGCGCCTGATCGGGCGTGGCGAAGGGTTGGCCGACATAGTCGCCGTTCTCGCTGACAATCTGGAAGCCGTTGTCCGTGGCGATCTGCCGGAACGGCCCGTCCGGGAAATCCGCTCCAGCAACGCGAATGGCGCGATCCGCGTAGTCAGCCGGGGTCTCGCCGGATTCCGGCCGTATGTCGAATGTCGGCGGGCGGGGTGTTTCGGTGCTGGGCGCGGGAAGCGCCAGCGGCGCATCGGGCGGTACCAGCGGCGGCACCGCCATCGCGACCGGTTCCTCGACCGGGTTCGGCTCGAAGTCTTCTGCCGGTTTGCGGCTGCGCGTAACGACCGATCCGGCACCGCCCATGATCAGGCCGAGCATGGCGCCCCCGGTATAGGCCGCCAGGGTCTCCTCGTCGTCAAAGGCCAGCAGTCCAGCCTGCGCCCGTTCGAGCCCCTGCTGCAGGACCTCGGTCAGGCCCTCGACCTGTGACGCGGCGACACCGGCCGCGGCGAAACGGCCGCCGGGGATCTTGCCGAGTTTGTCGAGCGTCTGCTTGATGACCGCCTGCTGCGCCACGGGGCCCATGACGCCCCGGCCCACGATACCGGTGAACAGCGGACCGATCGCGTTCAGGCCACCCTGCGCGACAGCCGCGCCGAACGCGGCTTCCCAGTCGATCTCCTCTTCGTTCCGGACGCCTTCCTGCACCTGACGCGCCACGTTGTCGGCGAAGAACTGTGGCGCTGCGCCGACAATCGCGCCGGCAAACGGCGCGGCGGCGCCGGATACCGTGCCTGCCGGACCACCGAGCAACGTACCGACCGCGCCACCGGCCAGCGTGCCGCCCAGATAGGGCACCGTGCCGCCGGCCGTTTCGCCGATATAGGACCCGAGCCGCTGCAGCCCGGGCAGGAAGCCCTCGCTGAACGACTGCGTGACGTCCTCGAAACTGGTGGCGTAGGGGTTCTCCTGCGCGGCGAGTTTCTCGGTCTCCGCGATATCTTCCTGCAGCTGCTCGAACGTGCCGCCGAGCCCGTACTTGCCGACCGCGCCGATATTGCCCTTGGTCGTCTCAAGCGACGAACGGAACCCGCGCCCGAGGGCCGAGGTTTCACGCTCCACGTCCTGGCGTCCGAAATAGGCGTGATCCTCGTCGCTGAAATATTCCGGAAACGCATCGAAGATCTGACGCCGTGCGTCATCCTGCTCGACGTCATCCGAGAACTGGGCAAACTGCCCGTTCGGCAAGGGGATCTGATAAGCCATTCAGGTATCCTGCTACTCTCCGCTCGGTAGCAGAGACATTTCGCCCTTCACGATCTTGTCGATACGGGCCTCGTAATCTTCCTTACTCTCAAGCAGCCCGCGCGGGTTGAGCGTCCGTGCCATGATCCTGCTCGTTTCCTTGGATTCTTCTTTCTCCTGCTCCGGCTCCTTGCCGGTCCCACGCGCCTTGGTCGGGGAGAGCTCGATAGTCTGCATGCCCTGCGCGGACGGGCCTGTCGGCGCTCCGACGAGGTTGAGCCCGCGCGATCCCTCGCGCCCGGCCCGCGCTCCGGCGAACATGCCGATCTCCGCCGCCCTGTGCGGGTAACGTTCCCGTGCCGTGTTGTCGACTTCCTGATCGAACTCACGCCGTGCCTTGGCGTAGGCGATATCACCTTCGAGTTTAGCGTTCTGAAGCACTTCGCCCCAGCCTCGGCCGCCTTCATTTACCGGCTTCATTAGATCCGCGCGGGTCTTCTCGCGCAACTTGGCGACCTCATCGAGCGTCTTAAAGCCGCTCGATGTCTGACCGCGCATGCGCAGGAAGTCCTGCTGGCCTTCCGGGTCGAGGTTCTGGAAGAAGTCAAAGGTCTGGAGCGCTGCCGGTGGTTTGTCGAGCTCCTGCTGCCGCATCTCGATACGCTGCCTGGCCAGATCGGACGCGGTCTGGGCCTGCGCCAGGGCGATATGCTGCCGCAGGATATCCATCTCGTCGCCGCGCATGTCGCGCTTCGCCTGCTGGAAGGCCTGCGCTCCGGCGAGACCGCCCTCGCCAATGGCCTGCCCGAAAAACGGCGAGTTGGAGCTGGCCAGCCCGAACCCGAACTGCGCCAGAGCGATGTTCCGCGCGTCGCGCCGCGCGCCGCTGTTGGCCGCTTCCATCGTGGCGAGCCGCTGCGACAGGGCTGCAAAAGGGTTGCTTGGATCGGAGACAAAACCGCCATCAGCGTAAGCCGGCATTGGCGGCACCCCTCCACCTGCTGCCTGTGTAGCGTTAGCCAGTGCAGGGAAGCCAGGCTGAACACTCGCGGGCATGGCTGGCGGAGGGGCACCATTGGGGGATGCCTGCGCTGTCAACTCCTCCGCAATTGTCGTCTGCGGTACCGGTTCTCCCGAGCCTGCAGAATCCCTCAGTGTTTTACGGCGGTTCATCTCCGTAAGCACCAAGTATTGCGGGACATCCCCTGCAGGAGTATTTACCGCATTTGCGAGCTGATCGTCACTATAATTTCTCAGGTCATCCTGTATCTGCAAAATATTGGCCACAGTTCGCCGTCCTTACTGTTGCCCTCTCAGAAGGCCCATCAACCCATACGAACCTATACCGGCCCCGAGTGCCTGCGCAAACGGGTTGGCCGCGGCCTGCGATGTCGTGACATCCTGCGTCGGCTGCACGATGCCGCCATGCAGGACACTTGAATAGAGCCCGAGCTGTTGACGACGCCAGTCGCGCTGGTTCAGGAAGTCCGAGTATCCTTGCTGCAGCCGCTGTTGCTGGAGCTGCTGTTGCTGCTGTCCCGCATTGGCGAGCGCCTGGGCACCCTGCAATCCGAGCTGCTGCCTGAGCTGTTCAAGCCCGCCCAGCTGCTGTCCAGCCGCCAGACGTGTCGCGGCGCCCTGCTGCGCTCCGTGCGCCATGCGCTGCTGCTCCGTTTCGAATTGCTGTGCACTGGTCCGGTAAGCCTCCGACAGGGCCTGCGCTTCCTGCGCGGCCAATTGTTCGTTCTGATCCCGTTGCGCCAACGCCTCGGCCACCGCCTGCCGCGAGCCGCCGAACGCGCCCTGGGATACCGCGCGTGCCGATCGTCCCGCTCGCTGCTCGGCAAACCGGCGTGCCGCCATGTCCTGCTGCACCTTGAGCACATTCTCAAGGTACGGATCCATGAACCGCTGGACGCCTTCCTGGCTAAAACGTTCGCCCTGGAAGGTCTCGTCGCCGGTAGCCCCGACCTGTCCGGCGATCTGCGACGCCTGGTCGACACCCGGCGTCCCGCGCCCGGCGACATCCTGCGTCATCTGGAACGCCTGCTGCTGCTGCGGCGTGAAGCCTGCGATGCGCTCGCCTTCATACGCCTGGTACGGCGCACTCGATTCCACGCGCGTGCGCTCCAGCAGCTCCTCGAAATAGGGTCGGGCATATTGCGGAATGTTCGACGTATAGGACGTCTGCGTTACATTCTGGCCGCCACCACCGCCTTTACTACCGCCCATAAGGTCAAATCCTCTTTGTCATCATGACGACACTGGTGTCCCAGCCAGGACCAAATGCCCGGGCCCACCCGCGCCGACCATATAGCTCAACCTGCCGGGCTCCTACGTGTTTGGCATAAGCGATTATGGTGTCTTCAAGTTCCTTCGACCATATCATGACCTCCCGACCGCCGCAAAAGTCGCCGCACACTACTTTGGCGTTGGGATACTGCACGATCCGGGTCGTGGCCGCGCCGTAAATATCGTACATGTCATCGGTGTTGAAGATGACCCACAGAACGCTGTCTCCTGTCAGCAACTCAAGCAGGACATCGTCGATTGTCATGCGTCCATGCGACCGGTCCGTGGCCCCTTGCAGGTAGCCCCGGACCGCTTCCCATATATGCAGGATGTCTCCCCGGCTGACCGGGAGGACCTCTGTCTTGACCGGCTCCCTGTCAGCGTACCCTGTCAACGTCCAGCTGCCCGCTCGGCCGTCCTGACAACATGTCATTCAGTTGCCGCAGCTGTTGTGCGCCCGCACCGGGATCGCCGTTGCCTGCATTACGCACTGCATCGGCTGTCATGACGAACTCGCCGTCACTGAGCCGGGCTTCCTGCGTATCGTTTATCCGCGCCGGGACCATGTCGTCCTTCGGGCCTCCGGGCCCGTCGATCATGCGCGGGTTCTCGCCCGCTACCTGCGCCTGCAGGTTCATCAGCGCTTCTTCCCCGAACAGCGAGACAAACATCTGAATCGCCATTTCAGGGTTCGGATGCTGACCCTGCAGCGCCATCGCGGCTTCCTGGATAACCTGTTCCGGTGCCGGACCCTGTCCCGGTACGGGAGGTCCCTGCGGCATCGGCGGTTGCACGACACCTCCGTCCTGATACATCGGTACGCCGCCGAATCCCGGCACGCTGGGCGGCTGCGGCGGTGTCGGGACACCGATCTGCAGCGGACCGCTCTGCATCGGCATCGCCATTTCGGACATGCCCGGGTTCATCGTCGGTATCGTCGGTGGCCGGTAGTTCACGCCCGCGTCCATATGCGAGGTCATGTTCGGATCCTGCATCGGCATGGGCTGCTGCGGCATCTGCTGCTGTGGCATTTGCTGCTGTGGCATGCCCGGCTGTATCAGGCCGCCATCGGCGAAACGACGGTTGCGCGGGAAGTAACTGAATTCCGGGTCGGTGCCGGGGATATAATCCGCACCGGGGAAATTCACCGAGTAGTCGACCCCTGACAGGTCCTGCAGTTCGGCTTCATCCTCTTCCGGATCGTCGATCTCATCGGCAGGCAACAGCGTGGCCAGCCCGGCCGCGACCGGGATCCCGAAATTGATCAGGTTGTCGCGGGTAAAGAGGCCGCCCTCTCCCGCAGGCGCACCCTCGGCGACGGTCTCCGCCGCCTGCGCAGCCTCGGGCAGCGCGGCAGCCTCCGTATAGGGAGTAACAACCTGCTCGGCGATGTCGATCGGTTCGTCCAGCGGTACGAGCGGATCGGCGAAAGTCGGATCGGCCAGGGACGCATCCGCCAGCGCGACGTCGCCGATCGGTGCGTCAATCGGCGGCAACAGGCTCTGCGCTGTTTCCGGTGACGGCACGACAGGCGGTCCGCCTGCAGTGGCCGGCATGGGTGGCGCCAGCCCGGACGCACCGGTCGATGTCGGCGCC
This sequence comes from Hyphomicrobiales bacterium, assembly GCA_036881905.1. GTDB lineage: Bacteria > Pseudomonadota > Alphaproteobacteria > Rhizobiales > Im1 > JBAJNN01. The sequence continues at coordinate 2,980 of JBAJNN010000043.1, read as the reverse complement.
GCGACACTGGCGGGAACCTGGTCGCCGCGCAGCATGCTGCCCAGCAACTGCTCGGGCGGTACAGGCGGTGCGCCGACCTGAACCGGCGCTCCGGGAAGTACCCGCGGAGGATACAGACCCGTCCCTCCGCGGGACATGTCGAACATGCCCAGCGATTCCCCGATATCAGGTGCCGGGGGAAGCGGCCCGGATGCTGCCCCCGGCACCCCTTGAACCGCGCTGCCCGCAGGAGACGGGGCCTGCGGCCCAAACAGGCTAAACGCATCTGTTATCGGTTCACCGGTCGCGGGCAGGCCCAGATCGGGCGCAGCCTGCAGGCCGGTTCTCAGGGCTTCTGTCGCTTGCGCGCGAACCAGGTCCGTCACGGGAGCGGCACCCCCGAGAGCGTCCGCTGCAGCGCCGCCGATCAAAGCCTCGGTCCCTGCTGCCGGCGCCGCTGCTGCGAGCGTCTCGGGTGCCGCACCGGCCAGAGCAGGAAGCACTGCCTCGGCGGCGGCCGGGAGGGTAGCCGCACCGGGGAGAGCTGCCGCTGCACCTGGCAACGCAGCGCCCGCTGCAGCAGGCAATGCCGAGGCTGCCGCAGGAAGAGCTGCTGTTGCCGCTGCCGGCAAAGTCGCCGCCGCGGCGGCTGGAAGAGCCGCGGCAGCCGTGCCGGCCGCGGCCGGTATGGCTGCAGCTGCCGCGGGCAACGCGGTTGCCGCTGCCGGCGCTGCAGCTGCAAAGAGGGGCGCCAGGAATTGGAGAAAGGCTTCCGGAAGACCCGTATCGGGGTTGATCGTCATGCCCGCGCCCGAAGCGGCCATTGCCTTGACCTCGGCCGGGTTCATGTGCACCAGCATGGAATCGCCATAGCGTCCGAGCTGCGCTAGTTCCTGCGCGGACTTCTCGCGCTTGCTCATCTTCCGCTTCTTGGCCATCATACCCTCATGGAGTGCTTACCGTAACGGTGCCCAGCGCACTTGTCGTACTTACGGTCGTTACAAATGTATCCTGTTCCCGAACAACTCTCAAGAAACCGGAATCGACGTAGACCTCCCCGATTTCGAGCTCGTTGCTGGCTGTCGGCAGGCCCTGCACGAAGATCCTGCCCGCCGTCACGGTACCGAACCCCGTCAGCAGATCGAACGCGTTATCGATCGCCTGGACCAACAGATCCATATGCTCCTTGGAATACTCGCCCGGCGCCAGCGGCAGGCGGGGAACAATAACCGGACTGTTCGATTGTCCTACCACTATCTCAGCCCATCCGATTGCACCTGCAGCTTGGGGATGCCCTGACGCCAGCGCACGCCGATCTGATCCGCCTCGATCCGGTAGCGGATATAGCGCCCGCGCATGCGAACATTGTTGCGCAACCCGTTGAACTGTTCCGGAGGTCCGACCGCGATCCGCGCCACCGTCGGTGCTTTCTGCGTCCGGTAAGCTTCGCCCTGATAGTTGCGGGTTTCGAGCTGTATCGTCACCTGCGGCGTGGTGGCTGTCGATCCGTCGAAAGTGACATCCGGCAACAGGCGCCGGACATACATCAGGGTGTCGCCGGTCCCGAGCTCGATGTCGCTCGATTCCACGTAGGAATTCAGCGCCACGGGAGGGATGACCGAGTTGTCCGACGCACCGACTTCGTGTGCGTAGATATACCCGTCAGGACTGCCCGCAAGCGGCTGCGCCTCGAATCGGGCATCGATCCAGACCGTTCGGTTCAGCATACCGTAATACCAGATGTCCTGTTCGTAGTTGTAGACGACGTAGAAGTTGTTCTCTTCCACATCCCCAAAAGGCATGTACCAGAAGACCTCGCTGTGCAGCCGGTTGATGCCTGCCGTGATCTTGCCGCTCTGCTGCTCGTTGATGTTCCGGAACACATAGTCCTTCACATCACAGCGCAATTCCTGGATCTGGCCGGTATGCCGGTAGAAGCCGCCGCGCCCCATCCAAAACACGTTGACGCCATCCGTCGCCACGGCATTCGGCCCGATCAAGGACGTGTTGGTCCCGATCCGGACCTGGCCGAAAATGAACGGTGGTCCGACAAACCGCAGCGCGTGCACGGTCACGTCGGTAAAGACCAGGATCTCACCCCGGGATTCAACCGCGATAATGATCTCCGAACCGCTATCGATCCGCAGGCTGCCCGCCGTTGTCGTGGTGGTAATCTCGCCGTCGAACGGGTTCTCCTGATCCGACCAGCGCACCAACAACGGGTCCTGCGCCGAAGATCCGATCTGGTTGGTTCCGAAAAACAGGACATGCCGATCATTATCGGAGACCAGGACCTGTCGGGCGATCACCGGCGCGTCATTTGCCGAGGGTGCGTCCTGCAGCTCGAAACCCCGGCTCGTCACTCCCGCGGACATGTCCTTGTAGTAGATGCCGCCGTCCTGCACGTTGAAGATCAGGTCCTCGCCGAAATTGTCCTGATGCCACAGACGCAGGCGGTCAGAGATCGTCAGCTGGTCGGAGGCAAGTCCCCAACCGCCCGAACCGAATGTGTCGGTACCCCAGCCGGCGCCGAGCACGGTGGAATCGATACCCGTGTTGATCTGGTATGCCGCCTCTACGGCCGCGCCGCCACCCGTCGCCGCCGTACCGGTACCAGTCACGTTAAACCGGATCGTGTTGTCCGTGGGTATCGCTGTGATCTGGTGCTCGGCGTTAAACACGCTGGCGTCCAAGCCGCCGATAGGGCCTACCACGCCAGACAGGGTCACGAAATCGTTCACGATCGCCTGATGCAGTGTATCCGCGACCTCGATCAGCGTGACGCCACCTGCCGCGCTGATGATCGTTATCGGATCGTTGGCAAGCGTCACCGTGCGCCGGATCGGCGTGATATCGATCAGGGCCCCGCCCCGGATCTGGTAATATTTGAGCTCGGTGCCCGAACCGTAGAACTGTTCGCCGGCGAGAGAAGCCCACGGATGCAGCGAACGCGGCGTTCCCTGCATCTGCTCCGACGTGAACCGCTGCCAGCCGCCGAAAC
>JBAJNN010000042.1:0-13231 GCA_036881905.1 Hyphomicrobiales bacterium | reverse complement strand
CGATGCCTTGCGGTCTGCTCGAGGTTGACGGCGATGCCTTTTACGTTGTCGCCAAGGGCAGCTCGATGATCCCGGAAGGGATCGAGGATGGCGATTATTGTCTGATTTCGCTCAATACGCGGTTTGTTGCGGGCTTGCGGGCTCGGCATAACAGGTTTGACAGGGATCGCGTGTGCCTATCCTGCCGGCAGTTTTGCCGATCGCCATAATGCGCGAGATATTTTGTTGGCGCTCACGATTATTCGCGCAATTGACCTGATCGGCTTTTGCTTCGTGAGCGGACCTGTTTCGCTCCTAGCCGCCTCGTTCGTGGTGCTTGGAACGCAAAGTGCCGTCGCAGGCATGAGAGTGGCATTGGTTTGCGGTCTATTTCCGAGCGAAAGGAGACAGATAGATATCCTGGCGAAACTGCGGGCCTTGAGCCATGTGAGTTATGCTGCAGGCGCCAGCTTAGGCGCCGTCGTGTTGGGATATAACGACCTTGTCGGTTTTTACGTAGGGTTGCTCTTAAACGCCGCGACCTTTTTTATTTTTACCATTATAATTGTACTTCCACCCAAAGACAACCCCATAGAAAAAATATCTATTGAGGGTGATATAAGAGTTCTGCACGATTTTCCCTACCTCACGATTATGGGGGTCACCATGCTCTTCGCGCTTTGCTGGTCACCGATGTCAACGGCGCTACCATTATGGGTTCATCAACGAACAACGGCTCCTCAATATCTGCCGGGATTGCCGTTGGCTGCTTTCTCATTGTTGATTGCCTTTTTTCAGGTTCAAGTCAGCAAGAAGACGCAGTCTGTGGGAGGTGGTGGGCAAGCCAGTTTACTCACCGGATGGATCTTGGGAGGACGTTGCATACTTTTTGCCTCAAGCGGATATGCTTCGCCGATACTGGCTTCAATTCTGTTGATTGCAGGCACTCTTTTTGTCATCGCGGGAGAGATTTATTTCATAGCCGGCAAATGGATTTTATCGATCGTTTTGATGAATAAGGAGTTTAAAGGTCGCTATCAAGGCGTCACCTCCTCTTTGGAGACGATGATAACGGCTGTTGGTCCCGCTTTCATGTCTCTCGTGGTGATATGACCGGGCAACACCGGATGGATCATCCTGTTGACCCTGTTTTTTGTCGCCGGAACGGCCGCACCGCCTCTTAGCAAATGGGCAGAGTCCGAGCGCTCGTTTCAAGCATAATAACTCATTAATCCAAATTTTTATTTTTTAATTAATCTTTAAAATTTTGCAAAATTTATTTTTAAAATAAGTGAAAAATAAGAAATAATTGTAATTTTGTTTTATTATTTTAGAGTATTTGGTCTCATTTCCGTTTCCATTTTAATTCTATTAGCTCACCACAGTTTGACTCCGACTCTCTTTTGGAATCAATATTGGATTAACCTTTAGTTTAGCTGTCAACCACTTTATAAAAAGAGATCATTGTAACGAATTTTACAACAGTTATTACAATAGAACCCTGAGATTATCAAAATTTTTTACCATACCATTGTTACTGTCATATTAAAAAATTTATTAAAATTTTTTATCTCCAATATCAATAATTTTTAAATTTATTTAATAATATATAAATAATACAGTGATTATTTATTTAGAATCCTTCGAATTTTAAAACTGTCTTACTCCTACGCCCTATTTTCGCCGGTCATCGGGGGCTATCGAGCTGGAAGAGTTTGCGTAAGACGCCCAGGGCAAAAATCGACGCCGGGTTGAGAGTCATCTTCGGATCGGTCAATACGCCGCTCAAAGTGAAGGTGATCGCGAATATTCCCTCGCCCTCTCCGCCCGTCAGGAGCGTGCCCAAAACCGGAATGGCGCTCAAAAGCGAATTGAGCGCATAAATCGGAATGATCGTGCCGCTGATGGCAATTTTTTGTTCCTTGATGTCGATTGTTCCTTGTGCCGCCACCCCGATCGACCCACCTTTCAGGACCGCATGTTCGATATGAACACCCCGATCGTCAACCGAAAACGGGACCGACAGGCTGGTAAAATGGCGCGGGCCACTGGGCTTGTCGGATGTTTTGGGGTGTCCCTGCTTGCTGAAGCGGGGAAGGGTCGGTTGCCCGCTCATGGCAAAATGGCGTAATTTCAGGCGTCCGCTGGCCGGGGTTGCCTGTCCCGGCGCTCCCAAATTCGCGCTCACCTGCAATTCTCCCCCCTCGACAGCATCATAAAGGTCAAGACCGCGCAGAATCGCGCCGCCATTACCGCTCGTCAGTTTGACCTCCCTTTTCCGGCCGGCCTTCGCGGTCAGCGTTAACTGAAGCGCGCTATCGTCACGGTTATGCGCTCTCATTGTCATATCTTCGACAAAACCGCTCTTAATCCGCGCGGAGATATGCGTGTCCTTGAGATTCACGCCCCGATGCGCCTTCATAGCGGCAAAACGGGCCTCAAGCGCGATTACGCCGGAACGATCCACGCCGGCGGCGGTAGCGACGCCCCTACCCTTGGCGGATGTTTTGCAAGCGAAAATTTGATCGATAAGAGCGCGCGCATCGAATAGTCCGGCATTGAGTTTCAGGGTTAGAACACCATCTTTCCCGCGATCTGCCTTGACGGACAGGTCATGCGCCACGTCGAGATCGACCTTCGGCAAGGCGGCGGATACGATTTCACCCTTGGCGTTCAGTTCGAGCGCGCCCTTGACCTCCAACCCCTTGCCGTGCAGGACAAGATTGCGAATGTCGATTGCGCCCTTTTCGCCGAAACCAAGATCGAATGTCGCCCGGGTTGCCCCGGAGGCCGGCCGCCGCCATCCAATTGCGGTAAGATAAAGGCGTGCTTTCGACAAATCCGCGCTGACATGCGCATGACTGATTTTGCCATCGACGCTATTGGCCGTCATCGTGGCCATAATCGGGCCGCTCATGAAATCATCGAGATTGATTCCGAGTTGAGCGCGCGCCTTGTCGTCGAGAGTGCCCTTGACCACGATATCTTGCTGTTTCAGATCCTTGCCATTGAAGCGCGCGGTCCAGTTAAGTCTGGCGGTAACACCATTCAATGTGACGTCGCCGCCACCGGTCGCACCGGTCGAGGTGACGTCGAAATGAACCGCGCCGCCGTCAATGCCAACACCGTCGGCAATTCTGGGAATGTGAACATTGTCAATGTCGATTGCGGCCCGGGCGGTGACTTGATCGCGTGAGACATCGTGTAAAAGCGGCAGTTTCAGATCAAGAGAGATTCGCGTATCACCGCGGAGAGCCCGGACATCAAAACCCGGTTGCGCCATGGAGGCGAGAGGCTCGTATTTAGTGAAGTCCACAATGGCTTGCGCCGAGCCATGGCTTTGCACAGTGAAACGCGCCTCGGCGCCACGAGTCACAAGATCGTCAATAGACATTCGCCCCGCCACAAGTCCAATCTGTTTTCCAGACTTCGTTGTGACATGGCCGCTTTCCACCATCAGGTCAAAACGATTACCTTGCAACCGGCCCTTGGCGGCCGTGTCGCTCAACAACGGCAGCCCGTTGAGATAGCGTGCCGTGACATCGGCCAGCGCGAAGCGAAAATCGACCATCTCGTCGGGGATGGCACCGCCCTTGATCGCGCCTTCCATGATTTCCGATGGTATATGGAGCTTGAATGTCGCGGACGCCACGCGACCACTTAAGATATTGCCGGAAATCCATTCGCGCGCTCCCGGCGCTAGGATCGGCGGCCAGAGAAGCTTAAGCGCATCGAGCGGCAGATCGTCGATCCTCCCTTCAAGATTCACACCAACCGCCTCGGGCCCGTCCGCAAATCCCCCATGCAGACGGATCACTCCGCCGCCGGCCTGTATCTTGAGCTCGTCCACATCCAGCCGCCCGGCGAGGACAAGGGCGCGACCTTTGAAATCCAGTCGCCGGATCGTCGGACCATCGCTTATGGCGTCGCCGCCATGGGGGTCGGCTTGCCGAAGATGAAAGTCTATTGCGACCGAACCGAGCAGGCCATCGCTGGTATGGACCGGAGAGAGCACGCCTGAAAGAACCGTTTGCGATCCCTCAATCGAGATCGCGGAATCTCTGACGATCACCTTGCCGGTTTCCGGCTCGTAAAAGAGATGCAGCACGCCCCCGTCGATCCTGACCGGCCTGGCGATAAAATCGGGGAAGTCGACATGACCCGCCCCGGTCGTCAACACACCATCCGCTTTTATGATGCCGCCGGCACCATCGAGTGCGATATGAACCTCACCAGACAATGGCACCTTGACCTCGGCCAGATCGGACAGTGAGAATATCCGCGCCGCGGCATGGGCGGGGATAAAATCGCGAACCCGCGCGGTGATGGACATTCGACCGGTTTGAGAAATGTAATTCGCTACCAATTCAAGATGCGCGCGATCCGGTCCGTGCGGAATCTCGGTTCTGCAAACCAGCGTCACACCGTGATCGCTACGCGAAAAGACGAGATTTGCTTTTGAAGCATGCCAGGTTGTTCGGTTCACCGCGTCGTAAAGCGAAACCGAGGCATCGCTGATCACGACGCCGGTCAGGGCGCTCACGGCAGTGTGGTCGGAACTGAACACATCTTTTGCCAATGCCACCATTAAATCATGTCTGCCGACGAAAACCGTATTATCTGGGGGAGAAATTGTCGTGGCGGCGTCATCCGTCATCATATCGGCGGGTGCTTCGCCACCGCCAGTTTCGGGACTGCCGAAGCCCAGCCGAATGTCTCCCGACAGTGTTCTCTGGATCAGAATTTGCGGCCCGATCAGCTCAAGCCGGCGGAGTCTGACCCGGCCCGCCAGAAGCTCTAGACCATCCAGACCGATCCGGGCGCGCGGCGCACGGGCAATGAGGCGACCGTCGCCATTCGTCAGACGGATATTGCGAAAAAGCAATCGTGGCAGCCCCCCGCCCCGGGCAGTTTCGATCGCAATGTCGGAAAAAGCGACGCTCATATCGCCGAGGCCGGCTGAGAAAACCGTCGCAATCGGTCTGTTCGCGAAGTTTAAGGGAATCGGCCCGAGCGACAACCGCCACATGAACGTCAGAGCCAGCATACAGGCCACGACCGGCAGCATCCACACGGAAACTAACCTTGAGCGCGTTCGCTGTTTTTTATTCAAACCCGCCACTCCGTCATGAGCCAAGGAAGCTTTTACTGCATCTAGACGTTAAGATCACGTCTTCAAGGAAACGCCTTGCCAAATCCTTATCAAGGCAAGGAAGCTGGACTGTATAACACGGTTTTACACTTAAGGGGCGGGTTTCCGGCGCATGGTCACCAGTTCTTCCGCCGTGGTGGGATGAACGGCGATGGTTGCGTCGAAATCGGCCTTGGTGGCCCCCATTTGCAGCGCGACACCGAGAAGCTGGATCAATTCGCCGGCTGCATTGCCTAGGATATGACAGCCGAGCACGATATCATTTCGGCTATCGACCACAAGCTTGATCAGCGTGCGTTCATCCCGCCCCGAAAGCGCATATTTCAGGGGGCGGAATGTCGATTTGTAAATATCGACGCGGTCATATCGCTTGCGGGCCTCGGCTTCTCCGAGGCCGACGGTGCCGATCTCGGGCTGTGAAAACACCGCCGTGGGGATGATCGCATAATCGAGGCGGGTCGGATTGTCATTGAACAGGGTCTCGGCCACCGCCGCCCCCTCGCGGATCGCCACCGGGGTCAGATTGATCCGGTCGGTGACATCGCCGACGGCATAGATATTGTCGAGCGAGGTCTTCATATATTCATCGACCGCCACGCAGCCGTTACCTCCGCACTCGACGCCGACGGCTTGCAATCCCAACCCACTGATATTGGGGTGGCGTCCGGTTGCATACATGACAAGGTCGGTTCGCAAACCGGTACCATCGGCAAGGCAGACATGATAGCCATTGCCATCGGCCTCAATGTGGGTGACGCGGCTTTCGACGCGAACATCCACACCCTTGACGATCATTGCCTGGCGCAGCCCGCCGCGCAAATCGTCGTCGAAGCCGCGCAGAATCTCCTCGCCGCGATGAATCAACGTCGTCGCGACCCCCAGCCCGTTGAAAATACCGGCAAATTCGACGGCGATATAGCCTCCGCCGACAATGGCGATACGCTCCGGCAGCCGTTCGAGATGGAACGCCTCGTTAGAGGTGATCGCATGCTCTATCCCCGGCACCTCCGGCATGAAAGGCCGGGCGCCGGTCGCGATCACGATCTTGGCGGCGGTGACAGTGCGGGCCTGTCGCTCGAGCGAGAGGGTGTGAGCGTCCTTGAGGGTGGCATGATCTTCAATAATAACGACCCCGGAGGCTTTGAGGTTTTTGCTGTAGAGGTCGCTCAGCCGGTCGATTTCGCGGTCCTTGTTGGCCACCAGAGTGGGCCAGTCGAAATGTGTCTCGCCGAGACTCCAGCCGAACCCCTCCGCATTGTTTATTTCTTCGCCGACCCGACTGGCATGGACGAATAATTTTTTCGGGATGCAGCCGCGAATGACGCAGGTGCCGCCGACGCGATCGGCCTCGGCCACCGCGACGCGCGCGCCATAGCCCGCCGCCATGCGCGCCGCGCGTACGCCGCCCGAACCGGCGCCAATGACGAACAGATCGTAATCGTAAACGCTCACTTAAAACTCTCCCATGAGATTGAGAACAGGATTAAAGGTCGCTTCTTGCACAAAGGCAATGCCCCATCATGGCGTGGATTGATATGGCGTCGTTTCCTCCACGCCGGCCGCGGTCGCGATCAGCGCCAGGCTTGCCATGTGGAGAAACAAACCATGCTCGACAAAGCCGGGAATGGCGTTCAGCGCGGCGGCCAAGGCCCGAGGGTCGGGAATCTTCCTAAACCCGCAATCGCAGATTAGATTGCCGCCATCGCTGATGAAGGGTTCGTCACCCGCCATCCGCAGGGCAACCGGGCCGGAAAGGCCGATATTCCCCGCCGCCCGTTCGATGTGTTTGAGCGTCGCCCCGGCGCCGAAACGCGCCAGCTCCACCGGCAGAGGACGCCGGCCGAGACATTCGACCCGCTTGGTTGCATCGGCAATGACGATCATGCGTGCGGAAGCCGCCGCGACGATCTTTTCGCGCAACAGAGCACCGCCGCCGCCTTTGATTAGGTTTAGCGCAGGGTCGATTTCATCGGCGCCGTCAACGGTCATATCGATGCGGGGCGCCTCGTCAAGCGCAATGAGACGAATGCCGCGCGCTCCGGCGCGTCTTTCGCTGGCCATGGAGGTGGCGACGCAGCGCACATCGAGCCCGGCGCGGACCTTCTCGCCGACGGCGTCGATAAACAGGGAGGCGGTCGATCCGCTGCCCAATCCAAGACTCATGCCGGAAGCGACATGCTCGAGCGCGGCAACAGCGCAAGCCCGTTTGCGGTCCAAGGACGATGGCAAGGGGTCTCTCCTGTTTCGCGAGCCGGGCCAATGCCCGGCAAGCGCGGGCGGCTGCGCTTATGGGCGTCACGGGGCGTTCGACGACGGCGCAATCCCGCCCATGAACATGTATTTGATCTCGACGAATTCCTCGATACCGTAATGCGACCCCTCGCGACCCAGCCCGGATTCCTTGACCCCGCCGAACGGAACATTAGGGTTGCTGGAGATGGTTTCGTTGATGCCGACCATACCATATTCGAGGCGTTCGGCCATCCGCCAGCAGCGGGCGATATCGCGGCTGAAAAAATAGGCCGCCAGGCCGAAAGGCGTGTCATTGGCCATGGTGACGGCGTCTTCCTCGCTTGCAAAACGCAACAATGGCGCCAGCGGGCCGAATATTTCCTCCCTGACGGCGAGCATCGCGGTGGTGGCGTTAGCGATGACGGTCGGCTGATAAAAACAGCCGCCAAGGGCATGGCGATTCCCACCAATGACCACCTCCCCGCCCCTGGCCCTCGCATCGGCGACGTGACGTTCCACCTTCTCGATCGCCTGACGGTTGATCAGCGGTCCGATCTGGGTGGCGCTCTCCATGCCATGACCGACTTTCAGTTTCGCCGCTTCAGCGGCGAATTTTTCGGCAAACGCATCATGGACGTCATTTTGTACCAGAATGCGATTGGCGCAGACGCAGGTCTGACCGGCATTGCGAAATTTCGAGGCCACGGCCTTTTCAACGGCGAGATCAAGATCGGCATCGTCGAAGACAATCAGGGGCGCATTGCCGCCAAGCTCAAGCAAGACTTTCTTGACCGTCGAGGCCGCCTGTTTCATGAGCAGTTTGCCGACCTCCGTCGAACCGGTAAAGGCGATGGCGCGCACCTGCGGATTGGAAGTCAGCTCCCGACCGATCGTGGGCGCATCGCCGGTGATGATATTCATCACTCCCTTCGGGACACCGGCGCGGTTTGCCAATTCGGCCAGAGCAAACGCCACCAGGGGCGTGTCTTCCGCCGGTTTGCACACGACGCTACAGCCTGCCGCGATTGCCGGGGCCAGTTTGCGGGCGATCATGGAGGCGGGGAAATTCCACGGCGTAATTGCGCCGACCACGCCGATGGGCTGGCGCACCACCAGCGCCCTGGTGTCGGCCCTGGCATTGGCGATAATCTCGCCATGGATTCGCTTGGCCTCTTCGGCGTAGAATTCGACAAAGGAGGCCGCATAGGCCACTTCCCCGCGCGCTTCCTCGAATGGCTTACCCATTTCCGCCGTGATCAGCCGGGCCATGTCCTCCCGGTTTTCCATGATCAACTCGAACCAGCGGCGCAAAATGCGCGAACGCTCTTCGGCGGTTCGCGCCGACCAGCCCCTGAAGGCCACACCGGCGGCGTCAATGGCAAGGCGGGTTTCCGCCGCGCCGAGATCGGGCGCCGAGGCCAGAACCTCGCCGGTCGCGGGGTTCAGGACATCGAAGGTTTTTTCCCCTCCGATCCATTCGCCATCAAGGTAACATTTGTCCTTGAACAATGATTGGTCATTCAGCATGGGTCATACCCTCGCCCCTTCATATGGCGCCGGCAGATATATGAATGCTTGAGAATCGCTTTGACGCCCGCAAGCGAAAGCGTTAGCATACTCACACAAATTGACAAGGTGCCCGTTGAACAAGGCTCGTTCCCGATGTTCCCCGCCGCTTCGCCCTCGGCCATAATTTTCGACCTCGACGGCACATTGGTCAATACCGCGCCGGACCTTGCCGCCGTTCTCAACCGCGTCCTCGAACGCCATGGCCGGGCTGCTCTTGCGTCCGAGATTGTGCAAACGATAATCGGGCGCGGCGCACACACCCTTCTGCAACGCGCTTTCGCGCGAACTGGCGCCCCCATTGCCGATGATGCGGCCATGGAAACCCTCTATCGAGAATTCCACGACGATTACACCGGAAATATTGCCTTTCATAGCCATATTTTTCCCGACGCGATTCCAGTCCTTGAGACTTTTCGAGCGCGGGAGATTCCTTTGGGCGTTTGCACCAACAAGCCGGAGAAAGCGGCAGTGGCCCTGCTTGACGAGCTGGGGTTGAGGGGGGTTTTTGATTCGCTGGTCGGCGGCGATACGCTCCGCGTCGGCAAACCCGATCCACGTCCGGTGCGGGAGGTTCTGCGGCAATTACGGGCAGATACGGCAAGGGCGATTTTCGTCGGCGACAGCGAAACCGACGTGCTGGCGGCGCGCGCGGCCGGGCTTGGCGTCATCTGCGTTTCTTTCGGCTATAGCGAATGCCCCGTTGCAACCTTTAACCCCGATGCCGTGATTGACAGTTTCGCTGAACTTCCAGGCGCCGTTGAGGCGATTATCAATGCCGACAAGATCTGAAACCCTCTTTTGTCGCAAACCGAATCATGATTGCAATGAGGTCATGGCGCTACCGTTGGAAAGATTCAAGGGGCATGTTTTGAAGGTCCTTATATTTCTGGGCTTCACACGCGAAAACTCTCTGATGCGGGCATTGGCGGAACGCGCCGCAGCGGAACTGAAGAGCCGCAATCTCGGCGTTGACCGGGTCGATCCCCAGAAGCGACCATTGCCCATCACCGATCCGACCTATCGCCGCCGAGTTGAAGAACCCCCGAATGATGCGGTTCAGGGCATGGTTCGGCAGGTCGTAGCCACTGCTGACGGCATCCTGCCGGCAAGTCCGACCTATCATCGCTCCTATTCCGGTGTACGCAAGAACGCAGATAGGCCGCCTGGCCTTTGATGCGTTCCGCGGCAAGCCCGTAGCCCGGCTCATGACAGCCAGACCAAACGCTGCGCCCGGCCAGCGGAACATCTCGCGCCGGTGGTCGGCGCCGTCTCCGGTTATGCGCCGCAAGGCCAGGTCGCCTCGTCCCAAACCGATTTCGCGGTCGATCCCGATTCCGGCATACTGGGTTGTGACCAATGAAGACAGCGCCAGACGCCGCGATAGACTTCCAGACGAAATGGTAACCTGCCTTGCGGTTCACAAAAGGAGGAAACGCATGAGCACGCAGGGCACGGTACGTCGCATTCTCGTGGTCGGCGGGACAGGCATGCTCGCCACACTTTGTCGGGCGTTGCCACCGCGGCAACTGATCGTCGCGGCGCGTTTCGTCTCGAACGCGGCGGAGGTTGCCGCGCTGTCCCCGCAGGGGCCGCGCATCCCGCTGAATTATCGCTCGGAGCGTTCCGCTGGTGAATTCCTTAAAACAGCTTGTCGGCTGGGGCCATCTCGCTTGCTGCGTCCTTTGGGTTCATTCCCGCGCGCACGGATTTTCCCGCACACTGATTGAGACCGTCTCACGCCGCACCCACCCGCCACATGTCGTACATGTTTTCGGCTCGGTGGGCACCGCCACGCACTGGCGGTGCCCACCCATACCGAGATCAGCCAACAGACCGCCGTGGCACTGACCGATACCTTTCCAGACTTGCGGATTCCGGCGGGTGGCGGCGCGTGATTTCGGTGCGCCTTGCAGCGAAATGAGGGAATGCAGCTGATGGATAAACAGGATATGCAAGGACATCCCGGCCAGCCTGAGCGTCGCGACGCAGTGCCGTGTGAAGAACGATGGCTACACGCGTGACAGGATGCAAATCACCGATATAAGCCATGTTTGCCAAAACCTCCCCCATGCAATACCGTGCTAGAGCGGATTGCGTTCAAATCGAATCGCAATCACGCGTCTCAAGCCCTTATTTTCCAGCATAATCTTCCTCGATCCTCGCTTCTCCGGATCGGATTATGCTCTCCTTATGGCCGCATAATCTTCCTCGATCCTCGTTTCTCCGGATTGGATTATGCTCTAATGCTGAGTCTTGGCTCATTGAGAGCAAAACTCAGGTTTAAGCAAGAGAACAAAATGACCAAAACAGTATTTGTAACCGGCGCGACATCAGGGTTTGGCGCGGCCATGGCCCGCCGATTCGCCGCGCAAGGCTGGAAAGTCATCGCCAGCGGACGCCGCGCCGACCGCCTTAACGCCCTTGTCGCGAAATGCGGCGGCGCGGAGAAAATTTTGCCGCTGGCCTTCGATATTCGCGATCGGGCGGCGACGCAACGCGCCGTCGAATCCCTGCCTGAAAATTTCGCCCAAATCGACGTTCTGGTCAACAATGCCGGGCTGGCTCTGGGCACGAAACCAGCGCAACACTGCGATCTTGACGACTGGAACACCGTGATCGACACCAACATCAAGGGGCTGGTTTGCCTAAGCCGGTTGTTGCTTGGGCGTTTGATCGAACGCAGAGGGCTAATCGTCAATATCGCTTCCATAGCAGCGAACTGGCCCTATCCCGGCGGCAATGTCTATGCGGCGAGTAAAGCCTTCGTCCGGCAATTTTCGCTGGGGCTGCGGTGCGATCTTCATGGCACCGGCGTTCGGGTGACGTCCATTGATCCCGGGCTTGCGGAAAGTGAATTCACCCTGGTGCGCACCAAGGGCGACACAGCGGCCCATGACCGGCTTTATTCCGGAGCAGACCCGCTGCAACCCGACGACATTGCCGAAATCGTTTACTGGACCGCCAACCTTCCCGCCCATATCAATATCAACAGCCTTGAAGTGATGCCGGTGAGCCAGAGTTGGGGCCCTTATGCCATCGACAGGAAACCGCGTTAGCCGTCTGGCTTGGGGTCAGGAGACCTGAGCGTTAATGTCCACGCATTCCACGTCCGCCGCCTTGGCGGCAACGCGATGAATGTGTAAAAGCGGATTGGCCATACTGAGCTGCTATTCTTCACTTGGGTTCGTGCAGCGCGAGCCGGGGTGTTTAGGCGTGGTTCTTAAGCGGGTGTGGCGGAATTGGTAGACGCGACGGACTCAAAATCCGTTTCTGGCGACAGAGTGTCGGTTCGAGTCCGACCACCCGCACCATCTATAACTTATAAATCAATGAATTATGCGTTTCATTCGTAATTTATTCGTTTTGTTTCAGAAAATTTGATGGTCGGAGTGGGTGTTTTGCCTCCGCCATTCAGCGCTTCCCCTTCGCTGGCGTCCGGCGGAAACGGCAAGTTCGGCGGCGCGGCGGTGGATCTAGGCAGACCATGACCTTTCCATCGGCGAATCGCCATTTGGGGAACCCGTCGACCGCACCGCCGACATCGCCACGGTTGAGCTTGGCGCGCGGCGTGGAAGCGGTGAAATTGCCTGAGCCGACATTGTAGGTGAAAGAGACCAGTGCTCCGAACTGGTTTTCAGTCAGCGGCAGCGTGATCAGGCGATCAACCGCGTATTCGGTGCGGCGCAAAGTGTTCATCGGCCAGGCCATGGCTTGCTTGCGGGTCACATCTGGCGTGTCTTCATCGATCCTTAGCCCTTGCGGCGTTCGCGTCCAGGCCATGGAAGATGGTCCGCACGCCCGCCGGGCGGCGATAGAGCAATTCCTTAAGACAAAGTGGGAACCGGACGGCGTGGCCGCACCACTCGCAGTGGCCGCACCACTTTTCCGTCCGGAATTGCGTAAGAACAAAAACTTAAAAAGCACAATCCGAGCTTGCCAAGCCAGAGCCGAGGACGATCAAGGTTATGCGGCCAAGATAAAAACTTAAGGGTGCCGGTCCGATTCAAGCGGAGCGAACGGCGATCTGAAGCACGTCCGGTGAAAACCGGATCGCCGGACGCGCTCTAGCTGTGAGCTTTCAACCGGTTGTCGATTCGGGCCTGACCGGGGAGACTGGAGTTACTGAGCTTCAGACCTCCTTGGAGGCAAGCCCGAATAAACATCCACAAGACTGCCCGACTGACGCCGCTGGGTCGAGAGCGGTTGGTGAAGATGATGCTGTGCGGGCACACAGGCACAGGCCGCCGCACGAGCCTGTGGGGGTTTGGCCGCGGACCGCGGGCAAATGGCTGACGCGCT
>JBAJNN010000041.1:0-13942 GCA_036881905.1 Hyphomicrobiales bacterium | reverse complement strand
TTGAACTGACCATCGGCCACTCACGGGTGGTTGCCATCCGCACGCGATCGGGAAATGACGTGAGTGACATATTCATGCGGGAGATGGATGCTCTTTTGGCGAATAACCTTATTGAACTTGCCCTCGGCACCAATGCCGGCGCCGTTCCGTCTTCGCTAGATTGGCGTTACAATTCTCCGGTCAACGAATCCGCCTTGGGCTTTCACGTCGGTCTTGGCGACGGCTCGCGCTGTGCGCATGTCGATTTTATGTGTCCAAGCCAGGACTCATATGATTCATTTTTCAAGGTGCGTGAATGATCCGGCTTGAAAATATAAGAAAGAAACTCTCGCACCGGGGAAAAACGACAATCGTTGCAGCACCCGACATTACCGTTGCCGATGGCGGTTGCGCCGGGCTTATCGGGCCGAATGGCGTCGGAAAGACGACGCTTTTGCGGATTGCCGCCGGGGTGATCCAAATCGATGCCGGTTGTGTCGCGATTGACCGGCCTTTGATCGCTTTCACCGATATCGAGCGTCAACTCAAGCATCGGTTGCTGCCGCATGAGAATATCCAATATCTCGCCGCACTGTTTGCAATGGAAACCGTGGGCAAAAGTGCAATCGGCGATTGTCTGGATCGTGTCGGGCTGGCGGAGCGAAAAAATTCTTTCATCGGCAAACTCTCGAAAGGGCAAAAAACCAGACTTGTCATGGCGGTGATCATGGCCTGCCCGTCGGTCAGATCGATCGTTCTCGATGAACCGACGAACGGTTTGGACATGAATGGGGAGCAATTGGTGCGGCAAACGATGGCCGAAGCGATGGCGCGCGGTGTCTCCGTCCTGATTTCAAGTCATAATCTCACACTGATCCAGACGGTGTGTGAAAAAATTTATGCTGGGGACAAGAACGCCGGGACGGCCGAACATGTCTTCGTCCGGTATGATAAGACCTCGGCCACGCTCACCCGCGGTTTTAACGTCTCTCTGCACGACGGTTCCGATCATATCGTTCAAAAAAATGAGTTGGTCGCATTTATGAAAAGCCATCTCGATACTATAGAAAATATATCTCCGGGAGGAATCGAGATTGAACGCTCCTGATCCTAAAGGCACCGATATTCGGGGATTGGGAAACGTGTCCGTCAAAAAGGAAAATTTTTTCAAATCGGCCATCTGCTTTTGCTTTCTTGAATTCAAGACATCATCAATTCTTATTATTCGTTACCCCATTGGATTGTTGGTTGGTATTATCGTTCTGTCTCTGCTGTTTACCGGTTTCCTGGAAATGGCCATTTGGGTTTCCGACGCTCCAGGGGCCGCGCATAAGACCGACCCTGAGCTTTTGGCCCGGTTTGTTCTGTGGTCAACCTTGATCGGCGGCTTTGGCAGCGTAGGACGCGATATAGAGGGTAGAACCACGTCTGGATTCATGGAAATCATCTGGATGTCGGCATTCCCTCCCGCCTTCATCTTTTTGGTGGAGGCCATCGTGTCAATGTTCGTCATCATTCTTGCTGATTTGATCCTCGCCGTTGTGCTGATGCTGATTTATAGTGAGATCAGTTCGTTTCTATGGCTGATTCTGCTGGCAATGATTCCAACTGTCGTGGCGGCCATCGGCGTAGGGTTGATCATCGGAGCGGCTACGATCGTGTTCAAGAGTATCGGCCAGACGGAATCCTTGCTTCAGATGATGTTGTTGCCGGTTTTTCTTGGCTTTGGCGCTTCGGGGTTTTCTGTCACCTATGTGCTTCCCGGATTCGCCTCGCTTGGCCTTATTGTCGATGGCGGAAGAGCCGGCTTGTCTACCATCCTTCTTGCCGCCGCGCCTGCGACGGTGTGGTTGGCTTTGGGAGTTGTGGCCGTAACGATCGCGGCGCGTATTTCCAAATCCCGCGCCCTCGTCTATCAATATTGACACCCTTGCGGTGCGCGCCCTGCGCGAAAAAAGGCGGCTGACTATAGGCGCTCCAAGCCGCGATGGCGCATTATCGACAACAATGAGAGAACACTTTTACGGCGCAAGCGGTTCGGTCGTGCTTTCGAGCCAGGCCAGCGCATCCCCATCAAGACGCGGCGCGATGCGTCGGCGCACTTCGGCGTGATAATCATTAAGCCAGTCAACCTCCCGAGGGTCGAGCAATGACGGCTCCACCAGCCGAAGATCGATCGGCGTGAAGGACAGCATCTCGAAACCGTGCATCTTGGCGTCCCCGCCTTGTATGGCCTCGGCCTCGCCGACAAGCAGCAGATTTTCGATGCGGATGCCATACTGGCCTTCGGCGTAATAACCGGGCTCGTTGGACAGGATCATGCCCGGCTCAAGCGGCACATGACCGGTTTTGGCGATGCGCGCCGGGCCTTCGTGAACCGAAAGAAAACTGCCGACACCATGGCCGGCGCCATGATTGAAATCAAGACCGGCCCGCCACAAGGCGATACGCGCCAGACAATCGAGTTGCGCCCCCGATGTGCCGGCGGGAAACCGCGCCATGGAAAGCGCGATATGGCCTTTGAGAACCCGGGTAAACCGATCGCGCATCGGCGGCGTCGCCTGTCCGCCTATAATCAGTGTGCGGGTAATGTCGGTGGTGGCGTCGCGATATTGTCCGCCGGAGTCGATCAGATAAATTTCGCCGGATTTGAGCGGCCGGTTGGAAGCCGGGCTCGCCTGATAATGCGGCATGGCCGCATGGGGGCCGCTCGCCGAGATGGTCGCAAAGCTCACATCCACCAATTCGCCGCTTTGCTCGCGCAAGGACTTCAGTCGTTCCGCCGCGGATATTTCATCGACTCCCCCCGATGGGGCCTCGCGATCGAGCCAAGCGAGAAAGCGGGCCATGGCCTCGCCATCGCGCAGATGCGCCCGGCGAGCGCCCTCGATCTCGACGGAATTTTTGCGCGCCTTGGGTAAAAGGCACGGATCCCGACCCGCAACGATCCCTGCCCCGGCATTGGCGAGCAGCTCTTCCACCCGCGCCGGGGTAAAGGTGGAATCGACCAAAACCCGCGCTTTGCGCCCACCGAGAGCTTTCAGGTCGGCCTCGAAGCGATTGGGCGTTGCAAGATCGGCAAACGGCTCCAGATGAAAACGGACCTCTTTTCGAAGCTTTTCCGGCGCAATGAACAGCGTGGGACGACCCTCGCGCCTGATGATAGCATAGCTTAAAACGACCGGTATATGGGCAATATCCACGCCGCGGATATTGAAGGCCCAGGCGATCGAATCGCTCAAAGTCAACACCGCAGCATCGGCCTTGGCTTTTTCAAGGCTTTGGCTAAGCATGGCCATTTTCTCTGCGGCCGATTGTCCGGCGAATTCGACCGGATGGGGCATGGCCATTGCCGAGGGAGGGGCCGGTCGGTCATGCCATAATTCATCGACGGGATTACGCTCCAGAGCGACAAACCTCGCCCCGACGGCTTCGCAGGCCGCCTTGAGGTCTTTGACCTGGACGCCGGTGTGAAGCCAGGGATCATAGGCCAGTTTCCAGCCCGGCCCGAGATGGGCTTCGCACCAGCCTGCCGGGGGGTGTTCGATAATATCGTAAAGGGTGAAAAACTCTCTATCGACCTGTTGGCGCGCCTGAATGGTGTAGCGTCCATCGACGAACAACGCGGCCGCATCGGTCAAAACCACGGCGACCCCAGCCGAGCCGGAAAAACCGGTCACCCACCGCAACCGTTCCGCACAAGGCGCAAGACACTCACCCTGATACTCATCGGCATGGGGAATGATGAAGCCATCGACGCCCGCACCAACAAGGGCCGCACGCAACTGCTCAAGCCGCTCTTTTCGGTCTTTCCTGTCATGATGTCCGGCAAAATCATCAGACATTGCTGTCCTCCTCCGTTTAGCATCCATGAACTCATGATTTATCGCTTCGGCCGGTCAAATCCCGGCAGGATCGTAGCCATAGACCATATCCATGGGTTTGAATACACGGCCATGCGGCAGGAATGAGGCGAGCCGCAGCGCGGCGCAAATTGCAATATCACTCACCCCTCCGGTGAAATGAAACACTCCGGCATTGGCGCGCGACAGGGTTTGCAGCATGGTCGCGCGCGGTTTGCGGCGGGTTTCGTAAGCCTGAAACGCCATTTCAACCGAGCGATGCGCGGCCACGGCCCGGATTAAAGCCTCGGCATCCTCGATCGCCATGGCCGCGCCCTGCGCCATGAACGGCACCATCGGATGGCAGGCATCGCCGATGAGAACCGCGCGTCCATCGCTCCAGCGCGGTAAGGCCCGCCGGTCGAACAGCGGCCACAGGGTTGTTTCATCGATCGCCTCGGCCAGCGCGCGCACTGTCGAATGCCAATGGCCGAAAGCGGCGCGCAATTCACCGACATTGCCTTTTTGAACCCGGCTTTCATCACGCCAACTGCGACGCTCCTCGACGGCCACGACATTCACCAGCTTTCCGCCGCGAAGAGGATACGCCACCATATGACGACGGGGGCCGACCCAGACCGTCACTGCGGGATCGATCGACCCGGGGGCCAACCGGTCCGCCGCAATCACGCCGCGCCAGACGACATGTCCGGTGAAGTCGGGAGCTTCGGTTCTGAGCATTTGCCCGCGGATTGTCGATTCGATCCCGTCGCTTGCGATGAGAATATCGGCTTTTGCCGATTTTTCACTGGCGAAAATCAGCCTTATGCCCGAATGATCCTGCGCATATCCCGTCGCCATATGACCGAAATGAACCCTGACACCCTGCCCGCGCGCCGCCTCGACAAGGATGGCATGGAGGTCGGCGCGATGGATCGTGAACCAAGGGGCGCCGTAATGTCTCCGGCACGCCGCTTTAAGCGGCAGATCGAGGTAGGTTCGACCGGTCCGGTAGTGGCGGATCAGCGCCGAATGCGGCTCGGACCCGGCCTCGGCGACTTTTTCGCCAAGCCCAAGCTGCATCAGGATTTTCATGGCGTTGGGGCTGAGTTGAATGCCGGCCCCGACCTCGCCAGGCTGGCCCGCCTGCTCATAGACGTCAACATGTATACCCTTACGGGCAAGCGCCACAGCGGCGGTCAGCCCGCCCAGACCGGCGCCGGCGACAATGGCGGATTCGATCATGCCTCTTGCCTCGCCCCCATGAGTTGCGAGGGGTGCAATGCCGGAAGAATGGTCCCGACGCATTGGCCTAATCCGATTCTGTAGTCTCCCCGGCAATGGCCGCGCAAGGTCAGCGTATCGCCATCTTCGATGAAACTGCGCGTCTCGCCGCCGATCGACAAAGGGTCGCGACCGTTCCAGGTGAGTTCGAGCAGCGAACCGAAACTGCCCTTCTCCGCTCCGGAGACGGTGCCGGAGCCCAGAAGATCGCCGGTCTCCATCGCACAGCCGGACAGCGCGTGATGCGTCAGTTGCTGAGCCGGCGAATAATACATGTCACGATAATTGGTGCGGCTGATGGTGGTTGGCGACTTGCCCGCTGGAGCCATATCGATTTCGAGATGAATGTCGAAATTATTGGCCGTCGTCTCTTCGAGATACGGCAGAAGTGGTTTCACCCGTTCCGGCGTCGGCGCGCGGAAAGGTTCAAGCGCCTCGCGGGTCACGATCCACGGGCTGATCGAGGTGGCGAACGCCTTGGACTGAAACGGGCCTAGCGGCTGATATTCCCAAACCTGAATATCGCGCGCCGACCAGTCGTTCAACAGCACATAGCCGAAAATCATGTCATAAGCCTGCGCGGTGGCGATCGGCCGGCCCATGGTCGATGGCGTTCCCACAACCGCTCCGAGCTCCAGTTCAAGATCGAGCTTGCGCGAAGCGCCAAGATGCGGCGCATCCTCTTGCGGGCCTTTAAGCTGTCCGAGCGGGCGGCGGATATCGGTTCCGGAGACAACGACCGTCGAGGCGCGGCCATTATAGCCGATGGGAATATGCAACCAGTTCGGCATCAGCGCGTTTTCCGGATCGCGACACATCGAGCCGACATTGGTGGCATGCTCTCTGGAAGCGTAAAAGTCGGTGTAGCCGCGCACGAAAAACGGCAGATGCAGCGTGGCTTCCGCTTGCGCGACCAGAATGAGATCGTCGCGGGGGCCGGCGGCGGCGTCGAGCAGATCGGCGATTTTTGCGCGGGTCTGCGACCACACCGCTTGCGGCAAGGCCATGAAGGCATTGAGGCTGCCGGTGTCGAACACCCGCCGCGTCCCGCACGGCGTCAGGAGACCGGCGGCTTCGGCCGCGGTGAGGTCAAGGATATGCTTTCCGATAGCTACGCCGACGCGACGCTTGGCGTCGCCATGCGAAAACACGCCCCAAGGCAGATTCTGGATGGGGAAATCATTGTCGGGCACATTGGCGCCCCCCACCCAACTCTTGCGCGCCGGATGGTGAGTTTGATTGAGAGTGGTCATGGAGCATCCTTTAAGGTGTTGGATCAAAGCGGCGGGGCAGCGGGCGGCGCGAAAGTCACCGCCCGTCCCATTGGCGCCGGTCAGGATCGAAATGATTGCGCAGTGGCTTCCACACATCGGGGTATTCGACCTGCAAGGTGTCAAGCCCGGCGGCGTATTTCGTAACCTGCTGGGGGAAACGGGTCTCGAACATGAAGGCCAGGGTTTTGTCAAGCTTTTCCGGTTTCAGGGTTTTCAATGATGCGGCATAGAAGGCATCGGCATCCGGCCCGTGGGGCAGCATCATATTGTGGATCGACATGCCGCCGGGCACGAAGCCCTCGGGCTTGGCGTCGTAGACCCCCTCAATCAGACCCATAAACTCCGACATGACGTTCATATGATACCATGGCGGCCGGAAGCTGTCTTCGGCGACCAGCCAGCGCGACGGGAAAATCACGAAATCGACATTGGCGGTTCCCGGATCGCCGCCAGGCGCGGTGAGCACGGTAAAGATAGAGGGATCGGCATGGTCGTTGCGCACCGGTCCGACCGGCGAATAAAACTTCAGATTATATTTATAGGGCGCGTAATTGCCGTGCCAGGCAACGACATCGAGCGGCGAATGGTCGATCTCGCAGCGATGAAAACGGCCGCCCCATTTTACGGTCATACGGCAGGCCGTTCCGTCCTTTTGCTCATAGGCCGCCATCGGCGAGAGAAAATCGCGCGAATTGGCAAGGCAGTTGGCGCCGATCGGCCCGCGTTCCGGCAGGGTGAAGAGCGCGCCGTAATTCTCGCAGATGTAACCGCGCGCCGCCTCGTCGCCATTCAACAGCGCCTTGAACTTCATGCCGCGCGGAATCACCACGATTTCCCCCGGGGCGACGTCGAGGACTCCCATCTCGGTGAAAAATCGCAAGCCCCCGATTTCCGGCACGATCAGCATTTCGCCGTCGGCATTGTAGAAATAGTCATCGACCATGCTTTGACGCACCGAATAGGTATGGATCGCGTAACCGGTCTGGGTCAAAACGCAACCGCCGGTGGCAATGGTGCGCACACCTTCAAGGAAGGTTCCGGCATCGCCCGCAATAGGGGCGGGATCCCAGCGCAAAGGTGCGAGCGGCAGATCGTTTTCTCCTGTTGTGGGCGCCGAGCGCCAATGGGCCAGTTCGCAAGCCGCCATGTCTGAAATATGCAACACGCTCGGGCGCATGCGATAGAGCCAGGACCGCTTGTTCGATTTGCGCGGCGCGGTAAAGGGCGAACCCGACAATTGCTCGGCATAAAGCCCGTAGGGACAACGCTGCGGCGAGTTCTGCCCGATCGGCAGCGCGCCCTCGACGGCCTCGGTCTCGAAGTCGTTGCCGAAGCCCGGCATATAGCCTTCATTATAGTGTGCTCGGCTGCGGGCCATAACAAAATTGTGCATCTGCCGATTCATGACAAGCTATCCGGTTCCAGGACTCCGCGCTGAATCTGGTCTTCCTCGATCGATTCGAACAACGCCTGGAAATTGCCCTCGCCGAAGCCGTCATCGCCCTTGCGCTGAATAAATTCAAAGAAAATCGGCCCGATCAGGGTTTTGGAGAAGATTTGCAGCAAAATTTTGGTGACGCCACCATCCACGACACCTTCGCCATCGATCAATATGCCGTGTTTTTTGAGTTTATCGATCGGTTCGTCATGGTTTTTGACCCGGGCGTGCGACTTGTCATAATAGACGGCCGGAGGCGGCGGCATAAAGGCAATGCCGTTAGCGGCGATCCGGTCGGTTGCGGCATAAATGTCCTGGGCGCCGACCGCGATATGCTGAATGCCCTCGCCCTTATAGGCCTGCAAATACTCTTCGATCTGGCTATTGTCATCGGCGCTTTCGTTGATCGGAATCCTGATCTTGCCGTCAGGCGAGGTCAGCGCCCGCGAATAAAGCCCGGTCTGCTTGCCCTTGATGTCGAAATAGCGAATCTCGCGGAATTTGAAGGCCTTGGCATAAAAATCATACCAGGTGGACATGTTGCCGCGCCGGACATTATGGGTCAAATGGTCGAGATAATAAAACCCCGCACCGGCAGGCTTCGGATCGGGTGCATCGAGCCAGTCATACTCTTGCCCATAGCAGGAGCCGTCCGCTCCATAGCGATCGACGAAATACAAGAGCGACCCGCCGATGCCGATCACCGCCGGCGCATCAAGGCTCTTGCCGGCGCCGGTATATTCCTCAGCGCCGTAGTCGAGCGCGCATTTTAAGGCATGTTGAGCATCGACGACGCGCCAGGCCATCGCCGGTGCACAAGGACCATGATCGCGCACGAACTTTTCAGCGTGACTGCCGGGCTGGCGATTGACGATGTAATTGATGTCGCCCTGACGATAGAGCGATATATCCTTGAGCTTGTGGCGAGCGACTTCGCAATAGCCCATTTTCGCGAAAATGCCTTCGAGCGTCCCAGCCTCGGGATGGGCGAATTCGACGAATTCAAACCCGTCGGTTCCCGCCACATTGACGCTGTCGATGACGGCTTTCGGCGCATCATGAGGAAAAGGTCCCATAAATCATGTCCTCCTTCAAAGTACCGGCACGGATCATAGTGTCCCTCCCCGAAAACCGTTTTATGCTGTTTTTCAGGATTCTCGGTCATTTTAGAGGCTCTCAAATCCCGCCTGCATAGCATACTCGGCGGGCGGGCAGGGTGTCAACGGCGATGTCGCCACCCTACCGGACCAATCGGGCTTGTAAGAAGATTATGGCTGAGATATACCAAAATTCTCATCCTTAAATTTTTAAACTCGACAATCATATCGGAAAGGATAGTCCACTATGAACAGCACCAACCCGAAACCGGCTGAAGATAGGAAAGCCGGCCGGTTTGGCGCATATTCCACGGTCATAATGAACCACGGCCTGGCGATTGTCACCGGTATCGCCCTGATGACGGTGGGATCGAAAATCGAAATTCCGTTCCGGCCGGCGCCGCAGACAATGCAAACCGCAAGTTTGATGATCATTGCGCTCGGGCTTCCCCCGCGTCAGGCCCTGATGGCCGTCGCGTCCTGGCTTACTGCGGGATTGGTGGGATTGCCGGTTTTCGCCGGAACACCGCAACATGGAATAGGACTTGCCTACATGATGGGACCGACGGGGGGCTATCTTCTGGGCTTTCTCCTCGCAGCCGGGCTGGTCAGCCCCTGGCGCGCGGGCGTGGTCCGGCTCTGCGTTTCGGCGTCATGATGCTGGGTATGGTGGTGATTTATGCTCCGGGCCGGGCCTGGCTTGGCTTGCCCGCTTTGTTCCGGCCGGCAAGATCGTCGCCTTAGGCTTCAGCCCGTTCATACTGGCCGACATCGTGAAAGTCGCCCTTGTCGTGTTCGGTGGTGAGGTGCTCACTCGTCTGCACGGAAAACGCGACGGTAAATAGGCGCAATGGGACAGCTCTGTTTGGAAAATCGGCCGGCGATTCGTCATGACTGGACGGTGGAAGAGATCGAGGCGATTTATCGCCTGCCGCTGCGTGAGCTTCTGCAACACGCCGTTGCGACGCATCGGGCCCATCACGACCCCGGTTTTCTGCAAAAGGCTTCTCTTCTCTCCATCAAGACCGGCGGTTGTCCGGAGGATTGCGCCTATTGTCCGCAATCGGCGCATCATCGCGACGTCAAACTGAACAAGGAACGGCTCATGGAGCCGGAGGCTGTTCTCAAGGCCGCGAAACGGGCGCGGTCGGCCGGAGCGGAGCGGTTTTGCATGGGGGCAGCCTGGCGACAGGTTCGCGACGGGGCGCAATTCGACGCGGTGATCGAAATGGTCGCCGGCGTTCGCGATCTCGGCATGGAGGCCTGCGTCACTCTCGGCATGCTGAAACCCCATCAGGCACGGCGTCTGGCCGCAGCCGGTTTGACCTCCTACAACCA
Organism: Hyphomicrobiales bacterium; assembly: GCA_036881905.1. Taxonomy (GTDB): domain Bacteria; phylum Pseudomonadota; class Alphaproteobacteria; order Rhizobiales; family Im1; genus JBAJNN01. The sequence goes on along the minus strand of JBAJNN010000041.1, from coordinate 3,690 downwards.
TAATCTCGACACCGGCCCGGATTATTACGACAAAATCATCACAACCCGGACCTATAAAGATCGTCTCGACACTCTGGCGGCGGTTCGCGAGGCCGGGATCGGCTTGTGTTGCGGCGGCATCATCGGCATGGGCGAAGGCCTCCGCGATCGCGCCTCGATGTTGCAGGTCCTGACAGTATTTTCGCCGCATCCGGAGAGCGTGCCGATCAATGCCCTGATTCCGGTCGAGGGAACGCCGCTTGCCGGGCGGGAACCGGTCGATCCCCTGGAGCTGGTGCGCATGGTGGCGACGGCGCGCATCGTCATGCCGAAATCGATCGTTCGGCTTTCGGCCGGGCGCGACAATCTCAACCGCGAAGCGCAAGTTTTGTGTCTGATGGCGGGAGCCAATTCCATATTCTACGGGGAGAAACTTTTGACCACGCCCAATTCACGAGAAGACAGCGATGACGCGCTGTTTGAAGCGCTAGGGCCGGTCACGCGGCACTGACAAATCGACACATGAACGCTTTTGCCGAAAATCGGTGAATTGAATGGATATTCTGCACCCCGGAGGCTTCCCAACGGGATCGGTTGCGTTTTCGGCGCCAATTTGAGCTTTAGGTTCGATGCGCCCGTCTGCGGCCGGAAGCGGTGGTTGGCTTGCGGTTTTCGGCCCATGCGGGAGCATTCTTCAGTGTTTGCGTTGACTGGGCTTGGCCGCGATCTCCATGGTTTTTTTGGAAAGCGGCTGAGGCTTTCCCGCGCCGACGCCGATGAAGAAGGTTGATATTTCTTCCCCGCAGTTGATCCCGAGAAGCCTGTCAATCTCGCGATCGAGAAAATATCCCGTCATCCAACAGGAAATGCCGAAAGCGGCGCAGGTGAGTTGGAACGTCTGGAGCAGGGCGCCAATATCGATATAGGCATCCCGGTACGATCTGGAATGAGGATATTTCCAGGTCAGTTTTTTCAGACTGGAGGTCAGGAACACACCTGCAGACACCTCATTTGCCCACATCTGCCCACCGAGAACACGCCCCAAATCGACATCGTCGAAGGAGTGGCCGATCAGTGTCAAAGTGTGATTCCTGGAACTGTAATGATATAAGCCGGCGGCAATGTTCTCAACATTCCGGATCAACACATAGGGTTCGGGGCTTTGCAATCCTCCCGCCGATGGCGAAGAGCGTCTGTAGCCGATCATTCGGATACCAAAGTCTTCGGTATCTTTGCGCTCATCGCCATGGATGGCGTAAAATGTGGCGTAGAGAACGGTAGACAGTATATCCAGCGATAGCACGCCGGCTCCGAATTGTCTAGAGGTCATCCTTGCGAATAACGCCTCCCACAAGGATATGCCTTTTAGCATCTCAAGGTCGGGGTCCGGCAGAGCAGTCGCAGGGCCTTTATAGGTCTTGTGCAGCTCCGGCGCCGTCTCGGCAAGAGTGGAACAATGCTCAAGATAGACGCTTTCGTCTATGGCTTGCTTGTCCTCCTCCTTGTGCCGCGGCATCTGCGTTCCGAAGTGAAAAATATGAGCAAGCCGGTCCCAGCCCCAGTCTTGGGGCAGAGCGGTGTTTTCAACCAGAATATTGTTTTCATGAAGCTCATTAACGATTGTCTGCGACACTTTGCCGGACTCCCCCCCGACTATTTTGAACAGGGCATCCAAATGCTCGCCATCCATATCGAACTGAGACTGCGCCTCGTAATCCCAAAGGATTACCCGGCCTCGATCGATATAAAAAAACAGATTCGGGTTGAGCATGGCAACATTCGTCAAAAAGGGCGACGCCATTAGGCGTCGCCCTCTTTTTCACTTTCCGATCCTAAGCATCGCAGGAATACGATCCTGCATGTACAGGTCGGTTTGCACATTCACCTTTTTCATAACACATCTCCTATGTGAGGGTTTAAATGTGCAACTTAAGCTTGCAACACAAACTGTAGAGCCCCGTGTCAAGTCGGTCAGACTCAGCTGTGGAAATAATGTGAAAAACCCTGAACCTTACCGAACGACCTCGGTTCACAACCTATTGAGTTTATTATATTCTAAAGTTCAGGGGCTTCCAGGAGAGTTCGTTCCACCGTTTGTCGGCCTCGCCCTCACAAAATACCCGCAGGCCATGATCACCGCTACGCCGGTGAAGATGGCGAAGACAAACACCTTGGTTGCGGGGAAGCTGTCCAGCGCCAGCCCGAAGAGGAACGCGCCGGCGGCGGTTCCGCCTATGGCGGAGATCGACCACACAGACGCCATTTTGCCCTGCATATCGGGAGGGGAGGCCAGTTGCGTAGCAGCCTGTGAAACAACACTTGCCCCGGTTGCGCCGAAGCCCAAAACAGCCGAGGCGACGATAAAACCAGGCCAGGATGGCCCAAAGGCCATGACGAATAACGCGAACAAACCGATCGTAAGAAAGATGTAAAGCCCGGAAACCTCTTTTATCAATGACGAATTCGGCAGCATGAGCAGGACAATCGTGGACATGATCGCTCCCACTCCAGAGGCGGCCATAAGCACCCCGGCCTCATCGGCGTCCTTGGCAAACAGGCCGCCGGCAATCACCGGCAACAGCTGCACCATCCCGCTCAACAACATGCCCCTTATTGCGGATAACAGAAGGATTTTAAGCACGGGTTTATTGTTTGCAACAAATTTCAATAAATTTTTTATATCGTGAAAAATTCCCGCTTCAGAAGGTGTCCCGGGAGTAGAATCCTTACCCAGCAGCCAAAGCACGACTATGCTGTGAAGCCTTAAAATGATTCCAAATCCGAAGGCACAATAAAAGCCGAATGTGGCTAAAACATATCCGCCAATGGCCGGCCCTATTATAGTGGCTGTGCTGAATCCCAACATGTCCAGGGTGACCAGTTTAGGGAAAATCTCTTTATTCGTTATGGTTCTGAGTATGACGATATGCAGCGGTATATAGGCGGCCACGTTGATACCGAGCAAGCGGCATGAAAACAAACGACATAAATATTGATAAAACCGATTTTTATGAAAATTATAACAGATATGACCAGTAAAATAACTACAATCGTATTGAAAATTTGTGCCCGATAAGGGTTGACCCGATCGGAGAGGGTTCCAAAGAATAAATCCAGAACTATCGTGGGAACAAGTTGTATGGTTGAGATTGCTCCAGTCCACGCGTAAGAATGCGTTTGTGTCCATGCCAGCCATACAAAGGCAAATCTGACGACGCCGACGCCGATCAGGGTCGTAAACACGCTGAAGACATAGTTGTAAGGGGTGTATTTGGAAATTCCCGTGCTCTCCCGTGACATTCCTACCTTCCCATCGGATTTGTCCGAAGGCTCCTCCCCAACGGATACGCCAAGCCAAATCCGCGCCAGTCGTCGTTATTATCATCAGAGCACGGCTGAGCAAACAACGGCCACGAGACCCGCCTTGTCGCCGCCGTTACGCGCGGAAAGCGCGGAATCCCAAAGCGCCGGTTCGATCCGATCGGATCGAACCGGCGTTCTTGAATTTTTGCTCCGGCCGCATACCCCTATCGATCCGCAGCTATCGCTCCAGCTCGGATTAAGCTCTAGTTGTGGAGCCTCAATAGGTTGTCCTTGTTTAGGCCGAGGCGACTGATTGGGGTTTGATCTTTTATTGCACCGTGTGGTCGATGCCAATTGTAGAGGGGGATCCACACGCGCAGGTCTGCGGCGCGCTGATCTGAGGTCTGA
>JBAJNN010000040.1:0-14484 GCA_036881905.1 Hyphomicrobiales bacterium | reverse complement strand
TTGGTCAATACGGTCGAGCAGGTTCGAGCGGATCTCCGCGACACTGTCTGTGAAGGCCCCATTGAGCCCAGCCAAACGCTCGACGATCGTCGCGCCGGAGGTCGATATTTGCTGGCCGATTTCACTGCCCGATTGTGTGATCTGCTCACGAATATGGTGACTGGCATTCAACACCTGTTCATCGATACCCTCGCCCACCGATTGCAGAGTTTGGACGCATTCATGACCGGTCTTGCGCAATTGGCCGACGAGTGTCGCGCCCACGGTGTCGAACTGGCCAGTCATTTCGCCATGCGCCTGAGTGATGTCGGCGTTTGTTTTCCGCGCGATTTCCACGAAAGCATCCGCGCTTCGGCGCATGCGCCCGCTGATCTGCTCGCCGGCGGAATCGATTCGCCCGACAACGTCCTTATTGGTGTCGGCAATTGTCCCGGCAGCATCATGAATCGATTGCGTGATCGCCTCGCGACATTGGTTCATCTCGCGGGTGAAATTCTCCCTCATCTGTTCTACGTCGCCGGCAAGGTCGAGCTTTATTTCGCCGATCGCCTGCGCCGAGTGTGACAGCGTATCAACCTGGCCGGATACGTCTTGTGAAAAGTCCCCAACCTTGTCCATCACTCGCTCGGCCAAGTCTTCGAGACGACCGCTCTGCTTAGCGATCAGTTCGCCCGCCCCCTTCGCTCGCTCGGCAATGTGGCTGATTGATTCCGACAACTCGCTTGTGGACGATTTCAGGGTCGATTCCATATCTTTCAGGCCGGTTGAGGCATCGACAAGCGTGCCGCGCAAACAGCCGGTGCCGCTTTCGAGCTGCTTAAGCAGAGGGCCGGCGTCACGGCTGAAGGCCTTGTTTGTCTCTTCAAGGGCACGGCGCTGGGTTTCCATACCGCCGAGCAATGCGCGGATGCGCTCCTCATGACCGCCGAAAGCGCGCTCAAGAGCAGCGATTTCCTTGTGCACGATGGTCTCCAGCTCGCCCGCGTGGTCGATGGCGCGCTCCATGCCGCCGACCAATTGCGAAATCTCACGCCGCACGGTCTCGCCAATGCCGGTCAGAGTATCGCAGGCGACATCTTGAGGGCGGACAAGACGCAAGGCCACATGCACCAATGTTTCGGAAACCTGACGCATTTGCCGGGCACGTTGGACGAGATAAGCGATGGCCCAGGCCAAGGCGATGGGCATAAACACGGCTGTCAAAACGCCGGCGCGTTCGGAGCCGGATAGAGCGTCAAAGCCCGACAGGTCACCGTAATAGCCCCAAAGAAACGAGCCGAAAGCCGCCGCCCATAAGGCGCAAATGGCAAGCGCTACCCAAAATGGGCTGGCGGAGGGCCGCTTTTTGAGCAGACCGATCAACGCAGCCGTGGTCGGCTCGTTTTCATTGGCCGGAGGGGTTGAGAGCGGCGAAGCGTTGCGCGAAGAGCGCTGTGCCTCCAACCGGGGAGCCGCCTCTGTGTCGCGCGGGCCCTGCGCCGATGATTGCGCTTGCCGGGGCAAGTCCACTCGGGCCGCTTGCGATTGCCCCCCTTTATCGTTTGCCATCACCTTCATTCCTGCTCTTCACCGGACACCGCCACCGAACATTATGATCGGTTCCGGGGTTTAACAGACAGAGTTGACCCTATTTTCGGGTGATTGTAAACCCGATAATGGTGGCAATCGAGGGGATATTTAAAGCGTTTTGGTCAAAATTTAAGCCCGAAAGCCCGTAACGGTGGCGTTTCGAGGATAACGGAGGCCGGGCTAGCCCGGGGCTGGAGCGTGTCGGCGGGGGCTTTGGCGTTTCAAGCTTGCCGGTTGCCTTGGCGCCGCGGACTTTCTATAAGCATGGCCGGCTTTCTTGAAAGGGCCGGTCGCGAAGGGGCCGTGAATGCGCGATGCGTCGGGATCGGCCGGCCGCTTGAATCGCTCTTGAATTCAACATGATTGCGCCTGTCGAACCATGCCGAAAATTACCTTCATCGAGGCTGACGGTACCGAGCATTGCGTTGAAGCCGAAAGCGGAATGACGCTCATGGAAGCCGCCGTGCACAATATGATCCCCGGGATCGATGCCGATTGCGGCGGGGCTTGCGCCTGTGCAACCTGTCATGTCTATATCGATGCTCACTGGCTTGAACGGGTTGGCCCTCGCGGCGAAATAGAAGAAGACATGCTTGATTTCGCCTTCGATGTCGGCGAGAATAGCCGCCTGTCCTGCCAGATCGGGCTGAGTGACGCGCTTGACGGCCTTGTGGTCAGGATTCCCGAGCGGCAATTTTAAGACGCTCCGCCTTGGGCCACGGGCGGCATTTTTTAGGATCACCACACACATGACCGTCCAGCCAATCTCGACAGACGCCGTGATTATCGGCGCGGGGCCTGTAGGCTTGTTCGCCATATTCGAGTTGGGATTGCTGGACATTAAATGTCACGTGGTCGATATTCTAGGCAAGCCTGGCGGCCAATGCGCCGAATTATATCCGGAAAAACCCATTTACGATATTCCCGCCCTTGCGCGGGTGAGCGGGCGGGAGCTGAGCGAACGGCTTGTCAAACAGGCCGAACCGTTCGATCCGCGGTTTCATTTCGGTCATATGGCAACAACCGTCAACCGTAACCGCGACAACAGTTTTACGCTTAAAACCGACGCCGGGCTGGTGTTTAAGACCAAAATCGTCGTCATTGCCGCCGGTGGCGGCTCGTTTCAGCCTAAGAAGCTGCCTCTCGACGGGGCGGAAGCCTATGAGGGACATTCAATCTTTTACGCGGTGCGCGATAAGAAGACGCTGCGGGGCCGCAATATCGTGATCGTGGGTGGCGGAGACAGTGCGCTTGACTGGGCGATCGACCTGCACCCCCTGGCAGGCGGTCTGACTTTGATGCATCGCCGCGACCAGTTCCGCGCGGCGCCGGAGTCGGTAAAAAAAATGCAAGCGCTAGTCGAGGCCGGCAAAATGCGCTTCAAAACCGGTCAGATCAAGGCGCTTAAAGGTGAAGACGGTTCGCTAAACGGCATTGTCGCACGCGGACCGGACGGCGAGTTCGAGCTTGCCTGCGACGCATTACTGCCATTCTTCGGCCTGACCATGAAACTCGGACCCGTAGCCAATTGGGGCTTTGAACTTCACGGCAATCTGGTGCCGGTCGAGACCGAGACGCTCGAGACCTCCGAGCCCGGAATCTTCGCGATCGGCGATATCAACTGGTATCCAGGCAAATTGAAGCTCATCCTGTCGGGTTTCCACGAGGCCGCCCTCATGGCGCAAAGGGCCTTCAAAATCATCCATCCTAAGAAACGGCTGGTGTTTCAGTACACCACATCCAGCACCAGCTTGCAAAAAAGGCTGGGCGTGGCCTGAACGGATCATGCCCTCTTGAGGCCACGCCTCGGCAATACAGCCGCCGGTTTGATGCCGTTACCGATAGCCACCACTATCCTCGTTGAGTGACGGCAACCAGATTTACCGCCCGCTTTACAGCGGGCAACCCAAGCATTTAGGGCCTTCTTCAGCGTCACGAACTGGACGCAAATCCGGATGATCGTTTTTCACGGAAAAAGGCACAAAGAGGCCGGTCCAACCACCGCCAACATCATGGCGGCAATGACGCCTTGCAAACCGTTTCATCGCGGCTGCCCAATATGTAGCGGCTTCGTTGAGATGCCAAGAATCGACAGGTTGGGTCTTGCACACCCCCCAGTTGGCCGCAACAGGCGATAATCACTCGGGCCTCGCAAAAATGGGCGATCGAACGGCGGAAGCCTCCGGCTTGAAATTTTTGCCCGTTGTCATTAGGCCATGATACGTTATCGGCGAAGTGATTCGGTTGGCGGATCAAAGAAGCATGCGCAGCTGTAGCTCAGTTGGTTAGAGCGCCTGATTGTGGATCAGGAGGTCGCTGGTTCGAACCCAGCCAGCTGTACCATTGTTCTCAATAAGATCACACCACTCATCATTCATGACTTTCGGCTGCGGAAAGTGCTCTGGGTAGCGTTTTAGGTAGCAATCTTGCCGCAATTTATGAGGGCTTATGAGGGCGTTTTTTGCGTTGAAATGAGACAAGGAAGGGCGGATGAATCACATGATGGCGCCCACCTTACGGACTATTGATGCGGCTCAAATTATTCCGTAATGGCTTGCAGCCTTGGGTTTCATGCCTCTCATGGTAATTTTTTCGACCACAATTTAGCTCGAAAAAATCACCATGGGGCGTGACGAACCGGCGGAGAAATGGCGTTTAACGCTTTGTCGCCATAGGCGGTGCGTTGCAAGCGTTGATATAGGAGCAAGGTTTACACCAACAACTCGTCGGTCATGAACATGAATTCACTCTGCGGTGTCTTGCCGGAACAATTCAAGAATACATTTGGCCTGGCGCTCGGAGGCAAGCGTCGGCGGCCAGACGAGCGACAGCGTCAGGTCATGGTGGGCATCGAGAGTAATGCTGTGTGGGCGGCGCAGCCATTTTCCAGAAGGCCGATTGCCGCAGAATCATCAAAAATCCGTGTTCGATGACGAGATTGACGATAATGGTAAGTCACTCGACTTCGACAATCCGCGGTCTTCCCCGTTCAGCCTTGCTTAGTATTTCGTCCAGCAGGCCGGTCACCTTCCGACGTAGACCGGTTTTCAGGCCCGGAAGAGCCATGGGCCACATCAGCACAAGGCACGAAAGGCTGCGGGCCGTATCGCTTTCATAGTCAAGCGAAATGACCGAGCCAAAACGGCAGGTGAAAAGCATACGGTGGAACTGCTGATCGGTCAAGCGCGCGGGCGGCGGGGCGCAAGCCGCCCAGCCTTAGAATCTCATGAACGCAGATGAGTGCCGACGTATCCATGCCAGCCTATTCTTTCAAACATGCCTCAAATTACATGAATTAGGAGGGATATCCCTTTCATCACATGGGATATTCCAGAAATTACCGAACATCCTATACCGTGGGGCCGATAAAAGAGGAAACGGAATGAACGCCGCGCACAACACGATCATGGTCACCGGTCGGCCGCTCGATTTCGACATGTGTGTCAAAGCTCGGAGCCACGCGGGTGCTGCCGGCGATCACACAGGTCGGTGTCGAGCGAACCGAACGGGCACATCAGGTCGTCAGGGATCGCCTCACCGAGGGGTTGAGCCTTTACGGCGCCAATACCAGCGTCGGCGAGGCGTTTCATCGCGGCGAGCGCATGCCTGTCATGAAAGCGTTTGAGGAGGCCGGGCTGGCTCCGTTCCACATTAAGCCGCGCGATGCGCTGGCCTCGCTCTCGCTGAACGCCGTGGGATACGCATCAGCCGCCGTCGCTTTACACGAGGCGGCACTGGCGGTGCGTGTGTTGCTGGCCGACGGGCCTTGCGGCGCATGACGGACCTTGAAGCCCTGCTGGCCGCGCAGGCCATGGATATTTCCAGAGACAAGCCGCGCGGTGTCGCAAGGCTTGTCTATTCCATCGCCAGAACGTATTGTGCGCTTTATCCGAAAGATCGGCCGCTATCGTCGGAAGTCGAAACGGTCGAAGAGGCGCTCGGCTCGGACGAAACCATGAAGCAGCCCATCGGACAGGCGCCGCTGGCCCTGCTTGATGAATTTTTTGCACTCAGACTGCCCGCGGGGCAATACTAGTCGGCGCCCGCGGGACGAATGGGGGAGAGAGAGGACAATCATATGAACCGTTTAGGGACACTGACCGGCGCGCTCGCGATCACCGCTTTTGCCGCCGTTCAATCCGCCGTTGCCGATCCCGTGGTGGTTGCATCGAAAATCGACACCGAGGGCGGCGTTCTCGGCAATATTATTCTGCGGGCATTGCAGGCCGGCAATATCCCGGTCGAAAACAAAATCCAACTCGGCACCACGCCTATCGTGCGTCAGGCGATCATTCAGGGTCAGATCGATATCTATCCCGAATATACTGGCAATGCCGCTTTCTTCTTCAATAAGACCGACCTGCCGGTCTGGAACAAGGCCGAGGCCGGTTACGAAGAGGCGAAGACGCTCGACTATGATGCCAACAAGATCATATGGCTGATGCCCGCGAACGCCAACAACACCTGGGCGATTGCCGTGCGCGGGGATATTGCGCGAGGAAACAACCTCAAGACCTTAAGCGAATTGGGAGCCTATATCGCCGAGGGCGGCAAGATCAAGCTCGCCGCCTCGTCGGAATTCGTGTCGTCGCCTACGGCGCTGCCGGCCTTTGAAAAGATCTATGGATTTCATCTGAAGCCCGATCAGCTCATCACGCTTTCGGGCGGTGACACCGCCGCGACAATCGCGGCGGCGGCCAGGCAGATCTCCGGGGCCAATGCCGCCATGGTTTACGGCACCGATGGCGGCGTCGCTCCCTCGGGCCTGACGGTGATGGAAGACGACAAGGGGGTGCAACCGGTTTATCTGCCGACACCGATCATCCGCAAGGCCCGGCTCGATGAATATCCTCGGATTGCCGATATCCTGAAGCCGATTTTCGCGGCGCTTGATCTTGAAACGCTGCAGGCTCTCAACGCCCGGGTGCAAGTCGGCGGCGAGCCCGCCGATACCGTCGCCAGGGACTTTCTGACGTCGAATGGTTTCGTGAAATGATCACGCGAGACAGCAAAGCAAGGCCGGTTTCGTTAGAGACTGTCCTTAAGACAAAGTGGGAACCGGACGGCGTGGCCGCGCCACTCGCAGTGGTCGCACCACTTTTCCGTCTGAAATTGCGTAAAAACAAAGAGTTGAGACGCGTTTCCGTGACTTATGTTTTGATTGGAAACGCTCCAGCCCGCCCGCGAAACCCGAACCCAACAACCCGCAAAAGACGCTGTGGTCTCTTGTCGCTGTGAGGAGGCAATGCGCAATGCGGATCAGCGCTCGGCCGGCAAACAAGCCCCGATTCGGAATCGCGCTCGACAAGCTCGGCATGATCGTCGCGGCCATTGTGTTGTCGGGACTATTTCTCCAGCCGTTCAGCCTGTTTCGTGCGAGCCGAATCATGACCGCCCGGGGAATAATGATTTGGGCCGCCATGCCGCTCTGGCAGGCGCTCATGGTGATGGCCGCGCTGATCGCGGCTTGCCTTCTTCTACTTTTGCGCCCGCCGGTGACTCTGCGTCTTGGCGTGAATGTGGCGGCCATGACCCTGCTGGCGGTGATGGTCGGCCGTTCGGGCTATTATCTGATGCCGGCTGACAATCCTTATGCGCGGATTTCGCCAGGCAGCGGCTTCTGGATCATGGTTTTCGCCTTCGCCTTCGCCATGGCCGATGCGGTTGTCCGCAAACAATTGTCGCCGTTGAAACGAATCGGCCTTCTGATCATCGGAGCGTGTGCCATCGGGCTTCTCTTCTATTCGGGCGCCTGGCGCCAGCTTTCGATCCTCAAGGAATATGACAACCATTCCGCCGCCTTCTGGCGTGAAGGCCGCGCCCATATCCTTCTGGCGTTCGGCTCGCTCGCCGCCGCCACGATGATGGGTATTCCGATCGGTATCCTGTGCTTTCGCGTACCGCTGGTGCGCGCGACGATCCTAGGCAGCCTCAATGTTCTGCAAACCATTCCCTCAATCGCGCTGTTCGGCCTTCTGATCGCGCCGCTAGCATGGGTCGGGCGCAATGTGCCGGGCGCCGCCGCTCTCGGTATTGCCGGTATCGGTTTCGCTCCGGCCATCGTTGCATTGTTTGCCTATTCGCTTTTGCCGGTCATTTCCAATACTGTCGCCGGCCTTGACAGCGTGTCGCGCGATACACGCGACGCCGCGCGCGGCATGGGCATGACCGGGGGGCAGAGGCTGACGCAAGTCGAATTTCCACTCGCTTTTCCAATCATTCTCACCGGCATCCGTATCGTTCTCGTCCAGAATATCGGGCTTACGGTGATCGCCGCCCTGATCGGCGCTGGCGGTTACGGGACCTTTGTTTTCCAGGGTATTACCCAGATGGCGACGGACCTTGTTCTTCTCGGCGTTATGCCCGTGGTCAGCCTGGCCTTTGCCGCGGCTATCATCCTCGATGCACTTGTGGAAATCAGCGGGACCGGCGGCAAGAAGAGGGGCGGACATGATCGAGATTGACGCGGTCACCAGGCTTTACGGGCACCGCGTCAAGGCCGTTGACAACGTGTCCCTAACGGTTGAGAATGGCAGGCTCGTCGTCATCGTCGGCGCCTCCGGTTCGGGCAAGACGACGCTGATGCGGATGATCAACCGGCTGGTCGAGCCGAGCTCCGGTACGATCCGCATCGATGGCTGCGATAATCGCGAACTGCCCGGCCCCGAGCTTCGCCGCCGCATTGGCTATGTCATTCAGGAACATGGTCTGTTTCCGCATCGAACGGCCGCCGAAAACATCGCCACCGTGCCCAAACTGCTCGGCTGGAACCGGAAGCGGCGCGACGCTCGCGTCGATGAACTCTTATCGCTCTTCCACCTGGAGCCTTCCCGGTTTCGCGACCGCATGCCCCACGAGCTTTCCGGCGGCGAACAACAACGCATCGGCGTTGCCCGCGCGCTGGCCGCAAAACCGGCGTTTCTCCTGATGGACGAGCCCTTCGGCGCGCTCGATCCGAGCATTCGCGGCAGGGCGCGGGAGGACCTGCTTGAAATCCAGCGCAGGCTCTCCACCACGGTCGTGCTCGTCACCCACGACATGGATGAGGCGATTGTCCTTGGTCATAAGATCGCGGTCATGCGTGAGGGCAGGCTTTTGCAGTATGCTCCGCCCGCGGAAATCATCGCCAATCCGGCCGCTGATTTTGTCGATGAATTACTTGGCGGCGACGACAAGGCGTTTCGTATGCTCTCGCTGGATACAGTCGATCGACTCGTGGAGAACGGTCCCGCCCACGGCTCCCCTGTTTCCTGTAACGCCAGTCTGAAGGATGTGCTTGCCGAAGCGCTGTGGTCGGGCCGCGATACGCTGCCGGTCGAAAAGGATGGCGCGATCATCGGCCGCGTGAGCCGCGATTGTCTCATCAGACATGCGGCAAGGCCGGCGTCATGAAGATCTCAATAATCGTTCGTTGGTCTCTTCTGGCGCTGCTTGTGGCGTTTATCGTTTCGCCGCGGAGATTCGCTCCGATTTTCGAACCGTTTACGCAAAACGGTGCACCGGCGATCTATACCCAGACCAGCCTGTTATCGCTGACGCTCAGTCACCTGGCGATCGTCGTCATCGCCACCACGGCGGCAACGATCTTCGCGGTGGGATTGGCGATGGTCGTCACGCGGCCCTTCGGCGTCGAATTCCTGCCGCTGTCACGCTCGATCGCCAATATCGGTCAGACTTTTCCGCCGGTCGCCGTGCTGGCGCTGGCTGTGCCGATGTTCGGCTTCGGACCGATCCCGACGCTGATCGCGCTGTTCCTCTATGGTCTTTTGCCGATCTTTGAAAATGCGCTGATGGGATTTTCCACTCTGCCGCCCAATGTCACGGAGGCCGCGCGCGGCGTCGGCATGACCGGAGCGCAGCGGCTGGCGCAAGTCGAATTTCCGCTCGCCTTTCCGGTCATTCTTGCCGGTATCCGGATTTGCGTGGTGATTTCGCTGGCCACGGCGACCATCGGTTCGACGGTGGCGGCGAAGACGCTGGGCGAGGTCATCATCGCGGGGCTGATGTCCAACAATACGGCTTTCGTCCTTCAAGGCGGATTGATCGTCGGCATTCTGGCGCTCCTCATTCACGATGGATTCGTCATGATCGAACGCGCCATGGCGCGCCGCACGGGCAGGTTTCATGTTCGGCGAACGGCGGAAACGGATGGCGAACACCCCTGAAATCAAGGCAATCTTCACGGCAGACAATGGATTTGATGAACAATACCGGGATCAATCCTTCCGCCACCTCGCCTGCTGTCCGCGTGGAAGCACTTGAAACCGCGGGCACAGGCGGCGGCAAAGCGATTATTGCCGCTGCGGCCGGCAACGTGCTGGAGTGGTATGATTTTTCGGCTTACGCCTTCCTTGCTTTTTATGTCGCGCAAAATTTCTCTAATCCGGACATGCCGGGAGCCGGGGGGTTGAAGCCTTTCTGGCCTTCGGGCTGGGGTTTGCCATTCGCCCGCCCGGCGCATTGATCATCGGTGCGCATGGTGACCGTGCCGGGCGGCCATATCGCCCGGGCGCGGCGGTCTCATCGCGGCGCTGGGGCGGGGAGAGGCGCCCGCGGCGCGACGCCGATCCTGACGGGCGTCATCGATGCCCAGGTGCATTCTTTCAGCCAGAAAGACCAGGAGGAGTTCATCTGGTCGACCCGTTCGGCGGCGTGACCACCATTGTCGATATGCCCTATGACGAAGGCCATGCGGTGAATTCGGCCGCCACGGTGGAAAAGAAGGTCGCCCGTGCGGGAAGACAGGCGCGCATTGACTTCGCGTTCCTCGGCGCCATCGACCCGGAAGAGCGGTCATCGCGCAGTGCAGAGCAGGTGGAAGTAGGTGTCGCCGCTTTCAAATTTTCGACTTTCGGCACGCATCCGATGCGGTTCCCGCACATTCATTACCTGACGCTGGACAAGGAAAACAACGTCGGGCGGCGCGGCGGCAAGGTCAAGATCAACCTGCCGATCCGCCCGCGCGCCGACGTTGAAAAACTCTGGCGGCATGTGGCCGCGGGCAATGTCGCATGGGTTTCCACCGACCATGTAAGCTGGTCGGAAGACCGCAAGACCAATCTGGACATGCTCGCCAATGCGTCGGGTGTTCCCGGCCTTGAAGCGATGAGGCCGCTGTTCGTCAAGGGGGCTCTTGAACGCGGAGGTTCCCTCGCCTGGGCGGCAAGGCTGATGGCTCAAAATCCGGCAAGGCATTTTCACATCGACCACCTGAAGGGGGCTCGAAATCGGCAAACATGCCGATATCACGGTGATGACGCCCGGCGATTTCATCTATGAGACGCAGCGACGAGCGGAAACAATGTCGTTGGGTGGTCGCCCGATGATGGCCTGCGGCTGCCTTACAAGGCCGCGGCAACTTACCGGCGCGGCAGGCTTGTCTTCGACGGCGCGACGGTTCTGTGCGAGCCGGGGAGCGGTCGGTTCGTTCGCGACGATATCCGTGCCTTTCTGGAACTCCATATCGAACAGGGCCCGGCGCTTGAAAGCACGCCTCTCGATATCGGCGGTCATGGCGCGCATCGCGCGGACGGGCATCATGTTTGTTCCCTGTCTTGGCGGGCGCAGTCACTCAGCGGAAGAATGAGCGAAAAACGCCGATATCGCACGCGGCGCGCAAGTCCTGCCTCAAGCCGTGAACCGGCCGGATAAAACCCTCAAAGGAGTAAAATGGGCGGTATTCTGACCGAAAAGGATGTGGAACCCACCGTAAAGGGCGGGGCGGTGCAATTGCCGCGGGAGGCGCTTGGCGAAAAACTATCCGGTCTGATTATCGGCCAGAATGGTAAATCCTCGACGCTGAATGGCTGGCTGCCAGCCGCTGTGCTCGGCGCCAAGGTTGTTGACGCCTTCGACGATGGCACGCGCATTGACGATCTGATGCTGGAAATATTTCCGGACAATGAGAGTGTCACCGACTGGATTGCGCTGGCGCGCAAAAATGTACCGTTTGCAGGGCTGCCTGCCCGCATTGCCTGGCTCGGCCATGGCCGATCTCGTCGTCATTCATTCCGGCGGCGGCCATTCCGGTCATATGACCAGCGCCGGCGTCACGATTGTCGCCGATGGAACACGGCAAGGTTTGGAAAGGCTGGAGCATGCTCCGACCAACGATACCTCGCTTGGCGTCATCCGCTATGCCGATGCCGGCTATGACACCGCGCATACGGCTACCGAACGCGGCAAAACCGGTTATCTTCCCCTTGGGAGATGAAATCCAAACAACCGTGCATCATGTCTGTTGCGCGTTAGCTTCGACCCCTTTGATCAGTCGCTTCTTGTCGGTGCTAGTTTCGCGGAAGGTCTGGATTTGGCGGCTTTCGGCGTCTAGAGCGCCGTTTGATCCGATTGAATCGAACCGGCGCTGTTAAAGTCTTTATTTTGGTCGCATAATCTTATCGATCCTCGGCTCACGCTTGCGGCTCGGATTATGCTCTAGAGTCGTCGGTTCATTCCGCAAAAGCCCAAGCTCCCTCTTTATTAAGCAGGCTTTCATGGAGGGTGTATGGATTTCATAGTCGACACTGCCTTCGGACCTCCCGGTCATACGGTCACGGGCACCGTGAGGATATGGTCCCCTCAAGGCACTTCTACGATCATTTCAACCTCTGGCAGCCGCTCACGCGGTGGATAAATCGCCAAGTTTCGCAAGTTGATGTTGGACCGGCTGGAATTAAATGAGAACCGGTCGGACTTATTCCGCAATGAGACGGGCCGCGAAAGGGCGTGTTGCGGCGCAGCAAAGAGGGAGCAGTTATGCGCCCCTATTTCTGATTCCCGAGAGAAGCGTTCGGCTGAAAACCACTCGCTTGGGGTTTCGGCCTTGATCTGGGTTTTGAAGCCGTCGGCGTCAATTGTGTGGGTGACGGTTGTGATCGACCACAGGCCATCGACGCCGGAGGGCAAGCCGCCCCGCTGGATTCGGGCCTCCACCGCGATCGTTGGGTTACCAGGCATGGACAACGACAATTGCGCCTTACCTCGCTGACACGCTTTGGGCTTGGCCTGAGCGGCCTGCTCGGCGTGCTCGCGGGTTGCGTGAGCATGGCGCAGGCGACAGGTCGGCTCCCCGTCGCCCACCGTGACCGTCTTAGTCTTGCCGGTCTGTCATCATGCCAAGAGGCGACGACCAAGCAACATTTGCCGTGCTCGGCAAGGGTTAGCGAATAGCGGGTGACGTCGCCCTTATCGACGGCGATCACCGGCAGGGCCGCGCCGCAGACAGGTGGCTTCGCCGTCACAGGTCGAACTCGACGCCATGATCAATAAGGCGGTCACGCGCGGCGTTGAGCGGGCATTTGCCGAGCTCGGGATCGCGAACGGCCATGCCGCCTGCGACATCCGCGATCTGCACTCGCTGATGGAGGCGATCAGAACCGCCAGACGTACCTTCTGGCAAACCTCTTATCCGCTCTTTACCACCGGGCTTATCTTGTGCCTGATGGCCGGCATAGCCCTCAAACTCAAACTGTTCAAGGGAGATTAAAGAGGTTGTTCCTGCTTGGTTCGGCTCTCGGCTTCGCCACCTCGTTTCCGCCCAAGCTCATGGGCCATGCGCAAGACAAGCGTGACAAGGCTCATGAATTGGCCACGATCGCCGCGCAGGCGCAACCGCAAGTCAAGCTCGAAGATGTCAAACTCGAAGCCATGCATGTCAGACCGATATTAGAGGCGACGAGGTTTTGCTCAAGCACTCTAGCTTGCTGGCGTCCCGCGCCTCGCAATGGGTGGTCGACCTCGCCGCCATCGTGCGCCCGGCGCTGTCTTACCTGTTCTTCGTGGAAGTCTTTTGCCTCACCGTTCGCGTCAATATAGGCTGGATGACGCTTGGAGCTTATAATTCCGTCTGGAATGACGACGCCCAGACGATCAAAGCCCCGGACCGGTCAAAGTCTACCGCGACAGAAACGCACCGCAGCAATGGTGTATGAACGCAACCCATTTCGTGCTATAAATAGCACAAATGGAAACTCACGATAGGTTTGTTCAGGCGATCAGAGAGAAGCTGGCGCGAGAGAATCTCTCGGTGCGCGCGGCGGCCTTGCGCGCCAATTTGCCGGTTCGCAGTATTCAGGCCATCATGGAGGGCCATGTCCCCTCGATCGAGCGGGCCGCAGAGATTGCCAAAGCTTTGGGGATTTGTTTTCACATCGGCGCGCCCGAGGGCGAGGCCCCCGCATCGTCGGCCGATCCCGAATTGATCGGCCTTCTCACCGAGCGGATCGTGAAGGCTTATGAGGACGGCGTGGTCAAGATAACCCCACGTCGGGCTGCCGAACTTGCCGCTGTCGCCCACAATCGCGTTGTTGATGAGACAGAAGACAGGAACGACCGTTTGCTCCGTATCGGTGAATATATTGCCGAATTGCGTTACAAACTGTCGGACAAGACGGGTTGAAGATTATCCGAAACACGGCATAAACTCTCCGTTTTCGTGGGACACCTTTATTCCAACCCATTGATTTTATTTAGGCGCAATCGGCACTCCCGTGGGACATATCAGCATTGATTCTATTGAGAAAATTGCGTTTTTTGCAGCCACTCGCCCGCTCCAAGGTGATCTCTGAAATATTGTTCCGTGTCGGACAGCTCACCTGTGAATCCCCCCCCCGTAGCCACATCTGTTTGATGAGGCTTCTCCCCGGGGCTGGTTTCGCCATAACAGTAGGCGTCGACAGAGATGGTCACGCGATCGAAGGGTCCAGGATCGAGGCGGGCAACCATCATACACCGCCCCCATCCGCAAGAGGCAATGGGACCCGGTGGGGCCTTATGAGCGTGCCGGACTTGCCCGCGCACCAACGAGCGGCTGCATTGAGCGTGGATTGGCTTTGATTTGGGGCGTCCCCTGGATGCTTTGATGTTTGGCGCTTCGAAATACTCCAAGCGGTTGGTGGAGGCCGGGTTTACGGACGA
>JBAJNN010000039.1:0-14547 GCA_036881905.1 Hyphomicrobiales bacterium | reverse complement strand
CTCAAGTTTGACCTGCGCTTCCGGTTGCGCCGCGATCATCGCTAATTCATGGGCATTGTCGCGCTTGCCCTCGAAATACCCAAGGATTTTAGGCAAGAAGGATGTGCCGAAGCCTAAAAGCGAACCGAGTAAAGACAGCATGGGATCAATCTCCCTTGAACAGTTTGAGTTTGATGGCGATCCCGGCCATCAGGCATAGGATAAGGCCGGTGGTGAAGATGCGGATAAGTGTTTGAACGAAGGTGCGCCTGGCGGTTCGGATCGCCTCCATCAATGAGCGCAGGTCGTGGATGTCGCGGGCGGCGTGGCCGTTCGCGATACCGCGATTGGCGAAGGCCCGCTCGACGCCGCGCGTAATCGCCTTGCCGATCATGGCGTCGAGTTCGCGATCGTAAGGCGTGCTGGGCCGGTTCGCCCCGTCGCGTTCGCGTGGCGTCGACATGATAATCTCCTTGAGTTTGGTTAACCGGTTTTTGGCGGGTCGGGCCAATGCTTATCGGCCCGGTAATCGGCGGGCGGGTCGGACTCCATGGTGTTGGAGGCGTCCCGCACGGCGGCGGCATAATCGCTGATCGCTTGAGGAACCGGTTTGCCGCCGGTCGCGGCGCGTTCCACCATCCAGCCCTGGCCCTGACGCTTACATAGCGCTTTATAATTATCGAGCGAGACGTCGGAGCCGCACCATCGGCAAAACGTCGCATGTGCTTGCCGCCTCGGCCAGGTCGCGCGGGAGGCTTGCGCGGCGCTTCGTTGGTCCCGTGTCCGCCGCGTGCGCGTCCGCGAGGGACGGTTCGCCGCGGAGTTTTGAGCGGCGTTGGCGGCGTCATCCTCATCGGCCGATATACCGACGATCGCGGCCATGGAATACCGCCCCGCAAGGTCGGAGAAAGACTATTTGTATATGCCGGATTGAGAACCAGACGCGCGCGAAAGCTAGGCGAGGGCGTTCGCACATCGTTGGAACGCATAGAAATCAGCGCGTCCGGGGCGTCGACCCAGGTTGATGACCGGACTCTTTCGGCCGGCGGGGAGATTCGCCTGGCGATCGATGATGGTTTCCTGTCGCCACGCCAACCGATCGCGTGGATCGCAAAGACTCACCTCTGCCTTTCGAGGGCTGGATCATCAAATGACGGGGTGCCGGCGATGCGGGAGGCGGTTCTCCTCATCGCTTCCCGCACATGCCCGCGCGCGCCAGTCCTGCATCATCCGCTATACAGGAGGGGATAAGACCTTGAATGTCATGCCGACAACCTCGCGAACCTGGTACCGCCGATCCCCAACGGCCGATACGCCAAATCACGACCGATGATCGTCCCTTTTACGAGCGCAAGGCCGAAGGGTGGTTCTGGTATCGTGAACTCTACCAACGGGCGCCGCAGGCGGAATCCTTCGAGGGTCCGGTTTGGGAACCGGCCCGCGGCGACGGCGCAATCGCCAGAGAGTTGAGCAATGCGGGACTCGACGTCGTGGCAACCGACCTCAACGATCGCGGCCATGGCCGCCGGAGGGTCGATTTCCTGATGGAGTATAAGCCGTTGGGCCGCGAGATCGTCACCAACCCGCCCTACTCCCTCGCCAACGAGTTCATCCGTCATGCCTTGTCTCTAAGGGCCGACAAAGTCGTCATGCTGATGCGGCTTGCTTTTCTCGAAGGGATCAAACGATCGGACATTATCGACAATGCCGGTCTTGCCCGCGTCCACGTGTTTCGCGAGCGGCTCATCATGGTGCCCAAAGGCGTTTCCATTACGGGCAACGGCGACGGCGCAATCGCCTGGTTCGTCTGGGAGCGTGGCCATGCCGGTCCGATCACGCTCTCGCGCATTTCGACGCGCGAGGCGGAGCGGGTCGATCGCATTTCGACCAAGACGAGCGAATCGTCGTCGGATCCACCGGGGTTCAAGGAGTCCGGCTTGGTAAGCGGGCCGCGCCGGGAAGGAGTTTGGTCTCCTGCTCGGTCCCCGTGCGCGCCCGCGCCCCATCGCCCAATTCAACCGGAGCCTTCATGTCGTCAGATGCATTTATGGAATGACTTATCGCCTGGCGCGCGAATATCGGCCCGGGCTTGAGCGTCGTGCCGTCGCCGTCCAATGCAGGGGAAAACCAAACATTGCCGCCATTGTCCCTGAATTCCTGCCCCATGCGGGATTTGATCACAGTTCCGCAAGTGACACAGACCAGAACCAGGGCAGCGGCGAGAAATTGAATCGCCGTGGGATGGCCAAACCCTGAAATGCCGTTGAAAAGCAATGCCGGCACCGGTTCGAGTAGGAGAATGAGACCGACGAGCGTTGCATCCACTTGCTTGGCGGCTTTTACGATCAAGAACCAGCCGAGAAACTGAATGCGGACGCCATGGCCGACCATCAGCCAAAATTCATCACGCGAAACAAAGCCGAGATTCTCGCCGCCGGCAAAGCTCGCCGCCAGCATCGTCAAGAGAGCGCCGAGATTGAAAAACGCCATCTCGCTTCGCAAATGGTCAGCCTCGCGGTCCTCGCGCAAGCGCCATCGTTCCAGGTATTTCATGACGACGAGACTAAGGACGTAAGCCAAGCCGGAGAGGATACCAAGGACGTCGCCGATCAAGCCCATCGTCTTCGTCGCCGCTTCCGGCGATATGATCGGGACCGCGCCGCCGAAAGTCAGAGCGACGATCGGACCGAGCGACGGGAGAGGTTTTATCCCGCCACGGGAATTGCTCGCCCTCTTCAATGAAAGCATCGGAGAAAAGTCATGATACGCCGGAATTTTAAGAAAACCCTCACTCCAGCTCTCCCGTTTATCGCGCTTTGTGGCGTAATCCTTCCCTGGCCGACCAGAGCCGACATGCAGGCTCAAATGGAAAAACTCTTCTCCGACATGATGACGAACGTCACCGAGCCCGGGGCGTTCAAAACCCAAAGACGCGGCGTGTTGTCCGGCGAGGCCATGTTCGCAAGGATACCAGCGGCCTTGCCGCGCGTCTGGGCGTCAAGACCTGACCTGCGATCTTCCTCGCCACCCTCGACGGTCGGTTTTATCCGATGAGACAGGGGGCAATGGCGCTGGAGGAGATAAGCACGACTGTCACGACCAGTGAGAGAACTTCGGTCGAGGTGAAGACGGCTGATGAGGCCACGACCGAGGTGTCAGTCGCGCTCCCTGAGGAGATGGCGGTTGCCAAGAGAGCGATGTTTGAGTCTGTGGTGGGGTTGATCGCGCTGGTGATCGTTATGGAGTGCTTGGACACCGATGAGAATCTTCGCGCGGTCATTGATGATTCAAAAGATCTAGAGAAATGGGCAAGATTGGCCTCACCCGCATTGTTTGAGGACATGGCCGATGGTGCGATCGCCATGGGCAAAGGGATTGCGAGCGCTTCCATGGTCAGGCGTTCTTTTCACCACAACATCATACCCCCATTCCCAAGAAACACTTGGAGATTTATAGCTCCCTTTATGACCAAAAGCCGGAGGAGGGGCTGTGTTTACACGGGGATCGCATTGGTTTCCAACATAAGCGCTTCCGATGATGTCTGCGTTTTCGATAAAGCCACCGTGTCGGAGTTTACCAAGCAACACTTGGCCTTCGCCGCCTGTGCGGGCGGAAAGGATGAACTGGCCAAGGTGACTATCGCCCTGGCGTGGATCTCCGCGGGGGACTTGGATATCCATTATATTCAGTCGGCCTTGTTAACTTCTCTAGGTGTCGGAGGATCATACACGGCTCAAGCGGTCGAGAAGGACGGGAAGACGACCATCATTATGAAATTCTCCGAAGGAACGAATTTAGAAGGAATATCCCGCTCTTTCAAGACGTGCGTGCATAAAGCCGGTCAGGCAATACACATGCAGGTTACAGCCGGGGCCTGTCATGGCGACGAGATCGTTCGTCAGGTTCCCCTGACCTCGATGTGGCAGTAGCGCCAAGCGGCGAGCCGGTAATGCCCGCGACGTGGATTTGCCTTGAGGGACACCACCATTCCATTGAGGTCGGCTCGCGGGACAACATTATACACTTTAAAGTCGCTCCAGACTGTAAGCATATATCTCTAAATTATAAAGTCTTATGGGATAATCATAGAACTAATGCATATATTAAAGAGATAACGATCGTCTTGTAGAGTTTCTTGCCGGAATACATGGATGTCAGCGATATCCAGAACACATGAAATCCATTCGCGGGATCGGTCTCGTTAACTTCGGTGGGTGGCGACCGTTGTCCACGTTAAACCCAGTGATAATCTGCCAGTGCACACAATGGAGAAAACCTTCACGGTGGACACTCCGGAGAGTCTTGACAGCGAGTTGCGCATGGGCATTGAGTATGAGATGAGTACATACACAGACTATTATAACGACGAGGAGACTTGTCATACCAGTTTCGGCAAGGGGACTCGGCACGGTGAAGTAACCACCGCCTTTGCCTCGGTGACAGATACGAAAGGCGGAAGATTTCACTCTGGTGACCAACACCGACGAGGGCGTGCTTCCAACCTATGAGAAGCGGGCCGCTCATATTGTGCGCGACACCGACGACAACGGACTTGCATGGCACCAAAGACCGTGATCTGATCTTGCCAGGGCAGACCATGACGTTGGCGAACGGTTTTCACCTCCATGGCCCCGCCGGAGACGACATATTGATTGGCGGCGACGGCGATGACACGCTGATGGTGCATGATACCGGCTTTGCCTGGATCGACGGCGGCGCGGGAATCGACACGCTGATAGTTCAAGAAGCGGGAATAACCCTGGATGCGCGTGCCCTTGGCGGTGGCAGGGTAACCAGGATTGAGGGGATCAACATCCAGTTTAGGGACACAGAAAGAAACAGCATCCTTGATCTAACAGAGTTTATGGCGGCCCAATTTGCCGCGCTGAGCGACGCAGGCGCGATTGTGAGGATTTCCGGCAACCATGAAGCAATCGTCCATCTTGCGAATGGCATGGCCACCGGTTTGGGAACGGGGATTATGAGTGATGCAGGGGCTATGACCTGGACGGCAATTCCCTAGCCGATATCTATATCCATAAGAACTTGATGGTCATATGATGGACCAGGCATATCATTTTGAAAACAATACAGAAATTGCGCCAAGAATAATCAGGGATCCTTGATATTTATCCGTCTAGAAAGCTTGATAAAAAGTCATGCTACTCTAAGCGCTGACGGCATTTGTAAATTACACTGGGCTGCCGGCGGGGGGAGTAAACATGGGTGATGCTCGCGGGGTGTATGTTATCATGCCGTGGGCACGAGGTGCGCCCCTTCATGTATGCTACGCAGCAATAATCCACGCGCTGTGCTTGAGGCATTGGGCCAACCAATCCCTTAACAAAAAGCTCTTGGCATTAGCCTTTCAAAAACGGGACCTCCAGAAAGCGGTGATCGTGACGGCGTCCGTCGGCCGAAGAGCTTCCCCGTCAGGAAGAATTTTTGATTATCCCGCAGCATCAAACATGCCGAAAGACGCGGAAAGAGACAAAAAACAGGCCGTCAATGACGCAAAATTCGATTATGGGTCTATTGCCCTTAAAAATTGAGAGCCAATCCTGTCGCCCGCCAAGAACGCGCAAAATTGCCATCCCTGGCAAAGCTTTAAGGTATAAATTATTAAGAGCCACATTCAGAAATTGCCGGCCGCTTTGTGGCCTGAATTTCAAGACTATAGAACAATTTTACGAACTTTCTACCTGAAAAATCCCCTATTTTTTATCCTCATGACCTTGAATTATAAGAAAATGATGTGTTTATTGATGATAAATTAAGCATTCATACGTTATATTTCTATTATACAGCGTCTATGTCGGGTCTATCGGACTTAATATGAAAAGAATGGAGGTAAAGGCAACAAGACGAAACCTCTTCTCAAAAACGGACCGAACCGAGAATGCGGTGGACTTCACGGCGCAGAACAACAAGCACCTCTGTTTCAAACCACGGGTTACGCTTGAGCCAGGCGTTATTGCGCCAAGAAGGATGTGGCAAGGGAAGAACCGGTGGATTAAACGCATCTGACATATAGGTGCGCCAGGCTTTCACCGTCTCTGTCAGGTTTTTATGATGCATTTGCTTAAGATGCCAGTGCTGAGCATATGCGCCGATTGCCAACACCAGTTCGACATGCGCAAGCTGAGCCATGAGACGGTTGCGCCAGGCTGCTGCGCACTCTTTGCGTGGAGGCAGATCGTGACCTTTCGCGTCCTGCCCCGGAAAACAAAAGCCCATGGGCGCAATGGCAATGTGGCGAGTATCATAAAAGGTTCCGCGATTGACGCCCATCCAGTCGCGTAGTCGCTCGCCTGACGGATCATTGAATGGAATACCGCTGGTATGAACACGCCGTCCCGGGGCTTGCCCGGCAACTAAAATGCGCGCTGTCGATTGCCCCCACACCACGGGCCGCGGTTGGTGAGGCAAGCGGTTTGTCTGTGGCGCATCAATACAGATACGACATTTTCGGATTTTGTCCAAAAGCAGTGCAAGACTGGCGGAAGCGGCATTATCGTTTGGCAATAGCTGTGTCATTCACAAGATTTCCCTCTCAGGCCATCATTTGATCGAAACCAGACGCCTGAATGATCGCTGCGATGGAAGACCAAGCCCCTCCTTTTTTCAAAACCGCAAAATTGGCTTTCCCGATCGACACATTCTTGGAATGCTCTAAGCGTTGAATGCTTCCCAACCTAGATTGCAAGCCTCCATACGCCCCCCTTGGTGGAGGCGGCCCTTATGGAAACGGATCGATTTCCATGCTCTGGACGACGGGCCTTCGCGGCTACGCATGGTTTTTTAAGATCACCGGAATTGAACGGATGGACACACCCATTCACTCTGGTTTGGCGATTGCTCAATCAAGCCTAAGAAGCGTTTTGGTGGGAGGAGTGGTCTTTCAAGCTCTGTGCCTTTCCACTTTTTCAGCCTGTCGCGCCGATCCTGCCCGTGTTCAGGCAGACCGATCCGGTTGCAACCCCTCGCCCATGGAAGCCCAAGCGCTTTATGTTGCAGGCCGGATTGGCCGGCATGATCTTTGCCTCGACCTGCTCAAGGCGATGGTGCGGATAAACGGTACCATGCGGTCTTCCATTGGGCAAGGACAGGGCTCCACTCTCCTTGCGCGAACCTTTGGCCTGGTCGGGCATGGGCCGCCGCGGCGGCCTTCTTTTTATGGATATGTGGCTTATGTCCGTGACGCTCCGGCCGAGCTTCATTGGCTTTGGAGCGACAGGCACTATCCGCTCAAACGTCGCCAGCCGGTATTGTCGCGGGTCCGTGATCCGCCGCCACCTTGGCGATCTTAATGGGAAGCGAGATTTCGGCCTTGACCCCAAGGCCCCGATTTGCTGTGATCGAGTGACGCAGGGAGTGCTCGCCACCATGACCCGGGGAGATACGGAAATGTTTCGACAGCTTAAGAAGGCGGCGAAGTTTGCTGCTGCAATTCTCGCCACGACGACCATGGTTGCCGACGCCCATGCCGAAGGCTATCCACAAAAAGCCATCATCCTTATCGCGCCATACGGCGCCGGCGGCGCATCCGACCTTGCCGCGCGCGCATTGGCCGAAACCGCGCGCAACTGGACCAATGGTCAGCCGATCGTTGTTGTGAACAAAACCGGCAATGGCGGCATGAATGGCGCGCGCTTCGTCTCCAAGGCCAAGCCGGACGGATACACGCTGCTTCTGTCGCGTGTCGGCATGGCGCTCTATCCGGCGGTTTACCCTGACAGCCCGGTCGGCTGGGACGACTACACCTTCCTCGGCATGCTGGAATCGACCCCGATGATCCTGGCGGTCAATGCCAACTCGAATGTCAAAACCGTTGATGACCTGATCGCAAAGATCAAGGAAAGCAACGGCGCTGCCACCTATGCCGCGTCCGGCCCCACCGCGATTGACGGCTTTAGCGTTCAAGCCCTGCTGGCCGATGTCGGTCTCGACCCGCTGAGAGCATCCACCCTGGTGCCGTATAGAGGCGGCGGCGCCCTCGCCGTGGCCCTTCTCGGCGGTCATGTCGATTTCCTGGCGATCGCCGCCGGGTCCCTGATGCCGCATATCGAAGCCGGTCAAATACGCGCCCTGATGGTCTATGCGCCGCAACGCATGGACGCCCTGCCGGATGTCCCGACCGCCAAGGAACTCGGGCTGAAACTGGCCGGTCGGGTCGGCGGCTGGAGCGGTCTTTACGCACCGAAAGGCCTGCCGGAAGACGTCGTCGCCAAATGGCAGGAGATTTTGAGCAACCTTGCCGAGGATAAAGAGTGGCTCGACCTTACCAGGAAACGCGGTTCAATCTCAATCATCGGTGAAGACGATCCGTCCGCCTTCGTTAAAAACCAGTTTGAACTCTATCACGGCATGGCCAAGAGGTTCGGTTATATCCAGTAAGGCATCTTCAGACGTTCTTTAGCCCAAGACTTTGCTTGCGAGACAAAACCCATGAACCGAAATCGCGATTTCCTTGCCGGGCTGGTCGCAACGGCGTTCTTTGCCCTCGTCCTGTTCGTTGTGATCCCGGCCTATGTAAAGGGTCCGTCTTTCATCCCCGGCTTTGTCCCGCCGCCGGACATGTGGCCGCGCGCGGTCGCGGGTCTCGGTCTTGTCATGGGTCTTCTTGCGATTGTTTTCGCCGCCCTGAAAATGCGCAAACCCGGTGGTGACCGGATTGCCGGCCTTGGTGATCGCATCAGTCGCAACAAAAAGTCGATTGGGCGTTTCGCCGGATTGCTGCTTGTGTTTGCGGCCTTTGGCCATGGTCTGCCGGTGATCGGATTTGTTCCGGCAACACTGCTGTTGCTTGGCCTCCTGTTTGTGATGACCGGCAGGTTTGAACGCAAATTCTGGATGCTTGGCCTGACGATCGTTTTCCCGATTGTGCTCTATCTGCTGTTTGCCGAACTCGTCCACACGCCCTTCCCTGAAGGTATGCTGTTTTCGCACGACTTTCCGACTTTGTAACCCCGATGTGATCGAAGGCCCCATCGTTTATGTGGAATGATTTGGTTTACGCCTTCCAGGCTGTCGCAACCCTTCAGAATGTTGTGGCCATGTTCGCCGGCGTCTGGGGCGGTGTAATCATCGGCGCCATTCCGGGCCTGACCGGAACCATGGCCGTGACCCTGGCGCTGCCCTTGACCTTCTCTCTGCCGCCAGTCACCAGTCTTCTTCTTCTGATTGCCCTATACAAAGGATCAACCTATGGCGGATCTATTTCTGCCATCCTGATCAAGACTCCCGGGACGGCGTCGGCCGCCTGCACGGGCCTTGACGGGTATCCGCTGGCGTTGCAGGGCAAAGGCGGCAAGGCGCTGAACATGGCCCTGATTTCAAGTTGCATCGGCGATTTTATTTCGAACGTCTCCTTGTTCTTTCTGGCCATGCCGCTGGCGATTTTTGCGCTGCGGATCGGTCCGCCGGAATTCTTCATGCTGATGACCTTCTCGCTGACGATCGTGGCCGGCATTTCCGGCCGGTCGCTGATTCTTGGGATTGCTTCGGCCTGTCTGGGCCTGCTGTTGGCGACTGTGGGCGAGGACATCTACGGGTCCTTCCGCTTCGCGGTGAGCGAAGACATGAAAGCCGGTCTCGGCGTGGCGCCGGTACTGATCGGCCTGTTTGCCCTGCCCGAACTGATCAAACTGATCGTTTCCCGGCCCGAAGACAACAACGAGGCCCTCAAACTCGGCGATAACGCCTTGAGCCTTTCGGAATTTCGCGAATCGGTCAAATCCATTATCCGCGGTTCGATCATCGGTGTGATTCTCGGCGCCATTCCAGGGATCGGTCCCTCGACCTCAGCGTTTTTCTCCTACAGCGAAGCGCGCCGCGCCTCGAAAAACCGCGAGCGCTTCGGCAAGGGTGAGATCGAAGGCGTTGCCGCGGCGGAATCGGCCAATAACGGCGCTTGCGGCGCGACGTTGATCCCGCTTCTAGCGCTTGGCGTGCCGGGTGATGTCATTACCGGCGTCATGCTCGGCGCTTTCATGATCCATGGTCTGACACCGGGCCCATTGCTGTTCCAAAACAACCTTGGCGAGGTTTATTCGCTGTTCATCGGCATCCTGTTCAGCTCCGTCTTCCTGTTTGTCGCGGGCAAGCTGACGGTAGGCGCCTTTGCCAAAATCTCGCGCATTCCCCAGACGTTGCTCCTGCCGTGCATTTTGATCTTGTGCATATTCGGCGTCTATTCGATCGCATCGAACCCGTTCGATGTGACGGTCATGCTGGTCATGGGCGTCGTCGGCTTTATCATGATGCTATTGGATATTCCGGCCGCCCCGTTCCTGATCGCTTTCATTCTGGGCCCGATGTTCGAGGATAATATGCGGCGTTCACTGGCGATTTCGCGCGGTGATGTAGGCGTCTTCTTCCACTCTTCAATTTCGCTGGTCTTCTTTACTCTGACCGTTTTGTCCGTTATCCTGACCATTCGTTATCAATGGAGGAAATGGCGCGAAAGCTCGCAAGAGCGCGTCGCGAGCCGGAAACAACAAGCATGGCAATGAACAAACCGAATATGTCCAGGCTCCGCAACGCCACCGGTCTGCTCGGCAAGCTGGTGGCATTCGACACCACGAGCAGGAACTCGAATCTCGGCCTGATCCATTTTGTGCGCGACGCTCTTGCGCGATATGGCGTCGAGTCCACGCTGTTCCATGACGAAACCGGCGAAAAGGCCAGTCTTCTGGCCACCATCGGGCCTGAGGACGTGGCGGGCATCGTGCTCTCCGGTCATAGCGATGTGGTCCCGGCGCTTGAGAGCGGCTGGATCAGCCCGGCCTTTGAACTGAGCGAACGCGACGGCAAGCTATTTGGTCGTGGCGCGGCCGACATGAAGGGGTTTTCCGCCTGCGTTCTGGCGATGGTTCCCGAATTGGTCGAACGCGATCTGGCGATCCCGTTTCATTTCTGCCTGTCCTATGACGAAGAAGTCGGCTGCATCGGCGTTGGACCGATGGTCGATCATTTGGCGGCGATGAGGACCCCGCCGCGCCTGGCCGTGATCGGGGAACCGACCGAGATGAAAATCATCAATGGCCAGAAGGGCAAATATTCGCTGCGGATTTCGGTGACCGGAACCGCCGGTCATAGCTCTTTTGCGCCAAACCATGTCAATGCCATCGAATATGCCGCACGCGCCATCGGCATAATCGGCGACATGGCCCGCGAATTTGAGGAAAACGGGCCGTTTGACTACGATTTCACCGTCCCGCACAGCACCATGCCGATCACCACTATTAACGGCGGGACGGCAACCAACGTCACCCCGGGTTTTTGTGAATTTACCTTTGAAATCCGCCATTTGCCGGAACATGACGCCGAATCGACGATTTCAGGCCTCAAAACCAGGATCGCCGGAACCCTTGAAGCTGAAATGAAGGCCAAAAAACCTGAAACCGGCTTCACTTTAGAGACGATTTTCTCCTATCCGGGGATGGGTGATTGCACCGATACCGAAGCATTTGAACTGGTGCGCACCATCATCCCGGACATTTCAGGCAAAGTGTCCTATGGCTCCGAAGGCGGCGTGTTTGAAAAACGGGGGCGTATCCCGTCGTTCATCTGCGGTCCGGGCAGTATCGAACAGGCGCACAAGCCCAATGAATTTATCGAGATTTCGCAGCTTGAAGACTGTCTCGATTTCCTTGAGAAGCTTCTCGATCAGGCCGCCGCCCGGTGATCTCACCCAGGGGTGG
This sequence comes from Hyphomicrobiales bacterium, assembly GCA_036881905.1. GTDB lineage: Bacteria > Pseudomonadota > Alphaproteobacteria > Rhizobiales > Im1 > JBAJNN01. Next base: position 2,863 of record JBAJNN010000039.1, on the reverse strand, counting down.
TGATCGTTACCCATGGCGACATTTCGCAAATTCGTAACACGGGCCTCTTCTTAAAAGGCAATGTCAATCGCCTTGTCGGCCTTGATTACGGCGGACAGACCCACCACTCGACGCCCAAGCGACAAAAAGGTTGAAAGGTGCGTCCATCAGGCAGCATTCCAAGGAATGCGGCCCTTCGCGCTTGCCCGACCACCATTGCGGCGGCGGAAGGGAAGCCCTAGTCGCTGGTGAAGACGAAAAAATCGTCTTTTCGTACAATACACCCTTTTCGAGAAGGGTATGACGAAGGGTGGAAGCACCTCGCGGGATCGTTGGCGTCGTTGGGACCCGCGCCTTGAATCCCGCCTTCGCGACGAAGTCCTCGGACGGCCCGACTTCCATCTCCGCCGCAAACCCCTTGCCACGGGAGAAAAATCGTGGGCTCCAGCCTGTCGAGGCCCAAGGAAGATCGCGATCCCGCGCCATGGAGTCCGGCACTCGCGCGCGGATTTCACCAAACAGATCCCGCCTGAGACTCCCGACCAGGGTCTTCGCCTTAAGTTACGAATTCATCCATGGCGGCACGACCGAATGGCGGCGGCTTGCCGGCGACGTCGCGGGCGCGTCTTTGTGCTGGGAACCAAACAGCGAGGATTTCCCTCAACGCCGCGGATCAGGCAAGATTCGGTATATCGCACATGGCTCTTGGTCAAATTCTCGTCCTTGCCGACAAGGACCACGATGTCGGTCCAGAAGCCCTTCGAAGCGCGCCCGGTTTTTTCGCATTGTGTTACGAAAGCTGTGTGCCGATGCTTTCGGACTCGCCGATATAGGCAAATGGCCGGTCCCGTTCGTCTTCCTGAGCCAGGATAAACGCCCGGCCGCTCGATCTTCTGGGAATGCCTCTCGAACCCGTCGTAACTGGTTGCGACGGAAAGCAATCGCTTGGATCGTCGACATTAAAATATGCGCCACGCGAATGCCGTTCGTATCGCCGTCGGGAAGAAAGATGTTGATCGAGCGGGGCTTGCTTATGCCTTGCACCCTACAATGTCCATCAGCCCGGCGTGGTCGGTCACCACGTCATATTTAACCCGATCTCGAACGATGCGCCGGTTGATTTCGTCAAGGAATTTCCGGGCGCAAACGCATGGAACGGGATCTGTAACCAAAGAAACATTTTGTATATCAGGTGGACTTATTGTCTGTTGATTTACTGTCGACATTTTTACCAAAACAAGTAGACCATGACAAGGCAAAGTTCTGAAATAAAAATTTCTGAATGCACTCAAAAATAAGATTTTTAATCTTTACATGAAACGATAGAGTTTAAAAAATCTTTATTTATAATATTATAGGTTATTATAATTATATTTTCAGGATATGCCATACTGGATATGGATTTACGTTTAGTGATGGTGATCGCGATTATATTTACCATGGTTGTTGGCGTCTTGGGAGGTCATAATTTTTCCGACATCGAACAACATATTTGTCAATCGATCGGCAAGATCATTCCGTTGATTCTGATTTTGCTTTCGGTTGGCTCTTTAATTGGCGCCTGGATAGAATCGGGCACGGTACCAACTTTGATATATGCGGGACTCAAGCTGCTATCGACAAAATATTTTCTGGTTTCAGCAGTATTCTTATGTATGATCGCCTTCCTGGCCACCGGGACGTCATGGGGCACGATTGCCACTATGGGGCTGGCCATGATGGGGGTTGGCACTGCTCTCAATATGTCCCCTGCAATCACGGCCGGAGCGATTATCAGCGGTTGCGTATTTCGGTGACAAACTATCCACATTGTCTGACAGTACCAACCTCGCGCCGGCACTGGCGGGGACTGACTTGTTCCTGCACATCCGCAGAACGCTGTGGACCACATTGCCGGCCATTATCATGACGCTGATCTCTTTCGCGATTGTCGGGCTGATAAACACCCCACACAACGCGGCTTCGCCGGACAGTATCAATCGTGTGAGCGACATCGTGGATGGCCTGAAAAACCACTTCAACATCAGCTGGCTATCGATGTTGCCGATTACGGTCGTTGTCCCTCTGCTTGTCGGCGGATGGCCTGCCTATATTGCAATCATGGCGGGTGCGATAGCCGGCAGCCGTCTCTCTATTGTCCTGCAAGGAACGTCAATTGCCGATGTTACCGACACACTCTATAACGGCTATCATATCCAATCGGGAGTGGCGGCGCTTGACGAATTGCTCAACCGTGGTGGAATGAGCGCCATGTATCCATTGGCAATGCTTTTTTTGTAGCCGGCGGACTTGGAGGAGCACTCGGCGGTTCTGGAGCAATCAACGGGATTCTCGCCACGTTGATTCATCAATTTAACTCACGCCGTAAAATCATGCTGAGTTCTATGCCAATGGCCTTTGTTTCATTGATGGTCGGGGCTTCATTCAGTTTTTGTGCGGCTATGAGCTGTATGATCATGAAACCATTGTTTGAGAAATTCGGCATAGATCGACAGAATTTGTCCAGAACCCTTGAAGATATCGGAACGGTGAACGATCCAACGCTTCCATGGTCGGCTGGGGGAGTTTAGGTCTCCGGGATTTTAGGGGTAGAGACACTGGATTATATCCCGTTTATTTATTTCGATTTTTTCTCGGCTTTACTGTCTATCATCTATGTAGCAACCGGTTTCACTGTCACCACATCCAACCGTAAGACCATTAGAGATACGCTGAACTTTAAAAATTACAATTCGCCCCGTGGCTAGCTGTGGAGCCTCAATAGGTTGTCCTTGTTTAGGCCGAGGCGACTGATTGGGGTTTGATCTTTTATTGCACCGTGTGGTCGATGCCAATTGTAGAGGGGGATCCACACGCGCAGGTCTGCGGCGCGCTGATCTGAGGT
>JBAJNN010000038.1:0-14647 GCA_036881905.1 Hyphomicrobiales bacterium | reverse complement strand
TCGTTCCAACATTTGACGAACGGCAAAAAGCCGAACTGGAGGCTGCCGGCAAGCACCGAAACATCGACTACCGGAAATAAACATATTTTCTACTATGTTGCTGGAGGAATGCGCCTTCGTCTAAAGTCTTGGGGACAGCCTGTTTTGGATTTTCCTTTTTCGGCCGCCCACCAAGTTTCTTCTCCATCTTGGCCGCGATCTCGGGAAAAACGTCGCGAAACGGCTTGGCCAACTTGAAACTGGATTCGTCCCATCCGGGGTTATCCGAAACCTCATTCCAGTTTTGCCGGCGGTAGCCGTGACCGGATTTGAATCCGCCTTTGACGGTTTTGTTTTTCATCATTGCAACAGTTTCCTTTCGTCCTTTCCGGCCGGATGCGTGGAAATTATGGAAACTCCTTTAGCGCCTGGCCTGGCGAAGATAACCCAAGACAGTTTTATCCCTCAAACGGCCGATCGCTTGAAACCGCCCAAATTTTGCGAGACGAACAAAGGCGTTGAGGAAAAACGCCTCGTCAACGTTGGCGAAATCGATGCCGTGTTTGTCGAGATGAGCAAGCCGCTTAGGTTCATCTTGCTTTTTTTGTAATAATTTCGGCGCTCCACTACATGCGCGCTGCTTATGGGGTAAGTATTTTTGATGATTGTTAGGGTAACCAAAGCAATCGATATAACGACGACCGACCCCGCTTGCATCGGAAACAGACCGCCGGAGGGCCAGGTTCGAGGATAAGTCTCGCGGGCGGCCGATCCTTACTCGATGCTGGCCATGGCGCGGGCGAACGCTTCGGCCTCAAACGGTTGCAGATCGTCCACCCCCTCGCCGGCCCCGATGAAGTGGATCGGCACAGCGAAACGCTCGGCCACGGCCACCAGAATTCCCCCCCGCGCGGTGCCGTCGAGTTTGGTCATGACCAGCCCGGTCACTTTGGCGGTCTTGTTGAATGTTTCGACCTGATTCAAGGTGTTCTGTCCGGTGGTGGCGTCGAGCACGAGAAGCACGCTGTGCGGCGCGCCGGTGTCCTGTTTGCCCAGAACATGGACGATCTTACCGAGCTGCGCCATCAGCTCGGCTTTATTTTGCAACCGTCCGGCGGTGTCTATTATGAGTATGTCCGTTTCGGCCTCGCGCGCCCGCTTCAAGGCATCGAAGGCCAATCCTGAAGCATCGGCTCCGCTCTTGCCCGTGATCACCGGAATACCAATGCGTTCGCCCCATATTTCAAGTTGTTCGACCGCCGCGGCGCGGAACGTATCTCCGGCGGCCAGCATGACCGAATGGCCCCCTCGCGTAAACCTTGCGGCCAGCTTGCCGATGGTGGTGGTTTTACCCGAACCGTTGACACCAATGCCAAGAATAACGAAGGGTTTGCGCGTCGTATCGATGGCGAGCGGCGTCGCAAGCGGCGCCAGCTTACGGGCAATCTCGTCGGCGAGTATGGCTTTGACTTCATCGGGCCCGATGTGTTTGTCATAGCGCCTGGTTGCGAGTTGTGTGGTTATGCGGCTTGCGGTCTCGATGCCCAAATCGGCCTGAATCAGAATATCCTCCAACTCCTGAAGCGTCTCCTCATCGAGTTTGCGCCTGGCCACAAGATCGCCGATACCGTCCCCAAGCGCTTGAGAGGATTTGGCCAAGCCCTGTCTTAACCGCCGGAACCAGCCCGTATCCGACTGGGAGACCGCCTCTTCACCAGCCGTTTCCAGCCCGGCGGGCAGTTCGGACCGGGCAGGCCGGTCACGCTTACGTCTCAAGATGCTCATGCCGCCGCACAGCCTTTGAGAGACAAATCACCGGCCGCTGTTATATCCGTTTGCACGATTGCGCCCGGCTCCCGCGGCGTTGCAAAGCGGACCGGCGCGTAATGCGGCGTACGCCCCATGGTGGAGGTTTCCAGCAAAACCGCATGACGGGCGCCGATCTGGCTTGCAAGGTAATCGGCAAGCCGTCGGCTTGCGGCCTCGCGTAAGCGTCGCGCCCGATCCTTGATCACGTGACCGGAGACTTGCGGCATGCGCGCCGCCGGGGCGCCGGGTTGCGCGGAGAAGGGAAAAACATGCAGGAAGGTCAGTCCGCATTCCTCGACAATCCGCAGCGTATTGTCGAACATGGCGTCGGTTTCGGTCGGAAAGCCGGCAATCAGATCGGCCCCGAACACGGCATCCGGCCTGAGCTTACGGACGTCACGGCAAAAGGCGATGGCGTGATCGCGCAAATGACGCCGTTTCATGCGCTTGAGGATCATATTGTCGCCGGACTGAAGCGAGAGATGAAAATGCGGCATCAGACGCGGCTCTTCGGCAATGGCGGTCATCAGCTCTTCATCGACTTCGATGGAATCGATCGAGGACAATCTCAGCCGTTCAAGCTCGGGAACCAGTTTGAGAATCCGCCTCACCAGCGTACCGAGCCTCGATTCGCCCGGCAGGTCGAGACCGTAAGCCGTTATATCGACGCCGGTCAGCACCACTTCGCGATAACCCCTCGCGACCAGACGGCGAATCTGCTCGACCGCCGCGCCAGCCGCAACCGAGCGCGAATTGCCGCGCCCGAAAGGAATAATGCAGAATGTACAGCGATGATCGCAGCCATTCTGAATCTGCACGAAAGCGCGAGTATGATCGTTGAAGCCGTCGATCATATGCGGGACGTTTTCGCGCACCCGCATGATGTCGTTGACGCGAATCTTGTCCCGATTCGAGAGGCCGAAATCGACGGGCGACACGGCATAGGAGGCGGTATGGAGTTTTTCCTCATTGCCGAGCACGCAATCGACCTCGGCCATTTCAGCAAAGCTTTCAGGATCGATTTGGGCGGCGCAGCCGGTCACGATGATCCGCGCATCGGGGTGGTCGCGCCTGGCGCGGCGGACGGTCTGTCGCGCCTGGCGTTTGGCCTCGGCGGTGACGGCGCAGCTGTTGACGATAATCGCGTTTTTAAGACCGGCTTCGCGCGCGCGGGCGCGGATCACTTCCGATTCGTGAATATTGAGTCTGCACCCCAATGTGACGATGTTGACGGTCATGGCGTCGCCGGTGTCAAAGCATGAGATGTCGCCGGTTCGAGCAATTGTGGCGGCAAGATTCCATCATGATCATGCGCGAAAGCCCCGGTCATCAGAATATGATCGTCGCTTTCGCGCCAGCCAATATCAAGCTCTCCCCCGGGCAGGGCGACGCGCGCGCCGCGCGAAGCCAGACCTTTACGCGCTGCGGCCGCGGCAATCGCGCAGGCCGCTGTGCCGCAGGCCCGCGTCAGCCCGGCGCCGCGTTCCCAAACTCTGGCCACGATATATTCGCTATCGATCACCGTGGCCAGCGAAATATTGGCGCCTTCGGGAAAGATCGGGTGATGCTCGAGAACCGGGCCAATTTCCGCCAAATCGAAGGTTTTGACGTCTTCCACCCAGAAAATACAATGTGGATTGCCGATATTGACGACGCTTGGACCGAAGAGCGCCGGCGCGTCGGCAGGGTCGAGACCGAGCACAATTTCGCTGGTATCGGCAACGGGTCGGGTAAGCGGAATCTCGCGCCAGTCGAAACGCGCTCGGCCCATATCGACCGTAACCCGGTCGGGGCCGGACGCCGTGCAGAGCAATCGCCCGGCCTTTGTACCCACAATCGCCTGCGCCTTTCCAGTCTCCCGTATCACGAGGCCGGCGACACAGCGCGTGGCGTTGCCGCAGGCGGCAACCTCGCCGCCATCGCGATTCCAGATGCGCATAAAAATATCCATTCCGGCCCCATGCCCCGGTTCCAGGCGCACCAGCTGATCGCAGCCGATGCCGTCTTCACGATCGGCAATTGCCCGCACCATGGCCGGATACACCGCAACAGGGTGCTTACGGGCGTCGAGAATGACGAAATCATTGCCGAGGCCGTTCATCTTGCGAAACCGTATGGTTATTGGCTGTCCCATAAACCCATTGTAAAGTAAAAGATCGCTCAAAGCCAGGGTATGGCCCCGTCAGTTTCTTCACTTTCGCCGGACTTCATGGCGTCGGGCCGATGCGGTCGAGAACGATAAAGGAAACCGAGGTATCATCGCCCGGCCCTGGCTCATGCTTTTCGCGCCATTTCTCGCGCCATTGCGCCGGATCGATGGTAAAAAGATGCGTATTTCCGCGCGGCAAGGCATGAATGCGCGAGAGATAAATCCGTTGCGCCCGATCGAGCAGAGCGGAAAAAACTTCTCCCCCGCCGATCACGGCGATTTCCCCGGCATTGCGCTCATGCGCCTTTTTGTTGGCAAGTATTAGGGCCGCTTCGAGGCTGCTCGCGACCAAGACGCCTTCGGCCTTAAAGGCGCGATTGCGCGTCACCACGATATTGTCGCGGCCGGGCAGGGCGCGTCCGATCGCTTCATGGGTCTTGCGTCCCATGATCAACGGTTTTCCCATGGTGAGTTTGCGAAAGCGCTTTAAATCCGAGGCCATCCGCCAGGGCATGCCCGCTTTTCCCGACGAGTCCGTGCAGCCGATAACGCCATTTTCACCGGCGGCGACGACAAAAACGATCGATCTCTTACCCGGTTTCTCCATATTTTCCAGCCCGGAGTTCAGCTTCACCGTCCTTGAGAAGGGTTAGTGTACCATTGACCGGAACGATACAGATACAGAATCGAAAACGCGCCTATCCAGCTTGCCGACACGACGATCAGCCAAACCGACCACAGGCGAAACCCATGGAGCGAAGACACCAACCAAAGCGCGGGGAATTCAAAACATACATACATAATGCAGGCGGCGATCAATGGGGGGACATTACGACCGGCGCCTTCAAAGACGCCATTGTAGCAGTATAATACGCCCAGACCTATGTTTGCCACGCCTATGAAGTTCAAAAAAACCGCGCCGGAGCCAATGGTTTCCGACTCAGCGGTAAAGGCCGTCATCACAGCGGTTGCGCTCAAGTCCAATATGAGCGCAATCAGGCTCAACACGCCGACAACGTAGCCCATCAGCCTCTGCATTGCGTTGCGGATAATTTCTATTTGGTTTCGGGCGAGATATTGGCCGACCGTCACCGCAACCCCCAGCGCCACGCCGAAAGTCGTCATAAACAAAAACCCGCTTATTCGCGCGCCGATCCCGTAGCCATCGCTGATTTTTTCCGGGAAGGTAGCGACGATATTGGTCACCAGAGCCTGTTCCGCGTTGTAGAGAAACATAACGCCGGCGATCGGCAGGCCAAGCAGAAACAAATCGCGTATCAGCGTCCTGTCCCACCGCAGAACGCCGCGACGAAATACCCTTATGCCGGATCGATTGTGAGCGAGGGCGAAACCGCAACCCGTCATGGCCGCAAGCTGCGCCAGAATCGTCGCCCAGGCCGCCCCGGCGATTCCAAGGGCGGGAAACGGACCGAACCCGAAGATGAAGAGCGGATTGAAACCGGCGTTTACGATCAGCGCGCCCAGCGATATCAACGCGGTCCGGGATGCTTCCCCAATGGTGCGAAGAGCCGTCATCATACTGGAGTAGACAGGAACCAGAACGATGGAAATCCATATGATATTGGTATAATTAATTGTATAATTATATTCTTTTTTCGACAGACCGTAAAACGGTAATAAACAATAAATGATAAAAATAAAAAATAATGCGGAGAAAATGCCCAACAGGAGCTTAAGAACCAAGGTTTGAGCGATGGCCTCTTCCGTATCCCGCAATTTATGGGCGCCGTAACGCCGCGAAAAAATGGCGACGCTACTGACGCCGACAATTTCATTCAAGGATAAAATAAGAAACAGCAAACTCGAACCCACGGCAATTGCCGTGGGCGCTCCGGCGCCGATTCTGGCCACCCAGAACATATCGACCAGTTGAAAAGAGTAGTCCACCGCATAGCCGATCGCCGCAAAAAAGCCGACACCGATCGCCGCGTTGAGAAAGACCCGTTCCACTGTTATTCCGCCTCGCCAGCGACCTCGTTTCTGCGATCGACAATGCGCTTGATTTTGTCGAAACCACGATGATGCGGGTCATCGCGGGCAAACGCTCTGACGCGGATCGGCGCCAGGCATTGTCTCGCGACCAGCGGCTGAAGCGCGGCGGCGTCGCGGAAAATCTTCTCGACCTTTCGTTGCAACCCAGGCCCTCCCAGCTCCGGCCTGGCCTCCAGAAACAACGCATCCATTCCGTCATCTGAACGCGATATGACCAAACGGGCGGAATCGACGGGGAGGTCAAGCGTATCGAGAAGCTCGATCAAGCTATGAGAGGCTATTTTCTCGCCGCCCAGCTTGTAAAAATGATCGTCGCGGCCGCGCAGAACAAGACGCCTTGACGTTCGACCGCATTGGCAACGCCGATCCGAGCCGCTCCATTGGGCGCGATCGCCGGTCGCCATGCGAATGACCGGCGAGTGGAGCCGGTAAAGATTGGTGACCAGAAGACGGCCCGTCTCCTTTGTTGCGCCACCATCAGCGCCGATGATTTCGGTAAACTGCAATTCCTCATGCAGGTGAAATTCTCCCTCTTCGCACCACGGGCATTGATAGCCGATCGTTCCCGCATCCGCGGTCTGAAAGACTGAACGCAGCAAGAGGTTTTCGCCGAAAATGGCCTTGAGGCGCCCGGCAACCTTAAGCGAAGTCGCCTCCCCGCCGGTGATGATGAGGCGCAGCGGGGGAGCTTCGATAAGACCAGCCTCAAGCGTGTCGAGATAGCGAAACAACTGGCTCTGCATGGTCACGCAGACGCTCGCACGCAATTCGTTCATGATGTTCAGATTGTCCGCGATGCATTCCTGCATGGCGAGGGGTACGATGGTGCAGCCCGTCGTGGAAAGGGCGCGTATAACCGTGTAGCCGAAGGCAAACCGGCCCACTTCGCCCAGAATAACGGCGATGTCATCCGCGCATATCCCACACGCGCCATATCCCTTGCCGTGGATTTGCGCATTATTCATCACCTCTTCATAGGCGTTTACGATCAATTTCGGCGCGCCGGCGCTGCCCGTGGTCGAAAAGACGACCCGGCCATCGGCATTACCCGGAATGATTCCGCAGAGGCTTTTATCCGTAATATAGGCGCTTTGATCGTAAGAGCGCCCCTCGGGAATGAGAGACCACGCGGAGGTCATGTCCGGCGAGGATAAGAGTCGATCGCTCAACCCCGCGGTCAAACGATCCGCCAAGGCCGGATGGGTCCGGCAACCGGCCAGAAGAGCGCGGAGCGCATTGGCATGGTATCGGCGCAACGCGTCGGAGGAGAGAAAATCCGTATTGCTCGGATTCGACAGCGTTCTTGTCTTCATGGGTTATGCGGTCTCTCCTAGGCCGCAGGACCGGACAACCAACATTAGAACGGCCTGCCCACCCTTGCCGACATTGAAAACCGACGATGAATGGCACCGGCTTATCATGCCGGCGAACGCCGCGCCGAAGAAGAACGCATCGGTGCCGAAATAGCTGTAATGGCCTTCCAGGCGCCCGCCGCCGTCGGTTGCTTCCAAAGTGCCCGCGTCGGGATATCGATGGCCTCCTGCACCACGCCGTTGCGGTCGCGATAGGCATCCACGGTATCGGCCCAGTGGCGCGCATCGGTTTCATGTCCCACGACGACGCCAATCCCCCGCGTTACCGCATCTTTTTTGAGAACATATTTATGTCGGTTATCGATCACCTCCCGCATTGCCGCCAGCTCAAGATCGCAAACCCGTCGCGTTTGGCAGATCCGCCGTTTTATGGCCGCTTTTTCCTCCGCCGACACTCCGATTTCGCGCTGAATGTCCTCACGCCAAAGCGCGGCGAAAACGCTTTTGGCCTCGCCGATGTAGAACGCCCCGAAGCTGTTGAGAAAATCGCAGCCATCGGCGCGTGACGCCGCAATCCAATGCTGAAGGTCCGGCGCTTCGGGAGCGACCGCAAGCGGGTCGAGCTTATTGTAGATCAGGCCCACGGGGGCGCCCGCCGCCAGGACGACATTCTTATCCACGTGAATGTCGCGAGCATCGCACACGACGATCCGCCCGGCGGTTACGCCTTGCGATTGCAGTTTTTCCGAAGCTTTTTGAAGCGAGTTAAGCTCGTGGGTGTAAACACCGCGATAATTGCAGATGGCGACATTGCGATTTTCACGGGTTTCAGTCAGCCCGTCCAAAAACCGCACGAAATAATAAGGGTCGTCAATGGCCGCGTTTACAAGCTCCAAGCCCGAACAAAGCGTTCGGCCGATTTCGGAGCTCGCCCAGGCGTCTCTTGAAAAGGCGCAATGAATCACTCCTCCGGGGCAGGCGCTGTTAGGCTCCATGGCCTTCCAGACATGACGCGCCGTGCGCGCGGTATCGAAGCGCATCAGCATGATATCGTCTATGCAACGTCGCTCCTGTAAAATCAGGGGATACCATTTTTCGTAGAAGGAAAAGAAATTGACAAGAATGGAGTTTTTTCGCGAATGGAGGTCGGCGCGTAAAGTTTCGATCAAGCGATTGATGCAGTTTCTGACCACGCTCAAATCGCGTTTTATCTCATCCGCCATTCTCGCGCTGATGACGGTCGGTCGCAATGAAACCGGCAAACCGCGCCCTTCAAAGTCTATACCCCGCTTTGCCAGCGCGGAACGGACATGGTTCTGTGACGAGGCATATATTTCGGCTGTCATGGCGTTCAGATAGCGCAGCGTCAGACAGCTCTCCACGGCAACATCAAGATGCGGGCTGTTCGAGGCTAGGGACACAGCCCAGGTTAACTTGTCATTATCAGAACTTATACGCATCACAATATATGATTTCTCCCTTCAATGATTTATTATGCGTGAAAAAGCTTCCATGTCAAGAGGCCGATCCGAAAGGGGCTTCCACGATCGTTAAACCGCCTGGTGCGGTTGGGCCGCCCATTCCGATCGACCCCTGCGGGGAACAGTTCTTGTATCCCTTGACAGGCCACATCCCTTTGACCATAAATGTGTTAGCGATGTCGTTTCGGGTTATTTTGAGGAGTTACGCAAATCATGGCGAAATCGGCGACGGTCAAAATCAGGTTGGTGAGCACGGCGGAAACCGGGTTTTCCTATGTGACCAGAAAAAACGCCCGCCAGATGAGCGGGAAACTCATGCTCAGGAAATATGACCCGGTCCTGCGCAAGCACGTCATGTTCAGGGAAGCCAAGATCAAGTCGTAAAGGCTGATTTGGCGGGGTATGACGATGATGCCGAAAGAGCCATTGCAACGGTCGGCTCCATCGTGCAAGATCAGATGTGCAGGAGGGAATTATGAGAGGCGAGCGGCTCCACCATCGGGAGTTGGTCGAGGGTAACGGGCCGTCAGGCGCATCGCGCGGCGCGAGCGGTCTGGACCAGTTCTACACTCGCCCCGATCTGGCGCGGCTCTATGCGCGTCAGGTCATGACACGCCGGCCGGATCCCGATACATTGTTTGTCGAGCCGTCGGCCGGTATGGGAGCGTTTGTTCATCCGCTGAAACGCGCCGGTCGCAAAATCCGGGCCATGGACATAGAGCCGCGCAGCCACGGCGTGGCGCAGGGCGACTTCCTCGCCACGACGAATATCTTTGATGGAGAACATTCCGCCATTGTGGTCATCGGCAACCCGCCATTCGGCAAGAACGCCGCTATGGCAGTGCGGTTCTTCAATCACGCCGCCAATTATGCAGATGAGATCGCCTTCATTGTGCCGCGCACTTTCCGCAAGATCAGTTTGGGCCAACGTCTGCATCGCAACTTTCATCTGGAAGCAGACAGGGACGTGCCCGGCGATGCGTTCATCCGCGATGGGTCTGCCTGGACCGTTCCCTGCGCCTGGCAGATATGGACGCGGTGTGAGGCTATGCGTGAGCTTCCGCCATCGCCTTGCGTTGCGCATCTGATCGATTATACCTCGAAACGCCGTGCCGGTTTTGCCATGCGTCGCGTCGGCTACTACGCTGGACGGATCGTCACGGACAATATCCACGCCTTATCGGAATCCACGCACTACTTCATGCGTGAAGTCAAGGCAGGGGTCATCGATATTCTCAAACGGATCGACTGGCTAGGCGTGGCCCAACAAACGGCGGGCGTGCGATCGCTGTCGAAGCGCGAGATCGCCATACATCTGGCGGCCGCCTGCGATGGCTAACCGGCTGGAACTCGGGGTGGTCTATCGGCTGGATTTGCAAGGCCACCTCAAATATGGGTCCGTCATCCCGCAACGACTCTATGAGAGATTCACCGACGGCCGGATATCCGGTCTTTTGAACGAAGACCTCCTTCAGTCTTTGTTCACTGGTTTGACGCGCAGGCGACATCGGCGGCAGCAGCCACGATCTCATTGACAGAGAGGGCCGGAAATACGAGGCGAGGACGGTGACCCGACATGGAGTCAATCTGCGCCCCAGCAATCAGAAGGGCCAGGGCCGTCGCATCAATGACAAGGCTGCCATGGCCCGGCGGTGCAAGCTCTATGCTTTTATCTTCGTCGATGTGAGATGGTGCCCACTTTACCGTATTTATGCCATCGAGGCCCTCAAGCTCGGCAGGTCGATGAGTCTCAAACCGCATGAGTTCGATGAGCTTCTAGCCGAAGCAAGTCAAAAGACCCTGCGAATCTAAACATGCGGGATGTCTGGTTTATCTTCGGGGCATTTTTTCGATTCCCGAAGCGGCAACAGCTGGATCGCAACGACTGCAACGAGGATCAGCATACAGCCGCCATATTCCGGAGGTGTCAGCCGTTCGCCAAGGAAAAGCGCCCCGGCAATGGCCGCAAAGACCGCCTCGAAACTCATGATAATGGCCGCATCGGCAGCTTGGGTGTATTTTTGCGCCAGGCATTGCAGGGTAAAGGCGATGCCGGCTGAGAGAACGCCGGCGTAAAGCAGCTCGAATCCGGCCTTGTAAACGGCCTCGAGACTGAAGCTCTCGGTGAGACCGCCCAGGAGCAGCCCCATAATGGCGGCGATGGATGATTGTGCGGCGGCAATGGTAAACGGGGCGTTGGTGCGCCGCGTCATGACGCCGACCAGCACAATTTGACAGGCCCAGAACAACGCGCCGCCCATGACCCAGACATCGCCGCGACCGAGAGCCGACAGCTGAGCGCCGCCAAGCATATAGGCGCCCGCGACGCACAACGCCGCCCCCGGCCAGATCATCGGGTGCGGGACGATGCGCGACACGACGAGAGCAAGAATCGGAACGGTGGGGACGTAAAGGGCGGTGAAAAACGCGGCATTGGTCACCGTGGTGGTGGTAATGCCGATCTGTTGCATGATCGACCCGCAGAACAAAGCAAGGCCGGTGGCGACCAATCCCAGCCGGTCCGTGGCGGACCAGGCCACCCCCGCTTCCCTCAGACGCCCGATTTCCCGCAAGCTTAAGGGGAGCACCACCAGCATGCCCAGAAAGAAGCGAATTCCGGTGAAAAAGCATGGGTCAATATCGTCCATGCCGGTATGCTGCACGACAAAGGTGGTGCCCCAAATGAGGGCAACCAGAAGCACGATCGCATTGGCTTGCAGTCGCGTCATTTTGTACATAAACCGAGAACTAATCCGGCCTCCATGGGGTTCGTGGTCCAGCACGACCGGCCACGACGGGAATATGTAAGCATATGACACTCAAAGAGAACTGCTGCAAACGAGCCATATTGATCGCCGGGCCGACCGCGAGCGGCAAGTCGAAACTGGCGATGACCCTGGCGGAACGGCTGAACGGAGCGATCGTCAACACCGATTCGATGCAGGTCTATGCCAATCTCCGCATCATGACGGCGCGGCCCTCTCCTGAGGATGAGGCAAAATACCCCCACTATCTTTATGGCCACATTCCCGGGGAAAAGGCTTACTCGGTCGGCCACTGGGTTCGTGATACCGCCGCTGTTGTCGGCGCTGTCTGGCAACACGGTCGGGTTGCGATTTTCGTCGGCGGAACCGGGCTTTATTTCACCGGTCTTGAGGGGGGCTTGAGCGGTATTCCTCCGATAGCGGATTGTATCCGCGGCCATTGGCGAAGGGCCCTGGAGATTCGCGGGCCTGAGGCTCTCCATCGCGAGCTTGCGCGCCGTGACCGACAAATGGCTGAAAGGCTTTGCGCCCATGATGGCCAGCGGGTGATACGGGCTTTGGAAGTGTTTGAGGCGACCGGAAAGTCGCTGGTGGATTGGCATGATCGCCCTCATGACAACGGGCCGCTGGCTGATGCGCGGATAGGCCGTGTTGTGCTTGAACCGGAACGCACAATGCTTTACAGTCGAATCAATGCTCGCTTTGAACATATGGTGGAGCGAGGCGCGATCGATGAAGTGGCCGCGCTTCATGTTCTTGGTCTCGATGCCGGTCAGCCGGTGATGAAAGCCATAGGCGTAGCGGAAATCGGCTGCTATCTCAGCGGCAAAACCACCCTTGAGGAGGCCATTGCACAAGCAAAAACTCAGACCCGTCACTATGCAAAGCGTCAGGAGACGTGGTTCGGCCAGCGCATGAAAGACTGGCCGAGGCGCGATCCGGAATCCTTCGGTGGTGATTTTGACCGGCTTGCACAGGCTCTCCTCGATTCATGGGGCCTTGACTGAGGAAGCAGTGATCCGCCAGGAAATTGCAGGGTGGCGCGGCACAGAGTTGGTTTTTGTATCGGCCGGCTTGATGGTCTGATTTCATGGTGTTAAAAATTTCTGAATAGACGTTAACCTTTTGTTATCCTATTGACCGGCAATAAGCAATTCAGGGCTACAAATGGATACAGGCCATGACGATAAACCTTACTGTTCCAAATCTTGCAGAACTCAAGCCACGAATTACCGTGTTCGGTGTCGGTGGCGCCGGCGGGAATGCCGTCAATAACATGATCCAGTCGCAACTGGAGGATGTCGAATTCGTCGTCGCGAATACCGATGCCCAGGCGCTGGCGCAAAATACGGCCGAACGCCGGGTGCAGATGGGGACCGCCCTAACCCAGGGTCTTGGAGCCGGCTCGCAGCCGCAAATCGGAGCAGCCGCGGCTGAGGAAGCCTTGCCGGAGTTGATGGATCACCTTACAGGCGCCCATATGGTTTTTATAACCGCGGGAATGGGGGGCGGTACAGGGACCGGCGCGGCGCCGGTCATCGCGCGGGCCTCCAAGGAGCAGGGGATACTGACGGTTGGCGTTGTCACCAAACCGTTTCATTTTGAGGGCCAGAGGCGAATGTTGACGGCGGAGTTGGGTCTCGAACAGCTCTACAAACATGTCGATACGCTCATCACCATTCCCAATCAGAATCTGTTCCGCATCGCCAATGAAAAGACTACCTTTGCCGCTGCCTTCGCAATGGCCGACCAGGTTCTCTATTCCGGTGTGGCCTCCGTTACCGAATTGATGACCAAGGAAGGGCTGATTAATCTCGACTTTGCCGATGTTCGCTCGGTGATGAGCGAGATGGGTAAGGCCATGATGGGCACGGGCGAGGCTTCAGGCGAGAAGAGAGCGGTCGAGGCGGCGGAGGCGGCAATCGCCAATCCTCTGCTTGACGATGTCTCCATGCGCGGCGCTTGTGGGCTTCTTATTTCCATAACCGGGGGGCACGACCTGACGCTTTACGAGGTTGACGAGGCGGCGACCCGCATTCGTGAAGAGGTCGATCCCGACGCCAATATCATCCTTGGAGCAACTTTTGATGAATCGCTTGAGGGAGTTATGCGAGTTTCCGTCGTTGCCACCGGCATAGAGGATCCGGCGCAAAAGAATAAGGATGGCCTTGACCATGCCAGTCTGCAAGACCCGCCCGAGGGCGAAAATCCGACCTTTGGATATGCCACTCCCTCCTTGCAGGATCGACAGGCGGGTAAACAAACCGCTACAATTGCAGCGGCGTCCGGCCCCAGGATGCGACAAACCGCGATGGCGCGTGTTGATGACGGAGTCGATACCGGGAATGACGCCTCGAAACGCGGTGCGGATTTTGCTTGCCCCGGGCCAGTCACACAAGATGAGGACGGGACCGTCACTGAAGACTCTTGCAAGCCCGCCTCTCCTATCGATGCCGTTCAGGGGGGCGCAAAGACACAAATTCAAGAGGCTGTGTTCCCTGCGGCAGATCCCTCTGTTACAGTGAAAACGCCAGGCTCTGTCGCACCGGGCCGCACAGCGTCCGACGGTGCCGGTCGTCCGATTCTACCCAATATTGAGACGGTTGCCCCAGTTGCCCAACACCAATATACCACTGTACGCAGTGACAAGGCCCGAGGTCCGAATGAGCCGGCGAAAAAACAACACCGTAGAGGTAGAAATCTCCTTGAGCGTTTGGCGGGCGTCGGCCTCAGCCGGCGTGATGATGACGTTCGGATTTTGAACAAAGAAGCCTGCTCGCCAGATGAGCTTTCACGCGATACCACAGCTGCATCATTGGGCGAGATGACTGCGGAAGAGCGCCGGACTGCGGCTGCGGCGGCAGCTTCCGCTACCGCGCAAGCCATCAATCGACAACCCGACCCCGAGCCTGACGATGATCAGCTTGAAATTCCGGCTTTTCTGAGACGTCAGGCCAATTGACCCCCGGGCGTTGCCCTCCATACCCGACCAACCCCAACTTATTCCGCGATTTTGCAGCGTCCCGGATAAGCGCACGGCCTGACGATGATCGCGCCGGTGGAGTGATCGTCACTGTTGGCTGTTATATTGCGGCGCGGCAATGCGGTATGGACACAGCTGATTTTGTGCTATATATT
>JBAJNN010000037.1:0-15147 GCA_036881905.1 Hyphomicrobiales bacterium | reverse complement strand
TTGGCGGTTCAAACCCATGACCGCATGATCGGTGAGGTTGAGGGCAGGGGCGATCGTTTCGTCAGCGCCGGTGAGTATATTGCCGGGCTGCGCCAAAAACTCTCGGCCTGACCCCAACTTAAGGGCCTCGGGGCTAAGGCGATCGCCACACGATGGCGGGTTGAGAATTGGCTTATGTTTTGCCGCACAAGCCGTGAGTATCCGATGACCGAAACCTTTTCAGAAGGGGCTGCGACCGGTCCGGCCTTAATCTTGTCCCGTTCCAGGATATCATGCCATGGCCGGTCAGTCAGGTTTTACTTCTTGCGCGGCGGTAATGGCAGGCAGAATCTCATGTTCCAGAATGGCCGGCGTTATCGGACCGGCCCATTTGAAACTGATAACGCCCCTGCCATTGACAATGAATGTCTCCGGTATGCCATATACTCCCCATTCGACGCTGGCCCGGCCATCCTCATCGGCGCCAATGGCTGCGAAAGGGTTGCCGTGGATTTTGAGAAAGTGACGGGCATTTTCCGGTTTATCGCGGTAGCTTATGCCGAAGACACGCACATCGTCACGCGCGCCAAGTTGCATCAGCAACGGATGTTCGACGCGGCAAGGAGCACACCATGAGGCCCAGATATTGACGATGCCGACACGGCCGTTTTTCAGATCGGCCGATGAAAAGCCTGAGATCGTCGTGTCACCGGCTTGCGTTTTCGCAATCCCCGGCAAGGCGAAATCCGCAACCGATTTTCCGAGCAATGGCGAGGCAATATGTCCCGGCTCGTTTTCGCGCAAACGTTCATAAAATATCACAATAAGCCCGACAAACACAACGATGGGAATTGCGAATTTCCAAAGTCGGTTAGAGCGTGCAAAATCCGAAGGCCCGGTTGACATTATTGACCGCCCCGACAACTCTGCCGTGCATGCAATCCGGCCTCTGACGGTGCGCGCCGAGCAGAAATATATGTTTTCATAGTCGTCAGTTTTCGCGTTTTGACGCGGTCATTGATGACAATCGCCAAGACCAACCCGCAAATGACGATCAGGGTAGCGGCATAAGCCGCAATCACAAAACCGATATGGGGGGCAGAAAACACCATTGCCCTCAAACCTTTACTCTCCGATTTTTCTGAGTTCCAGCATTCTGATCCGTCGGTTCACGATGCCTGTATGCATCGCAATCAGGTGCAGCGTGATATAGAGCGTGAAATAGGCGAGCCCCATGATGACGAGAGGCCAGAGCATGGAGGGGGCAATCGCCGGACCACCGATTCGCAGGACGCTGGCGGGCTGGTGCAGTGAATTCCACCAGCTGACCGAGAATTTTATGACCGGCACGTTGATGAAGCCGACAAGCCCCATGATTGCGGCCACCCGCGCGGCGCGCCCCGGGTGTTCGATCACCCGCCAGATGCCGATATAGCCGAGATAGAGCAGGAACAGCAGAAAAACCGAGGTCAATCTTGCATCCCATACCCACCATGCGCCCCACATCGGTTTGCCCCACAGTGAACCGGTGATCATGGCGAGAAACGTAAAACATGCCCCTATCGGCGCCGCCGTCATCCCCGCAAGATCGGCCAGCGGGTGGCGCCAGATCAGAGCCGTAGCACTTGCGAGCGCGATAACGGTATAAATCAACATCGCCATCCAGGCGGCGGGAACATGCACATACATGATCCGTACCATCTCGCCTTGTCGATAATCCGGTGGTGCGGCGAGCAAAGCGCCATAAAGCCCTAACGCAAACAACACAACCGTCACGCCCGTGCACCAGGGCAATACTCTGCGTAAGAGCACGAGAAACTGGGTCGGACTAGCATAACGATACATAAGCTTTTGTTTACCCGTTCTCTCCTTCACGGGCAATACCACCTGCCGATTACCGGAAGTGAGCCCGTAGAATACCGGCCGCGGCAACCGGACACAGCACGACAGAGGCAAGGGCAAAGGCGATGAGCATCAAAAATGAGGTATTAAAAACGTGGTCTGCACCCATCGATCCGACCGAGGCGGAGAGGCCAAAAACCAGAATCGGGACGTAAAGCGGCAAGATCAGAATCGAAATAACCAATCCACCGCGTCGCAAACCGAGCGTAACCGCACCGCCGACACAGCCCATAAGGCTCAATGTGGCAGACCCCGTGATCATGGCCAGGCCGAGCGTCGAAAAAAGGCTGGGATCAAGATTGAGAAAAATTCCGAACAGCGGTGTGGTCAGGCTAAGAGGCAGAGCCGAGGTGAGCCAATGGACAACGGCCTTGGCGAGAACGACCAGCTCCAGCGGTAAGACTCCAAGGCCCATCAATTCCAAGGACCCGTCCTCGTAATCGGCGCGAAAGATCCGATCGGCGGATAACAGCACCGACAAAAGCAGGGCGATCCACATAATGCCCGGCGCAATCTGCGACAACACTTCATGATCGGGGCCAATGCCGAGCGGGATCATGACAATGACGGTGAGAACGAACCCTAAACTCATGCCCGCACCGCCGCCCTGACGCAGGATAAGGCGGATGTCTCTGGCAATGATGGCCGTGAACATGGCTTATGTCATCCCCGCGGACAGGTCATTTATATTGAGCGTCACGGTGAACGGCGCGTCAAGCTGTGTGTGAGACGCGGCAATGACGATCCCGCCCGCAGCCAAATGATGTGTCATATGCCGGCAAAGACGATGTTGCGCCGTGGCGTCGAGTCCGGTTGCCGGTTCGTCGAGAAGCCAGATCGCCCGATTGACCAGTTTCAACCTCGAAAGGGTGAGCTTTCGCTTCTGGCCGCATGATAAAAGCCCGGCATTGCAGGCGGCAAGGGGACCGAGGCCGAAAGCGGCAAGGCCGGCCTCGACATCTCCCGCGCCGAAAAACCGCGCCCAAAAGGTTATGTTTTCGCGCACCGTAAGGGCCGATTTTATCGCATCTTCATGGGCCACATAATGGCAGAGTTGACCGATGGAACAGGCTTCGGGTCTGTCATGGAGTCTTATTCTCCCGCATGTCGGTTCGATAAAACCGCAAATGATGCGCAAAAGGCTGGTCTTGCCTGCCCCATTGCGACCGGTGACCAGCATGGCCTCGCCACCGGTCAGTGTGAACTCAAGGCCTTGGAAAAGCTGCCGCCCGCCACGCTCACAAGCCAGAGTTTGCGCCTGAAGTTTCATGCCGGTCCGGTTTTGCTTTCATGATTATACCTGCGGGAAAGCGTCTGCTTGTTCATGTTTTGGGTTTTGCCGGCCAGAATGTCCTCGACGAGACTCTTGTCTTGCCGCTTATCGACGTCGATTGCGGCTTCGGCAAAGGGCATGATGACAGGTTTGATGACGGCGTCCAATTTCCGGGAAGCCCGCGCGAAGGCGCCTTCAAGCGTGAGCCGGCCTGTGGCACGGAGCAGGAGGGGATAAAATCCGAAGGCTCGTATGATGGACCAGGGACGTTTGCGGTCGCGATCGACTCTGGACCAGAAAGCAACGGCCTTGAAGGCTTTTGCCGTGTTAAGTGCAAACAGGTTGCAGCCCGATACACGATCCGCGCCAAATGTGAAATATGTGCGCGCTATGTTGGGATAAGCGGTCTCGATGATTTCCCTGCGCGCCAGTGCGATGGTCAAATCGGCGTTTGATGCGGCAGAGGCGGACAGGAAATGGTCGAGCATTTCCACACTCAAAAGGGCGTGGTCTCCGGTTGTGACCAATACAGGACAATCCACGAGCCCCGAATTGAGGGCGGTGGTGACGGAAGCGGGGGCATTGACGGAGGAAGCGAGCGTTTGTACGGCCATGCGACCGTGCTTGTCGGCGATTTCATTTGCGACATGCGGCTTATCGATCGAAACGATAACGCGGCTGACGCGTGGCGTGTCGGCAAGAGCGTCGAGCACGCGCGCCAGCATGGGAATGCCGCCGATCAGGATCTTGCATTTATGTGAGACATGGTAGTGAAGGGCGAGGGGATCGTGCTCGCGTCCGGCGGCCAGCACCAGGGCGACGTAGTCTGTCGGATGATCGGTCTGAACCGGCTTGGTTGCCTTCATAGTGCGCGCTCATAGATCCGGTAGGTTTTATAAGCTCTGGCACCGAATGCCTCAATAACGCGACGCATGACAGTGTTATCTTCCAAAACCCAGGACAATTCGGCTTTTTTCAGTCCGCGTTTCAGGTGATATTGGCGCACGGTATCGATAATCATGAAGGTCAGGAGAGACCCTACCAATGTGCCCCGATAAGCCCTGCGCACACCCATGAGCGGCAACCGCGCGGATTGCGGCGGCGACAGGAATCGGCGCAGCAACTTCACCCAGCCCAAAGGCATGAGACGACCATCGAGATCGGCGATCCAGTCATTGACATTGGGCAGAGTGACGGCTATGGCCGCCGGTTCGCCCCGGATTTCGGCAATGGCGATGAATTCCTGGCGCACAAGCAGCCTCAACATCGTGCCGAAATGTTCGATTTCGGCCTCGGTCATGGGGACGAAGCCCCAATTATGCGACCAAGCGTCATTAAAGATTGCGATAATGATACCCAGATCGCGATCAAGATGGCGTTTTGACAAAGGCCGTATGGTGATGTCATGCGAATGCCTGGCCCGTTGCAAAATCCTTTCCTGCTCCTGCGTTACCTTTGTGTTCATGTCGTAGTCATAAGCGATCACATCCTTGGCCTTGGTGTAACCGCATTCACTCAGCCGCTCGGCATAATAGGGGCGGGCATGCCCCATCATTATGCTTGGCGGCGTGTCGAAACCGTCAATGAGAAGTCCGCTTTCCTCGTTGATCGAAAAGCTGAAAGGCCCACGCACCCGCCTCATACCACGCTGGGCCAGCCAAGATTGCGCGCTTGTCAACAGGGCGGCAAAAACATCCCTGTCATCCACGGCTTCAAGAAATCCGAAGTGACCTGTGCGGTCCCGATGGCGTTCCAGATACAATCGGTCGATTTGGGCGGAAATTCGCCCAACACAGCTTTGCGCCTTAAAGGCCAGAAAAAGCTGGGCTTCGGCGTGCTCGAAATAGGGGTTTTTGTCCATACGCAAGGTTTCTTTGCGTTCCAGGTCGAGCGGCGCGATCCAGTGCGGATCGTCACGATAGACGAGGCGCGGCATATGGATGAATGTCTCAAGGTCGCACGCAGTCTCAACCGGGCGAACTTCAATCCCGCTCATCTCGGGCGCCTTTTTCCGAAATACCGGCAAAATTCCCTCATTGGGCAATGCTCGTTTAGACATTCTGTGTTTCAGTTATAAGAGTATCGTACAAAGAAACGCAGCCATTCTCGACCCTGTAGAGGCGTGTCGCGATCATCGTCCAGGCTTTCCTGTGGGTAATCGATACAATTGTGTACCCCCCGGCGAGAGCTTGAATGTTGCGGCAAATTTCCGCCTCGGTTTTGGGATCAAGCGCACTTGTGACCTCATCGAGAATAATAATTTTCGGGTCGCCGGCAAGAGCGCGTGCAAGAGAGATGCGCTGGCGCTGGCCGCCGGAAAGCCTAGCGCCTTGTTCGCCGACCATTGTGTCCAGCCCATCAGGCAGGGCATTCACGAATGTTAAGGCATTTGCCTTTTCCAGAGCCTTATTGACCTTTTCGCCTGAAATCGACTTGTCGCCGAGAGTGACGTTTTCGTAAATCGTACCGTGTAGCAAGGACAGCTCCTGCGGCACATAGCCGATCATTCGCCGCCAGGCATTGAGCGATATATCCTTCAACGGTGTTCCATCGATCAGAATATCGCCTTCATCCGGCACATAAAGGCCGATTAGAAGATCGATGATGGTGGTTTTTCCGGCCCCTGAAGGCCCCTGCAAAACGGTGATCCCACCCGCCGGTATCGTCAGGCTGACATTGCGTATGACCGATCTGTCGCCATGGGACAGGGAGACATTGCGAAATGTGCAGTCATGGCGCAAGGACGGGATCGTGACGCCATCGTCGATTTCACATTCGGCGGCCGCCTCGGCAGTCAGATTCTGAAACCGCCAATAGGCCCCCTCCTGTTCTACCGTAAGCTGCATCTGATTTTGTATCTTGCCTGTGATCGAGACAAGCTGAAAAAATACGATCCCGAGGACGACCAGTTCGGCCAGTGGAACCTGCATAATATCCGCCGTGACATAGACGCTGGCGCTAAGCACAAGAGCGACCAGAATTTCGCGCCCGTAGATCAGTCCCTGACCGGCGATGGCCCGTCTCTTCAGGGCTTTGCGCAATGCATTGATTTTGGTCTCGAACAGTTTTGAAAACGCCGCCTGACGGCCCATGCTTTTGATCGGTTTGATGTTATTGAAAGCGTCGCACACATAGGTGACCAACTGCGAGGTTCTGTCAGTCTGTCGGTATCCGGCGCGTCTCGATATGCGGATCAATGTGCTCAGCGTTACGCTTAACACCCCACCGATCGCCAGTCCACCGAACGCCATGAGTGGTGAAATAAAAATGGCGATAACCGCATAGACCACCCCCTGCACGATAAGAGACACGAATTTGGCGGCCATGAAATAAGCATCTCCGGCCTGTTTGGCCTGAACCGAAATGGCATTGGCGATCACGCCTACACGCTGATCGGTGAAATAACTCCAGCGCGCCGACATGAGTCGATCGAGAAGCCTCATGCGCAACCCGGTCGCCACACGGGCCACCGCAATGCCCGCATAACTTAAAGCCAAGAAAGACAATATCGCCTTGAGCACCATGGCAAGAAAAACAACCAAAACCAGATTGTCTAATGCTGGCTGCACGCCGATGAAGGCAAGTCCGTCAACAATAAATGTGGAAAGACCGGAGGCATTGTGATCCGCGGGATTTCCGATCTGCGCGATTGTCGGCAGTAACGCGCTCAGGCTGATCCCTTCTGCAAGACCGGACAACAAAAGACAGGCCAGAACCGGCAGAGGGTGTGCTCCTCGCGTCCTGAAAAAAATAATCAGGATTCTTCTCATGCGCCCATCACAATTCAATTCCACGTGGATTGTGCACGTTCAATCGTCACGAAACACCGTATTTTCTGGCTGCATTGGCTGCAAGGCCTGAGGGCACGACCACATAAATACGGGGGTTCTGATTGGTCATTTGCACGGCTTTGTCAAGGCCGGCGCATAAGCAGGCCGGCCATTACTGAACGGTAGCGTTGGCTTCGCAAGGCTTTGCCGCTGCCGTGGTTTGGAAGTATTTTCCGGTGCGGGTCTCAAGAAAATCCTCAAGCACGATGGTTTCCTGTTTGAGAAAGCCTTTTGCGGGGAGCTTGCCGTCGCGCACCATTTCGATGACCGCCGCCGCCGCCGCCGAGGTTGTCCAGGCAATCGCCGTGCGCCGGATGCCGGCAATCTCGATCGGGTAATAGGCGCGCACGAACTCCTTGCGTGCGATCTGGCCATCGATCCACCCTTCCGCCGAAACATGGACATAAACCACATCATCCTCGACGGGCGGTTTGGCGTTGATCAGAATTTCCCCGGCCAGTTGGCGGCGTTCGTGCATCAAAAGCTCATGAAAGAACATATTCATGATCTCGGCATGGCCCGGATAGCGTATCGTCTTGTAGTCGAGATTGGCAACGCGGCCGTGAAATGTGTCGCACATCGTGCCAAGGCCGCCCGAGGTTGTGAAGGCTTCCAGCCGAACACCATCGATGTAAAGGGTTTCCATCCATTCCATCGGCGAGACCCATTTGCGCGCCCCGTCCTCGATCACTTCACAATCATTGAGATATTCATTGACGACGCCCTCCGGCGACCAGTTGAAGGCGTAACCGATGAGGCCGGTCGGATTTTGCGGCACGGCGCCGGCACGCATGCGGATTGAACGGCATTCGCCGAATTTCCGACCGAGACAGGCCCCGACAATACCGATAAAGCCCGGCGCCAGACCACATTGCGGGGCCATCAGACCATTGGCTGTGGAACTCATATCGAGAATGGCCCGTGTCGTTTCCACATCTTCGGTCAGATCAAAATAATGGATACCAGATTCATGGGCGAGCGCGGCAATCGCTTTGTTGAGATGATGGGGCAAGCAGGAGAGTACGGCGGTGAAACGGCGCATAATGCTGCGAATGACGCCACCGTCCGATAAATCGGCCCGCTCGGTCTGAAATGGCAGCGCCATCGCCGGTTGACGGGTGTCGATACCGATAACGTCAAAATGGCTTTCATGCAGAAGCGTTGCGGCGAGTGCGCCAACTTTACCCAAGCCCAGAACGGCGAAGCGATCCAGTTTCATGCTCAAACGCCCCCTTCGCGTTAAATATCGAATTTTATGCCCTGGGCCAGCGGTAGGTCATGCGAGTAATTGACTGTAATCGCCTGGCGACGCATGTAACCCTTCCAGGCATCGGAACCGGATTCCCGCCCGCCGCCGGTTTCCTTCTCGCCCCCGAACGCACCGCCGATCTCCGCGCCCGAGGGGCCGATATTGACATTGGCAATGCCGGTATCGGACCCGACGGCCGAAACGAACATTTCGCATTCGCGTATATCGGTGGAGAAGATACAAGACGACAGCCCTTGAGGAACCGCATTGTTCATGGCAATGGCCTCGCCGAGATTGCAGTATTTCATGATATAAAGGATCGGGGCGAATGTTTCACGTGAAACAATAGCCGTCTGTTTGGGCATTTCAACAATCGCAGGGTGGACGTAATAGGCATCGCGGTAGGTATCGACCAAGGCCCGACTGCCACCATGAACTTGTCCGCCCTGCTGTTTTGCCATGGCAAGTGCTTCGTCCATGGTCGCAAAAGCGGCAGCGTCGATCAGCGGGCCGACAAGCGTGTCAGCCTGTAAGGGATCGCCGATCGGCAGTGTCTCATAGGTTGAGACAAGGCGTGCGACGAGTTGGTCGTAAATGTCCTTATGAACAATCAGGCGGCGCAACGAGGTGCAACGCTGGCCGGCAGTGCCGACAGCGGAAAAGACAAGGGCTTTCAACGCCATTTCAAGGTCGGCGCGCGGTGAAACAACCATCGCATTGTTGCCGCCGAGTTCAAGAATCAGGTGGCCGAAGCGTTGCGCGACCATGGGAGCGATAGCCTTGCCCATTCGCGTTGAACCGGTTGCCGAGACAATCGCTACCTCATGGCTTTTGGCCAGAACCTTACCAGTTTGCGGCCCGCCGACGACAATTTGCATCAAACCGTCTGGAGCGTCGCCAAAGCGTGCGAGTGCTCGCTCAAAGACTTTCAGCGTGGCCAGAGCCGTAAGAGGGGTCTTTTCCGATGGCTTCCAGATCACCGGATTGCCGCAGACCAGCGCCAGCATGCAATTCCAGCCCCAAACTGCGACCGGGAAGTTGAAGGCGGTGATGACGCCGCAAACCCCCATCGGATGCCAAGCCTCGCGCATGGCGTGACCGGGCCGTTCCGAGGCGATGGTCAGCCCGTAAAGCTGGCGTGACAGGCCGACGGCAAAGTCGCAAATGTCGATCACTTCCTGAACTTCGCCAAGACCCTCCTGATAAATCTTGCCGCTTTCAAGACAGATCAGACGAGCAAGAGAGTTCTTGTCGATGCGCAACTCTTCGCCCAACAACCGGACTAGCTCGCCGCGCCGGGGCGCGGGCAGCGATCGCCAGCTTTGGAAGGCCGTATGCGCCTTGGCAATCATTGCGGTGACATCGGCCGTTTCATGCGGGT
The DNA here is from genome assembly GCA_036881905.1 of Hyphomicrobiales bacterium. GTDB lineage: Bacteria > Pseudomonadota > Alphaproteobacteria > Rhizobiales > Im1 > JBAJNN01. The sequence continues at coordinate 5,533 of JBAJNN010000037.1, read as the reverse complement.
CCAGCCTGGCGATTACCGAGCCATCGATCGGTGTGCGCAACTCAAGCGCACCGGCTTTCAGGCTTTCAAGATCAAGGCCGCAGGTTTTCAGAATGTCATGGTGTAGAGTCATTTTTTTGGACTTTAATATAATCATACTTCAAAGGACCCATCCGGAGGCACTTGTAACACAATGAGATTCATTGCACAAGAAAACCCATACCCCGTTTTGGACAGGATTGTGGGATTTAAGGCATGGGCCGTTGCCGGATAAAGGGAGGGCAGGCTTTGTGCAGGGTGCAAGCGGGTTTTGATCGAGTATCCCCGGTCACGGTCTTACACTTATTGGCTGTGTGAATGATCCGATTTCAACAAAAAGCGATCGAAACAACCACAGCCCTTGCCAAAAGGCTTGCTTTTGCGTAATGAGGCAGGTGACAGGTCGGTTCGCGGTGATTGTGGGTCACATGACAGGCACGAATCCCCCGGGAAAGTTCTTCCCGCCGGGTCGTGTGGCAGCCGTGACCCAAAAAGGTTGGGGCGTCGGCCCGTTCTCATAACCGGCGAGGCCGCATTCACATTGCCGAAGGCTGTTTGGTGGCTTGGATCCCAGTGGCATATCCGTCGTCTGGGACGTCAAGACAAGACAAACCGCTTCCGGTGTCGCGAAAACCGGAAAGTCTGTTACTGATCATGAAATGCGTCGGACTTCAGATACCGTCACACGAACGAGACAACGCGGATGCCGTGTGTAAAATGGCCTCGCAGCGATCTTCCCGTGAATATCGATGCGCAGGGGCTGATGTGGTCTCTGTGCCTAAAGACGACCGCATTTCCCTGAACACGCGCAGCGTGCAACGCCATGCGGGGATGCCGAGCCAGGGGGCCGGTTTTCATCCACCGTGCCGGGCATTGCGCATGCGGCGCGTTGGAGAAACTATACTATGGTTGCGAAAATGCTTATTGACGCTGCTCACCGAGAAGAAACCCGGATGGTGGTTTTACGCGGCAGCAAGATCGACGAATTTGACTATGAATCGGTATCGCGCAGGCAGCTTAAGGGCAATATTTATCTGGCCCGGGTGATGCGCATTGAGCCCTCTCTCCAGGCGGCTTTTGTTGACTATGGCGGCAATCGTCACGGGTTTTTGTCCTTCAGTGAAATTCATCCCGATTATTATCAGATTCCCGTAGCCGACCGGCAGGCCCTGATCGAGGCGGAAGCCGGAGACCAGAAAGACGATGCTGGATTGGAGGAAGCCGAGACTGAAACCGAACTCAACGAGAGCGCGGCTGGTGATGAGAGGTCCGGTGATTCCGACGGTGAGGACCGGGCGGGCTGCGACAATGCGGGTCGGCAAGACGCGGATGACGGATCGCAAGAGCAAAGTGTCGGGGAAGCTGCGGGCACCGATTGTGTGGAGTTGATCGGCGCCGGGGATGCGATGGAGGAGGTGCCGCGGCGGCGCAATGCAGAGCGCAGCTACAGGATTCAGGAGGTTATCAAACGCCGGCAGATTTTGCTGGTCCAGGTGGTCAAGGAAGAGCGCGGCAACAAGGGAGCGGCGTTGACCACTTACCTGTCTTTGGCCGGACGCTACGGTGTCTTGATGCCGAACACCGCGCGCGGCGGTGGCATTTCCCGCAAGATTACCGATATAACCGACCGCCAGCGGCTCAAGGCTATCGTTGCTTCCTTCTCTGTGCCGGGCGGCATGGGGCTGATCATCCGTACCGCCGGCGCCAACCGGACCAAGGTTGAGATTAAACGCGATTTTGACCATCTTTTGCGGTTGTGGGAAAATATTCGCAATCTTACTTTGCAATCGATTGCCCCCTGCCTCATCTATGAGGAGGGAAACCTGATCAGACGCTCGATCCGTGACCTTTACACAAAAGATGTCGAGGCGATTTACGTCGTGGGCGAGGTGGCTTACCGCGAAGCCAAGGAATTTATGAAAATGCTCATGCCGAGCCATGCTCGCCATGTGAAAGCCTACAGGCAGGCTCGCCCCCTGTTCAGCCATTATAAGGTGGAAAGCCAGCTTGACGGCCTATTTCTGCCGAAGGTAACACTCGAATCGGGGGGCTATATCGTCATCAACCAGACCGAAGCGCTGGTTGCAATTGACGTCAATTCCGGCAAATCGACGCGTGAACACAATATTGAGAGCACGGCTCTCAAAACCAACCTAGAGGCTGCCGCGGAAGCCGCCCGCCAGCTACGACTGCGCGATCTTGCCGGGCTGATCGTCATTGATTTCATCGACATGGGCGAGAAGCGCAACAACCGCTTGGTGGAACGTAGGCTGCGCGAGGCGCTCAGGAAGGATCGCGCCCGCATTCAGATGGGGTACATTACGCATTTCGGGCTCTTGGAAATGTCGAGGCAGCGTCTGCGGGCCGGCATGCTGGAGGGGGCCACATTCACATGCCCGCAATGCGACGGGTTGGGCTTCATGCGATCGGTCGAATCATGTTCTCTGTCGGTATTGCGTGGAATTGAGGAGCATCTGCTGTGCAAGACCGAAAGCATAGCCGTTTTCTGCAATGAAAGCGTCGCATCCTATCTGCTCAATCAGAAGCGTCCCGATATTGTTAGCCTTGAGGCGACTTACGGCGCATCGATTTTCATCGAAGCCGACAATGAGCAAAAAATGTCTGTTTTCAAGATCGAACAGACCACAAGACACGATACTGGTGCGACCCGACCGGATGCGGCCGTGCAGATCGATTCGGCTTCCGCCGACGATGCCGTAGACCTTGCCACCGCAGTCGCTGAGACCTCCGACAATGATGAGGTCGAAATCAAACCGAATCGGAGCGAGCAGAAGAACCGCTCTCGCCGCCGGCGGGGACGACGCGGCGGACGGCGCAACAAACCCGCTCTGCAGGAACAGGGTGCATCGCCGAAGCAAGCAGGCGAAACCGGTGTCCGACCGACATCGGATAGTGATGGGCAGATAGAAACCGGCCCAGATGGGTCTTCGATCGTTGCGGCCGATGCTGGGCCCGACGAGCCTGGCGCATCGATGTTTGATGAGGCCTCGGCACAAGACAAGGCCCCCGCGCCCGAAAGGCGTCGTGCTCCGAGGGCCGGATCACGCACGACGAGGTCCCGGAAGAACAGGTCTGCCGATGCAGCGCCCAAGGCGGCTGACGAGGCTGCTGGGACACAAGCGGATAATACTCTGTCATCCGGCAATCCATTGCGGCCCCCCGGCGTTGCAGAGGCTGAAGAAAACGAAAATGTCGTGGATCGGCCCAAACCGGCGGTGCCGGCTTTGCAACATGGCACTAATGACGCCGCGCAGGGCGCTAATATGGCGCAACTGACAACGCGCTCCGACGCTGATGGTGAGAAGCCGCGTCAGTCGCGTCGGCGGGGTTGGTGGCAGAATCGGCTTTTCAGCGATCGTTGAAAGGGGCTGGGTCAAACCACTCTGGGCAGGCAATGAGTTGCCGGAACATAAATTTTTGCCGTTCTTGCCGCTTGGCGGCGCTTGTCTTGACTCGATGATGGATTTGCGATTTCATTACCCTGCATGCGTGCGTTCAAAACGCGCCTCGGCGGCGTTGTCCCGGGCGGTTAGCTCAGTTGGTAGAGCACTGCGTTCACATCGCAGGGGTCACTGGTTCAAGTCCAGTATCGCCCACCACTCCCAATAAAAATATTATGTTTTTCAGAAATTTATAGAATATTCTGTCCCACGACCCGTTTCCGGGGGAAATACTTTGTTGCATAACTTTTTGAAATAAAAGAATGTTCTAAAGCCAAATGGAGCGGGTGAGGGGAATCGAACCCCCGTCGTCAGCTTGGAAGGCTGCTGCTCTACCATTGAGCTACACCCGCCCTGAACACCCCCTTTGTCGCGGAATGCCATAGAACTCGTAAGACTCAAGTCACAAGGGCCGTTCAATATGTCGAAAAATGGTGGAGGGGGTTGGATTCGAACCAACGTAGGCTAAGCCAGCGGGTTTACAGCCCGCCCCATTTAACCACTCTGGCACCCCTCCCGGTACCAAACAGGGCACATAAGAGACTGTATGCCCCCCGAAAACCCGGTTATAAATCAGGCAAGGCACGCACGAAGAAATACGCGCCACCCACGCAGTATAAAGCGTCAGCCATCACAAGGCTTCCTGGCTTGCGGATTGCAAATTCACACAATCCTCACCTCCGGAGGTTTATGTGTGCCGGAGTGCGGAATGTCAATCGCAAATCCCGTTTCAGTCGGCAAAATTCGTTTGTCGCGGGCCGGCCAAGCCGGTCGGTGCTGTGGATAGACCCAGGCTACATGGCAAAGGTCGCGATGTGTATAATGCAAGGCTAGTTATGAACGACTTCCATCATGATCGACATTTGCGATGCCCGCACCACAGGAACAGGATTTGATTTACGGCACGCACGCGGTGGCCGCGGCGCTCACCAATCCACGCCGGCATATCCGCCATATATGGGCTACGTGCAATGCAGCTTCACGGCTTAGAGAAACTGTGGCCGGTCGCGATCTTGACGTTGAAATCGTACAGCCCGCGGCATTGGAAAAAATCCTTGGCGACAAGGTCGTTCATCAAGGCATTGCCCTAGAGGCTGTCCCACTCAGACCCCCGCATATTGAAGATTTGCCGGTTACAGGCACCGTTATGCTGCTTGATCGGGTGAGCGATCCTCGTAATATCGGCGCCATCATCCGGGTTTGTGCCGCCTTTGGCGTGAGCGCCCTGATCTCCACGACCCGTCACGGCCCGCCGGCAGGCGGGCTGGTTGCCAAGACGGCAAGCGGGGGGCTTGAACATGTCCATTATATCAAAGTGCCAAATCTGGCCCGGGCATTGACTTATCTGTCGAAGGCCGGTTTCTTGATCATCGGGCTTGACGGTGGGAGTGATCTGACGCTCGACCAGGCTATAAGACAAGGACCGCTCGGACTTGTTCTAGGGGCGGAAAACAAGGGATTACGCCACCTGACTCGGGAGCGGTGCGATTGCATGGCGCGAATCGCCCTGCCCGGCGCGATCGCCAGCCTTAACGTTTCAACAGCTGCCAGCCTCGCATTATACGCGGCCACCATACGCTGACAGTTGAGCCATCATCATCAACTGATAGGGTTTTTTTGAGTCTTTTTCATTGACGAATAGCATGGACGGATGCTCAAATAGGCACTCTGCGTTATTGGGAGGCTGGTGTTACGCGCGCTGCTCGGGAATAAGCGGGGCCGGCTTAGCTCAGTTGGTAGAGCGGCTGATTTGTAATCAGTAGGTCGGGGGTTCGACTCCCTCAGCCGGCACCAATCTTTTCAGAGGGTTAAATCACGGACCATTTCCTAATTCTTGTTCTGGGTAGCAATCTTGCCGCAATCTCATGAAGTCTTATGACGCCTTATGAAGGCATTTTTTTCCGTGGAAATGAAGCCCCGGATCGCGTGCAGGCCGATCTGATGGGTCATAAATTTCAACGCCCGGCCTATGGCGACGGGGCAAGCCTTGAGCAAAAACGGGATCGGATTATGAAGATTGCCCACTTGTGGACGTCCGTTCGCACAGACAGTCA
>JBAJNN010000036.1:0-15203 GCA_036881905.1 Hyphomicrobiales bacterium | reverse complement strand
TGGATTGTTTTGGACCGCATGATTCCACCGCCGGCCGAATCCCGATCATAGAGAGCCCTTCATGTAAATGGGTCGCTAAGTCAAGAACATGGTTCTCAATCGCTTTGGTTCCAAGACCGAGCAGCAGGTCAAGCGAGGCTTTTCGATGTCAAGCAGCATCAGCTCTTTCTCAACCGCGAGAGCGTCGAAATAATCCCGCACCATGCTCATCCCGGTCCATGGGTTGTTTTTGTTGGGCGCAATCAGTGTCGGCACTGTTACCTCCAGCGCCTCTTTGACGAAGTCGGGCCGGTTGCCCGAGCCGACCATAAAGCCCGGCATGCAAGCGCCTTGGTGAAACAGTAAAAGTCGCATAATATATATTATGGAACCTAAAACCAAAGGTCCAGAATATCGAGCCAGAGATGACAGCGACCAAGACATGACAAAACACCCCCTCCGATAGCGCAATGTGGCTATTCAGCCCCCATATACGGGTGGCCATATGCTGATGGCAGGCATCGTCAACGCGATCTCACCAAGTCCGGCGTGGGTTCCCCTATTTCAAGGGTCCATAATGTCGGTCCAAGGCAACGATTAATCTTCCATGACGCTCATAATCACTTAAATCTCATGCAATTTTCTCGTAAGATCAAATCGGGCGTTCCTGGCGGAAGACAGGAAACATTTTCCAACAGTCATCTGAAAATATGAGTACAAATACTGACATATCCAGTCCGTCTCACGGCATGGCGACAGACAGCGACACAAGCAAGCTGTCGCGTCGGAATCGCCTTCCTGCCAAACCCGGTATCGTCATCGTCATTATATCAATAGCAGTGGGGCTTGCCACCTATACCATTCTAACCGGCTTGACCTGGCTCACGCCCACGCGCGATGTGATCATCACCCTGCTGATCGTCAATCTGTCGCTGGTGCTGGTCATGGTCGCCATGATCGCATGGCAGGGCTATATGTTGTGGCAGGCTCGCCGACACGATGTCGCCGGGTCCAGGTTGCATGTGCGTCTGGTGTTATTGTTCGCCGTGGTTGCGGCATTGCCGGCCTTGGTGGTCGCCATCTTCGCCACGGTTACCCTTGATCGTGGTCTCGATACCTGGTTTTCGGAGCGTACGCGCCAGATCGTGGATACCGCCGTAACCGTGGCGTGGGCCTATATGGCGGAGCAGAGGGAGATCCTGTGCGGCGACGCCATCACGATCGTTCTCGACATCAACCGCCAGCGTAAGGATTTCAAGACCGACCTGAACAGGTTTACCCGTCGTCTTGCCTCCCATGCCCGCTGGCGCGGGCTTGCATCCGCCTATGTCATTATCATCGATTCAACCTCGCGTCGGGTCGCTTCCAGCGTTACCGCCAACAGTTCCATAACATTCAGGCCGCCGCCACAATGGGCCATAAACAGAGCCAGGAATGGCGAATTGGTGATCGTCAAACCGAATACCGGGAGTGATAATGTCATCCGGGCGCTGATTCGGCTAAGTAACTTTGATAATGCCTATCTCTATATTTCCCGTTTTATCAACCCGATGGTTTTCAAGCAGCTTGAACAAACCCGGCAAGGCAAGACCGAATATGATGCGATGCAAGCGCAGCGCTACGGTGTCCAGATTACTTTCGCCCTGATGTATATTGGCGTTTGCTGCGTTTTTCTGTTGGCGTCCATCTGGTTTGGACTCTGGTTCGCAGACCGCCTTGCCCAGCCGATCATGCGTTTGGTGGATGCCGCGCGCCAAGTTTCATTCGGCGCTTTCGACGTCAAGGTCCCCGTGCATGATTCCCAAGGCGATCTGGCGACGCTCGGGCGGACCTTCAATAGCATGACGGCCCAACTCGCATCCCAGCGCAATGCCCTGATCAACGCCAATACCCAGCTTGACGCGCGCCGCCATTTCATCGAGACCGTTCTTTCCGGCGTCAGCGCCGGCGTCATGGGACTTGACGGCCAGGCCCGCATTACCATCGTCAATCGCTCAACGTTGGAATTGTTGCATTTACGAGATCGTGATTTACTCAACCGACCTTTGAAACAAATTCTGCCGGACGTGGCGAAAGTGCTTGACAAGGCGCTGCGCAAGCCTTCCGGCACCGCGGAAGGTCACATCGATATGCATGTCGGGGGCGAAACGCACACCTTCATCGTTCGCGCCACAACGCAACAGGCCAATGAGAATGGCCATGTCGTCACATTCGACGATATGACCGATTTGGTTTTTGCTCAGCGCAATTCCGCCTGGGCCGATATTGCCAGACGGATCGCCCATGAAATCAAAAATCCGCTCACCCCTATTCATCTCTCGGCGGAGCGCTTGCGCCGCAAATACGGCAAGGAAATTAAAAACGACGTTCAGGTGTTTGAACAATGCATCGACACTATCATTCGTCAAGTGGGAGATATCGGTCGCATGATCGACGAATTCTCCTCCTTCGCGCGAATGCCGAAAGCGCGTTTGAACCCCTGTGACCTCATGGCGATTATCAGGCAATCCGCCGCTCTCCAGCGGGTTTTGTCCAATGACATTACGATTGAGCTTAATCTGTGTGAGAAAAGGTTGATTATTGAACTTGATCGCCAATTGATGACTCAAGTCATGACCAATCTGATCAAGAATGCCCGCGAGGCTGTCGAAGCCAAGCTGCATATGCGGCCGGAACCCAAGGGTCGCATTGTCGTCCATGTTCACCGTGATGAGGATCATGTTATCATCGACATTGCCGATAACGGGATCGGATTACCGCGCGAAAATCGAAAACGTTTGCTTGAACCTTACGCGACGACGCGTAATAAAGGCACGGGCCTTGGCTTGGCCATCGTGGCCCGAATCGTAGAGGAGCATGGTGGCGAGATTGTCTTGCGCGATGCGCCGGAAAATCTTGGTGGCGCGCTGATACGCCTGACCTTGCCGGTCCGGACGAACAAGACCATGTCCGAGGACCGTGAATAGCCTGAAACAGTAGGAAGCACCGACGGCGGCAATCGTCGGACGGAGCGGTTGTTAGGGTATGAGAGCAAGGGAAAACAAAATGGCTCCAGATATTCTGATCATTGATGATGAGGCGGATATCCGTGAACTGGTCGCCGGTATTCTCCGCGATGAGGGATTCGAAACCCGGATCGCCCATGACAGTGACGCGGCGATCGGCGCCATCCGCGAGCGGCGGCCGTCACTCGTTATCCTCGATATCTGGCTGCAAGCTTCGCGCATGGATGGTCTGAACCTGCTCGATTTAATTCATAACACCCACCCGAGTGTTCCAGTAATCATTATATCGGGCCACGGTAATATCGAAACGGCTGTCGCGGCCATCAAGCGCGGCGCCTATGATTATCTCGAAAAACCATTCAAGGCCGACCGATTGATTTTTCTGGTGACACGGGCGCTGGAATCCTCAAGGCTGAAACGGGAAAACCGGCAACTCAAGGAAAGACCCTGGTCCCCTGGCGAGCTGATCGGCGACAGTGCCGTAATGCAAAATCTTAAGCACACCATCAAAAAGGTCGCGGTTACGAACTCTCGTGTCCTGATCACCGGTCCGTTGGGATCGGGCAAGGAGCTTGTCGCCCATACGCTGCATTCCTGGTCATGCCGGTTGACGGGGCCGTTTGTCAGCCTGCCCGCGGCCACAATGGCCCCAGGGATGGTGGAGGAAAAACTGTTTGGCGTCGAGGATGAAACCGGCGCATTGATCCGCGTCGGCGCGCTGGAGGAAGCACATGGTGGAACGCTGTTCATTGACGAAGTCGCCGACATGCCGATGGAAACGCAGGGGCGGATTTTGCGGGTTCTCATCGATCAGACCTTCCGCCGCATCGGCGGCTCGAAATCCGTGAGAGTCGACGTGCGGGTGGTGTCGTCAAGCCACCGTGATTTGTCGGCGCTCACCAACAGTGGCCGGTTTCGCGAGGCGCTTTATCACCGGCTGAATGTCGTGCCGATTCGCATACCGGCCCTGGCGGAACGACGAGAGGATATTCCGCGGTTGATCGAGTACTTTGTCGAACAATATTCCAAAATATCGGGTCAGCCGCGCCGCGTGGTCGCGGACGATGCGGTGGCCGTCTTACAGGCCCATGGCTGGCCCGGTAACGTGCGCCAATTACGCAACACCATAGAGCATTTGATGATTCTTGCCGGTGGGGACCCGCAAGCCGAGATTACCGCCGCCATGTTGCCCAATGAGCTCAGTTCGGCAATGGCGTTCAGTGTGAATGGCGGCGGCGGAGAGCATCTCATGGCCTTGCCGTTGCGCGAGGCGCGCGAGATTTTTGAACGCGATTATCTGACCACCCAAATCGCCCGCTTTGGAGGCAATATTTCCAAGACGGCGGATTTCATCGGCATGGAGCGTTCGGCCCTGCATCGCAAACTCAAATTGCTCGGTATATCGTCAGGCATCAAGGGCTGGGGCAAAACACCATGAGAGATGGGGGATAAGCGACCATGAAAAACCATCACCATCTTTCCACCGACGCGCTTTCGTTTTATGAGAGCCTCGCGGTGACGCTCGTGTGTTGGCGTGGTATGAATGACGTTTTGCGCGCTACCCGGCAATTATGTAGCAAGGCTGTTGCCCCATGAAAATCATCATCTGCGGCGCGGGCCAGGTTGGCTATGGAATCGCCGAGTGTCTTGCTCGGGAGCAAAATGACGTCACGGTGGTGGACGCTTTGCCCCGGCTGGTTCGGGCTGTCAGTAATGCGCTCGATGTGCGTGGAATCGTCGGTTATGGCTCCTATCCGGATGTCTTGCAACGGGCCGGCGCGCGCGATGCCGATATGCTCATTGCCGCCACCTCCACCGATGAGGTGAATATGGTGGCTTGCCAAATTGCCCATTCCCTGTTTGAAATTCCGACCAAGATTGCTCGTGTGCGCGCTCAGGATTATCTTGAGCTTGAGTGGCGCAACCTATTCTCGCGTGATAATTTGCCGATCGACGTTGTGATCTCGCCGGAGATTGCGGTTGGCGACATGGTCATGCGCAGGCTTGCCCTGCCGGGGGCCTTTGAAGCGGTTAGTTTTGCCGACGACAAAATCACCCTGCTTGGCATTCGCCTGCGGGAGGATTGTCCGGTGGTCGATACACCGCTTCGGCAACTCACCGGGTTGTTTCCCGATCTCAAAACCACCGTCGCCGGTATCGTGCGTGACAACAAATTGTTCGTGCCCCATGGCGCGGATCAGATGTTTGTCGGCGACAATGTCTATATGATTGCCGACTCCACCCATATAGAGCGTATATTGGGAATATTCGGCCATGACGAAAAACCGGCGCGGCGCATCATTATCGCCGGAGGCGGTCATATAGGTCTTTACGTGGCCCAAAAACTGGAACAACACAAAAGCCGCCACCAGGTCAAGCTCATCGAGCCGGATCATGAGCGCGCCACAATTGCCGCCAAGGCGCTGCAACGCACTGTCGTGCTCAATGGCAGCACATTGGAACATCCCCTCCTACGCGAAGCCGGAGCAGGTGAAACCGAAGCGTTCGTCGCCCTGACCAATGATGACAAGGTGAATATCCTCGCCTCGGTCATGGCCAAGCAGGAGGGAGCACGCCGGACCTTAAGCCTGGTGTCGGGCACGGATTTCACCTGTCTTTTCGAGACTTTGAACATCGATGCCTATATCAGTCCGCGCATGGTGACCGTGTCGACAATTTTACGCTATGTTCGCAAGGGGCGAATTCGTGGTGTACATCCGATTTGTAACGGGCAAGGGGAAGTGCTGGAGGCGGAAGCGCTCGAGACCTCCCCGGTCGTCGGTTGCCCGCTGCGCGAGGCCGATTTGCCGAGTGGCGTACGCATTGGCGCATTGATACGCAATGACACAACCATCACCCCGACCGGCGATACCGAAATCAGGCCACATGATCGTATCGTGATCTTTGCCCTTGCCGAAATGGTGCGCGAGGTTGAACACCTTTTCCGTGTGAGCCTGGACTATCTTTAGGCCGTGGTTGACAATGCTTCTGGATCGGTGGCTATTTCCGACTTTCGTGGGTGGCCTTAACGCCGATCCGCCAGTGGTTGCGATGACCTGGCAATTATTTTTCGCCATCCTTATTGAAATAAGGCAAAGCTCAGCCTAATTATGAGAGGACAAAGTGGGGCGAAGGGTCATTTTGCTGTTATGACCTGATTCCCGATTCTCGAAAGTGTGATCTGTTATGACTCAGGAAAAAACTAAAAATACTCAAGATACTTTTCTCAATCATATTCGTAAAAAACATATAGAAACAACCGTTTTTCTGCTGAATGGCGTAAAACTCCAGGGTGTTATAACCGGGTTTGACAATTTCTGCGTTTCTTTGAAGCGCGGTGACATGTCGCAACTGGTTTATAAGCATTCCATATCCACGGTGATGCCTAAACAACCTGTCAATTTGTTCGAAGAGGATGAACAATAGACTCTTTAGGCGATAGGCTGCATACAAATCCAACGGCTATGGCAAATGGAGCCGGGACGTTATTGCGCACTCCGGTTGTCACCTCTTCTCGTGCCCGAGGCGTGTCTGTATCGGTTTTTGTCGTTCATATCGTCTTCAATTCAGGCGCCGTCAGGGAACACGAGCATGAGAGCGCCCCAGTGCGCAGTCAAGGGGCCAGGCTTGAGGAATCCGTGGAGCTTTGCACCGCGGTCGGTTTTCGGGTCTTGCTGGTGCAAAGTGTTCAACTGTCACGCCCACATCCGGCGACCCTTATCGGACTCGGCAAGGTTGAAGAGATTGCGCGCTCAGTCATGGCGCAAGCCGTTGATGTCGTTTTTGTCGACGTGACCCTGTCCCCGCTTCAGCAGCGCAATTTGGAACGCCTTTGGAAAGCCAGGGTGCTTGACCGTACCGGGTTGATTCTGAAGATTTTCGCGCAACGTGCCCGAAGCAAGGAAGGACAGCTTCAGGTCGAGTTGGCCCGCTTGAATTATCAAAGCAGCCGTCTGGTGCGCTCATGGACGCATCTGGAACGTCAGCGTGGTGGGTTTGGCTTTATTGGCGGTCCAGGTGAGACGCAAATAGAAGCCGACAGGCGACTTATCCGGAAACGAATCGTGAGGATCAAACGCGCATTGGTCAAGGTCAGGACCCGCCGCGAACTCCAGCGCAGGAACCGAAACCGTTTGTCTTGTCATGTGGTTGCGCTGGTTGGTTATACCAATGTCGGAAAATCGGCGCTGTTCAATCGCTTGACATCCGCCGAGGTTGAGACACGCGATCTTCTGTTCGCCACACTCGATCCGACCATGCGACGTTTTGCGCACGGGCATGGACACACCGTCATTCTGTCGGATACCGTGGGGTTTATTTCCGATCTGCCGACGGAGCTGATTGCTGCATTCCGCGCGACGCTCGAAGAGGTTGTAGAGGCGTCGCTCATTCTCCATGTGCGTGACATCAGCCATTGCGAGACCGAAGCACAGGCCGGCGATGTTCGCAACGTTCTCGCCATGCTGGGTGTTGACGAGGCAAGACGCGACGATATCGTGGAAGTCTGGAACAAGATTGATTGCCTGACGGCGGAAGATCGCAAGGCCGTTGCCGCGCGCGCGGCAAGACAGGCCGGCGAGGTTGCTCTGACCTCGGCGCGCACTGGCGAGGGGCTTGACGATTTGTCGGGGCTTATCAAGCGGATGCTCTCACGCAAGGCGCAGTGTTTCCGAATAACGTTCGGCCCCGCCGAGGGCCGTCATTTAGCCTGGCTTTATGAGGTGGGTGACGTCGTGGAGCGCCATGATGGCGAGGATGGCATGGTGGAGGTCAGTGTGCGTATCCCCCCGGAAAAAGTCGGGCCGCTTAAGAACCGCTTCGCAAGCTCTCCTTACAGGCTCGACGAAATGTCCCCGACGAGTTGACACTCATGGTCCAAACGCTACATATGGAGCGGCCTGATCGCCCAGGTGGCGGAATCGGTAGACGCGCCAGCTTCAGGTGCTGGTGGGGGTAACCCCGTGGAAGTTCGAGTCTTCTCCTGGGCACCAAGGATTCGTAAATGAAAGGGCGTCGAATTCATCATGGGGCCAGCTCTGTGCGCATAATACCGATCGGTGTCCGGCGAGTGTTCTCTCGCCGGGCTTTCGTGACCGTTTCCGTTGCGCCATTACGCCCGGGCAAAGCCTTCCATAAGGTGGCGGGCCATTGAAATCGGGTTGGGCGGATGGAGGTCATCGCGATGGTGGCCCGCGAGCATCAATCGCACCTCGTCGCGGGTCAACCAGCGAGCTTCCTGAAGTTCTTCGTCATGAAGGGTAATCGTCTCACTGATGGCGTCGGCCATGAGACCGATCATCACCATCGCGGGAAATGGCCAGGGTTGGCTGGCATGATAATACACCTTAGCGACGGTGATCCCGGCTTCTTCATGCAATTCTCGTCGGCACGCATCCTCGATTGTCTCGCCGGGCTCGACGAAACCGGCAAGAGCGGAATAGACTCCCCGAGCAAACTGCCTTTTGCGACCAGGAAGACACCGATCGCCATGAAGCGCCAGCCATGATCACCACCGGATCGGTTCGCGGAAAATGATTGCGTCCACAAGCCGGGCAAATGCGCCTGTAACCGGCATCCCTTATCGCGGTCTTATGGCCGCAGGCAGCGCAGAAACCATGGGTAACATGCCCATTCAGCAAGGAATGGGCTTGGGCAAGCAGGCCCAGCTCCCGTCGTGGCAAGAGGCCCTGGGAACCAAGGCCGCGCAGATCCATCGCGCTCAGTCGTGCCGATTCATGGTGGGATAAAAGCGTTTGTTCCTCCCCTGCCCCCAGGCGTCGGGCAAAGACGGCATGGCCATTTTGATCCAGCCCAAGAAAAACACAAAGCTCATTTGCTCCGACTTCGCGACCGCCAAATAGCCGATCGTCGTTAAGGATAGCTGTTTTCATCGGCCCGCTGTCAGGTTGCGAGACCACAAGCTTCTCGCCCAGGAAGACCACATCACCCCTTACGCCGTGACCGCGCTTGTTTTTCAAGCCAGGCATCATCCGTGCGCCGGATGGCGACACGATCCAGAGGGTTTTCAACGAAGGCCGGACTAGCGGGAGCGTTCATATACAGGGTCCACGGTATCAATCGCGATAGAACGAGAGGATCCTATAGTATGGCGGTCGCCGCCGCGAGCGCAACTTGGGTCGCATGTGTTTTTGTAAGATCCTCCCCGCCCCTTGCGATGCGGACCGAAAATGCTTATACACTGCGCCAAGAGAGGCTGGCGGCGGACGCGTCGGTCGCCAACCGGGTCAGGTCCGGAAGGAAGCAGCCCTAACGAATTCGGCGCGGGTTGCAAAGCCGGCCTCTCGCCTTCGTTGTGTTTCGCCCGGTACAATAAAGGCTCTACATCGCGATTATGATGCAAGGCCTTGGGGCCCTGTAGGGGGTAAATCCTTGAACAAGCCAAGCGATAGGGGCGAAGGCGATGAGCATTCCGATGCCACCGCGCCGGATGAAGAGCGCGACGCGGGCGTTAAGGCCAAGCCGGGCTATGTTGTTCTCGCGCGCAAGTACCGACCCACGACATTTGCCGAACTGGTCGGCCAAGACGCGGTGGTGCGCACTCTGGCCAATGCCTTTGCCGCCGGTCGCATCGCGCAAGCCTACATGCTGACCGGTGTGCGTGGCGTCGGCAAAACGACAACGGCGCGCCTTATCGCGCGGGCCCTCAATTATACCGGCCCCGGCGACAATCCCGTCGCGAATATGGATGCGCCCGGCGCCCACTGTACGGCAATCCTTAAGGCCCGCCATCCGGACGTCATCGAAATGGACGCGGCATCGAGAACCGGTGTGGATGATATTCGCGAGTTGATCGAGACCGTGCGCTACCGCCCCATCACCGCGCGCTACAAGGTCTATATCGTCGATGAAGTGCATATGTTGTCGAAGGCGGCGTTCAATGCGCTTCTCAAAACGCTCGAGGAGCCGCCGGAACATGTAAAATTTATCTTTGCCACGACAGAGGCACGCAGGGTTCCGCTCACTGTGTTGTCCCGCTGCCAGCGCTTCGATTTGCGACGCCTCGACGCCGCCGCCCTCATGGCCCATTTCGGCAAGGTTGCTCGCGCTGAAAGGATTGAAATAGACGACGAGGCGCTTAAGCTCCTTGCCCGTGCCGCGCAAGGTTCGGTACGCGACGGGTTGTCGCTGCTCGATCAGGCCATCGCCTATGGCGAGGCAAAACTTGATGCGGCCTGCCTGCGCGCCATGCTGGGGCTTGCCGATCGCAGCCAAGTCATCGACCTGTTCGAGGCGGTCATGGGTGGCAAGATTGCCGAGGCTCTCAACCGGTTCAAGACGCTTCATGATCTCGGCGCCGACGCCATAAACATCCTCTCCGACATGGCAGAAACAACCCATTGGGTGACGCGGTTGAAGGCCGCGGGCCCGTCGGATGAGTTCGCCCACACCAGGGAAGAACGCATTCACGGAGAAAACCTTGCCCGCGACCTCGGCGTGCCGGCACTGGCGCGCGCCTGGCAGATGCTGCTTAAGGGCATGAGCGAGGTCAATCACGCCCCCAACCCCGTGACCGCCGCGGAGATGGTTTTGATTCGCATGGCCTATGCCGCGGCTCTGCCGACACCGAATGAGGTGATCCGCACCATCACGCAAGCAGCCGGCAATGCCACCGCCAAACCCGTCTCCGCGCCGACACCCCCCTCCCCGGTGGCGGAAACGGAACCGAGCCCGGTATCGCGCCACCACACATTAAGCAGCCATCGCAGTCATGAATCCCTGACCGACAAGGTCCCCTCGCCTTCGCCCCGCGCCGCGACATTGCCCGAGCGCGACCGGCCCGGCAAGGCGGCAAAGGAACAGGCAAGCCTCACGAGCTTTTCCGACATCGCGACCTATATTGGCGACAAGCGCGACGTTCGCTTGAAAATGGCGGTGGAAAACTCTATTCGTCCGGTGCATTTCGCGCCTGGTCGTCTGGAGTTTGCGCTTGAGAAGGATGCGCCTGCCGGACTTGCCAGTGAGCTTGCCCGCAAACTCCAATCGTGGACTGGCGAGAGATGGCGCGTCATCGTCAGCGGCGAGGCCGGCGAGAAACCGCTGGCCGAGCAAGCCCGCGAACGATATGACCGGCTGGCGTGCAAAGCGCGAGACAACGCGGTTGTCAATGCCGTTTTTGCGCGATTTCCCCATGCTGAAATCATTGACGTAGGTTAAGCGAAACGGTCCGATACCATGAACGGGATCGACGCCGATAATGGGACATGAACAATGGAAAATCTTGGCCAGATGATGGAACAAATGCAAAAATTCCAATCGCAAATGCAGACCATGCACGCCGAATTGGAACGTCTTGAGATCAAGGGCATGGCCGGCGGCGGGTTGGTCACGGTGACCCTCAACGGCAAGGGCAAGATGACGGCTCTCGATATGGACCGAAGCGTCATTAAGCCCGATGAAAGGGAGATCATGGCGGATCTTCTGATCGCCGCCTTCAATGACGCCCGCGCCAAGGTGGAGCAGGCCGTCGCCGGAAAAATCAGCAAGCTCAATGACGAGCCTTCGCCGTCATCCCCCGTGAATCTTGGTTAGGGTATAGTGGTTGATACCGCCCATTCCGCGAATAGACGAGAGAATTGCGCGGGATTGACATATTCAAGCCCTGGCACTGACGCATGCTCCATGCCGCAATGATTGACGCCAGACCATGAGCAGGCAGGCTATTGGTTGCGAAATTGAAGGTCTGATCCGGCTTTTGTCGCGATTGCCCGGCTTGGGTCCGCGTTCCGCGCGCCGCGCCGCTCTTTATCTGGTCGAGAATCGCGCCACGGTGCTTGCCCCTCTTGCGGCGGTCATGGCGCAAACGCGCGAGAGGGTCGTAACATGCTCGATATGCGGCAATATCGACACTGTCGATCCCTGCGCCATTTGTACCGATCGCGAACGTGACCATACGATAATCTGCGTTGTTGAGGAAGTGGGAGATTTATGGGCGCTGGAGCGTGCCGGAGTGATCAAGGGCCGCTATCATGTTCTGGGCGGTGTCTTGTCCGCCATTGACGGTATTGGTCCGGGCGATCTGAATATAACCGGCCTGGTTTCCCGAGTTACCGGGTCCGACGTCAGGGAAATCGTCCTTGCCGTCAACGCCACCGTCGAGGGCCAGATCACGGCCCATTACATCACCGAGTGCCTTAAGGATTTTGACGTCGCCATATCGCGGCTTGCCCATGGCGTTCCTGTCGGCGGCGAGTTGGATTATCTCGATGAGGGCACCTTGTCGGCGGCCTTCAAGGCGCGCCGGCCTTGTTGAGTGACTCGATCGCCTTGAATCGGCGTTTATTTTCGGCCCGACTTTCCAGTCGGGGGAAGGCTTGAAATCGCTCATATCGCGGCTTGGCCATGTTATAAGGGATGCGATCTGTATAATCGGAAAGACACATTTCCCGCTCCATTCGGCGGTAGTGTCACGATCGCTGGCGGCGCTGGCGACGATTCACCAGATGAAGTCACGGGCGCCGATTGACGGCATGAATTGCGCCTCTTGCGCCCGACCTATTGAGAAGGCGCTCGGCAAAGGTGTCGAGCGTTCAAAATGAGAGGTCAATCTGACGGATGAATTCGGCACATATCCGTTTTGACGCTCAGCAGACCTCAACCGGCGATCTGGCCAAGGCTGTTCGTGAGCCAGGCTATCGGGCGCCCGGACGGAAACTGTCTTTCGATATTGACGGCATGAATTGCACCTCTTGCGCAATTCGTGTTGAAAAGGCCCTTGCCGAACTGCCCGGCGTGACGGAGGCCAGTGTCAATTTTGCGCTGGAACGCGCCGACATAAGTGTTATTCCGGGGCAAGTTGACGATGCTTCGGTTATTGCCGCCGTCAAAAAGACCGGGTATCGCGCGACAGCGCATGGCAGGCGGGGCGCGGCCGCGGGTGGTCGGGATAACGAAGCCGGGATCGGTCACGGCAAAAGAGATAAATCGCTGTTGTGGCTTGGGGCATCGATCATTCTGACCTTGCCGCTTCTTGCGCAGATGGTCTGGATGTATAGTGGATTTGAGTATCGTTTGCCGGCTTGGGTAGAGCTTGCACTGGCAACGCCGGTTCAGTTCATTATCGGTTACCGGTTTTATCGGGGTGCCTGGAAAGCGATAAAAAACGCCGGTGCGAATATGGATGTTCTGGTCGCTCTCGGCACTTCGGCAGCCTTTTTCCTAAGCCTCTATAACATGGTGTTTGTCAGTGGGGGTGAAGCGCATCTATATTTCGAGACCTCCGCCACGATTGTTACGCTGATTCTGGCCGGCAAGATCATGGAGGAACGCGCCAAACGCGGAACCTCCGCCGCTATCCGCGAATTGATGGCATTGCGTCCGCGCCGTGCCCGCAAACTCGATCCCGGGGAGGGAGAAACCGAGGTTGATATCTCCGAGTTGTCCATCGGCGATAGTGTACGGGTTCTGCCCGGGGAGCGTATGCCGGTCGATGGGAGGATCACCGCCGGTGAAAGCGAGCTTGATGAAAGCCTGATGACCGGCGAGACACGGCCGGCGCCGCGTTTTGCGGGTGATAAGGTTGTCGGCGGTGCGCTCAACGGTAGCGGACGGTTGGATGTTGAAGTCACGGCAATCGGCGAAAACACCACCTTGTCACGGATCATTCGTCTGGTTGAGCAAGCTCAGACCGGCAAGGCGCCGGTTCAGCGGTTGGTCGACAAGGTCTCGGGCTTCTTTGTACCGACCATAATCGTAATTGCGCTCGTAACCTTTACTGGCTGGTTCATGAACGGATCGGGGCTTGAAGCTTCAATCATCGCAGCGATTTCGGTGCTGGTGATCGCCTGCCCATGCTCGTTGGGACTGGCGACGCCGACAGCATTGGTCGCGGGAACGGGCGCGGCCGCGCGAAGCGGTATTTTGATCCGTAATTTCGAAGCCCTCGAGCAGGCCCATAATGTCGATACCGTCATCTTTGACAAGACGGGAACGCTGAGCGAGGGCACACCAACCGTTCGCGATATAAGCCCCAGCAACGATCTGGATGCTTCGGAATTGCTCCGCCTTACCGCTTGCGTGCAGGCGGCAAGCGAGCATCCGCTCGCCGGTGCGATAGTCAAGCTGGCGCGTGAGAGGAAAATATCAATATCCGATATAACCGGTTTCAGCAGCAAAACCGGCGCCGGTGTGACGGCGAGCGTCGAAGGCCGTATGATTGCGATCGGGAGCGAAGCAATGATGAAAGAGCACAATATCACGCTTCCCGAAACAGGGCTTGCCCGGGACATTGCCCGCTATGAAAGCAAAGGACAAACCGTTATCCTGGTGGCGATCGATGGAGTTTTTGCCGGTTTCATAACATTTGAGGACCGCATTCGCGGCTCTGCGAGGCAGGCGATTGCCGATTTGAAAAAACGCGGGATCGACAGCATCATGTTGTCGGGTGACAGCGAGGAGGTGTCTGCTCATGTGGCCGGTCATCTCGGCCTGGAGCATTTCATGGGGCGTGTTCACCCGCGAGATAAGGCGCAAGAAGTCGAAAAACTGCGCAAGAACGGTCGCCATGTCGCCATGGTTGGTGACGGAATCAATGACGCCCCGGCACTGGCCATGGCCGATGTCGGCATTGCCATGGGAGATGGCACGGATGTTGCCATGGAAACGGCGGACGTTACTCTAATGAGGTCTGACCCGGAACGTGTCGTGGCGGCGATCGATGTGTCGATCGCAACGCGACGCAAGATTGCACAGAATCTGATTTGGGCGTTTGCCTATAACCTAGTAGGCGTGCCACTGGCGGCCTTCGGGATAGTCAGCCCGGTGATCGCCGGTGCGGCGATGGCGTTAAGTTCCGTCTCGGTCGTCGGCAACTCTTTGATGTTGCGTCGCTGGAAAGCGTGGGAGGACCAGACAGGGTGAAGATTTCCAACGCATCGGCCCAAAGTGGCCTAACGAGAAAGGCCATAAGATATGACGAGACGATCGGGCTTCTAGAGCGCCGTTCGATTCGATCGGATCGAACCGGTGCTCTTAAATCTTTATTTCGCCCGCATAACCTTCCTCGATCTTTGCTCGCGCTTGGCAAGCTCGGATTATGCTCTAGTTGTGAGCTTTCAACCGGTTGTCGATTCGGGCCTGACCGGGGAGACTGGAGTTACCGAGCTTCAGACCTCCTTGGAGGCAAGCCCGAATGAACATCCACAAGACTGCCCGACTGACGCCGCTGGGTCGAGAGCGGTTGGTGAAGATGATGCTGTGCGG
>JBAJNN010000035.1:0-17222 GCA_036881905.1 Hyphomicrobiales bacterium | reverse complement strand
GTCCTGCTTGGTGGCGGCCTCAAGCTGTTTAATGTCGCGTTTGAGCGCAACTTCAAGCTGTTTCAGGTCCTGCTTGGTGGCGGCCTCAAGCTGTTTAATGTCGCGTTTGAGCGCAACTTCAAGCTGTTTCAGGTCCTGCTTGGTGGCGAGCCGTTCGTCGATAAGGCCGGCTTGCTCTTCGGCAAGAGCTTCGGCCTGGGTTTGCGTAAACCCGGCCTCCACCAACCGCTTGGAGTATTTGAGCGTGTCGAACGCCAAAGCGTGCGTCATGTCCATTCATCGCCTCGGAATAAGAGTTGTCTTGGAGCCAATCTAGCCTCTTTCGCGCAAATAGGCAAGACGAGAGGCCGGCGATCAGGTCAGCCAGATCGCCGGCCACTGCCTAGGCGCGATCGTCACCTTCAGATCGTCATATTCCTTGTCCGAATAACCCAGCCTGCGCAGGGTTGCCCGATTCTTCTCTATTTTTTCAGCGGCGGCGTCGGATTCGGCGGGGCTGTCAGGGGGAATGCGCAGCGGGGCCACAACTCCGCCGCGCCCCGGGTTTCAGACGGAAAAGGCTTTCTGAAGCCTCTCATAAAAAATTCAACCGCATTCACGATAAACCTCTTGACACCGCATGACAACGGGAATAGCGTCAACCTCGTCACGGTAAAATCCGTGGCCGGGTTGACAAGCCCGAATGTCTACAGGCGCTCGACAGCCGCGCCTTTCTCAAGGAATGCGGCTTTTTCTATGGTCGGGCGCAATGGGGAGTCTTCGGACTCGCCGGTTCCTGTAGGCCGGTCTTGTCACCCGTTGTCGCCCGGCCGCCCTTTGACAAGAGGGCTTCCGGGTCAACTTCCAACTACAGGAGACCCGCTATGAGCGCTCTTAATCCACGGGCGGAATCCGCCCTCGTTTCTTCCGACCTTAAAACCACTTCCCTCAAAGTCGCCGAGAGCTTCGGCAAAAAACATTTGCATGTTCTGCGTGCCATCAGAAACTTGGATATTCCCGACGATTTCAGGGAATCCAATTTTGGATACCGTGAACAAATTCAACGCCATAGCACGGGAACCGTCCGCTAGACGATCGTCGAAATGACGCGCGTCGGGTTCACGCTTCTGGCGATGGGCCTCACCGGCCAAAAGGCCATGGCCTGGAAGATACGGTATCTCGAATCCTTCAACCGGATGGAGGTGGTTGATGAAGCGCCCTACGCCGCCGTGGTCGCCGAACGCCAGGCGCATCTGTTCGAGGGGCATTCCCTAGCCGAAAGGGCTTCCGCGCCGCATATCGAACAGCCGGACTTCGCGTTCTCTCTACCCCTGTCGCCGATCGAGGGCGAATATCGCGTCAACGATCTGGCTCTGGCGCAAGCCATGGGGTTCAGCACGCCTTATAATATAAGGAATCTAATCCGGTTCCACTTCGCCGAGCTGAAGGCTTTCGGCAGGGTCTCTCGCCTGGGGCATTATTATTACCTCAATGAGCGGCAGACCGCGTTTTTGTGTCACATCTCCAAGACGCGAAACGCGAGGGCGTTGATTGCTCGGATCGCCGATCTTTTCACCACTCCGCAAGGCGGCCCGGCGCAACAACCGGCTTTACCCCAGCCGCGAACGCTGACGCCCTCGCAATGTCGAACGATCCAAAAGCTCATACAGGAGCGGTGGACCGACCAAGCCTCGCGCCATGATGCCTATGAGCGACTCAAGGACAAATTCCAGGTTCCGCGCTATTGCGAGATTCCGCAGAGCCGGTTCGACGAGGCGGTGGTTTTCATCGAGTCAGCGAAACACGCGCGAAGGGTGACCGTGACCTTTCCGGTCGAGCGGCCGGACGGGATCGTCGATGACGCATCATGCCTTGCGAACGCCATACACACGGCCGCGACATATAAAAGCACGTTGGAAGATTTGTCGAAACAGGCGGGCCGACTGAGGGCGGTCGCGGAAGACCTTGAAAACAAACTTCACCATTTGACGGCTCGGGCCAAACGCATTCCGCTGTCTCTGGCTCCGTCCGGCAAGGACGGTCGTCCGTCCCCAGCGAACGGGAGGGCCGTGCAATGACGCCGCCGCCCCTTCCCCCGATTTGCAAAAATCAACGAGCTATTGGACGTGCAAAGCCTGACCATGGCCAAAGTCGATGTGCTGATCGATGCCGCCTTGGCGATCAGCCACGACGAGGACTGCGGCGAGTTGTTTCTCGACCTTATGACGACCTGCCGAAACAAAATCGCCCAAACCAACCGGCTTGGCGATGAAATCTTCGGGTTTTGCAGGGAAGAAAAGGAGTTGAGACCATGAACGCAATCACGCCATTTCAATTTGAGGATTACCCTGTTCGGGTCATTGAGAAAGACGGCGAGCCTTGGTTTGTGGCCGCCGATGTTTGCGCCGTGTTGGGTATTCAAAACCCTAGCATGGCGGTGCGACGCCTTGATGAGGACGAAGTTACCCTATATCAGATTGAGGGTAGCCACAGGCCGACAAACATTGTCAATGAAAGCGGCCTCTATTCCTTGGTATTGCGATCCGATAAACCCCAAGCCAAACGGTTCAAGAAATGGGTGACGGCGGAGGTTCTACCGACCATCCGCAAGACCGGTCAATACGGGATGCGGAAACTCCCGCCGCACTTCCAGGCCATACAAGACCTTGTCCTGCAAGCCGCCGAGCAGGAAAGGCGGCTGACCGAGGTCGAACATCGGCAGGAAGAGACGGAGCGCAAGCTGGCCGATATGGACGGCGACACCGGATACATGACGGTGATCGCCTTTCTGTCGCACTCACAATCTGAAATTACCCCTCTCGAAGGCAACTGTTTTCGGGCGCAAGGCGGCGAAATTGTGTCGCGAGCGCGGCCTGCATATCGGGATCATTCCCGATGAGCGTTTCGGGCGGGTGAACGCCTATCCTGTTCATATCCTGGAGGAAATAGAATGATGGGCGTCAAACGAAATCCATGGTTGAAGTTTTATCCGTCCGACTGGCGGGCGGACAAGGCGCTGCGAATTTGCAGTATCGCAGCACGCGGGATGTGGATGGAGCTATTATGCATCATGCATGAAGCCAACCCGCGCGGCCACCTGGTTGTCAATGGCGTGCCCCTGACTGACGCGCAACTAGCGATGTTGACGGGCGTGGCCCCAGTAGAGCTTGGCGCTTTGCTAACCGAGCTTGAAACAGCGGGCGTTTTCAGTCGCACTCGTGCCGGCGTGATCTACTCAAGGCGCATTACCCGTGACGAACGACGGCGCAAAGACGGCGTAAAATCTGCAAAAAACGGGACTTTGCCCCACAGTCGACGTAGTCGTCAACGCTCTGAAAACAGAGAGCAAAATCGACCACCCCCCAGGGTGGTCATGGGGGTGGAAGACAAACCACCCATACACCCAGAGGCCAGAAGCCAGAAGCTAGATATAAAAAAAGGATCACCTATCGGTGATCACAAAAAAAGTGGCCCAACCGATCGAAATTCGTCGGTTGATCAAGCCACGGCTCAACCACCGTCCCCACAACCACCGCCCTCGCAAGCTGTTCAGCTTTGCCGGTCACGGGAAAAGCCGCCGCCTCGCGACAAGCGGGGAACGCGGTTGCCGGAAGATTGGGAGCTGGGCGAGAAAGAAGCGGAGTTTGCCGGCAAGAAGGGGTTTTTTGAGCGGGAAATTGCGGAGATGGCCGACAATTTCAAGGATTACTGGCTCTCCAAGCCTGGCAAGGACGCCGTCAAGCTCGACTGGTCGAGGGCATGGAATATGTGGGTCCGCAGAGACATCCAAATACATGGTCCGCCTCGTTCGCGAAAGGAGAAAAATGGCTCAAATCCAAGAGTTTACAACTCTTACGACGCCGCGAACGCCATGAGGGACGCATGGGACCGGTTTGAGCGAAAAACGATTACGACCATCGACGAGGTTCCGCAATGAACAAGCCCGCTCGCCTGAATGTCGTGAAAATTCATTTGTTGCAAGACGTTATCGGCCGCTACCGCTCGGTCCTGACGCCGGGGACGAATTTCGGAGAAGACAAACGCGGCAATCCCGTCACCAGGCGGGACTGGACCGTGCGGGTCGATGGGGCAACGCGGCTGATCCCTGAAAACGACTGCCGGGCGATCATCAAGGAGGTTGAGGCGGCCATGATGCCGACAAGCGAAGATACCGCGAAAGCGCAAGGCCGGGTTTTGGTCGGCAGCTATCCGGCTCGCGCCGTCAACGATTACGACGTTTACATCAGGGCCATAACCTCGATTTTGATGGAGTATCCGGCGGATATTGGGCGTTCCGCAATCGACGAATTGACACGGCGACTGAAATGGCTGCCGACGCGGGCCGATGTCTATGAGGAGTGCGAAAAGCACATGCGCGAGCGCAAATATATTCGCGACGTCGCCATAGCTCATTTGGAGGGACACGAAAAGCGACGCAAGGCTGCTGAGGAGGACGAACGGCTGAAACGTGAACACAAGGCTTTTCGCCAAAAATGGGGCGATGCCTGGGATGCATGGCTGAAGATTCCCCTCCACCAAAGGCCACCCTTCGATCAATGGAAAGAAAAGATGACACAAGCGAAGAGCGCAAGGAGCCAAAGCCAGAACAGGACTTTGAGCGCGACCATCAGGCCATGTTGGCCGAAATGGCCAAGGACCCGGATTTCGCTGAATGCCTTAATCGCAACGATGAAAAGCCCAATCCGCCACAGGGGAAGAAACCGAATCAGGAGACTGCCTCATGAAGCAAACTCAAAATTTCCCAATATTGCGCGCCCCGTGTTATAAGCGAAGCCAGCGGCGTCAATTCCTTGAGCGATTTGCCGCCAATGAGAACCAAGCGGCGCAAAGGGCGATGAGCAACCCATCGATCGAGTGGTATGGGGTTCTGGGTCGCTCGGGCAAAGAATTCGTTGCACAGAAAGTGATCGCCCGCGCCGGAGCCTGCGCGTGGCTGCCGTTGCACACCAAATGGCGGCTCCAAAACCATTTTTCTCGGGCAAAAATCAAAATCGCCTATCCGGTGATCGCCGGTTGCCTGTTCGTGGGCTTCAAGGCGGGGCATGAAGATTGGTGGGCCGTACGGCGCAAAGCGGGCTGTGTCCACGGAGTGATCGGCATCAGGGGCTATCCGGTAGCGATTACGGGGGCCAGGCTGTCCGCCTTCGTGGCTCGCAATCGCATCCGTTTCGGCGCTCCCAATGAGCAACGTTTCATGCGCTCACGCCATGAATTCAAGGTCGGCGACAGCGCGCGTATTGTCGAGGGGCCGTTTGAGGGGCGCGTGGTCGATGTGAGGCAAATCAAGGGCGGATATGCCCGCGTCCTAATGATGCTCTTGGGCGGGTCTCGAGAGGTCAAACTCATGTTGGATCAACTGGAGAAGGAGGAACCAGATGGCAAGCTATGAAGATTACGGCTCCATAGAAGGTCGATTGGAGGCGACAACTCGCAAGGACCCCCAACAGTTTACAATACATGAAGCCGTGTGCGGCGAGCCGATTGAGTGTTATTTCGGCGACGATTTGATGGCGCGGGCGTTGCGCTGCGCGAGTAAAAAAGTGAGAGTGGAGGTCTACGGCCCGATCCTCTACGGCAAGGACGGAACGCCGTTGACGGTCAGGGCCGAAGAGATTGTTCCGTTTTCCAGTGATCGTGATATTCCGAATTACAAGGACGTTAAGGGCATATTGGCCGCATACGAATAAGGGCGGTGACGCGATCCATTTTGTGCTATATGTTGCACGAATGGGGACTCACGACAGATTTGTTCAGGCTATCAAGGAGAAGCTGGCGCAAGAGAATCTCTCGGTGCGCCGAGCCGCCTTGCGTGCCGGTCTGCCGTGTTCGCGCGGACAAGGGGCAATGGGGCCGGCGTGTCCGATCTGAAAGCGGCGGTGGAAGCCGCCGGGACCTCATGGGACAAGGTGCGCACCTGCATGGGTTCCGATCACGTAAAAAGACGCATAGCCCAGGACATGGCGAAAGCCCAAGCCTATGGGATTTCCGGCACGCCGGCCACGGTCATTCTCGACGATAAAACCGGAGAACATCGCCTGGTCCAAGGATTGCGCGAGGCTCAAGACATTCTCGCCGAAATTGAGCGGATGGAGGACGGCGAATGAATACGATAACGCAAGAGAACGAATGGCTTTCCATTACGGGACTGCATCGGCAACGGGGCGAGCGTCAACGGCGTGAACGTCAACGGGGCGAGCGTCAACGGCCCAAAGGTTCTTTGAGCCTGTCGGAGTTGGTGCGTTACGTGCGCGAGGGCGGGGATGAAAACCTGCCCGTCCCACCTGCCCCGAGCGAATGCGCGCGAGCTGACGGTCGAAACGACACGCGCAGGGGAGAGGATCGTCCGGCCGAAGATAGGGCCGTGACGCGAAAAGGCTCCAAGCAGGAGATGGTGATTGCGATACTGCATGAGCCGGACGGGGCTTCTCTGGAAGAGCTTAGGGCGGCCACCGGCTGGCAACGCCATACCATCCGCGGCGCCATCAGCGGCACCATCGGAAAAAAGCTCGGCTTCACCGTGACGCGGGAAAAACAGGCCAACGGCGAGTTGGTCTATCGGATCAAGGGCGCAAGCAAATGACGGCAACAGGCATTCGCATTGGACACATATATTTTAATGTATTACACTTATTAAAATATGGGTAATTATTCAGGTTGTTCGGTCAAGTTCTTTTTCTCATTTCCCATTTTTACGAGTCGTCATTTTGTTGACGAGGCTTGGTGTCCCAAAACTCACCGCCCGGCGAATCCCCAATCTTTTGCGGGATCACGGCATCGTTGCAACTCTGCGAGAAGGTGCGGGACGCCGCGCCCCGGCGTTTACGCTTCTTCCCCTCCGTCGAGCATAGTGGAAGGAGAACGCTTGTTTTGAGTTATCGTCTGTGAAACGCAAAAGCGATTGTGTCGCACAAAACCGCGATCCATGAGACACGAACGGTGTTGTTGTCAATCAATGAGACACAAAAGGACAAAAGTATAAGGGCTACCATGGCCGGTCGAAAGACAAGCCCCAAGCGGAGAACGGGCCTACCGGATCGACGAGTGAGACCGATGACGGCAACAGGCATTTGTGTTGGACCATAACTCGGGAATCAGATGACAATCACCTTTCTCCGACGGTTTTTAACCGGCTCCGGATCGTCAACATGTAAACCGGAATGATCATGGCGAGAAACCCCGAGGTTATCAAAAAGGCGCTGACCAGCCCGTAATGCTGGCCGATCGCGCCGATGATCGGCGGTCCGGCCATCAGCGCGGTATACCCCGTTGCGGCAATCGCGGTGACCACCGCGCCGCCAGCCTTTCCAGTCACGCCGGCGGCTGCCGAAATCAGCAACGGCAGGACCACCGCCAGACCAACACCGGCGATAAAGCAACCCATCCAGGCAATGATATAATGCGGTGCAAGGGCAAGGGTCAGATAACCGGTTGTTGCCAGCCCGGAGCTGCCCATTAAAACGGCGGTACGGCCAAACCGGTTCGCCAGCCAGTCGCCCGACAGGCGCGTCATCGCCATGGCCGCCGAATAGCAGGCAAATCCCACTGCCGCCATTGTCGGACCCGAGTGCAGATGGGTATTCATCAAGACCGTTGCCCAGTCGGTTATCACACCCTCGCCAAACTGGCCGATAAACGCGCAAATACCGAACGGCAACAGTACCCATACCATGGTGCGTCCACGCGATGGGTTCGGAGTTTCTAATGTTTTCAGTGTTCGGGTGGGATCCGGCAACAGATTGCGCTGCAAAGACCAGTGTAGCGCCAATAAACCGGCCATACTGACTGGCAAGTGCCACATTTCCGGAATAGGCAGGGCAAACCACAGCGCGGCAAAACCGGCCCCGGTAAATCCACCAAGGCTCCAGAACCCGTGGAGACCGGACATTACGCTTTTACCCCTGGCGCGTTCGACATTGAGACCGTTGGCGTTCATCGCGATATCCATAAACGTGGCGGTGAACCCCATGACGAACAGCGCGATCGATAGGGTGCTCAGACTTCTCATGAAGAGCGGGATGGTCAGAGCCGGAAAATAGGCCAACCCGGAATAACGTACGACACGTTTGCTGCCGACCCGATCGGCCAGGCGGCCGGCAATCGGCATAGCCACCAAAACCCCGACTGCCGCCGCCAGAAGGGCAAAACCCAGATCGTCATGTCCTAGATCGAGGCGCTTTTGAACTAGGGGAATGTGGGGAACCCAGCTGGCAAAACCGGCGCCATGCAAAAAAAAGATCCCGCGACTGCGGTTATGGGCGCACTGAACAATTTGGGGTGAGGTCATGTTCCGTTTCCGCTTAGCTTGGATGAGAACGATTTCAATACCGTCCCAGCCGTCGTTTTTCAAATATTCGTCAGACCGTTTGCGCGCGGTGACAAGGAACGCAATCAGGGATAGGGTCAGGACCTGTTCATGTGATCGAAATGGTGTGCGGTCATGATGATGGCGCGCCACGCCTTTCGTCATTGCGGTTTGACTTTCAGCTTGGGCGCGGATAGCTTTTGAACACTCAATAGAATGTGTATTCCACTGACGATGGCCGGTAAAGCCGCGTGCGGCCTCTTTGAGCGTGAAACGCGATGGGGGAGAGATAACCCTGTGATTGTGATTGCAAATTCAGAGGGGTATCCGGGCATTGGCCTGTCGGCGGAACGTCTGCGACAGGGGGAGGACGGCCTGCGCGCCATCATTGATGGCGTCAAGCGGGTCGAGTCGCATCCAAACGTGCGTACCGTCGGCTATGGCGGCTGGCCGAATGTGCTGGGAGAGATGGAACTGGACGCGTCGGTGATGGACGGCAATACGCTGCGCACCGGCGCGGTCGGTGCGCTGCGGGGCTATCTACATCCGGTGGAGGTCGCTTACCGGGTGATGGAGGATCTGAACCATGAAATTCTGGTCGGCGCCGGCGCCGCGCATTTTGCCGCTGAAATTGGCGCGCCGGCGGGGGACAATCTGATCGCCGATTCAAAGCGCGTCTGGTGGGAAACGCTGGAGCGGACGATGAGTGCCGAACAGCGCAGCAACTGGCCAAACATCGCGCTGGCCGAGTTGTCGAACAACGCCACCGATCCGGAACGGGTGCGCGACACCACAGTATTTCTGTCGCTGGATGCGCGACAAAAGCTCAGCGTCGCCACCTCGACCTCCGGCTGGGCATGGAAGTATCCGGGCCGCTTGGGCG
This sequence comes from Hyphomicrobiales bacterium, assembly GCA_036881905.1. Classification (GTDB taxonomy): domain Bacteria; phylum Pseudomonadota; class Alphaproteobacteria; order Rhizobiales; family Im1; genus JBAJNN01. Next base: position 8,037 of record JBAJNN010000035.1, on the reverse strand, counting down.
ACAGTCCGATCATCGGCGGTGGCTCCTATGCCGACAGCCGCTACGGCGCCTGCGCCTGCACCCATACCGGGGAAATGACTATCCGCTGCGGCACCAGCCGCGCCGTGGTGCTGTACATAAAAATGGGCATGACGCTGGAGCAGGCGGTGTACGAAGCCGTTGAGGATTTGCAATATCTGAAGGACGGCTACACCGAGGGGGTTACGATCCATGCCATCGATAAAGATGGCAATCACAAGGTGATAAGCCTGAACTGCCCGGGGCCAATCCGGTATTGGCTGTGGCGGAGCGGCATGGCGGCGCCGGAGCTGCGCGATGCGGAGATCGTCGGCGCCCATTGATCCACCGACCCGAAATCATTTCCTGATACGGGTTCAAGATGCCCTAAAAAACCATCCGGCCACTAGAGCGGAATGGCGCTCAAATTGCATCGCCATTCCGCTCTAACACCCTTATTTTCCAGCATAATCTTGATCTAACCTCGCTTCTCCGAATCGAATTATGCTCTAGCCTGTCCGCCCCTCCCGACACGCCGACAGAGCCGGACTCTACGTCCTAAAAACCTCAAACCCCTGAACGGCGGGAGGTAGAACAAAACCATGATAAAAACCATCTCGCCAAGTGAGAAGGCGCCGGGGTGATAACCACGGAAACGCTGAGCGAATGAGCGTGCAGCGGCGCTGTGGGGTCTCATAGAACGCCGGCCGGCAACACTGTTTTCCCTTGTTACGGCAATCGTTCGCCGCTCTGCGGGTCGAAAAAATGCAGCGCGGGCGTGTTCAACGTCACCGTCAACGGTTGACCCTGCGCATATTGCCGCTGGACGTGTTGTTTAACGATGTACTGCGCATTGTTGTCGGTCTGCACAAACAGATTGCTTTCCGCCCCAAGATTCTCGCTGTAGACCAGCGTGCCGCGCAGGTGAGGTTCCTGAAGCGAATTGCCGATCTTTAAGGCTTCCGGTCGGCAGCCCAGCGTCAACCGCCGACCGGCATGAGCGGACAGCGCTGGAAAATCGGCAGCCGCCAGAGGCAACGCCAGGCCTGAATCACTACGCAGCCAAATCCGCTTACCCTGCGGATGCACCCGTACGTCGAAAAAATTCATCTGCGGCGAACCGATAAACTTAGCGACGAAGCAGTTCATCGGTCGGTGATATAAGTCCAGCGGCGTCCCTGTCTGCTGCACCTTTCCTCGATTCATGACCACCACCTTGTCCGCCATGGTCATGGCCTCCACCTGATCGTGGGTGACATGGATGATGGTCGCGCCGATCGCCTTGTGCAGCGCCGAAAGCTCCTGGCGCATATGGTTGCGCAGCTTGGCGTCCAGGTTGGAAAGCGGTTCATCGAACAGGAATACCTTGGGACGCCGCACAATAGCGCGGCCGAGCGCCACCCGCTGGCGCTGACCGCCGGAGAGCTGGCCGGGTTTAACCCGCAGGAACTCGCTCAGGTGCAGCATCTCGGCAACCGCGGCGATCTGCGTGGCGATGTCGGCCTTCGCCATTCCCTTGATTTTCAGCGACAGCGCCATATTGTCGTACACCGTCATATGAGGATAGAGCGCATAGCTCTGAAACACCATGGCGATGTCGCGATATTTCGGCTTCACCCCATTCATGCGCTCACCGTCGATCAGTAACTCTCCGGAGGATGGCGCCTCCAGCCCGGCGACCATGCGCAGGGTGGTGGATTTACCGCAGCCGGACGGGCCAAGTAGCACCGCAAATTCGCCTTTCTCAACCTGCAGATTAACATCGCTGGCGGCATAATAGCCGTTGTCATACCGTTTGCTGAGACCAACCAACTCCACGTAAGCCATCAGCGCTCCTCCTCTTTTGATGCCAGAAAGGAACTCAGCCGCGCCAACAGCAATACGCCGAAAGCGGATGCGCCGTTGGCATACAGCTTGCGATGCGGCATATCGGTGGACATGGCGGCGATGTCCAGATGCGCCCAGCGCCGGCCGGGCGTAACGAACTCGCTGATGAAGGTGGCCGCCACGCATGGGCTGCCATGCGGATCTTCTCCGCTATGTCTATGATCGGCAAATTCGGATTTCAGCACGCCGCGATACCAGCCGCCATATGGCATGCGCCAGACCGGTTCGGCGCTGGCTGTGCCCGCCCGGGTAATATGGGCCAAGAAATCATCGTCATTGCCCATCATCGCCGCATACCCCTTGCCCAACGCCACGCCCGCGCCACCGGTCAGTGTGGCGATATCCAAAAGATAATCGGGCTGGAAGCGTTGCTGCGCGTAGCTGATGAGGTCGGCCAGCACCATGCGCCCCTCGGCGTCGGTGGAGATAATTTCCACGGATTTTCCATTGTGCATGATCACCACGTCCCCCGGACGCTGCGCATGCGAAGAGGGCATATTTTCCACCAGCCCGCACAGGCCGATGACACGAATCGGCAGCTGCAATGTGTCGATAATGCGCATGGCGCCGACCACTGCCGCTGCGCCACCCATGTCGAACTTCATGCTACTCATGCGCGCCGCGCGCTTGATGCTGACGCCGCCACTGTCGAAGGTGACGCCTTTGCCCACCAGCGCCAGAGTACGACTCGCGCTGGCGGGATGGTGGTCAAGGATCAACAGCCGCGAGGCGTGGGCACTACCCTGACCAACCCCCAAAAGACCGCCAAAGCCCAGTTGTTCCATCCGTTCATCATCCAGCGCTTCCTGACGCAGGGATTTAAACGGCAGTTGCGCGACAGCCTCGACGAAGCTTTTCGGATAAAGAATATTGGCCGGTTTGTTCATCAGCTCGCGACCGACAATCACCCCTTCAGCATGCAGATTGGCCCAGTCGCACAGCAGTTGGGTTGCCGCATCATGGCTTCCGAGCGCCTGAGTTGGGTCGCTCAGCGTCACCTTGGCCTGATGCCGGTAGCGATAGGCACCGAGGCGCAGGCCGAACAGAAGCCAGCGCCAGTCGTCATCGCCGGCGAATATATCCTTGTCCAGCGTCAGACGGAGCTTCTCCAACCCGAAGTCTTTTCGCCCGCCGGCAATGGCCGCGCCGGCATCCTGCAGTGCGGCTGTCGTCAACGATGCGCCGATGTTCAGGGCGAAGCGACCATCGCCCAGTGGATAAAGCGCGCCGATTGACGCTCGCTGTAAACCCATCTGCCGCAGGCTGGTGGGCGGCTTGCCTTCATCAGCGGCAAACAACAGGATTTGCCGGCGCGGCGCGGTACCGTCAACGCTTGAAATATCGATTGATCGCATAATGTCAGCCTTTTACCGCTCCGTGAGTTAGGCTTTCCATCATCTGTTTGGATGAGAAAACAAAGGCAATCAACAATGGCACGATTGCCAGGAAACTGCCGGTCATCACCAGATTCCACGGGGTGGCGGTGGCGCCGCTCAGGCTGCGCAGCACCAGCTGTACGATCTGCTTGTCCGGCGACTGCAACGCCACCAGCGGTAGCATAAAGTTATTCCAGGTATCGACCACCACCACGATCGCCACCGTCAGCAGCGCCGGGCGCATCAGCGGCAGGCCGATGCGCAGGAAGATTTGCAGTTCATTCAGGCCATCCATACGCGCGCTGTCGAGGATCTCGCCGGGCAGCGCGGCGCCGACATACTGACGCACCAGAAAGACGCCGAAAATATTGACCCCGGCCGGCAGCCAGACGGCGGCGAACCGGTCGATCAGGCCGACGCTTTTGATGACGAAGAAATAAGGCACCAGATTCACCACGCTCGGCACCATCATGGTCAATATCAAAATGGTGAACAGTGAGCTTTTGCCTTTGAATCTATAGATGCTGAAGGCGTAGCCCGCGGCGGCGGAAACAGCTACGCTAAGCAGCGTCGCCATGGTGGTGACATACGCAGTATTCAGCAATGAGCGGGTGAAGGGCACCTGTTGTTCCAGCCTGCGATAGTTTTCTAAAAAGTGTCCGCCGAAGCGCAGCGACATGCCCATGATGGCGCGGGTGTCCTGGGTTGCCAGCAGCGCTGACCAGTAGAACGGGAACAGCGACAGTGAAGCGAACAGCGACACCAGCAGGTAAATCATCAGCTTTGCGATATCAAATCGGCGGCCGTCAGCGATCATGGTTCAATCCTCTGCGTTTGCCGAAGCCCCGGAACACCAGTGCGCTGACCAGAGCGATCAGCCCGAACAGAATCCAGGAAATCGCCGAGGCCGTGCCCATATCCAGATAGGACCATCCGGTTTTATACACATACATCGACACTGTCAGGCCGCTGTTGTCAACGCCGCCGGTGCCTCGTGTCAGGATCATCGGTTCGTTGAACAGCTGCATATTGCCGATCAGCGTCATCAATGTGCCGAAGAAGATAAAGGGCGCGAGCAGCGGTAGCGCGATATAGCGGAATTTTTGCCGGCGATTGGCGCCGTCCAGCTCAATAGCCTCGTACAGGTCTGGTGATATCGACGCCAGCCCGGTCATATAAATCACGGTATTGATGCCGGTAAACTTCCAAGTTACCTGATTGGCGATGGTGAAACGAATCCAATCGCTGTCGAAGAAATTCACCGGCAGCATAGTGGCCAGCGCGTTCAGATGCAGACCAGCCGTAAGCCAGACCAGCAGTTCGTTGACCGCGCCGACCGGTGAAAACAGGTTGAACACAATCAGGCTGACGGCGACCGATGAGGTGATATAGGGCAGAAAAATCGCCGCCTTAAGGAAGTGACGACCGCGCGTGATGACATGAAGCAGAGAGTATGCCAGGGTAATGGCGAACAGATGCTGGCAGAGGCCCGACACCAGCGTAATCTTAATGGTGTTGACCAGCGAGATCCAGAAGGCGTCGTCGGTAAAGGCATAGTAGAAATTGTCCAATCCAACGAACGTCATTGAGCTGAAGCCTTTGACCGGGTCCCATGCTTGGAACGACAGAAAGGCCGAGAAAAAAATCGGGAAAGCGTTGAACACCGCGTACAATAGTATAAACGGCAGCAGCAACAGATAAGCGGTGCGGTGATCGTGCAGCAACCCTTTGAAAAATGGCTTACGCATGAATTTCTCAGATCGGTGGCGGAACAGGAGAAATCATAATGGCCTGACAGGGCGGGCCGTCGCATCGGGTGATTACAGAGCGCGCATCCGGCGTTGAAGAAGCTTGTTGGCATCACGCAGGGTGCTGTCGATATCGCGATGCTGCATCAGGATCTTCTTCGCCGCTTCGTTGAGAATTTCGTTGGCGATGTCATCTTCCGGCGACGATGCGACCGGCTTTAGGTCCGCCACCAGCCCGACATAGTAACGCATGGCATGCTGCCCGCCCAGGATTGAGCTTGGCGTGTCGAAATAGGGCGCGTCATACACATCGAGACGGGCCGGCAGGGTGCCGGCGATCCTGGCAGCATCGATCACCACATTACGTTGCATGAAGAACTGAATAAACTGCCAAGCCGCCTGCGGGTTCTTACTTTGTTTGGGTATCACCAATACGGTGCCGCCGGCATTGACCCTGATGTTTCCCGGCACGCCGGTAACGCGCCACAACCCCGCCTTGGCGCCATCCGGATCCAGCTCCTGCTCGATACGTCCTTCATCCCATGGGCCATCGATGTCACAGAACAATTTCCCCTGGCGATACAGCTTGATGTATTCCTGCGAATTGGTCGCGCCATCAAGCGAGGCTGCCAGCCCTTTGTCATACAAAGTTCTGCTTATCATCATCAGCTGTTTAATCTGCGGTGAGTCGAGATTGGGCTTACCGTTTTTGGTGTATACCGGCTTACCGGCCTCACCATTCATACCCACCACCAGCGGGTTGATCAGGCTGGTGGCCGCCGGGATCAGGTAGGCGCCTTGTTCTTTCTTCAATCTCTCGCCGAAGGCGATAAATCTGTCCCAACTTTTGGTGATATCTTCTATCTTCACGCCGGCTTTGCGTACCATGTCGTTGCGGTAGATCATGATCACTGGACCGGTGTCATAAGGCACGCCGTAGATGTGGCCGTCGCTGCTTTTCGCCAGGCTGATCATCGACGGATCGAAACGCCAGCCTCGGGCGGCGATATTGAACGGCGGGGCGCTTAAGTTCATTAGGCCGCCGGAGTTGGCGAAGCTACCGAGCTTGATGGTACTGACGCTGAAAATATCGGCGGCGCCCTGGCCGACGGCCAGGGCCGTGGTAAGCTTTCGATGGCAATCAGCGAAGCCGCATTTGATAGACTGCACCTGAATATCCGGGTGCGCCGCCTCGAAATCTTTAATTACCTTGTTGATGTAGTCATTAGGCAGGTAATTGGCGAAGGTAATTCTGGTGTTGGCGCTGGCGGGTAGGGACAGGCCCAGACTCAAGGCCAGAGCAACCCCGACACTTCCATTTTTGATATGTGAGCAGAAGCAAGTCACGATACCCTTCGAGTCTGTGCGGTGGATTTTGGGCATATTTTTTATCCCGGAATTCGCTAATGATTTATTCAGTCAAAATTGTTTCATAAAGTCGCCTATTCTGTCAAGACATATTTCACGTAAAATCGAGGGCCTCCGTTACTCACCAGAGTCTCCATGAAAAATGGCGGCGATCGGTTTTTTCCCCTTCAGCGTGGAGATGAGAACCGTCTCGCGGCGCGCCGAATGGCCTTTTTCGACGGTGCCGGCGATAAGACACGACCCGTGTGGCCGACAAGTCCGTCCACGTCCCCCTTTTTGATCTGCATGTCGGGCTGGCTGGAATAATATAATCGGCCGGCATCAATCTGCGACGAGCCGGACTGCAAAGTGGCATGTCGCGGCTCTCAAGGCTTTTGCCGCTTGCGCGCGATTCTTTTATGATCCTTCGAATAGATCGAACGGTCGCTTGAGCATTCGGCGTCCGGTTCGGTGGAGAACAACATGATCGGTTCCGCTTCGACGAAAACGGGAGACAGGCCTTGTGGCGTCGTGTCATGCGACGAGAGGGGCCGGGGTCTGGCGACGGCCCGCGTCGGTGCGGCCGGAGCCAGAACGTGGGTATAAGCGGGAAGACGCATCGCCGCGCCGCCGCGTCCGCTATTGCCCCAGACGACGGTGAATTCGCGGCCGTGGCGTTGCCCGACCTGCGCGGAGCGGGGCGTCTCTTCATGTCCGACGCGTTGCCTGCCGGTGCGGCACGTGCAGGCCGAGACTGCAAACAATACGATAAGGATGAGCGATGTTCTCATGTGTCCTTGCCTTGGCGGGAGAGAGGTTTTCGGCGCAATTCGGGATCATTGTAGAGGTGGGCGACGCCATGGCGCCATCTCGTTCATGGCCCGTCGGGGGCGGCATGCATGTGTTTTGTCGGATGGAAGGATCACGATCACGGTATTGTCCGCCGGCGCTTTACTTTTCCCGTCGATCCGGTGTAGAATGACGTCATTATCGTGAGCGTTGATCTCACGCGGCCATAGTCTGCGGCCGTTATAAAAGCAGGCATCAACAAAACCCGTCGGGGCGTATCGACAAGCCCCGATGGGGTAATGGTGCGTCTTTGGCGATCTGTTGTTTCAAATCAAGGAGATGGCATCATGAACAAAGCGGAGCGTCCCATGGCGCAAACTTTAAACATCGACACGCTGGAATTCTCCCGCCGGATGAAGGAAGGCGGGGTCGAGGAAAAAGCGGCCGAAACCATCGCCAGGACCGTCGCCGAGGCGATCGGCTCCTCCGACGTGGCGACCGGCACACAGCTGACCCTGACGAAAACCGAACTGAAATCGGAAATCGGCGAGGTTCGCAGCGAAATCAACAAGGTTCGTACCGAACTGAAGTCGGAAATCACCGAGGTTCGTAGCGAACTGAAAAGCGATATCGCCGAGGTGAAAAGCGGCCTCAACGAGGTTCACATTGCCTTGAAAGACGACATGGCCGAACTGAAAGTCGTTATGGCCAACCTTATGCCGAAAATTCTTGGCATGGGCGCCGTTCTGGTGACCCTGATCAATGCTCTGTTCAAATACGTTCTCAACTGACAATGGATCGAAGCGATGGTCCACAAACAACAACCGGCTCCCTTGAGGGGCCGGTTTTTTGTCATTCACCCTGCCCGATAAGGGTGCTGTAACGGTTTTTCT
>JBAJNN010000034.1:0-17522 GCA_036881905.1 Hyphomicrobiales bacterium | reverse complement strand
TCGGCTCAGATGGTCGATTGTCCGCCGATTGGGCCGATGCGCACCGTATGGCGTGCTCCCTTGAGCCGTTCACCGTCATGACGGCGTTGCGGGCATTTTATCGCAAACGCCTAAGTAAAACGCAAACCGACCGCATTATCGCCGATCTTCGCGAGGGTTGTTCTTTTTCCAACCACATTGTCGATAAGGCGGCCGACTTCATAAAATCCGGGAAAATCTATTTCAAGCGGGAAGCGCAGTTCCCGCCGACCTCTATTCGTCGGCCCCTCGCTTATTCACATGCGGATCAAATCAGGGTCAATGAAAAACCTGGGGCGCGGCTTACCATAGCACCCTGCGAAGTAGCCCACCGCTTCCATAATTACCTAAAAAGAATTCAGTTGGAAGACTGAAGAGCGCCGATTCGATCCAGGCAGATCGAACGACCCTCTAATAGGTACAGCTTCAATACGAATTGGCAACGATTTTTATTGAGTGGAAAATATGGCAAGCATATGTTCGATCAGCCATTTTTGTACTACCATGTCAATGGCAGGAGAAAGTGGGAGACACCGATAACGGCAAAGTCAGACCCCAGAGAATCAGGTCACAATGACACTGACCGTTTCAGCCCCATGCCGGTGTTTGTCAATGACGAGGCTACCTATAAAAAAGTGATCAACCCATATGAGTCGGTCAGTCGCTTTTCCGTTGAACGTGGATATGTCAACGAAACGCCTTTCGAATTGCACACGGGCAGATTATCTTGATGTTCTGGCCGCTATGAATGACAATTCTGTCCACTTGGTTCTGACGGATTCACCCTATTTTCTTCATGGGCTGGACAATGCATGAGGGAAGGGGAGGAGCGGCAAGCAGAGTACCGGTTCCGTCGGGGGCTTGCCGGTGGGCATGAAGTTTGACCGAAAGCAGGGCTTGGAGCTTCAGAGGTTCATTTCCCGGTGGCCGAGCACTTGTTGCGGGTCCTTAAGCCCTGGGGTTTTATGTTGACGTTCTCTACGCTACATTTATATCACAGGATGGCGGTAGCGATCAAGGATTGCAGGTTTGAGATAAGAGATCAATATGCCTGGAGATTCACAAGGCGGTCCCAATCCAAAGCGTTTTCAATGGATCACTTCGTAACCAGGAAAAAAGCTTTTTGGAGACAGAGGAGGCGGGCGCCATCAAACGCTTGGGGGGAGGAAAACGCCACAGCTGCGGTCTCAATTCGAATCGATCCTGTGCGCACAGAAGCCAAGAGATGGCGCCTTTGTTGCTACGTGGCTCGAACACGGGACCGGCTTGATCGATCCGAACCAAATTTTGAATGATGAGCAAACGCCATCGACCGTCATGACGGTAGAAAAGCCTGACAAGCAGACTTATAACTCGCATCTCACCCCCAAGCCGGTTCGTTTGTGCGGACATCTCATCCGTCTTTTCAGCCAAAAGAACCAAATTGTATTGGATCCGTTTTTAGGTAGTGGGACGACCTGCGTTGCCGCAAATAAATTGAAGAGAGTCAGCATCGGAATTGATATAAACCCGGACTATGTAAAGATCGCGAAGACCAGGATAGAAGAACCGGAAGGGAAATGATATGACAATCCGCCCGTGTCTTGCTGGCGCTGCTTGGCGGGTTGCAGGAGGTTAAAAGCATATTGGCCGCAGACAAATAAGGGCAGAGACGCGACCCATCTCATGCTATATCTAGCACGAATGGAAACTCACGACAGATTTGTCCGGGCCATCAGGGAAAAGCTGGAGCGCAAGAACCTCTCGGTGCGCGCGACGACCTTGCGCGCCGGCCTGCCGGTTCGCGGCGTTCAGGGCATTTTGGAAGGTCACGTTCCCTCGATCGACCGGGCCGCGGAGGTTGCCCGTGCTTTGGGAATTCGTTTTTACATCGGTGCACTCGAAAGCGGGGGTCTCACGTCGTCGGTTGATCCCGAGCTGGTCGGCATCCTCGCCGAGCGGATTCTGAAGGCTTATAAAGAGCGCGAAGCGGGAATAACCCCGCGTCGGGCCGCCGAGTTGGCGGTTCAGGCCCATGACCGCATCGTTAATGAGACTGAAGACAAGGATGATCGATTCGTCCGGGTCGGTGAATATATCGCTGACCTACGCCGGACGTTGTTAGGCGAAACCCGTTGAACCACCATCGAAGCTGCTTCTCCCCGGCGAATCAAGGTGCCGAAAATTTTGAAAAAACGAATAAATTACGAATAAGATTTATAACGTATTGATTTATATGATATAAATGGTGCGCCGGGGAGGATTCGAACCCCCGACCCCCAGATTCGTAGTCTGGTACTCTATCCAGCTGAGCTACCGGCGCTTTTAGAAATATCCGGGCTAGGCCCTAAACCCTAAAAAATAAGGACTTCGCATGACCTAATACGTTACGGCCCTAAAGGCAAGACGCTATTGCGTCGCTTTAACCGGAAAATTCATATGACGCGGGTCTCCATATCGCTCCTGAGGGATGATCCCGCATCTTAAGGGCTTGTCAACATTTGAGATTGGAGCACGGGTATGAGCGAAAATCGTACAGTTTTAGGAGCGCAAGCGCTGAGAAGGGTCCTATCCCTTTTTCTTTAAGCTTTCACGACGTTAAAATAAGAGGTTTTCGCCATATCCTTTATCGGATGCGGTGGATTTTACCCCCTAAAAAGCGCATCAAAGCTCTCTTTCCGGAACGCGGCGCGGCAGCAAGGTCTTCTCCCGTTCAAAAGAAAAATCCGTCCAGCGGCTTGTGCCCTGGCCTCAAGCGTCAACAGGCCCTGGTCACTCTTTAATTTTCAGGGCGGAAATGAAGGCTTTGCGCGGAATTTCGACCCGAGCGAACTGGCGCATCCTTTTCTTGCCCGCTCTTTGTTTTTCCAAAAGTTTACGCTTGCGGGTCATATCGCCGCCATAACATTTGGCGGTGACGTCTTTTCTCACAGCGGCAATGGTTTCGCGGGCGATAATCCTGCCGCCGAGCGCCGCCTGAATCGGAATCTTGAAAAGATGCCGCGGAATAAGCTCCTTGAGACGTTCGCACATGAGACGTCCGCGCTGTTCGGCACAGTCGCGATGGACAATGGTGGACAGCGCGTCAACCGGTTCGCCATTGACCAGAATCGACATTTTGACGAGATTCCCGCTCTCATAGCCCGCGATATGGTAATCGAAACTCGCATAGCCGCGGCTGACCGATTTCAACCGGTCATAGAAATCGAACACCATCTCATTGAGAGGCAATTCATAGACGACCATGGCGCGGGATCCGGCATAGGTCAGGTCTTTTTGCCGCCCACGCCGATCCTCGCAGAGTTTGATCACCGCGCCGAGATGCTCGTCCGGCACCAGAATCGTCGCTTCGATCCACGGTTCCTCGATATGGTCGATATCAACGCTCCGCGGCATATCGGCGGGGTTGTGAAGGTCGATGAGCCTATTGTCCCTCATGAACAACTTGTAGACGACCGATGGCGCGGTCGTAATCACATCGATGCCGAATTCGCGCTCGATCCGCTCCTGGACGATCTCCAGATGCAACAGGCCCAGAAAACCGCAGCGAAAGCCAAAACCCAGTGCCGCGGAGTTTTCCATCTCGTAAGCGAAACTCGCATCATTGAGGGCAAGCCGATCCATGGCGTTGCGCAAGCCCTCGAAATCGGCGGAATCGACGGGGAAAAAACCGCAGAACACCACCGGTCGCGACGGTTTGAAACCAGGCAGGGGAGCTGTCTTATGATCCTGTTCAGCGACAATGGTATCGCCGATACGGGTGTGCGAGACTTGCTTGATCGCCGCGGTAAAAAAGCCGATTTCGCCGGGCGCGAGTTTATCGACCGACATTTGCGCCGGTTTGAAGATGCCGACGCGTTCCACCTGATGGCTCTCCCCGGTCTTCATCATGCGGATGCGCCGGCCTTTTTTGATCTCACCATCGATCAGGCGGACCAGAACGACGACGCCCAGATAAGGATCATACCAGGAATCGATCAAAAGAGCCTTAAGAGGTGCATCCGCCGTGCCGGAAACCGGCGAGGGCAGGCGATGGACGATCGCTTCGAGAACATCGTCGACGCCAAAGCCGGTTTTGGCGGAAATTTCCACGGCATTGCCGGCGTCAAGACCGATCACCTCCTCAATCTGGGCGCATATGCGCGCCGGTTCGGCTGCCGCCAGGTCGACCTTATTCAAAACCGGCACGATCTCAAGATTGTTATCGAGGGCCTGATAGACATTGGCAAGCGTTTGCGCCTCGACGCCTTGGCTTGAGTCAACCACCAGAAGTGCGCCTTCGCAGGCGGCCAGAGAGCGGCTGACCTCATAGGCGAAATCCACATGCCCCGGCGTATCGATTAGATTGAGACTATAGGCTTCGCCGTTGCGCGCGGTATAATCGAGACGAACCGTCCGCGCCTTAATGGTAATGCCGCGTTCACGCTCGATCTCCATGGAATCGAGAACCTGCTCGCGCATCTCGCGCCGTGTTAGGCCACCGCAAGATTGAATCAGGCGGTCGGCGAGCGTGGATTTGCCGTGATCGATATGAGCGACAATGGAAAAATTGCGAATATGCGAGAGCTGGACCATGGAGCCGGTAGATAACACTCCGCGCGATCGGGTCAAGCGGTTGGCTTGTTATCATGCCCACAGCGATTGGCGCGGCAGGGCAAGGGATTGGCTTGAGGGGCTGCAAAACACGCGCTCACCGCATGTTCGGTTTTGTCCCAGTAAAAGGGCTTGCGAATGAAATGCCACATTGCCCGCCAGGTCCCGAGCGAGGCCAGAAGCCAGTAAAACGGCATGGATACAAGGCAACGGCGCAGCTTTTTCAACCCGGCGCGCGCGCCAAGCGCGAGATAACCCGTCAAGCACAGAGAGCCGTAACCGGTAACAAGAACCACCACGCCGAGGATCGTGAAAGGGGTCAGGACAACGCCCTTGGTCGCATATACGGCGAAATCCGCGAGCAAGGTGAGGTAAAAGATTGGATGAACCAAGTTTGAGACAGTGATTCCGGCGAGGAGAAGTTGGATGAAGATGAATCTTGCCCCACCCACCTCGCGCCATAAAACAGCGGGCGAGCGCATATGCACGAGCCAAGTTTGCAACCACCCCTTGGCCCAGCGTGAGCGTTGACGAATCCAGCTGCCCAACTGGCCATTGGCTTCCTCATAGGTCGTCGATGCGAGCATGGCGACGCGCCAACCCTTGCGGGCAAGGCGTAAACCCAGATCGGCATCCTCGGTCATGTTCCATGCGTCCCAGCCAAGCACGGCGCGCAGCGCGTCCGCGCGAAAATGATTCGACGTGCCACCAAGCGGTAGCGGCAGGCGCAGAGCTGAAAGCACCGGCAATAAGAGATCGAACAAAGCCGCATATTCAATGGCGAATTGCCGCGTGATCCAGTTTTCATTTGCGTTGTAGAAGTTGAGCGAGGCTTGAAGACACGCAATATCGCTCGGCGCCATGGTGAAGGTGGCGACGGCCTTGCGCAATTGATCGCGCTCGGGCGCATCTTCGGCGTCATAGACGGCAAGAAACGCGCCACGGGCGAAGTGGAGCCCGTAATTGAGCGCTCTGGGCTTGGTTTGCGGCGCCCCGCGCGGCACGACAATAACCTTGAACCATGCCGGCAGAGTGAGGTTGCGCACCGCTTCGAGGCTTTGCGCGTCATTTTCCTCAAGCAGGAGCTTGATGTCGAGTTTGTGGGCCGGATAATCGATATTGCCAAGGGCCTTGACGAGGTGAGGCAGAATGGCGGCCTCACGATAGAGCGGCACGAGGATCGTATAGACGGGTAGGGCCGCATTATCGGGTTGGAGCGGTTCGGGCTGGTCCCGGTCTTTCATGCGCCGCCAATGGATCAAGGCACCGAGCCTCCATATCGAGGAAGCGAGAAAGAACGCGCCGAACATGACTTTCGCGGCAGTGAGGGTCAGTATCTGCGCCAAAGACAAAGCGGCTGCGACGCCGCTTGCGCCGAGCAGCAAAAAAACGCTCTGCGCTTTGGTGATGCGTTGACGGGCGCAAAATTCAGGAGCACGGCAGGCGAGATATTGACTCGCCCGTGCGGCGAAGGCCGCGCCGTGAACGGTCTCGACGGCTTCCATGAGCTCATCCGGCGCGACCAGCGCGGTAATCGGCCCGTCATGTCCGGCCCGAAGCGAGGAGGGATCCGGATCGTCGCTGGCGAAGAGCTGAAAATCACCGTCCCCGCCGGCGATCGGGACCATGCCGGATTGCACCGCTTTCGCCGCCTCATCCGGCGTAAGGCCGGACAGCCCCGACAACAATTCTTGCCGCGACAGGCGCGCCAGACCGGTTATTCGAGCCAGAATGTCGTAATAATCGTTTTGAGCGACCAACCCTTGCGCTAGAAGAACGCTTCCAAGCGATGCATTGCAGCGGCGAGCCTCATCGGCTGCATGTTCAAGCTGCTCGAGGCTCAAAACGCTGGCGCTGTGTAATACGCAAGCCAGACGGCGGTCGATCGGCTCCGCCGCGCAAACGCCATACACCGGCGACCCGTCCAGATCAAAAAGGAACGGCTGCGCTTCTTCACGCAGAGATGGGTCGCCTTGCGGCGCCAATCGCTCGATTGCTCTCTTCCCCAGATTCAATCGCGGACTTTATTCCCAACACTCGATCATAGACTCAAGGAAAAGTCAACCGGTTTTTGCAACAACCGCTGAAGTCAGGGATATAAGGTGAAAATCATATCGATTCAGAACGGTTCGGCGAGGAAGCGTTCCACCGTTTCGATGGTATCGACCAACCCGACACGCTCAACCTCGACATTTGAAGGAAAAGCCGTCGTGAACCGCTTGGTGAGGCGCGAATCGAGCACGACGAAGACACCGCGATCGTCATGCTTGCGCACAAGACGGCCGAAAGCCTGGCGCAATCGCAACCGAACCATCATATCCCGCCATGCGCCGCCGCCGAAGGCTTTGCTTCTCGTACGTTCGAGAATATCCGGCCTCGACCATGGCACCCGGTCGAGAACGATCAACCGCAAAGCCTGACCCGGAACATCGATCCCGTCGCGCATGGCGGTGGCGCCAAGCAAACAGGAATCGGTTTCGGCCCGGAACAGATCGACCAGCGTGGCGTTATCCATCGGGTCCACATGTTGGGCGTAAAGCGTCAGCCCCTGGCGTCCAAGCGGTCCTAAAAGCCTCTTATGCACCCGCCGCAGGCGGTCGATGGACGTAAACAGACCCAGCGCGCCGCCACGCGCGGCGAGAAACAACTCGCGATAGGCTGCGGCGATCTGGTTGTCATTGTTACGGTCCACATCGGTGACCGCTAGAATGCGCGTTTGCCCGGCATAATCAAAAGGAGAATCATGGATGCTGCGTCGAACGCGGAAAGGCAAATGACGCACACCGGTGCGCATTTCCGCGCTGGCCCAGTCATCGGGGACATCGGGCGGGCGGTCCTTGAGCGTCGCGGAGGTAATGATCGCCCCGTCCACTGGTTTGAGCACGGCTTCGGCAAGCGGAATGGTCGGATCGATCCAATGGCGGTGCATGCCGACGTCACCCTCGCGCCCCGCGGCATAATCGACGGCGAACCATGATACGAATTTGTCTGCCTCTTGATCCGTTTGCGCCGGCTTATCGAGGCTCGCAAGCATGTCGCGCCATCCCCTCAACACAATCTCGCCACGCCGTTTCAGGCTGAGAACTGTGGCTTCAATCCTTGCCCGTTGCGCATTGTCCAGCCTTCGCGCGTCACTGTCGAGCCGTTCCAGCAAAACTCCCGCCAGTTCACTTATGGGGACCATCAACGCCTTCAGGGCCTGTTCAAGCTCGGATTTTACCTCATCGAGCCCTGGCGGCAGAGGGTGACAGGGCGCCTGTCTCATATAGGGACCGCGCAATGGCGAACGCGCCAAAACCTGCGCCCGTATCAGCGCCAGAAACGACTCAAACGGGCCATCCGGCATATCCGCCCGAATGCGGCCTTGCCAACCGGGACCGGGCAGGATGCGCGCCGCGGCAATGATCCCGGCGAGCGCCTTTTCGCCCTTTTCATTGTCTTCGATCAGCTCGCCGATACGCGATGCCAGGCTGCGCGCGCGCCGGCCGCGTGGCTCGCCGCCACGCAGCCAGCGCCTGAGTTCAAAAGCCTCCATGGCGGTCAGATGCGAGGAAAAGGCGCTGTCGGCGGCGTCGAAAATGTGATGGCCTTCATCGAGAATCAGTCGCCTGATTCGACCGGAACCTCTTTGTTCACCCTTCGGGCGTAGTGGCTCCAATGCCTGATCCAGCGCCGCCTGGGTGATCACCAGAGCATGATTGGCAATCACGATCTCCGCCTTGCGCGCGGCGCGTATGGCGCGCTCGATGAAGCATTTGCGATAATGGGCGCAGGCCGAATGAACGCATTCGCCGCGCCGGTCGGTGATGCCGAGCCCGGCGGCCGTTGCCGATGTATATATGTCGCCCTGCGCGCTAAACGTAAACAGTGCGGGAAGCCATGAGGGAAAATCGCCGCCGACCATATCGCCATCGCGGCTCGCCATGACCCAGCGCGCAATCAAAACGCCCAACACGCCGGCGCGCCCGCTGTGTGGACCGAGCGAGGCGATACGTTCGGCAAAATTCAAAAGACACAGGTAATTCTCGCGCCCCTTGCGAATGACGACCTTTTGCTTCTGAAGTGCTTTGTCGGGGTAGGCGCGGTTGGCCTCACGCTGAATCTGATGCTGCAAATTTCTGCTGTAAGTGGAGATCCAGACTGTTGCGCCGTTGCGGCGCGCCCATAAATGAGCCGGCGCCAGATAACCGAGCGTCTTGCCGAGCCCGGTGCCGGCTTCCGCCAGCAGGATTTCATTTTCGCTCGCCTTGTCGCGCGGCGCGAAGGCTTGCGCGGCCTCGGCGCAATAAAGCCGCTGCCCGGCCCGGGCCTCCGCATCGGGGCCGGCCATGGACGCGAATACGGCTTCGACCTCTTGTTCTTCGACCGGTCGGGTGTCCGGCGGCGCGGCCCATCCCTTATCCTCCCAATCCGGCAGACGCTCCGGGATATTGAGGCTCGATAATGATGCGATGTCATCGAAGTCGCAATTCCGCCGCGCAAGCGACTCGCGCACCAACCGCGCCCAGGGCCAGTTCGCTCGTTCCAGAAAAATCACAAATCGGGCGGCCTCATGCGGATTGAGTGATGAATCGCTCGCCAAAGCCGCCAAAATGGTTCGGGCGCATTGACGGATCAAATTGGGCAGCCCGTCCTCCATGGCGGCGTTTGCGATCCCGACAGCCTCCGCGATCCCGGCCGGGCTTGGCAAGGCAGGACGGGCCGGATAGACGAAGGCGAATAATTCGGCGAGGTCGAAATGGGCCTGAGCGCCCACAGCGCTTCTGGCCTCACTCCGTGTCATCCGACTTAGCAAACCCAGCCGATCGACGAGAAAACCCACATGACAGACGAGATGGGGTCGCAATGACAGGGCCTTAAGCCCTTCGTCCGGTGTCAGCATGGCCGCTTGGCCTGCCGCCGGTTGCGCGACCGCAAGCCTTCCTCCCCCAGCCAGCACTGCCGCCGGCGCATCCTCAAGCCCGCGCATGGTATCGGTCGGGTCGGTTGCGGTCTTGGTCATTGCATAACTGAGCTTTCCAGCGGCATTCTTGCTATTTTACCGCGTTTCGTGCCGTAGGAGAAGGCATCCTTCCTACCGGAATCAACCCGGCGGATGAATATGGATTTTTCGCTCCGGAGAAAAATTCATAAGTCCGTAATCCGGTTAAATTGACACAGGTTCGGCGCAGACCTAAAAAAGCGTGTCCTTTGCCATTCTTGACATAAAGGCAGCCACCATGGGTGAAGCCAATGTTTCTCATCTGCGCGAACAGGCCATGGCCAGCAGGGTCTGGCCGTTCGCGGAGGCTCGCAAGCTCATCGCGCGGATGGAAAAGGGCGAAAAAAAGCCTGAGATCCTGTTCGAGACCGGATACGGCCCCTCTGGTCTTCCTCATATCGGGACCTTCGGGGAGGTCGCGCGCACCGCAATGGTCCGGCATGCGTTTTCAGTCCTGTGCGATGCGCCGACTCGGTTGGTGTGCTTTTCCGACGATATGGACGGTTTGCGCAAGGTCCCCGGCAATATTCCCAATCCGGAGCTTTTGCGCTCCCATCTGGGCCAGCCTTTAAGTCGGATTCCCGATCCTTTTGGAAAATATGACAGTTTCGCCGATCACAATAACGCGATGCTGCGCCGGTTTCTCAACCGATTCGGCTTCGGCTACGATTTCGTGAGCGCGAGCGAATGTTACCGTTCGGGACGCTTCGATAAAGCTCTTCTGCGGGTGCTCGAACGCTATGATGCGGTGATGGCCATCATGCTGCCCTCGCTCGGGCCGGAACGGCAAAAGACCTATTCGCCGTTTTTGCCGATCTGCCCGTGCAGCGGTCGGGTGCTTCAGGTCGCTATCGAGGAGTGTCGGCCCGATGCCGGAACCGTGGTTTACCGCGATCTAGAAACCGCCTCGCTCATTGAAGTACCGGTGACCGGCGGGCACTGCAAGCTGCAATGGAAAGTGGATTGGGCGATGCGATGGTATACCCAAGGGGTTGACTATGAAATGGCGGGCAAGGATCTGATCGACAGTGTCAGACTGTCCGGGCGCATCTGTTCAGCCCTCGGCGGCAAGCCGCCCGAAGGCTTCAATTACGAACTCTTCCTCGGCGAACAGGGCGAAAGAATATCCAAATCGCGCGGTAACGGCCTGACCGTCGAAGAGTGGCTGCGCTATGCCTCGCCCGACAGTTTGCAATTTTTTATGTATCGGACGCCGCGCAAGGCGAAGAAACTCTATTTCGATGTTATCCCGAAGACGTTCGACGACTATCTCGCAGCGGTGATGAAATATCCGACTCAGTCTCCCGGCGAACAGCTCGCCAATCCGGCCTGGCATATTCATGAAGGTCACCCGCCCGCGATCGATCTGCCGGTCAGTTTCGCTCTGCTGCTCAATCTGGTCAGCGTCACCAATGCGCATGACAGCGATACCTTATGGGGGTTCATACGCCGCTATGCGCCGCTGGTCTCGCCGCAAACCCATCCCGTGCTCGACCGGTTGGTCGGCTATGCCATGACCTATTTTCACGATTTCGTTAAACCGTCCAAGACCTATCGTCTGCCGGACGAGGCCGAGCGGGCGGCATTGGAAGACCTGTCGGCGCGGTTGGCGGCCCTTGAGGCCGACGCTTCGGCCGAAGTGGTTCAGACGATTCTCTATGATGTCGGCAAGGCTCACCCCTTCCCCAATCTGCGCGGCTGGTTCAAGGCGCTTTACCAAATTCTGCTCGGTCAGGAACAGGGGCCGCGTTTCGGCTCCTTTATCGCCCTTTACGGAATCGAAGCAACCCTGGGCCTGATCCGTGACGCTCTGTCGGGCCGGCTCGCCAAGTAGGCTCTGTTGACGCATATAAAACGTTAAGGCTCGTATCGCTCCTGTATGGATGCCGAGTGATTTGCAGGGCGAATCGCTTTTGTCAGTTCCGCTGGAGCAACGCGGCGCCCGATTGCGATCCATGTCGAATGCTCTCGTGACAACGCCAGCATCAAGGACCGTCCCGACGCCATGGGCACTGTCGAAAAGGGGCGCGCGGGCGGGCGGCGAATCAAGAGACGGATGGAACGCCCCAGGCTTCATAAGGTTGCCGCGGATAACAGAAAACGGCGACGATGTTCGGCTTATCCCCCGGCTGAGTCGGCAACGGCGTTGAGGGGTGCGCCCTTCCGGTCGTCCGGCGAGACAATCCCACAAGCCTTACCGGAAAAGTCGCCCGACGCTATGGTCACGCTGGCCTGTCGTTTGCCGGATAAAGAAGTCGGAATGCTCTTATGCTTGTGCTCCTCCAGCTTTCACCCATCCTTGCCGCATTCGCGATGCTCTTGGTCTTGCGTCGTCCCCCGATAGAGGCGGCGATTGTCGGAGCAGCGTTTGTGGCCATGCTTTGGGGTCTCGATCTTGGGGTGGCGTTCGATCCGTCACTCGCTTTCGAGATGATCCGCGATACTCTCGTTCTGTTTCTCGGCACAAGCGCCGTGATCGCGCCCGGGCTTGCCGTAGTGATCATGATCGAGCGGATGGGCACCAACATGGCGGTGGCCAATTGGGTGCGGGGCCTTGGCTGGAGTCCAACTCAGTAGGTCGTGTTCATCGGTTTCGGGCTGGGGCGCCGCTGCTTGAGTCGATGACCGGGTTCGGCGTCTCTTTGATCGCCACCGTTCCGCTGTTGTCACGCTGTTAGACCGCCGCCCGGCCCTGCGAATTGCGCTTGCGGGAATGGCGATCATGCCGTGGGGAACCCTTGGCCTGGCCACCGTGATCGGCGCGGCTCTCGCCGGGCTCGATCCGATGGCGCTTGGATGCGCGTCCTGCGCGGTTAGCACGCCGGTCTTTCTCGCATTGGGCGCGATGGCGCTTTGGGTCGCAGGGGAGCGACGGCCTGGCGCATTTGGAGCACTGATCGCCGCCTGGTTTGCCTTTATCGCGACTCTCGCCCTCGTGAACGGGGTGATTGGCCCGGAAATCGCCGGAGTCGGCGCGGGTGGTCTTGTACTCGGGATCGGCCTCGCGCTCACGCGCCTCAAGAGTCCCTTACAGAGCTGGCCACGGAACGCCTGGCCCTATATGGCATTGCTCTTCAGCGTTGTGATGATCAAGACCGCGCTGATGGTGACGAGCGACGCGTCGTTCGTGGTCAAGGGCGCGAGCGTGAGTTGGAAACCTCTCGAATCTCCTGGAATCCCCCTCGGCTTCATTTTCGTGCTGATCCTGCTGGTCGAGCGTCATGCGGAACTCTCCGCCCGGCTGGGCCGAGCTTGGGCCGGGCGGAGCTGGAAGCCGCTCGCGACGATCTTTTTCTTTCTGCTCATGTCGCAGGGACTGTTGAAAGGTAGCTTCCTCACGGGGAGCCAGGCCGCGCTCTCCGGCTATCTCACCGGCTCGAACGTCGGGGGCAACGCGATTTTCATGCCCGGCATCGCGCGCCTTCATCCTGACAGAGCCCTTTGGTTTTCGGCGATCCAGAACAGCGGGGCGGGACATGGCGCGCTCGGGTCGCTCTCGATCATCGCCTTGGTGTCGGGCTCGGCTAAAACCAGCGCCGCCGAGGAACAGGCGCTCATTCGCTTTGCCTTCGCGGTTGTCTGCCTGAACACGGTTCTTGTCGGCCTGACGGGCAGCGTCATCATTGCCCTGTCGTAAAGAGGATGGCCAGGCACGACAAGATGGGACTGTCGCCGGATAATCATTTTAAGTGACGCTTGGCCCTGCGGGAATTGCCAAGGCGAAGGACGTGCGATTTGAATACCTGCTGAATATAATAACCCGCGTTGCCATGCTGAAATGCTCATGCAGAAAGCCCTTTACACATTATCAAGATGTGAAGTTTCAATAAGGTGTCCTGATTCGAGCCAAGGCAGGCAATGAATGGTTTTGAGGTCAAATCTGCCATGTGGGCGATATCAATTGTGGCAGCCAAGCCGGAAGACCGGGGCGCGATCGATACCACGCAACTTGCTCCGACCTCTCCTATCACCGGTGGACCATCTGCTTGGGCTCCTTTGTCGCGAAAGGCTTGAAAATGATGGGTATTTCCTTTTGCCTTTGCTCCTCTTAATCCAGGTCGATGGCCCCACACCATTTCAACCGGATTAATACCGAGGATCGGGACCTATTACCACTATAGGATGATGTGGATGAGGGCGAGAGAGACAAAAGTTCTAAAACGTCGTGATCGAGCTTGTCGAAATACGTAAAGCCACGTTTGAAGCCCTCCTAGCTTGCGCAAGAGTTGTTCGACTTCGTTTCGGCATCTTGTGGAGCTCCTTATCATACGGCCATGGTTTTTGCCATTGTCCTTAGGTGGTGCAGCTGGGGAAACCCCAGGGTGGTGTTACCCATGCGCGCATTTCATCGCCCTCGTCAACCCTGCCAATGGCCCTGGGCGATTTTTCCAGCAAGGCTTGTGGGATTGTCTCGCCGGACGACCGGAAAGGCCCATCCTTCAACACCATCGCCGGCTTAGCCGGGGAGTAGGCTGAATATCGTCGCCGTTTTCTGTTATCCGCGGCGACCTTATGGAGCCTGGGGCGTTCCATCCGTCTCTTGATTTGCCGATCGCCCGCGACCCCCCTTTTCGACAGCGCCCATGGCGTCGGGACGGCCCTTGATGCTGATGTTGTCCCGAGAGCATTCGACATGGATCGCAATCAAGCGCCGCTGCCGAAGGGGTTGGAAAATTGGACCGAGCGCGTTCATCTCGGCCCAATGGCGAAGTTTCCCGCGCGGCTGGCGCGCCAATTACCGCATTCTCTCGGGTGATCCCCGCCATTTGCGGGCATTCTCGGCACTATACACTAACGCATTGAGCATGCGCCGGTTATCGTTTCAACGGCGCCGCGTTGCTCCAGCGGAAGTGACAAAAACGGTCCGTCCTGCAAATCGCTCGGCATCTATACAGGAGTGACACGAGCCCTAACGTCTTATGTGCGCTAACAGAGCCTGGTCATCTCGCTCGCGAGAGCGTATGTCGGTATCTGCCGGTGCATGTACCAGTATCGCAAATTCTCTTAAGGATTCTCCGGTGGCATGGAGCACCTTGGCAAGGCTTTCGGTGCTTGGCCAATGCGGCCGCCCCTTTTTGGTAAATCGCTTGGATCGGTTGAACGCGGTCGGATCAAGTCCCGACCGCCTCGCCAATGCCGAGGTGGACAAGCCGTAGCGTGCGGCCAAGTTATCTATTCCAGCCCAGATTTGCTTGTGTGAAAACATGAATGAAACCCTGATGAAACAGCCCTCCCATGGCGCGGAATTCAAACCCCTAAAAGGGGTCTCACTCCAGCGGTGATGGTATCCCGCTTAAGAGTCCCACGTTCCGGTCTTGAATGCGGGCCGCGGCCCGATTATCATTCCCACGCATCGAAAACGAGATACAACCTCTACTATAGTATATAACAAACACACAATCAAAATCTGAAGTTGTATTTTTGAGAAATTTCGCTCAGGCAAAACTATGCTCAATGCCCTGTTTCCCCTTGCCAAACCGCTTTTTTATGCGATCGATGCCGAACGCGCGCATGAATTGGCTTTGGCTGCGCTTGAATTCGGCCTTGCCCGGGCTGCACCGGTCTATAGGGACGAACGATTGAGTGTCCGCGCCTTTGGTCGTGATTTCACCAATCCGCTCGGCATGGCGGCCGGATTCGACAAGGACGCCAAGGCGCCGATGGCTCTTTTACGACTTGGCTTCGGTTTCGTGGAGGTCGGCACGGTGACGCCGCGGCCCCAGCTCGGCAATCCGAAACCACGCCTGTTCCGGCTGGTGCCGGACCGTGCGATCGTTAATAGAATGGGGTTCAACAATGACGGCCATGACGCGGTGCGCGCCCGCCTCGCCGCCCTGACATGGCGCAAGGGCGTGATTGGCGTCAATATCGCCGCCAACCGCGACAGCAAAGACCGAATCGCCGATTATGAATGTGGTGTTGAGGTTTTCCACGATCTCGCGGATTATCTCGTCATCAACATTTCCTCGCCCAACACCCCGGGATTGCGCGATCTGCAAACCCATGAAGCGATCGGCGAATTGTTGTCGCGGGTAAGCGTCATCCGCGAGCGCCGCGCCAAAGTCGCGAACGACCGCACGCCGCTTTTGGTCAAAATCGCACCGGAGCTTGATGAAAAGCAACTAGCCGACATTGCGCAAAGTTGCCTGTCGCATGGCGTTGACGGCATGATTGTCGCCAATACCACGACACGCCGGCCGAATTTGCGTTCTCCCCATGCCAGGCAAACCGGTGGGCTGTCGGGCGCACCGCTTTTTGCCCCGTCAACGGCGATGCTTGCCCGCCTTTATCTGATAACCGGCGGTAAAATACCGCTTGTCGGTGTGGGCGGGATCGATTCGGCTGAAACGGCTTTCGAGAAAATCCGCGCCGGCGCCACGCTGATTCAGCTCTACACCGGGTTGGTTTATGAAGGGCCGGGGCTGGTCGGGCGAATCATACGCGAACTTGCGGCAAGACTGAAGCGGGAGGGCTTTGCAAGGCTTGCCGACGCCGTGGGCACGGGTGCGCGGACCTGGTCGGCGCGCGCTTGATGCCGTATCGTAAATCTCGATATTCTGTTCGCAAGGCTTCCAAGCGATTCGCACCCGAAGTTTTAGGTTTTCGGAGGTGTCCACATATTATCGATCTTTTATGATGGAGGCATTTTCGAGGCTGGCTGATACAACAAAGATCAGCACTATAAACAACGCCATGGATGCGAAACTCAGGCCAACCAGTGTGACGACCAAATGAGTTTTCATCAGCGGCGCTACCGCCAAAACGGGACCTATCCCTATAATCGCCAGGATGGTCGAAAAGGTTGAACTGAAGGTCGCTCGCCTGTCGTCGGAAAGATAATTTTGAAAATAAACGTAAACGACGCTGTCGAATAGCCTTTCTATTAAAAAAGAAAGTGCTATAATTATAGTAAAAATTAAATTATTGTTTTGAAGATATAAACTTGGCAGGAGAAATAACAAGGCCATTACGACGACGATAAATTTGAATTGATGAACCGGGAAATAGGATGATATAAGATTTGAAATGAGTTTAGCAACGATCACAAAACTGCTGGAAAGTGCAATAAAAGCGAAATCAACGGTCCTCATATCAGTTTTTGCCGAAGAAAAATATATAATCCAATATGTTGCAGTCACATTGGACATTAGATATAAAACAAGGACAATACAAAAAACGATTAAAACCTCTTTTTTAGAAAATATTTCTTTTGCCGTTGCATAAAAATCTCTTAAAATAGCCTTATCTCTAGCCCTTGCTCGATTCACTGTCGTTCGGTTCGTTGGCAAGAGGTGGAATGTCATTGCCGCGACCATGAAAAACAGCAACGCGGATGTCACGAAAACAACCTCGGGATGAGACATGAAAATCCAAATGCCCAACCCATTGCCGATCAGTGAACCTGCAAGACAAAAGACTTCCATACGCGAAAGCAATTTGAGACGGCGCTCTTTGCGCTCCGTATGTTCCATAACGATCGCGCCCGGAACGCCTGCCAGAAAAGCCATGCCCAGCCCGTTAAGCGCAAAGGTGATAAAGAGGATGGAAGGCGTGATATAGAGCAGCGATAACGAGCACGCCCCCAAACAAATATTGGCAAACAATGCCATTGTGCGCCTGCTTTTTGTGTCGGCAATATATGATAAACCGATATCCAAAGCAAGAAATATTGCCGTAGAAAAAGAATACATAAGTCCAATAAAGATAGGATTACCCAGCTCTTGAACGATTCTAACCTTGGTGACGGTTGATGCCATGCTGGAAGCAAACATCGTTCCAGAAAAATAATACGTAATATTATACAAGGCGGATTTATCCATAGCGCCGTAAAACCCCGTCCTTCAGGGCGGGGATATAAGGCGCGCGTGCGCTAGCGTATTCTCTATCTTTCGACATATTTTTTGACATTTGAGGTATCAAAATGTTAGAATCAAATGATGATCAAAACGAT
>JBAJNN010000033.1:0-19329 GCA_036881905.1 Hyphomicrobiales bacterium | reverse complement strand
GCGGCTCGCTCGGTCTGAAACACATCCGCACAAAACCCTACACCCCGAACACCAACGGCCAAGGCCGAACGCTTGATCCAGACGGGCTTGAGGGCATGGGCCTATGCCCGAGCCTATCAGACCTCAGATCAGCGCGCCGCAAACCTGCCCGTGTGGATCCACCTCTACAATTGGCATCGACCACACGGTGCAATAAAAGATCAAACGCCAATCAGTCGCCTCGGCCTAAACAAGGACAACCTATTGAGGCTCCACAGCTAGGCAGAGTGAAAGCAGCCAACGCCCGGCGTGAACCGGCCTGTCGCATAAGGAGGCGCGAGACCGAGCACGCCTCTCCCCGCGCGAGGGCCGTCTCGCCCCCGAGAGCCCGCAAGTTCCCTTGCATCGACGGGCTCCCCTGCCCCCAAAGTTGGCCAACTCTCCGCATCGACGGGCGTCCCTGCCTTTTCCCGAAGGCGGGACGCTCCTCGTCCATGCTCTCCATGACATGGGTGTACTTGAGTGTGGAGCCATTTTCAGGGCTTGTGGCCCCACCAAGTCGAGACTCTGTCCGTGCCTGACGATCGGGGCGCCAGATCACCGGCCATGCGCGATAAATAAGGCGATGTCCACAAACCGGCCACACCCGGCGCGCAATGCGCTGGGCGTCTCTAAAACCTCTGATTTGGATGCGGCGCGCGGAGACACGTTTTCGGGAAGCGGCGTTAACACGAATACGGCCATAGCGTCAAAGACAAATGTGATGACGACACGAATAGCGCCAAAATCCAGGTTTTTAGAGACATCCCGCAGACCCCGGGCGCAAAGGCCCCCCAATACCCTATGGACGCGACCCATTTCGTGCTGCTATGCGCATGCAGGCCCGCGCGGAAGGCCCGGGGCGCACAATACGCCCTCCACCCCCCATCCGCCGGAAGCCGCGGGCGTCGTTCATCGGGGCCAGAGGCCCCGGGGCGGGGGGAGCCCTTAAGGCCGAAGCTCAGAAAAAGCCCTCTTTGTGCTCCTCTCCGGTTCTCAGGCCTCAATCAAGGCTGATGACCGCCTCGCCGGGTCGCCAGTTGCAGGGGCATAATTCATCGGTCTGCAACGCCTCGAGCACCCGCAGAACCTCGTCAGGGTTGCGCCCGACGCTGAGATCATGGGCGCAGACGAAACGGATCACCCCTTGCGGATCGACCACGAAACTCGCCCGCAAACACACGCCTTCCTGCTTGTGAAGAATGCCGAGCGCCTGCGACAGTTCGCGCTTGATGTCGGCCAGCATGGCAAACGGCAATGATTGAAGATCGGGGTGGCTGTTGCGCCAGTTCAGATGGGCGGACTCGCTGTCGGTCGAGCCCCCGTAAATCACCGCGCCACGCTCGGCGAAGGCGGCGTTCATCTTGCCGAAGGCGGTAATTTCGGTCGGGCAGACGAAGGTAAAATCCTTCGGCCAGAAGAAGAAAATCTTCCACTTACCCGTATCGCTCTCATTGGTGATAGTGGTGATAGTGGTAAAAGCGGTTTTCAGGTCGCCCGACACCACTGCCTTTAAGTTGAACTCGGGGAAACGGTCTCCAATCGTCAACATCGCTCGATCTGTTCCTTTCGTCTTTGCCGCGGCCATCGCGAGAGGCGGCCGACACCCTGGGCGCCGTCATCCCTCTCATCCCTGCCAAGTTATACAGCCCTATTGCCGTGGTTTCAACGCTTATCGATCACGGGGGAGCAACCGCTTCGGCCCGCATCACCATGCCATAAAGGTCGCGCGGATCGTCGGGGTCGGCCAGAAGGTCGAGCTCCTCGAAAAACGGCAATGTTTTGAGCTTGTCGTGAATGAAGCGCAGGGCGGAGAAATCCTCGATGGCGAAACCGACCGAATCGAACAGCGTCACCTGATCGCGCCGGCGACGTCGGCGATGTTGACCGGCAATCACCCGCCACAATTCACAAACTGGGTGATCCGGTGGCAATTGCTGAATCTCGCCCTCGATTCGGGTTTGCGGCGCGTGCTCGACGAAAATCTCCGAGCGCAACAAAACCTCCCTCTGTAACTCGGTCTTGCCCGGACAGTCGCCGCCCACGGCGTTGATGTGAACGCCCGCCCCAACCATATTATCGGTTAGAATGGTGGCGTATTGCTTATCGGCGGTGGCGGTGGTGATGATATCGGCGCCTTCGACGCTGTCTTCGGCGGACCGGCACACGACAAGGTCGAAGCCATGGTCGGAGAGATTGCGCAGGCATTTTTCGGTTGCTTCACCGTCAATGTCATAGAGCCGCAATCGATTCGTCCCCAAAAGCCGCCTGAAGGCGAGAGCCTGAAATTCGGCCTGAGCGCCATTGCCGATCATGGCCATCGTCTTAGCGCCTCGCGGGGCCAGATATTTCGCCGCCAGCGCCGAGGTCGCCGCGGTGCGCAGCGCGGTCAGAATCGTCATCTCCGAGAGCAGGAGCGGATAGCCGGTCTCAACCGCCGCCAGAATGCCGAAGGCGGTGACGGTCTGCAGACCGCTGCGCATGTTGCGCGGATGGCCGTTGACATATTTGAAGCTGTAGACGGCGCCGTCGCTGGTCGGCATCAACTCGATCACCCCCTTCACCGAATGCGAGGCCAGGCGCGGGACCTTGTCGAAGGACTGCCAGCGGGCGAAATCCTCCTCGATATAACCGGCCAGCTCGGCCATAAATTGCTCGATGCCGAGCACTAAAACCAGCTTCATCATATGATCGACGCTGACAAAGGGAACGACATTGCGTTTGTCGCGCGATGGCGAAACCATGGTCAACCCCTCCCCGCCGGACGACACATTATTATTCATCGTCTCTTAATCCCTCCTTCTCGGTCGCGTCACGGTTCCCCGCGAGATGGTTTTCAAGCCAGTGAATATCATATTGGCCGCCGACGATGGCCGGTTGTTCCAACACGGTCTTCAACAGCGGGATGGTGGTTTCCACCCCCTCGATAACATATTCGGCGAGCGCCCGTTTCAGCCGCATCAGGCAGTCCTGCCTGGTGTTGGCGAAAACGATCAGCTTGGCGACCAGACTGTCATAATAGGGGGGAATGGTGTAGCCTGAGTAAAGTGCCGAATCGACCCGCACACCCAATCCTCCGGGGGGATGCAATTCACTGATGCGACCGGGACAGGGAACGAAGGTTAAAGGGTTTTCGGCATTGATGCGGCATTCGATGGCGTGGCCGTTGAAGGCGATGTCCTCCTGGGCGCGCCCGAGCGAATCGCCGGCGGCGATGCGAATCTGCTCGCGGACCAGATCGAGACCGGTAATCGCCTCGCTCACCGGATGCTCGACCTGAAGGCGGGTATTCATCTCGATGAAATAAAACTCGCCGTTTTCGTAGAGAAATTCGACCGTGCCGGCGCCGCGATAGGCGATTTTCGACACCGCGTCGGCGACTCGCTCGCCGATGGCGTTCCTTGCTTGCGCATCGAGGCCCGCGGCCGGGGCTTCCTCGACAATCTTCTGGTGGCGGCGTTGCAATGAGCAATCGCGCTCGCCCAAGTGAATCGCTCGGCCCTGACCATCGCCCAAGACCTGAATCTCGATATGACGCGGCGCGGCGAGATACTTCTCGATATAGACCGCGTCATCGCCAAAGGAAGCGGCGGCCTCGGCGCGGCAATGCCGGAGCGCCTCGCCCACGGTCTTTTCGCCATGGGCGACCTTCATGCCGCGCCCGCCGCCGCCCGCCGCCGCCTTGATCAAGACCGGATAGCCGATTTCGGCGCAGATCCGGCAGGCGTCATCATCGTCTGCGACCGCGCCTTTTGATCCGGGCACGACAGGAAGGCCCAGACTGGCGGCACTGCGTTTGGCTTCGATTTTATCGCCCATCATGCGAATATGGCGGGCATCCGGCCCGATGAAGGTGACGTTATGCTCGGCCAAAACTTGAGCAAAACGCTCATTTTCTGACAAGAACCCATAGCCTGGGTGAATGGCGTCGGCGCCGGTGATCTCGCAGGCGGCCACAATCGCTGGAATATTGAGATAACTGCGGGTGGCGGCGGGCGGGCCGATACACACGCTTTCATCGGCAAGGCGCACATGCATGGCGTTTTCATCCGCGCTCGAATGGACCGCGACGGTCGAAATGCCGAGTTCGCGGCAGGCGCGCAGGATTCTCAAGGCGATCTCGCCACGATTGGCGATGAGAATCTTGTCGAACATGAGGCCCATCGGCTCCTTGAAGAGTTTAGTTGACGATCATCAGGGCTTCGCCGAATTCGACCGGCTGACCATCTCGAACCAGAATCGCCGTAACCTGGCCTGAACGCGGCGCATGAACCGGATTCATGGTCTTCATGGCCTCTATGATCAGCAGGGTCTGCCCCTCGCTCACCCGCGTTCCGACACCGACGAATTCCGGCTCTCCCGGCGCCGGCGCCCGATAAACGGTGCCGACCATCGGTGCAGTGACGGCATCGGGGTCGTCATCATGGTGGCTGGGGCCGGTTCGGTCGGGCGGCGGGGGAGCGGGATCACCTGCGGCCGCAACCGCCGGCATCGCCGGGCCGGGAACCGTCGCCGCGACAGTGCGCGGCTGACGCGACACGCGCACTCTGAAGCCGTTTTGTTCAATCTCTATTTCGCTGAGACTGGTTTCATCGAGCAGTTCGGCGAGATCACGGATCAGATCCTTGTCGATCATCTGCGCCTTGGTCTTGTTCATGGCGTGTCAGCCCGTCGCATCATCGCTTCTCTCCTTTGGCCAGCGCCTCGAGCGCCAGCTCATAGCCAAGCGGTCCGAACCCGCAAATGCTTCCCCATGCAACCGCCGCGATAAGGCTTTTACGCCGGAAACGCTCGCGGGCATGGATATTGCTCAAATGCACTTCGACAACACGCAGGTCAACCGCGCGGATAGCATCGTGAATCGCCACCGAACCGTGGGCATAGGCCGCGGCATTGACAACCGCACCGGTGGCGCACGCGCCGGCTTCATGGATCCAGTCAACCAACCGGCCCTCGCTGTTGGTCTGGTGGAACGCAATCTCCATATCGAGCGCCGCCGCGCGCCGCCGGCAGTGTTTCTCGATGTCATCGAGCGTGACCGAGCCGTAGAGCGAGGGTTCCCGCCGGCCCAGAAGATTAAGGTTCGGCCCGTTGAGAATAAAGACTGTCTGGGTCATGGCCGTCCATTCGGTCGCGGTAGAGGTGGCGACGACACGCCAATGAGACTATTCTTCGCATTTTTAAGGTCAATCCCTTTGGGTCGGTCAACAAACCTGAAAAATGACCGCAAAGGCGCTGTTGTCGGGAAGGCATGGATAGCGCATATGCCCGTGTGCAGCAACCTCAATATCCTTGAAAGCCACAGGCCGATCCCGACCGTCGGCTCATGATTTGCGCGACGCGGCGTTTAAACCATCGTCGGCGTGGAGCCATTGCGGCGATTAGGGTTTGACTGTGGCCTGAGCAACAGTTTGGCCTTTTTGCGCGCTAGGTCAAGATCGCCGGACAACAAAGGCGGCTCGCGCCGTTCCCGGATCAGCCATGGGAAGGGTGTTGTTTCCAGCCATGGGCCCCGGCGAATGGCTTGGGCAATGAGGGAAAGTCGGTTTCGCCGGCCCGGGCTTTGCGTCATTTACTCAACGCCGCATCCACATCCTTATCTGCCGTTAGCCGGCAATGCCCTGGCCGGCATAATGCGCATAAGCCCTGGCTCCGGCGCCAATGAAACCGCTTGCCGCAACGGCTTCAGGGCCCTCTTCGGCTGGCCGCAGTCCACAACCGCCCGGCCCCTGATTTCCCAAAAATAGGGAGTTTGCGGATCGTCATGGACCAGCCGATCGATATTCGTCAGGGCGCCTCGCAAGTCGCCGGAGCGAAAAGCCGCGATAGAGTGGGCATAGAGCGCCGGTGCGGAAATATTCGCCCGGGCATTCGCGGATAAACCTCTCAGGCAGTCTTCAAAAAGCTCACATGGGCTTAGCCTGCGCCATCTTGTGAGCGCTTCACCAACTCCGGCGGATCGGCCTTGTTGAAATAAAGGCTTTTTCGGGCCCCGTTTTCAAGATAACGCATACGCTCAAGCGGCATGGGGTGAGTCAGGAGATAGGGGTGAACGTGACGACGCCAATGCCCGATTGGCCTATTCTCAAACAGGGTCGTCCCTGCCTTTGATCGATTGTTTGGTTATGGCCAGAAATTTCAGGGGCGGCCCGATCCGTGGAAGCTTCGCGCGCGCGGGCATAGGACAGGGCATTGCGCCGGATCAGGGATTAACCCGCCAGGCATGACACCGGCGCACAGAATGCCCAGAGAGCACCCTGCCCGGCTGAGGCCACCGCCCACGGCGACGGCCTGTGCTCAATAACATGGCGACGATTGCGCCGGCGCCGGCATTGCCGATCCGGCGGCTGCGGCGGGTCAGATGCTCGCCGGCGATATGGCCGGTTTCATGAGCGAAGACCCCGATCGCCTGATTCGGCGAGGTCGCCCGCAACAGCATTCCGGTATTGATGAAAACGCGCTCCACCGGCGACGAAGGCATTCAGATTATCGTCATTGACAATATAAATTTTTACCGAAGCCTTATCGAGGCCGTCAACGCGAAAAATCGGGCCGGTATACTCTCTAAGCACAGCGTCGGCTTCGGCATTGCGGATCAAACGGGGCCCATCATAAGGGGCGGCGTATGACCAAGACGACCCCAAGTCAACGAAACCGGCGATAGACCCGTCGGGGGGCCGGCGTGATCACCGTCTGCCCTTGCGCAAGGGCAGATTTGGTGTGAATGGCGGACAACTCGTTTTGAATGAGAGTGCCTTTCAGGGCTGTTTCCGCGGCCTGATTCGCCCCGCCGCCACCCCGCCTTGGGATTCCAGAAGCTTATCATCGGATCATATGATTTTCACGCACGGTGTGAGGAATGGTAGTATACTCGACGCGGCAAGGCGTCACGGGGCCCCAGGCGGGGCTGATGCTTTTTGCGCCGCGCGGACAGCCTTTCGCGGCTTCGGGGATAAATGAATGACAAGCGAGGGATTGCCGGCTGGAGCGGAAAATCGCCCGGGGCGCGCCGCCGCGGGATGTGAAACACCGATGAAACCGCCAAGCGATGACGCAGAGAGGCCAAAAAGCTCGCCTTCGCGCTCATGGACGGGAACATGGACGGGGATCGGCGCGCTTATGCCATGGAAAGGCCGCGCAGCGAAATTACGCGCGGCGCGTAACACGGCGGAGCGGGCCAATGCGCGGAAATCGCAACTCCTGGCCACTGTCAGCCACGAATTGCGAACCTCGCTCAATGTCATACACGGCTTTTCGCAAATCATGCGGTTGGAGCGCTTTGGCGCCATCGGCAATGCCCGTTACCAGGAGTATATCGAGGATATTCACGCCAGCAGCGAACATCTGCTCGCCCTTGTCAATGACCTTCTCGACCTGTCCATGGTGGAAGCAGGACGATGGGAACCCGACTTGACCGCCGTCCGCCTTGCCGACATCGCGGAACACTGCGTTCGCATCATGAGGGATGAGGCCGAAAAAGGCGGTATAAAGTTGACAATCGACTGCCCCAAACATTTGCCCGACATCATGGCCGACCGGCGCTCTATCCGCCAGATCATCCTCAATCTCTTGTCCAACGCCATCAAATTCACGCCATCGGGCGGCACGGTCGGCATCTTGCTCGACCCGGGCGATCGGGGGACGGTGCGCCTTAAGGTTCGAGATAACGGGATCGGCATGGCGGAGGCCAACCTAACCCGGGCGCTTGGCGCCTTTCAGCGCGTCGATACCCCCGAGCGGCAACGGACGATCCCCGGCGCCGGTCTCGGCCTGTCGTTGGCCAAGGCCTTGGTCGAGGCCAATCACGCCGCTTTCGCCATATTGAGCAAACCCGGGCATGGCACGACGGTTGAGATAACCTTTCCCGCCCCCGACAGGGCGATCGGCCAGAGCGCGTGAAGCCCTGCTCTGCCGGCTGAGCGTCGCGATCAGCGTGGCGATGAACGCCCCGGTCATGAGAAGAACGATGGTCGCGCCCGGCGCGCTGTCGAGGAAGAAGCTCACATAGACGCCGCACAGCGAACTCACGATCGCGATACCGACAGAGGCGATCAGCATCGAAGCGAATTTGCGGGTCAGCAGAAACGCCGTGGCCCCGGGGGCGATCAGCAGGGCGACGACGATAATGACGCCGATGGCGTGCAACGCGCCGACAACGCTCAAAGACAGCAAGGCGAGGAGGCCGAAATTGAGCGCTTTGGTCGGCAACCCGATGGCCTGGGCATGGGCCGGATCGAAGGCATATAACAGGAGATCGCGCCATTTCATGGCGACAATGGCGACGGTCAAGACGGCGATGATGGCGGTGGTGGCAATATCTGAGGGGCTGACGCCCAGCATGTTGCCGAACAGAATATGGTCGAGATGCACCGAACTCTGAACCTTGACAAACAGGACAAGCCCGAAGCCGAACATGCCGGAAAACACGATCCCCATCGCCGTATCCTGCTTGATCCGGCTGTTTTCCTTCAAAGCCCCGGAAGACATTCCGCAGATCAAACCGGCGACAAACGCACCGACAACATAGGGCCAGCCGAAGATATAGGAGATAACGACTCCGGGAAACACCGCGTGCGAGAGAGCGTCGCCCATCAAAGCCCAGCCTTTGAGGATGATAAAGCACGACAACAGCGCGGCGGGGATACACACCAGCAACGAGATCAAAAACGCATGGCGCATGAATGCAAACTGGAACGGTGTGAACACAACATCGAGAGCGTGCATCGATCGGTTATCCTTAAACGTCACCCGCGCAAGCCCTTGCAGCCTGGCGTTTCGCCGCCAGAGTGCCGTGTTTGGGCGCGAGGAAAAAGGCCGCAAGAAAAATTAGCGTTTGCAAAACGACGATAAAACCGCCGGTGGAACCATCGGCGAAATAGCTCAAATAGGCCCCGAGGAAACTGGTCAGCGCGCCGATCGCTACGGCAATGACCAAGAGACGCTCAAAACGGTCCGCCAACAAATAGGCCGTCGCCCCCGGGGTGACCACCAGGCAGATGACGAGGAAGGCGCCGACGGTCTGGAGCGCGGCAACGGTCGCGGCAGCCAGAAGCGTGAAGAAAACGCCTTTGAGAATCGTGGTGTCGATCCCGATTGAACGGGCATGGTTTTCATCGAAAAACATCACCATCATATCTTTCCATTTGGCGATCATCACCGCGAGAACAACGCAGCCGATGATGGCCAGCTGTATGATGTCGCCATGGGCGATGGCGAGAATGTTGCCGAGGACGATGGTCTTGATATTGACCGCCGTCGGATTGAGCGAAATCATAAACAGACCAAGAGCGAACAGCGAAGTATAGACCAGACCGATGATGACGTCTTCCTTGAGTCTGGTGCGCTGGTTCAAAAACAGCATGGTGGCGGCGGCGAGGATGCCGGCGAAAAAGGCGCCGAGCGAAAACGGCAGACCAAACATATAGGCCCCGGCCACCCCCGGCACGATGGAATGCGACAAGGCGTCGCCGATCAGCGACCAACCTTTAAGCATCAGATAGGCGGAGAGAAAGGCGCACATGGCCCCGACAACGGCGCAGATCCCCATGGCGTTGAGCATATAGCCATAGTGAAAGGGTTCCAGAAGGTAAGACATCAGCCATGCTCCCGGCGATTTTCGCCCCGATGCGCCCGCTTCCCGGGGTTATCGCCTTGTGCCGGAGTCTCGCCGTAAACGACGAAAGGCCGTTCGTCGTCGGTGATAACCCCGATGGGCCGTGCGCCCGGCCTGTCTTCTTCGCGCGGGTGCAGTGGCATGTGCCTGAGAACGCCGCCGAAGGCTTTTTCGAGATTGTTCTGCGTGAAGACATCTTCGGTCGCCCCATGAGCCAGGACCGTTTTCTTCAACAACACCGCCCGGTCGCAGAATTCGGGCACGCTGCCGAGATTATGGGTGGAGACCAGCATAACCCTTCCATCGTCGCGCAACTCGCAAAGCAGCTCTATAATCGCCTGTTCGGTTTTGACATCGACGCCGGTAAAAGGTTCATCGAGCAATATGACGCGAGCTCCTTGCGCCAGGGCGCGGGCCAGAAAGGCGCGTTTTCTCTGCCCGCCGGACAGTTCGCCGATCTGGCGGTCGCGCAGATCGCTCATGGTGACTCGGGCGAGCGCCTCATCGACCGCCAGCCTGTCGGCCTGGCGGGGAATGCGCATCATGCCCATATGGCCGTAGCGGCCCATCATGACCACATCTTCGACGAGAACCGGAAAATTCCAGTCGACATCCTCACTTTGCGGAACATAGGCCACGAGGTTTTTTTTGAGCGCGGCGCGAACCGGTTGGCCAAGAATGGAAATTTTTCCCGCGGTCAGGCGAAGAAATCCCATGATCGCCTTGAACAGCGTGGATTTGCCCGAACCGTTGACGCCGACCAGGGCGGTGATGGTTCCGGTCGGAATGCGGAAACTGGCATCGTGCAACGCATTATGCCCGTTGCGATAAACCACCGTGGCTCCGTTGACGTAGAGCCCCTCCCCCGATCGTTGAGAGACGCGGGAGGGTATCGCGATCGAGTCATGCCTGTTCATTGCGTCAGACCCTTGGCCACCCTACTGGCGGTGACGGAAAGCAGGTCGATATAGGTCGGCGTCGGCCCATCGGGACCGGACAGCGAATCGACATAAAGCACGCCGCCATATTTGGCGTTGGTCTCGCGCGCAACCTGTTGGGCGGGCTTGGGCGATATGGTGCTTTCGCTGAACACCACCGGGATATGATTGGCTTTTACGACATCAATCACCCTGCGGACCTGTTGCGGCGTCCCCTCCTGGTCGGAGTTGACCGGCCACAGATAAAGCTCCTTCAAGTCGAAATCACGCGCGAGATAGCTGAACGCCCCCTCGCTCGACACCAGCCAGCGCTTCGATTTGGGAACGGAATCGATCATGGCCCTGATCGGGGCGATAACGGCCCTGATTTTGTTCTTGTAGACTTTCGCGTTCGCCCGGTAGGTTGCCGCATGGGCGGGATCGTATTTGACGAGAGCGTCACGGATATTGTCCACATAGATCAGCCCGGCGCTGGGCGACATCCAGGAATGCGGGTTCGGCTCACCGGACCAGGGGCCTTGGGAAATGCTGATCGGCTTGATGCCTTTGGTGACGACGATGGCCGGCACGCCTTTGAGAGTGCGGAAGAATTTCTCAAACCACCGTTCCAGTCCAAACCCGTTCCACAAAATCAGCTGCGCGTCTTGCGCTTTTACAATGTCGCCCGGCGTCGGCTGATAATCGTGAATTTCGGCGCCGGGCTTGGTGATGGACTCGACAATGGCGGCGCTGCCGGCGACATTGCGCGCCATGTCGGCGATCACGGTGAAGGTGGTGACAACCTTGAACTTGTCGGCGGCAAACGCCGGCCCGGGCATGATTTCGACCAGGACGGCAAGCGTCGCCGCCACGGCGAAAACAAATCGCATCATCTGACTTATCTCCAATCTCTGAAAATCCGTTGACCAAGGGCCTTTCGTGGCGCCGCATATTGAGAATGAGACGCAACATCGAAAGACAGTAAAAAGCCTTATCATATGTTGAAAATGAGACGCAACATTAAAAACGACAAACAGCGTCTAAAATCGATAAATGCCATGAGTCCATTGATTTTATTGATAAATTATTTCACATCTCCCGCCGCTCTCAACAGCCCCGCCGCACTTGCCCGAAGAGGATAAGATGATTTGGACGATCGCCGAGACCGAATCATGGGAATCGCATCGTCGGAAAGAATCGGGTCTTGCGCCGAAGACACGGGGCGCCGAAGACACGGGGCGCGCGGATTGACGGGGATATAAGGCGCTTGAGATGGCTGAAACGGCAATCACGCCCATTGTGCGAAGAGAGATTGTCACCGGGCGCAATATGAGCTAACTCATCCTCATGAAACCGCAGGGTCGGGTCATGGTCCGGCCGCCCGATTCGCTTTCGTCATGGGGGCCCGTAGCTCAATCGGTCAGAGCTGACGGCTCATAACCGTCCGGTTGCAGGTTCGAGTCCTGCCGGGCCCACCATCTCCGGTAAAAGTATTTTATAGTTCAATTCAATAAACCAAATTCCGTCCCACGCGGGAACAAGCCGCGGGACAGGTCCGCCACTCAATCATTACGTGAAATCGCCGGTGTCGCTCCCCGCACGGCATATTCGCCGCGGGAGTCCCGATCACCGTAACCGGCGGCCTCGCCTTGCGGCGGCTGCGATCCCATATTGGGATTACCCCGAGGCGCCCGTGTCATTGTCATGATGAAGAGCGAAGCGTTCCCGCGCCCGCCGCCGGGGCGTCGGCGTCATGATGAGGGCGGATTGTCTCGCAGCGGCGTTTCACCGCGCCAGCCCCCGGTTGATGATGGTCTCGGCAATCTGCACGGCATTGAGTGCCGCGCCTTTGCGCAAATTATCGCTCACGCACCAGAAATTCAAGCCATTGTCGATGGTGGGATCGACTCGGATCCGGCTAACAAAGGTGGCATAATCGCCGACGCATTCGACCGGCGTCGCATAGCCGCCATCCTCGCGTTTGTCGATGACCATGAGCCCCGGGGCTTTGCGCAAAATTTCGCGCGCTTCATCGTCGTCCAAGGGGCGCTCGAACGCAACATTGACCGCTTCGGCATGGCCGACGAAAACCGGCACCCGCGCGCAGGTCGCGGTGAGTTTGATCTTCGGATCGACGATCTTCTTGATTTCCGCCATCATTTTCCACTCTTCCCTGGTGGCGCCGTCTTCCATGAAGGAATCGATATGGGGAATGACATTGAAGGCGATCTGCTTGGTAAAGGCTTTCGTTTCGAGCGGATCGGCCACGAAAATACCGCGGGTCTGGGTCCATAATTCGTCGAGCGCCTCCCTTCCGGCACCGGACACCGACTGATAGGTCGAGACCACCACGCGGGCGATGGCGGCGGCGTCATGCAACGGCTTGAGCGCGACCGCGAGTTGGACGGTCGAACAGTTCGGATTGGCGATGATATGACGCCAGCCGGGCCTTGCCATGGCGTCTTCCAGCGCGCGCGCATTGACTTCCGGCACGATCAGCGGCACCGCGCGGTCATGGCGCCAGCGCGAGGAATTATCGATGACGATGGCGCCTTGCGCGGCGATTTTCGGCGCCCATCGCTCCGAGATCGCCGAACCGGCCGCAATAAGGCAAAAATCGGTTTTGGAAAAATCAAACTGTTCGAGATCCTCACAGCTGATGACGCCATCGGCAAAGGACAATTCCCGCCCCAGGGATTGCCGCGAGGCCAGAGCGTGAACCGTCTCGGCGGGGAAAGCCCGCTCGGCGAGAATGTTGAGGATTTCCCGCCCCACGGCGCCGGTGGCCCCGACGACCGCGACCGTATAGTCCATATGAAAGCCCCTCGCTGTTGCTGTGACCGCCGCTGCGATCAGGTTTCGCCACGGGCCATGATAGCGCGAAAACGCCTTAAAGTAACCGGAAGGCCTCGCGTAGCGCAAAAAACGCCGCGGGCGCAAGCCCTGATCCCGAACGCCTCGGCGACAACGCCTCCGTTCCGCCACCAAGACACTGTTTCACTCGCTCAAGGCGGGTGATGGGAGCGGATTCAATGCGGCGATGGCGTTTTTCCGGTCTTCGGGCCAACTCCAGATGCGATATTGCGGCGGGATCGTCATATCGTTCTCCGGCCCGGACAATTTCCGCTCACGCCTATCGGCGCCGGTGCGCGAGCGCCGGCGGGATCGGTCCCGGGGTGCAACACGGTCGCCATCGACGACCCTCCTGGCGATCGAGTAAAATCTTTCGCCCATGCGGTCTTCATCGGCGCGCGGAACCACTTCTTCCCGATACCGGCCACGCCCGTGCCCGCCGGCCCTGCATCGCAAGGTCGGGAAAGAGGAGCGAATCACGCTCGCCGGGACCGTTGGGAACCACGATAAAGGACATCGCCCAACCGCTCTCTATCAGATCGAGATCGAATGTCGCGCGTTCGCGTCTCGACATCCGCGCTCTTTCTTGTCTGCCGTGGGAGGGGACACAGAGGCGAGCAGGCGATGGTCATTGGCGAGCGCGCTTGTGCGAGACCGACAGGAAAAGCCGGCGCCGGCGTCTATTGGCGCGGCTTTAAGCTTCTCCTCGATCCGGTCTTTAAACCAAGCGCTTGCGGCTTTGCCTTGAGTGTATTGCAGACCGCCGGCACCACCGGTTTCCAGCCCGGGAGGAATGTAATCGGCGAATTGCCTCGCCACGGGCACCGCGCCATCGGTGTATCCACCCTGCCAATTCAAGGAATCCGGCGTCAATCTCTCCGGCGCGGGACCGCGACCTTGCGGTCACCCCGGGGGCATCGAGGGAAAGCATGCGGATGGGCATGTGGATATTCGGCGTATCGCCGTCACTGACATCGATCAGGGCGCGCGAGCCGAGAGTCGCCATGACCGAACCGGCGGGCATGCATGAGGACTTCAACGGGATCGGGCATCGACCGCTCTCGGTGTTTCCTCTTCGGCCGGGACGCCTTGCAAATTTAACGCATTATGGCATATCATGGCGGCCTTGACCATGGGCGCCGGGAGGCGGGACGCCTTATCACCGAAATCGGCCCTTGGCCTATCGGTCGTGAATGATTAAGGTTTCGGTGGGAAGATGCTTAAAAGAACCATCGGTCATCCCCGACTTTAAGGGTTGCGCCAGCGGTTTAAGGCCAATGAATAGCCCGATGCCCATCGGTGTTCGACTGGATATGAGAGAATGTGCGCAAGGCGACACGGCGCGGATGAACGCGCAGGGCACGACCGATCGATGCGGTAAGGGCAAGGCGCGCGGCGATGTGCCGCCCGCCGCCCGCCGCGCCCTGGAGGAGGCCATGATGCGCCACGGCGCAATCGATAAGTCCCTCGCCGACCGGCCCGAGGAGGTAAACGGCGCCGAAGGACCCGAGCCGACCCGCCATGGCGATTGGGAACGCAAGGGCCTCGCCAGCGATTTCTGATTTTCGTGGGGGTTGGCGCTGCGCCCTGTTGTACCCATACCAGCGGTTTAAGGCCGGTGCGGTGACGTCGTCGGAGTGAAATCATGGTCATGGCCGGAGGTGGCAATGCTTGCACGGTTTTATGACCGGCTTTTGTCCGCGGCCCGCCGCCGTCATGCGGTGTGGCTGCTCGCGGCCGTGGCTTTCGCCGAAAGCGCGTTTTTTCCGCTCCCGCCCGATCTATTGCTGGCGCCGATGGCGCTCGGCAATCGTTCCAGAGTATGGTTTTATGCCGCGCTGACGACAGTTTCATCCGTCGCCGGCGGGCTATTCGGCTATCTGATCGGGGCGGCGCTGTTTGACGTCATCGCCCAGCCGATCATTGATTTTTACGGCTATGAACCAGCCTTTACAAATTTCTCTCATCTCTATAATGAATACGGGGCATGGGTCGTTTTCATCGCCGGCGTGACGCCGGTCCCCTATAAGGTGGTGACGATCGCCTCGGGCATGACGGGACTTGGGTTTTTCGGCTTCATCATTGCGAGTCTGGTCAGCCGGGGGATACGTTTCTTTGCCGTAGCGGCTATCGTCTATCGGTTCGGACCGGCGGTAAGTCACATGATCGGAAAATATATCAATTGGGCGTTTTGGGGCCTGGTCGGGCTGGCGGCGGTCGGCCTCCTCATAGTGACATATGTTTAGGGTATAGGCTCCACTCATTTCGCGTAAACCCACTCTGGCCGCATGACGGGGGAAGTTGAATCATGAAGCGTACGGATTTTGTGCTCCCGACCGTTTTTTGGGTGAGCATAATAACCTTGGTCGGGGCGTGGAGTTTCGAGATTTTCGGCTTCTATCGACCCTGCCCTCTCTGCCTCATCGAGCGGTGGCCATATTATGCCGTGGTTGGTGTCGTAGTGTCGGCAAAACTGCGTTCGCCATGGACCGGCAAGCCCATTCCCCGGCACTGGCTGCTCGCCGTTTGCGGCGTCATCATGCTGGCGAGCGCGAGCCTTGGAATCCACCATGCCGGTCTCGAATGGGGCTGGTGGTCGGAATCGGCCGCTTGTCGACATTTTGGGGTGCCGAGCAGTCATATGCCGCCTGATTTGAGCGCCGCGCCTATCGTGGCTTGCGATCGGGCGGCATGGCGGTTTTTGGGATTATCGCTGGCGGGTTATAACGCCAT
Organism: Hyphomicrobiales bacterium; assembly: GCA_036881905.1. Taxonomy (GTDB): domain Bacteria; phylum Pseudomonadota; class Alphaproteobacteria; order Rhizobiales; family Im1; genus JBAJNN01. The sequence continues at coordinate 3,195 of JBAJNN010000033.1, read as the reverse complement.
CCTATCCCTCGGTTTGGCGGTGATCGCCTTTTGGGGCGCATTGGCCCATCGCCGCGCGGACGCCTCCCGGTCTTCCCCTGTTCACGGATCGAGTTCGCTATCCCAATAGAGATAGTCAAGCCAGCTTTCATGCAGATAATTGGGCGGGAACAGGCGACCATTGGCGTGCAACTCGTGGACACTCGGCCGATACGGCGTCTGCTTGGGCCACATCCGGGCCTCATCGGGCATTTCTCCACCCTTTTTCAGGTTGCAAGACGCGCAGGCGGTCACGACATTCTCCCAGGTTGTCCGGCCGCCCCTGGAGCGCGGCGTCAGGTGATCGAAGGTTAAATTCTCGCCGTTGGCGCAATACTGACACGAAAACCGGTCGCGCAGGAACACGTTAAACCGCGTAAACGCCGGATAACGCGGCGGCCTGACATAGGATTTAAGAGCGATGACGCTTGGGAGCCGAAACGCAATAGTGGGGCTGTGAACGACGCGGTCATAGCGCGATACGACATTGATCCGATCGAGGAACACCGCCCTGACCGCATCCTGCCAGCACCACACCGACAGAGGATAATAACTTAAGGGCCGGTAGTCGGCATTGAGCACCAGAGCCGGAAAACTTCCCGATGATATGGCCAAGCCGTTCATTTTCGGTTTTCTCCTTGCCGCGCCCGCCTTACTTGCGTTAGCGGTCCATCGCATGGCCCCCGATGACGGACCATCATCAGCAAGACCGTGTATCATACATGCCATGACGGAAATGTGAAATGGCGGTGTTGGGGGCGGTTTTAGTCCACTCCCACCGTTGAAAAAACACGAAATCCCGCGCGGCGACGCAGCCGCCGAGAGCCGCCCCATCGGGAAAGATCCATACCCAACGCCCGCGGGAGAGATGTTGTCAGGCATTTAAATCGCTTGGACATTTTAGAGCGGAAATGTGAAATGGCGCGGGCATAGCGGGCTTGGGACAGATTTTCCCATGAACCCTTGAAATAAAAACATTCGAAAACTGGGGCGGGCGAGGGGCTGCAAAAACACAATTTTCTCAATAAAATCAATGCCGATATGTCCCACGGGAGTGCCGATCACGCCTGAATGAAATCAATGGGTCGGACTAAGGCCGTCCCACGAAAACGGAAGGGAGTATCCCCGCCCTTGTGTTTCAGATCATCTTCAACCTGTTTTCCCCGACAGCTTCCGGCGAAGCCCGCGCGCCATATTCGCCAACGCGGAAAAAGCGATCATCCCGGTCCTTGGTCTCGTTAACCATGCGGTTGTGGGTGACAGCGGCCCGTTCGGCGGCCCGGTGGTTTCCTTCGAGCGCACCTCACCCTCGCCTTTGTCTTTCAGGGCGCTTGAAGCACCCGCTGGCCCGACGGCCAACGCCGCCATCGCCAACTTGGCGACTCGCGCCCGCCTCACCAAATGCATGCCGACCATCTCGACCGGCGCATCGCGACGGGAGGTGTGTTCCTTTTCGTGGAGCGCGTGAAAATCATCTTCGATGGCCGGAGAGTCTCCTCAGCGGTCCGGGCGGCCAGGGGCGCTTCGGTCATTGCCATGCGGCAGGCCTTATCAGTCCGGGACGTCGCGGCTTTCAAAACGCGGGCTCATCGATTTCATTTTCCATGAAGCACGTCGCAAGCGCGGGGAGACCGGCAACGACGGCGAGAATCGTCAGGGCAAGTGGGGAGGTGAACATCGCGATGATATACGCCAGGAGTGGGCCAAGACTCGCGCCGACAACCAGGAGGAAGGCGTAAAGCGAAATTGCGGCGCCCCGGCAGTTCGCAGCGGCGCGCATTCCGAGCGTTCCCACGAGGGAGGGCACAGCGAACGCTCCGCCTCCAATGCCGACGACGCTGGCGAAAAGCAGCCCCCCGATCCCGCCGAAAACCACCGCGATTGAGGCGAGAACCAACTCCGACGGCGGCGAGCGGGAAACGCCACCCGATCAGGGAGATGGCGCCGATCCTGGCGATGGTCCTCGGCGCGAGGAGCGAGGCGAACAGGCCCGGCAAGGCGACAAGCCGCGTGGTGAGCGGGTCAATGTTCGCAGCCGAGACCCTCGCCCCATGGTCGCCATCTAGATGGTCGCCATCCAGAAGGATATGGAAGGCCACCAGCACGGACAGCGTGCACAACGCGCGGAAACAGAGCCATTTGAGCTTCGCATCGAGTAGGATGCTCGGGGTTTTCCCGTAGACGTCGATCAGAGACCGGTTCCGGTTCCCGCCGGGGCTTTCATTGTGAACGAACGGGAAAATGAGACTGAGAGAGAGAAGAGAGATTGGCGGGAATGTCTGCTCGATCGAATTGAGACCATGCCCTTCCAGGGCGATTGCGTAAAGCTGGGTAACGATGCTAGCCGTCGGAAAACCAGGGGACATCAACGAAATCGAGCGTCGCGGCCATGGCCGCGACAAAGTCCCGTTCAGAGAAGCGAGAATGAGCGGCGGAAAGGCGAATGCCGACAGACCCTGCACCACACGAAAAGTCGGCGGTCGTTCGAAAGTCGTGGCAATGCCGACCGGAATTGTCGAGATGATGAGGAACGACCCCCCACCAGCATCACGTGGCGCCGGCCGAATCTGTCGGACAGGGGGGTCGGACAGTAAGAAACCGGCCGCGCAGGCGAAACTGAACGAACGGGTCACCCGGCCCGCCTCGTTTCCCTGGATGCCGAAATGCTCCCTCGTCTCGGCGAGAAGGGGGATTGGTCAATAGATTTACCCGACCACCGCAAAGCCCCATGAGGGCAAAGGACATGCTTGCCGACAGGGAATGGCGGCGGATCGACAGGCTGGGCCTGTTAATGTTTAAGATTTGGAACCCGGTATGAGCGAAAATCGTCCGGTTTCAGGAGAGACCATGCGGGAAGGGCTCGCCCTTTTAAAGCGTTCACGCTGCCAAAATGGGCGAGATTCGCCATATCCTTGGTCACACGCGGCGGATTTTGACCCTGAATAGAAGAAGACCTCGCCAGTGCGCCACCCTCCTCGAAGAGGGCTTCGACGCAGTCAGGGGCGAAATTCGCCGCGCGGCCCGTGCAAATCTTAAACGGCAACAGGCCCTAGAGCGGTATTTGCGTTCAAATTGAATCGCCATTCCACTCTAATGTTTTGTTTTGTAAGCATAATCTTCCTCGATCCTCGCTTCTCCGGATCGGATTATGCTCTCCTTACAGCCGCATAATCTTGG
>JBAJNN010000032.1:0-23902 GCA_036881905.1 Hyphomicrobiales bacterium | reverse complement strand
GGGCTTCAAGGCGACTTTGCGAGAGGAGCGAGCGACGGGATTGGTGTGATTCCTCGGCGTTTTGGCGCAAGGTTTCCGCCTCGTCCAGATAAGTTGCGATACGGTCGCGCCGTCGTTCGATGATCCCCCCCAGACGAGGCAGGGCAATGCGGGCCATTACGAGATAAAGCAGGCAAAACGTAATGGCGAGCCAGACAAGCTGCGGCACATAGGTGGAAATTTCCAGCTGAGGCATGGCCTTGCTCTTGCTTGAAAAGCCTTACACGGGACCATCACGGTGGCCCGAATTATACAAGTGACCGACGACACAAGTGTCGGCGAGGGAAAATAGGCGGGACCGGCAACGACGATGTGCCCTCGGGCAGAGCGAACGACACGACGTCGCTCCCTCCCTGTTCTTCAAAACACGAATAGAATAATCAGCCCCAGGACCAACCCGAACAGCCCGGTGGCTTCCGCCAGGGCGAAGCCTAAGAGCAGATTGGGAAATTGACCCTGCGCGGCGGCCGGATTACGCAGGGCGCCCGAAAGATAATGCCCGAAAACGATGCCGATACCAACCCCCGCGCCACCAAGCGCGAAAGAGACAAGACCCGCGCCGATCAGCTTGGCGGCCTCTACATCCATGACTTTAAACTCCTCTCATTGCTCCAACAGGATAAACGATTCACACGATCAATGATCGTGCATATGAATTGCATCGTTAAGGTAGATGCAGGCTAGCACACAAAAGACATAAGCCTGCAAAAAAGCAACCAAAACCTCCAGCGCGAAAACGGCAACCGTCACGGCCAGAGGCACCCACCCGGCAAGCAGACCCAACCCGACGACGAAGCCGCCAAAAACCTTAAGCATGGTATGGCCGGCCATCATATTGGCAAACAGCCGGATCGAAAGGCTTATGGGCCGGGTAAAATACGAGATAACCTCGATGACGGCAAGCATGGGCAGAAGTACGATGGGCACGCCCGAGGGCACGAAAAGCCTAAGATAACGCGCGCCATGTTTGACGAAACCGACAACCGTGGCGCCGACGAAGACGACGAGCGCCAGCGCGAACGTCACTATGACATGACTGGTTACGGCAAACGAGCCCGGCAACATGGCCTGTAGATTCATGGCCATGATAAAGGCGAAAAGAGTAAAGATAAACGGGAAAAAAGGCCGCCCGGCATCGCCAACCGTATCACGCAGCATGTTGGCCACGAATTCATAAGCCATCTCGGCGACCGATTGTAGGCGGCCGGGGACGAGCTTTCGCGGCCCGGCCAACATAACCACCAGCACGAAAACAACACCAATCACCATCCAAAGGCTGGCATTGGTAAAATCGGCATTGATCGTTCCGAACGGGATTTTGATCAGCGACGTGACCTTGAACTGATGCATCGGATCAAGGGCAAAGCCGCTCACATGTTCACTGGGTACCGGCTCGCTCACCACCGTCCTCTAATCCCCATTGTCGGGCAAATCGCATGGTTTGTCATCGTTGCCCTTGGATGCGGGTTTTGTGTCCGCCTCACCACCCTCTTTCGGCGCACTCACGGATAGAGACGCTGTACGCATCACATTCAAAACGCCCGCACTTGCCCCCAGAATAGCGAACGCGATAATCAGCAACGGCTTTGTGCCGAACCATTGATCAAGATACCAGCCCGCCACAAATCCCACCGCGATGGCAACCACCATTTCGGTTGCGACGCGCAGGCCCAGCTCATAGGCCGACCCCGCGACATAACCCCGCCGAGCCCGCTTGCTGGCGGAACAACGGGCGCGTTCGAGGCGCTCTGCAAATGGGCCCGGCCTCTCCGACAAATCCGACTTGCGGCCACCCTCTCGGACCTTCATTCCAACACCATCCTTCTCACAACGATCCGGCGCGGCGAAAGCAACAGTCTATCGACCCTGAATCGCGGGGCGCACCATAAGAGCGGGGCGCAGCGGTGTCAAGCCATCCAAAGGGTATCTCACCGCCTTCCCCGTGTTTTGAAAACCTGTTTTTGGCCAGGCAATCCACACAATCAAAGAACATGGCCCTGATGGGCCATAAGAAAATCATAGGGATGGTCAGAGCTTCCGGCAAAAGCATGCGCGCCACCGTCATTGCCCGGTTCCCTCGGAGCGGCATGGCTTGCCGATCCCGCTTTAGAATACTCCTTATGGCGAAGACTCGCTATTATGTCCTCCGCGGGAGCGCCGTCGTCCACAGTGACGCGTCCCGGCTTTACGACGTGCACTCTCAGTTTTAAGGTCCATAACTTTTCTTTTAAGGATCCCTCAAACAAGTAATATTCATCTTGTTTTGTGTACGTATAGCAGGGAAAATAATAGTCTTCATGTTTTGACTCCAACGTGAAGTCAGTCAACGTTATATCGTCATTAGCCTCTACCCATATGTCAAATGGCACTATCGATCCGCTGATTCCCTCTGCCCAGTCCAACATTTTCAAGTCACCAGATTTTTTTAACCATTCAAATTCTTGATTAGATTCTGTAATAATCTCTATGGCTTTAACATCAAGCTGCAATATATCTTTTTGACCATTGAGAAGGAATAGCTCTTCGATATTATGGATCTTTTCAAGCACGGAATTATCAGGACTTGTCTTGAAATACACCCAATCTTCTCTATTACCGTCGTTCTCATAAACACTATTAAAAGAATCAGGGGGATCAGGATGACGCCTATTAACATCGCCACCATCAATTTCGGCAAATGCATTGTCGGTTACAACGACCAAATCGCCCCAGTCATCACTGAGTGGGTGATTCTTCCCTTGGTCACCGTCCGGCGCTTCGGCGGGTACGGCGTAATCTCCTGCACCGACAGATACGTTATTTCCACGTATCGCAGTTATTGTTTCGCGGGAGATGCCAAGCTACACCGTCTGACCTCCAGCACTAGCACTGAAGATTGATCCACCCCGTTGCACATCATAATCATAACTAGACTTCCAAAATGTAAAGCCGTCCCATAAGTACACTTGCGAAAAACCATTAAAATGGCCATTATATCCCGGCGGCTCTCCCGGGGGATCGATAAGAAGTTTATTGCGCTCATCGGTGATGCCTTGTACCAACTCCGGGGTCAGGTTCAGCCTATGATGGCCAGGACCAAAATCGATCGCCTCGATATTCTTGAGTCTTCCCAGGGCCCTTGCATCGAGGTTGACACCTAAGGCAAGCTTGGCGGTATCGAGTCCCTCCCCACCATCGATAGACGCAAAGCCGCTGTTGGTCACCGTAATGATGTCGTTGCCGAGACCGGCTTTGACTACGCTCGATTGACCGGCCTCAAGGTTTTTATCGTCTTGATCCGAACCGGTTATGACGTCGCCGCCATGAACTGGGCCGGGTTCGTGGGGTATCCTTGCGGTTTTCTTGGGCGTCGTGCTCTCTTCGTCCTGCGTATGTGGTCCACCACCACCCGCGCCGGCGATGAGAGCGACCAGCCCCGCGCCGGCAGCAAGCACACTCGCATAGACGAGAGGGGATAAGCCCTCCGACCCGCTCGCCGCATCCGAATCGGGCGCGCCGCTGTGCGCGGCGAGGGGGTGAAAATGCCCGACAGGGCCATGGTCCGGCGCCATCGCGCCGCCATGACCCCCCACCGGCGGCAAAACGGCGCTATCCGCGCTGTTCTCGCCGAAATATCTTTTCAGGATAAGCTTCTCCCCGTCATTCACAAACAGTATAAGATCGTCGCCATTTCTTTTTCTGGCCACCACCCTGTCGGCAAGGGCGCTAAGGTCCTCGCCATCATGGCCCGCCGACAGACAGACCGGCACGTCCCGACGCACCGGATCGCCCGGCCACACGTCTGGCGCGGCACTGCGGGGTTCACACTCAGGTGGTGAAGATGGCGCTTAAAGAGCATTTTGATCGTGGTGCATGAGGATGGTCTTTTCCATCACGGCTCATGGGTATATTCCCAAGGCGCGAAGCTGATGTGCGCGTCCTCAACTCTTCACAACGGAATTATCTCTGCCAAATTTGCGGGCACAGGGCAATCGGTTTGCCGCGCGCGGCGCGTTCGGTGTGGGGAAGACTATCGAGATTTGGCCACAATCCGGTTTCCAGACACCGCGCACAGCCATCGGGCAATCCGGCCTTGCGTATCTTGGCGACGGTTTGGCGATAATCATAGCTCAGCGGCCGATGCTCGAATATGATCCGGTCGCCATCCGGGCGGACAAGAGAATACCAGATGCGCGGCGTGCCATCATTGGCCGGCATGCCGATCACACCGGCATTGTGCCAGACCCGCCCGTCGATAAAGCGCGTAAACGGCAAACCGGTGAGGCCGGCAAGCACGATATGCGTCGCGGATCGATCCAACTCCTTGCGAATCATACCGGCGCCCGCGGAGGCAAACACAAACTGAGCACTGTCTTCCACGCCGCCATGAACGACGCGCACCTCATGGCTGCGCAGCCTAAAAGTGACATGGCGGGGCAATTCAGCCATCCAGCCATGTAAATCCTTGGTCATTTCCTGCTTGACGAAGCGATAGCACTGTTCGCCTGCGATTTCGCAAACGCCGCTTTGTTTGAAACTGCCGGTGCATTCACCATTGCCAGCCGCGAGTTCTTCCTCAAAATGGCCTTTGATCGACACAATACCGAGATCACGCACCTGCTCGGCGCAACGCCGCGGGTCGGCGCAAAACCCGGAGATATTGCCGGTATGAATGATCCGCGATGGCGGCAGGCCGAGCCGATCAGCCTCGGCCAACAGGGCCTCAAGGGCTTCAAAATTGCCGTAAATACCGCCGCATACGATAAGCGGCCCCCCTATTTCCTTGAGGTCGAGACCCTTGTTCTCATCACTTTCAAAAGCGGGGGCCGGCGCCGCGTTATCAATATCGGGATCGAACTCGCTCATGAGGGCCTTATGATTCCCTGTGATCGAAGATAGACATGCCGCCAATGGGCCTGGGACTCATTTTGTCGCTTCCCTCTCATGACGTCATGTTTCACCACCGTAGCGGAATCGTATTTCGGGAGACAGACAACGCGCGATCATTATATAGGGAGCGCGCAATTATTTTCAATTCCAGTCGAATGGGCCATGGCGCCGCCTCTTGGCGTGGATTTCGGGAGAGGCCTTTCTCTGGGCAGATCAAATGCGAGACCGCCAAACGTCCAGCTCTCCGCCATTTTGCGAAAGAGCCGCGGATTTTTGTGGTATTTTTGCGCCTTTGCCGTATAGTAACCGTCGTTATGACGAGTTTTCGTGATATTCGGGACAGAAAGCAGCAACCTTTGCAAGGAGTTCAGATCATGGCCGTACCAAAGAGAAAAACCACGCCGATGAAGCGTGGCCACCGACGTTCCGGTCATGGAAAGGAAACCGTGACCTATGTGGAGAGTAAGGAGACCGGCGAGCTTCACCGGCCTCACCACATCGATTTGAAAACCGGGATGTATCGCGGTCGTCAGGTCCTAAGGCCTCGGGATGAGTTTTAGGCTGTAAGTTTTTGAATGACATGCCATTTCGCCGCCAGGACGGTGATACCCTGGGCGTAAGACCGGCAGGCAGGCATTGGGGGATCAATGATGGAAATAGCGCTCATGTCATGGTATGATATCGCCGCGAAGAGTTTCACGACTCTGTTTGTGACCATCGATCCGATCGGCATCGTCCCGCTGTTTCTGGCCCTGACGCCGCAAGCCGACCGTGCCGAGTGCCTCCGTGTCGCCAAGCGCGCGATCGGGGTTAGCTTCATGGTGCTTATTATTTTCGCCGTGTTCGGGGCGAAAATTTTGCTCGTTCTCGGCATCAGCCTTCCCGCCTTTCGCATTGCCGGCGGCCTTCTCCTGTTCGCGATCGCACTGGAAATGCTGTTTGAAAAACGCACCGAAAGGCGCAAACGTAAGGTCGCGCAACTGAGCGCGGATGACGCGGAGTCCTCCCATGATGTTCAAGACGCGGAGAAGAACGGCGATGACGTCGCCGTCTTTCCACTTGCCGTTCCCTTAATCGCAGGTCCAGGCGCGATTACGTCGCTTCTGCTTCTGGTGAGCCAGAATAATGGCAATTTGGCGGCGCAAGGGGTGGTTATCGCCGTTATGACGGCAATGCTCGCGCTGACTTTCGTCCTGTTTCTCGCCGCCGGCTATTTGAGCCAACGTTTCAGCGCGATTTTCGTGAGCGCATTAACCCGTATCCTTGGCGTCATTCTGGCCGCGCTGGCCATACAGTTCGTGCTGACCGGTTTGCACAATGCGGGATTTTGAGGTCAAACTCGCGCAAATCGCCTGTCAAGTCAATCGGGTGCTCGATGCGTTTTTGACCCTTGCCTGTTCTCCTGCTCGTCGCATGGTGGAAGCCATGCGCTATGCCTCGCTCGATAAAGGCAAACGCCTCAGACCCTTTCTTCTCGTCGAGAGCGCACGGCTTTTGGGTGGCGATGACGAGCGGGCCTTGCGCGTTGGCGCCGCCCTTGAATGCGTGCACTGCTATTCTCTGGTTCATGATGATCTGCCGGCAATGGACGATGATGATCTGCGCCGGGGACGGCCGGCCACCCATATCGCTTTCGATGAGGCGACGGCCATTCTCGCCGGCGACGCGCTGTTAACCCTTGCCTTTGAAATGCTGGCGGATCCGGCGACCCATGCCGAGGCGACGGTGCGTGCGCAACTCGTTCTGGAGCTTGCCCATGTGGCGGGCAAGAACGGCATGATCGGCGGACAAATGCTCGATCTGACCATCGCCAACCGTTCCGGTGAAACCAGCCTTGATGACATCGCCGCCATGCAAAGCCTGAAGACCGGGGCTTTATTCCGTTATGCCGCTAGGGCCGGCGCCATGCTGGCGCGGGCCAGCGATACGGAAATTAAGGCGCTTGCGCTTTATGGCGACAGAATCGGCCTTGCTTTCCAGATTGCCGACGATCTTCTGGATGTGGAGAGCACCGCCGAAACCACAGGCAAACGCACCGGCAAGGATTCACACGCCGGCAAGGCGACGTTTGTCGGAGTGCTTGGCGTCGAGCAAGCGCGCGCCTATGCGCGAAACCTCATCTTGCAAGCCTGCGCCGCCCTCGACGGCTTTGAAGGCGATACCACAGGCTTGCGGGAGTTGGCCCGGTTTGCGATTACGCGCGGGAATTGACCTTAAGGCCCGCATTTGCGATCGGGCGTCGTCGCCTTAGAGCGGTATTTGCGTTCAAATTGAATCGCAATCACGCTCCAGCTTTTTGTTTTATAAGCATAATCTTGGTCTGACCTCGCTTCTCCGGATCGGATTATGCTCTAAAGCGGCCAGACGAGGAGAATCGTTGGAACCGCGATGGTTACGACGAGGCTCTCCAATGGCAAGCCCATGCGCCAATAATCGCCGAACCGGTATCCGCCAGGCCCTAAAATAATCGTATTGTTCTTGTGGCCGACCGGCGTCATAAACGCGCAAGAAGCTGCCACCGCCACCGCCATCAGGAACGGATCGGGATTGACGTGCAGCCGTCCGGCGAGATCGATGGCGACCGGGGCCGCGATCAGGGCCGTGGCGACATTGTTCAAAATGTCGGACAGCGTCATGGTCACGACCATCAATATAACCAGCACCCCGGCGGCCGGCAGATCGCCGGTCAACGCTATAATGCCATCGGTGATGAGATCAGTGCAGCCTGACGTTTCCAGGGCGGCGGCAAGCGGGATCAGCGACCCCAAAAGCACGATCACCGGCCATTCCACGGCGTCGTAAAGCTGGCGTGGCGGCACGATATGCAACACAGCGTAAGCGACGACACAACCGGCAAGAGCCGCCGGCAGGAAAACCAGGCCGGTACTCGCCAAAATGATGGCCAGGGCGAACAACCCCACCGCAGCCCAGGCCTTTTGCCGTTGGGCAACCTGAAGACCACGTTCGGCAAGCGGCAAACAGCCAAGCCAGAGGGCGACATCGTGCAGGAGCGCTTCAGGCCCCAGAAGCAAGAGAATATCGCCCGGCAGGATGGTCAGTCGATCGATGCGTTCGCGTGAGCGTTTGCCCCGGCGCGACACGCCCAGCAATGTGACGCCGCGCCGGTATTGCAGGCGCAAATCCCTAGCGCTTCGCCCGGCAATCCGCGCGCCTTGCGGCACAACCGCTTCCAGAAGCGACAACGACTCGCCCAACAGGCCATCATGCTTTTTCGTTCCGGCATATTTGAGACCGATTGCCCCGGAAAACGCTTCGATCCCTTCCGGCCCGGCTTCGAGAACCAGATGGTCGCCTTCCCGGATCACCTCATCGCGGGCATAACCGGCAAGCCGCTTGCCGCGTCTGATCAGCCCGATAATCCGCACATCGGCCTCATCGGCCTGGGCATAAAGATCGCCGACGGTTTGGCCGATCACGGCCGAATCCTCAAGGACACCCGCTTCGGCAATATAATCCTCCAGATTACCAAGTTCGCGTGTCGTATCGCGTTTGGTGCGCTCTTGCGGAATCAACCGCCACCCCGCCAGCGCGACGAAAATAACGCCGATGAGAGCAACGGCGACCCCGACGGGGGTGAAGTCGAACATGGTGAAGGCATGACCGAGAGCGTTTTCGCGGAAAGTCGCGATGACGATATTGGGCGGCGTTCCGATCAACGTGACCATGCCGCCCAGAATCGAGGCGAATGACAGCGGCATTAGGGTGAAGGCCGGGCTGCGTTTGGCCTTGGAAGCGGCTTGAATATCCACCGGCATCAACAGGGCGAGAGCGGCGACATTGTTCATGATCGCCGACAATGCGGCGGCAATGGCGGACATAACGGCAATATGCACGCTCAACCGCCTTGTGCTGTCGATAACATGGCGCGCGATCATATCGATCGCGCCGGAATTGGCCAGACCGCGCGAGATGATCAGCACCAGAGCGATAATGATGGTGGCTTCATGCCCAAAGCCGGAAAAGGCGCGCTCTTGTGGGACGACGCCGGTGAGAACGCCAATCACCAGCGCGCAAAAAGCCACGATGTCATAGCGAATACGCCCCCACAGAAGCATGGCGAGCACAGCGGCGATGATGGCAAAGAGAATGATCTGATCGGATGCCATGGCCCGGTTCATACGGAATAGAGTGAGATGTTTCAACTATTAGGTGTATTTCCCATGGCAGTGTTTGTATTTCTTGCCGGAACCACAGGGGCACGGCGCGTTACGCGGCACTTTGCCCCATGTCGAGGGATCGGCCGGATCAAGCGTCTTGGCCTTGCGGACAGGGCGCATCTGGGTCCGAGGCTCGAGGGCCGCCAGGGCAAGACCAGCGCTGGCCATGTCGTCCGCGCCGGAAAACGGATCACGATGATGGCCATACATCCGCGGCAGGTCCGGTTCGCTCAATCGCGGCTCGCCGGCGATTTCAACCCGCATGATCTGCCCGATCGCCTCCTCGCGCAGCCGCGCCAGCATGGTCTCAAACAAAGCAAAGGCTTCCAGCTGATATTCATTGAGCGGATCGCGCTGCCCATAGCCGCGCAACCCCACCATCTGGCGCAGATGATCGAGCGTTACCAAATGGTCTCGCCACAGACGATCAATTGTCTGCAAGACGATGGCCTTTTCCACCTGCCGCATAATCTCCGGCGTGAATCGCTTGCGCTTTTGCTCAAGCGCATCACCGGCACGAGTTATAATGCGCCGCCCGATTTCCTCCTCGGCGATTCCCTCCTCGCCCGCCCATTCGCGAATCGGTAGATCAAGGTTTAAAACCTCACGCAGCCGCTCTTCGAGCCCTTCAACGTCCCATTGCTCGGCATAGGCGTGCTCGGGGATATGACCGCGCACCAGATCGTCAACACTATTTTGGCGCATATCATCGACAGTTTCCGAAACATCTTCGCTGCGCATAATGTCGATGCGTTGCTCAAAGACAACCTTGCGCTGATCGTTCATCACATTGTCGAATTTGAGCAAATTCTTGCGAATGTCGAAATTGCGCGCCTCGACCCTCGATTGCGCCTTTTCGAGCGCCTTGTTGATCCAGGGATGAACGATCGCCTCGCCCTCCTCGATCCCAAATCTGCGCAGCATGGAATCCATGCGTTCGGAACCGAAGATCCGCATCAAATCGTCTTCGAGCGAGAGGAAGAATTTTGAGTGCCCCGGATCGCCTTGACGTCCCGAACGGCCTCTGAGCTGATTATCGATGCGCCGGCTTTCATGGCGTTCGGTGCCGAGCACATAAAGGCCGCCGGCGGCCACAACCTCCTGTTTGCGGCGCGCAATCTCGTCGTTGATTTTCGCAATGCGGCGGGTGCGCTCCGGGCCGTCTTCAAGCTCGGCCAGTTCGAGTTCGATCCGCATCTCGGCATTGCCGCCAAGCTGAATATCGGTGCCCCGTCCGGCCATATTGGTGGCGATGGTCACCGCGCCCGGCACGCCGGCCTGAGCGATGATCTCAGCCTCCTGTTTATGGTAGCGGGCATTGAGCACCTTATGTTTGACGCCTGCTTTTTTGAGCATTTTCGCCAGCAATTCCGATTTTTCAATCGACGTCGTGCCGACCAGAATCGGTTGCTTTTGCGCCTGGCGTTGTTCGATCAGCGCGATAATGGCGTTGTATTTCTCAGCCGCGGTGCGATAGACCTCGTCATCTTCGTCAATGCGCTTAACCGGCAGATGGGTTGGAACCTCCACGGCGTCGAGCTTGTAGATATCCATGAATTCTTCCGCTTCGGTCAGCGCGGTGCCGGTCATGCCGGCGAGCTTGTCGTAAAGGCGGAAATAATTCTGGAAGGTAATCGAGGCCAGAGTCTGGCTCTCGGGCTGGATTTCAACCGATTCACGGGCTTCGAGCGCCTGATGGAGCCCTTCGGAATAGCGTCGGCCTGGCATCATGCGACCGGTAAATTCGTCGATGATGACGATCTGACCGTCCTTGACGATATAATCGCGGTCGCGCTGAAACAATTTATGCGCACGCAGCGCCTGGTTGATGTGATGGACGATCGAGACATTTTCCACGTCATACAGCGAGTCGCCCTGCAACAGCCCGGCCTCGCGCAAGAGCTGCTCGATTTTCTCATTGCCATCTTCGGTCATGGTCACCGAACGCTGCTTTTCATCGATTTCGTAGCAGTCCTGGCCGAGGGAGGGAATGAAGGCGTCGATGGTGGTGTAGAGCCGCGAGCGATCTTCAAGGGGACCGGAAATGATGAGCGGAGTGCGCGCCTCGTCGATTAAAATCGAATCGACCTCATCGACAATGGAAAAGAAATGGCCGCGCTGGACCATGTCTTCGAGCTGAAACTTCATATTGTCGCGCAGATAGTCGAAGCCGAGTTCGTTATTGGTGGCGTAGGTCACATCGCAGGCATATTGCGCCCGTCGGGCGTCATCCTCCAGCCCATGGGTGATGCAGCCCACGGAGAGGCCGAGAAAACGATAGATTTGTCCCATCCAGTCGGCATCGCGTTTGGCGAGATAGTCATTGACCGTCACCACATGAACGCCTTTCCCGGCAAGGGCATTGAGATAAACCGCAAGGGTCGCCACCAATGTCTTGCCCTCGCCGGTCTTCATTTCCGCGATCGATCCCTCATGGAGAATGAGGCCGCCGGTGAGTTGCACATCGAAATGACGCTGGCCCAGCGTGCGCTTGGCCGCTTCGCGCACCGTCGCGAAGGCTTCGACGAGCAGATCGTTAAGCGTCTTGCCGTCTTTAAGCTGCTCGCGAAACCGTGCCGTGCGCTCGCGCAGCGCCGCATCGCTTAAATCCTCCAATTCCGGCTCAAGCGCATTGATCGCCTCGACAGCGGCTCCGTATCGCCTCAGCCTGCGGTTGTTGGAGGTTCCAAAGACTCTGGCGGCCAGCGCGTTGAGAGAAACCATGAATCCTGTTTATCCTTTAGGGATTTCCGCAAAAGTATTTCGATTATAGGCACATGGGCGAAGGGTCATGCGCCCGCAAACCACTCCCGCCTGCTTTCTAATCGACCGGCGACCCATACGCAAACGGCTCATCGCGGATTTTTGCGAAGCTTTGCCTTGATACCCCGATCTGGCCTATGAAGGACCGGTATGGTCAACATGGCGAAGAGTTGTAACGCCCGGTTATGGTCATCTCCGACTGGCAGAGAGCGAAAGCCTTATCACCGGCGTCGGATTTCACTTTCAACATGAAACGCTAGATTGGTAAAGAGCTTCAACTCTTTATTTTTATTGAGGAACACAATGAATAATTCTCGCGGACTGGCCGCTGTGTGCCCTGAACTCTCCGACCGTTTTCTTTCATTGCGCGACCCGCCCGAAGCCGACGAATCGGTGAATGACGAAAGGCGATCCTATATCGCGCTCCTAGAGTGTTTCAACCTTTTATGCAATCTCAACAAACGTGACGCTTCACGCGCCGGACAATTGATTGCGGGGCTGTGGAACTCTCCATTCGGACGAAAATTTTGTGAAATGACAAAGGCGCTCAGCCATTGGTCAAGCGGTGAAACAACCGCGGCCAGGACGTGTTTTCAAGGTCATTTGCAGGAACACGATTCGGATTTTGTTGCAGTGTTCATGTTGCACATGTTCGACTTTTTGCATGGGCGGCCCAACCTTTACGGTGAGTATTTGCAGCCCGGCGATTTGTGCCTCGACCCCGAATTCGGCGGCTATTATCAGGGGATTCTCGCCTTTGCCCAGTGCGAGCAAGGCCTCGCCGATCGCGGCCTGGCCCATGCCGAGAAAGCCTGTGCGATCAATATCGGCGACGTCTATGCCGTCCATGCTCTTGTCCATTGTTATCACGCCATGGGCAAGCACGCCGAAACAATACGGTTTCTCAGCGAAAACCTCCCGCACTGGAAAGCCAACCCCGGCATGAACATACATGTCTACTGGCATCTGGCGCTGTCTTATCTTGAAATGGGGCAATTACAGGAGGCTTTGGACGCCTATCGCGCATTTTGGTCGTTGCGTGACGGCGATGAAGCGGAACAGGATCTCGATGCGGCGAATTTCTGTCTGCGCGTATCTCTACACGATCCCTCGCACTCGCCTCTTGAGGGTTATCATGGCCAATTGGCCAAAAACTGGGCTCCTTCGATCGATAATTCGCTGTCATATTTCAATGACGCTCACGCCGCCATCGCATTCCTGCTTTCCGGCAATGACGGGTTGATGGAAAAATTGCTCTCAAAACCATCAATGACCCATTTGGACCGAAAAACCAATGAAACCGGCGTATATATCATTCAGGCGATAGGCCATTTCATGAATAAACATTATACGGCTTGCGCGCGCCTTCTGACCAAGACGCGCTCAACCTGGCATTTGATTGGCGGAAGCATCCCGCAGCGGGAGATATTGGAGCTTATTTTAAATGCTTCTGTTGTAAAAATATAACTGCAATCTGCTTTCTATAGAAATGAGTTTATAATTGAGTCTAAGAGATGAGTTTTAAACTGTTTTGGGTATGCGCACTCGATGTCTGCGCCGCTTTGATGTTCAGCGGAATCTTCATTTTCACCCCGCTTGCCATCGGCGGCGTCGGCGCCGTGGGGCTGGCAACCCAGCGTTTTGTCCTCGCCGCCGCGATCTTCGCGGCATTATTCACGACCGGTTTGATCCGTCATGAAAAAATCGGGCGTCATCACTGGCCGTGGCTTACTCTGGCGGCCTTTTTGGGGGTTTTTTCATATAATGTATGCATGTTCCAAGGCATTGCGCTCAGCAGCGTGGTCCATGGCGGGCTGATCGTCGGCTTTACCCCGGTCATGACGATTCTCTTTGAAGCCCTGCTGTTCGGGATGCGGCTAAACGCAGTCAAGCTGCTCGGCGCCGGCATATCGCTGCTTGGTGTTTTTTACTTTTTTCGATCCCGACTGGATAACATTACGTTCGCTTCCCTGAAAGGCAACACAGAAATTGCAGGCGACCTTTTGTTCATGCTCGCCGGCCTGTGCTGAGCCGGTTATTCGCTGGCCATGCGCCAGGTTACCGCCTCGGTCAGCCCCTTGATCGCCACCGGCTATTCGGTTGTCATCGGGGCGGTTATGCTTCTGGTTTGGTCGACCATTTCGCTCGACCATATGCCGATCTCGTTCGCCATGTTCAACCTGCCGGTGCTTTATATGGCGATATTCGGCACGGTGATCGCCTTTTTGATCTGGTTCAACAGCGTCGATCGCATCGGCGCGGCGCGGACCAATATTTTTCTCAATTTCGTTCCCATATCTACGGTCGTTTTGGCCTGGATTTTTCTCGACGCCAAACTAACCGCCAACATCTGGTTATCGCTCGGCATGGTCATTTTCGGGGTGATGCTGGTGCAACTCTCGGATATGAATATGGCGCCTTTAAATCTTGCGCGGCCGGGCGGGAAAAAGCAACCGGGCGCGAAACAAGGCCGTCAATGAGGCTGCCTTGGAACTAAGACCAGAGCACGTTCGGTGAAAACCGGATCACCGGACGTGCTCTGAACTGCGGTTCGATTCGATCGAATCGAACCGGTGCTCTTAAAGTCTTTATTTTGACCGCATAATCTTGATCATCCTCGCTTCTCCGGATCGGATTATGCTTTTTAAGTTTTTGTTTTTACAACAATTTCAGACGGAAAAGTGGTTCCCCCTCTGTCTTAAGGAATTGCTCTAAGGTGGAATCGGTGATGAGAGTCGTTTTCGTATCTGGCTGCGCGTTGATCGACGCCCAAGGTCGGGTTTTGATCGCCAAACGGCCACAAACCAAGCCCATGGCGGGTTTATGGGAATTCCCCGGCGGTAAGATCGAGTCCGGCGAATCTCCCGAATCCGCTCTGATTCGCGAGTTGAGGGAGGAGTTGGCAATCGATGCGGACGCGTCATCCCTCTCCCCTCTGACCTTTACCAGCCATGATTATGATGATTTCCATCTGCTCATGGTCTTGTATGAGTGCCGAAAATGGGGCGGAGAGATCAAAGCGGTGGAGGGTCAGACACTCAGATGGGTCGAGCCGATCCGCCTCTATGATCACCCGATGCCGTCGGCCAATCCGCCCTTGCTTCCCCGGCTGGTGAGTTTGCTTAAACCCCGTTAAATTCTTATAATTTAATAGAAAATTTTATTACAAGGCACTAATTTATTTATTAAAGTTTATGGTATTACAATCCTGAAAATCCAGTCGATCCGGAATCTTGCGAAGGCTGCCCGACGGCTCATATGTAAGAGGCCGCGACCTATTTGAGGCTCCGGCAGAATCGCTGGATGCGGGCGCAAGCCTCTTGCAAATTTTCGGTCGAAGTGGCGTAGGAAATACGAAAAAAAGGCGACATGCCGAACGCCGCGCCGGGGATTGTGGCAACGCCCTCCATTTCCAGAAGTTCGCGGGCGAAATCTTCATCATTACCGATAACGGCGCCTGATGGCGCCGTCCTGCCGATCATGCCTACACATGAGGGATAAAGGTAGAACGCGCCGTCCGGCGTCGGGCAGGTGATGCCGTCGACCCGGTTCATCATATCCACGGCGAGATCGCGACGCTTTGTGAAGGTCTCATTGTGCCTGGCGATAAAGTCCCGCGGCCCGTTGAGCGCTGCCACGGCGGCCCATTGGCTGATGCTCGACGGGTTTGAGGTTGACTGCGACTGAATCTTGCGCATTGCCGCGATCAGCTCTTGCGGTCCGCCGGCATAACCAATGCGCCAGCCGGTCATGCAGAAGGCTTTGGAAATCCCGTTGACGGTCAATGTACGCTGGTAAAGGCGCGGCTCGCTTTCGGCCGGAGTCGAAAAGGTCAAACCATCATAGAGCAGATGTTCGTATATATCATCGCTCATGACCCGCACATGGTCATGGCGCAGCAAAACCGCGCTCAGCGCCCGCAACTCGTCGCGACTATAGGCCGCGCCGCTTGGATTGCCGGGCGAGTTGAAAATGAACCATTTCGTGCGCGGCGTTATGGTTGTTTCCAGCGTTTCGGCTGTGAGTTTGAAACCAGCCTCCAGCCTTGTTTCGGCGAAAACCGGAACGCCGTCGGCAAGCAGAACCATATCGGGATAGCTGACCCAGTAGGGCGTTGCGATCACGACTTCATCTCCTGAATTAAGAGTTGCCATCAACGCGTTGTAGATAATTTGTTTCCCTCCATTGCCGACTGTAATCTGTTCTGGTGTGTAATCAAGAGCGTTCTCGCGTTTGAACTTGGCGGCGATGGCCTGTTTCAGCTCGGGAATACCGTCAACGGCGGTATATTTGGTCTCGCCGCGCCGGATCGCAGCGATGGCGGCGGCCTTGATGTGATCGGGCGTATCGAAATCCGGCTCGCCGGCGCCGAGGCTGATGACATCGCGGCCCGCGGCTTTAAGATCGCGCGCCTTCTGCGTGATCGCCAGGGTCGGCGATGGTTTGATCCCCTCCAGCCTGTCGGCAATGAGCCCCATGGGTTTTCCTTTCATTAAAAATCAGTCGGACATCGCTTGCGTGATATATGGAACGGTGCGACCGTGGTCGCTAGCTTATGATTCTCACGGACAGACTGCAAGATCGCATTGCATCATATCGTCTCGCGATGGTATTTTACGCAGAGTCGATCGGGGCGCGAGCCAGTGACGCATATTGACGGTTTGGCGCGGTCTTCCGGCTCTTCGTGTTGCGACGTCATTGGACAAGGATTTAAGAGCGATGGATCGGTTTCTGGCGCTCATGCGTCACGGGCAGAGCGAGTGGAATCGCCGGAATCTGTTTACCGGTTGGAGCGACCCCGGTCTCAGCGAAAAAGGCATTCGCCAAGCGCGCCGCGCCGGTCGTGCGCTTAAATCGCAAAATTGCTTTTTCGATATTGCGTTCACCAGCAGGCTCGCCCGCGCCGAACGGACCCTGTCTCTTGTCCTTGAGGAGCTTCGACAGAGCGATATCGAGATCAGGCGCGATCCGGCCCTCAATGAGCGCGACTATGGCGAGCTGACCGGACTTGACAAGAACGAGGCCCGCGCCAGATGGGGGGCCGAACAGGTGCGGCTGTGGCGACGGTCCTTCGATGTCGCGCCCCCTGGCGGCGAAAGCCTTGAAAATACCGCCGCTCGGGTCCTGCCTTATTTCAGAACCGTCATCCTTCCGCATCTTGCCGGCGAAAAAGGGCGGGTTCTGATTGTCGCCCACGGCAACTCGCTGCGCGCGCTTATCATGGACCTTGAGCAGTTGTCGGCCGGTGATGTCGTTAAACGCGAACTGGCCACGGGCATTCCGATTCTTTACCATTTGGACAGCGACGGCGCGGTTGTGGAAAAACAGGAGCTGGTATGCCGACCAGATTGAAGGCCCCACCCACGCACTGACATCTGCCCATACCGCGCGGGTAGAATCAGGACTGGCAAGGTCAGACTTGCAAAGTTTAACGGACTTCCCAGACACACCCTCCCCCCTGCGCCTTCAAGGAAACCGAATGTCATTTCAATCATCGGTCTTGCAATACAAAAAGATTTATTCTAGAATTTGTTAAAGAAAAGTTCTTTTTTGAACAATATCCAAATCTGATTCATTGTGTTCCATGACGACCAAACTGACGCGCTGAGGAGATCACATGCCGACTTTAGAGGAAATCAAAAGCCAAAACGGTAATATTGATGGGGACAGCACGTTTTTTTGACGTCAAAGAAATCAAAGAATTGTTTAATATTCTTTGGGAAGATAAAGCTGGGGAGCGTCTGGCACAAGGCATGTATGGCAATGGCATGGGCATCTTGTGTTCGACCAATAAACAGCTTATTTTTGTGGAAAAGGGCATGCTGTATGGCCTGAAAATAGAAGACTTTTCCTACGATAAAATAACCTCTATTCAGTAAGAAACCGGTTTTATAGTAGGAAAAGTAAATATTTTTGCCTCAAAAAACAAAGAATATACTGATAACGGCAATAAAAAGCAGGTCAGAGTCTTTGAGGAATATGTCCGCGCTCGTGTTACGGCCAACGCAGACAGCGCGGCGCCACAAAAATCATCAGCATTCGATACGGATATAAATCAAAAACTCGATGCACTGGAGCGGTTGGCAAAGCTCAAAGAGGCTGGTGTTCCGACGGAGGAGGAACTGCAAGCCGAAAAAGCCAAGATCATGTTTTAGAGCCTGATTTAAAATGGATTAAATGCTATCAGGCCGTTGTGATCTTTCTGGTCATACGACCAATACGGGCAACAAGTATCATTGTGGTATGGTCTTGGTGTTTCATCTTGCAATCACACCGCGTGATTTAACGCCTTGTATAGGGTGAAGCCAAGGCCCGGCGCAAGACCAGGCCGGCTTTGCGTCGTTCACCGGGCGAGAGAAAAGAGCCGATGGTCAATTTGCGGCCATGGGAGACGAGGCAAAGCGATTCGCAAATCTTCAATCTGTCGTTTTCCTCAATTTCCACCCGCACCCAATGTGGTGGCGCAAAGCGCCATTGCCGCGGCTCGTCGGCCTTCCTTGCGCGGCGCACCACCAGCTCATTTCCGCGCAAAATGATGGTCTCACGGATCATGGCATCGGCAAAATTGCGGTTAAGCGCCCAATAGACCAGCGCTACATCAAGGCCGAAATAGCCGCAAACCGGCCAGGCCCCCATCAACACAAAGGCGAGGCCGGCGACAAGGCTGGCGCCGCCCAGAATGCCCATCACAACGAAGAAACCTTGCGATCCGAGCGAACGGCGCGGCGTCAATGCCATACGAAAGCGTATGGGGCGGGACGATGCGGCATCGGTGATGGTAACGCTCATAGCGCGATTATCCATAAAAACGCCGGCCCCGGCAATGGGCTGTCAGTTGCGGCTTTCAAGAAGCGACCGGCTTTGCGGTCCGCAAAGCGTCATGATAGGCTGGGGGGTCTCGCGGTTCGTCTTTTCCGCGATGGTCACACGATTTGAGGAGCCGTCTCGCCATGTCCGGTTTGAGCAAATTGTCACGCGCGCAAATCGAGCAGCTATTCTCTCGTTTTTGTCGCCATAATCCGGCGCCGCGTGGCGAATTGCATTTCACCAACCCGTTTACGCTTCTGGTCGCCGTCGTTCTCTCCGCCCAGGCCACCGACGCCGGGGTCAACAAGGCGACAAAACCGCTCTTTGAGGTCGTCGATACGCCGGAAAAGATGGTTGCCCTCGGTGAGGAGACTTTACGAAACGCTATCCGCACGATCGGTCTTTATCGCAACAAGGCACGCCACATTATCGCGCTGTCCAATCAGCTCATTGACCGGTTCGAGAGCCGGGTCCCCCATGATCGCGAGGCGTTGGAAAGCCTGCCCGGGGTTGGGCGCAAGACGGCGAATGTGGTTCTCAACACCGCTTTTGGCGAGCCCATGATCGCCGTCGATACCCATATTTTCCGCATCGCCAACCGGACCGGCCTGGCCCCTGGCCGCACGCCGCTCGAGGTTGAGACCAAATTGTCGAAGCTGGCGCCGGAGCGCTACAAGCTGCACGCCCATCACTGGCTGATTCTGCATGGCCGCTATGTGTGCAAGGCCCGCAAACCTGATTGTCCCGTCTGCTTCATACGCGATCTTTGTTGTTACGCGGACAAGACGGCGTGAAACCGCACACTCCTCTATTTAAGATGGATCGTTAAATCCGTTCAAGACCAGCTTTGTCAATGCGTCAATGGCGGCTTCGGCCTCCGGCCCCTCGGCGCTGATCACGATGGTCGAGCCATTATGAGCCGCCAGCATCATAAGGCCCATGATCGAGGTTCCAGGAACACTCTGCCCATTGCGCGATACGGTGATTCCGGCATCGAATGATTCGGCGCATTTGACGAATCGGGACGAGGCGCGGGCATGAAGCCCCCGATTATTGCGGATGGCGACTTCACGTTCGATACGCTTCAGCTCAGCTCTCACCCGATAACACCTTGCTGGCGATATTGATGTACTTACGCCCGGCATCCCGCGCCTGATCGATGGCCTCCCGCAAGCTGGCCTCGGCGCGGATACCGGCCAGTTTAATCAACATCGGCAGGTTGATTCCGGCGATCACTTCCACCATGGCGCTTTGCATGACCGAAATCGCCAGATTTGAGGGCGTGCCCCCAAACATATCGGTCAGCAAGATCGTGCCATCACCTGAATCGGTGCGCTCTATCGCGCCTAGAATATCGCCGCGCCGCTGTTCCATATCGTCGCCGGGGCCAATGGAAATGGTTTCCACTTGGCTTTGCGGACCGACCACATGTTCCATGGCGGCGCGAAATTCCACACAAAGACGGCCATGGGTAACCAAAACAAGACCAATCATGAATACTGTGCCCCTATCTTCTGTTCTCCATCGTTGAAAGCGCCTGAATGCCGCCATCATGTCGCCAATGTGGATATTGCGCAACGCCACTTGAGGGAATTTACCCGATTTTACCGTCCCCAGTGAAATAAACGATCGCGGCCCGCAAAACCGACGGAGCCGACGGGGCGAACGGGTTAAGCCGGAGTTCGGGAAGCTCAAAGCCGCATAGTCTTGTGCTCTGACAGGTAAAGTCGGGACTCCTGTCGGGCGGGGTTTCAGCATCGAGACGCGCGGCGCATATCACCGGCGTTGGGCTTCTGGCATAGGGCGCGCTCACGACCCCCAAGCCCCGGATCTCAAGTCTTCCGGCAAGAACCTCCGGCGCGCTCGCCATAACGCGGCCCTCGCAAAGCGAGAGATAAATCTGGTCATCGCCGACCAGCCGGGCGGTCATCCGTCTCGCCCCGACGCCGCGACCATCGCTATCGATAAGCCGCAATGCAAGGTCGGACTTGCCGGACCCCGGCGCGCCTAAAAGCACGATACCATACCCGCCAATGGCGACGCAACTGGCGTGAACGAGAATGCCGGCCGGTTTTTCATCGCTCATTGTCATCACGCGCGCTCCCTTCCACCGCCATAGCCATCCCCGCGCTATGGTCGGGCCTTGAAGATATTCCGTCAGGATGTATCATAGCGGAATCATATCTTGGTTTCCCGCGCCGTCGTACGGAGTATTTTCGCCCAAAGCAGACATTATTTGTTAACGAATACAAGGCAGCATGAATTTTTGCACGAAAAATCTGTCGATTGACCACAACGCTTCACTGTCGGCAATATTGCAATAATATGTAGCCTCGGACCGAGCAAGCCTTGTCGGAAAGCGCGGGCAACGAAATGGGATTTTCGTGGAATGGATCGTATTCGTATTCGCGGCGGCCATCGGCTTGAGGGAGAAATTCCGATTTCCGGGGCTAAAAATGCCGCCCTGCCCTTGATGATTGCCGGTCTCTTGACTGACGAGACACTGAGTTTACGCAAGGTGCCGCAACTGGCGGATGTCACGCTGCTCATGCGCATTCTGAGCAATCATGGCGTCGATATCAGGGTTGATGGCAAGAGGCAAGGTGTTGGAAGTTTTTCCGGCGATACCATGCACATGACCGCCCGCAGCATCGTTGACACGACGGCGCCTTATGATTTTGTTTCACGGATGCGCGCGAGTTTCTGGGTTCTCGGACCCTTGCTGGCGCGATGCAGGCAGGCGCGGGTTTCCATGCCGGGCGGTTGCGCCATTGGAACCCGTCCGGTCGATTTGCACCTTATGGCCATGGAAAAGCTCGGGGCCGAAATCGCGATCGATGGCGGCTATGTGGTCGGGCATGCGCCGAATGGGCTGGTCGGCAACCATATCGCTTTTCCCAAGACATCGGTTGGCGCGACCCATGCCGCGCTGATGGCTGCGGTTCTCGCGCGCGGCGAGACCATAATCGACAATGCCGCTCGCGAGCCGGAGGTCGGCGATCTCGCCCAATGTCTGGTCAAGATGGGCGCCCGCATCGAGGGGATCGGCGCCTCCAGATTGGTTGTATCCGGCGTATCCAGGCTTCACGGCGCCACGCATGACGTTCTGCCAGACCGCATTGAGGCTGGCACCTATGCCATGGCGGTGGCGATGGCTGGTGGGGAAGTAGAACTTCTCGGCGCGCGCGGCGATTTGCTCGACAGCGTGACCGGTGTTCTCGATGCGGCGGGAGCGCAGGTCGGTCTTGGCGATCGGGGGCTTAAAATCGCCCGCAACGGAACCAATCTTGCGCCGGTGGCCATCGATACGCGCCCCTACCCCGGTTTTCCGACCGATTTGCAAGCCCAGCTCATGGCTTTGACGACACGTGCGCAAGGCACATCGACCATTACCGAAACCATCTTTGAAAACCGCTTCATGCATGTGCAGGAGCTGGTCAGGCTTGGGGCAGACATCACGCTCGATGGCGATACCGCCACGGTGCGCGGCGTCAAGTCGTTGCGCGGGGCCGAAGTCATGGCCACCGATTTACGCGCTTCGGTGTGCCTGGTGATCGCCGGGTTGGTTGCCGATGGCGAAACGCTCATTCACCGCGTTTATCACCTCGATCGCGGGTTTGAACGGTTTGAGAAGAAACTCAGCGATTGCGGCGCCGATATTGAACGGGTCGGCGCCTGAGAAGAAACTCGGGCCCGTTAAGCGGGTCGTTCGGCGCGGGCATATCCTTTGCGACAATCCGTCTTGGCTGTCGCCGTGATCGTTGCGAGGGGTACAAAACGTTAAAGGAACTCCCGAATGATGATCGAACAGCTGACATTTTATGATTATTTTCGCTCATCGGCGTCCTATCGGGTGCGTATCGCGCTGGCGCTCAAAGGGTTGAGCGCGGAGCAGATCAAGGCGGTCGATTTGCGCGGCGGCGAACAATCCGGTCAACCCTATAAATCGCTCATGCCGTCGGGCTTGGTGCCGTCCTTCACCTTTGGCGGCAAGACATTCGGCCAGTCCATCGCCTTGATCGAATGGCTTGACGCGCTCTATCCTACCCCTCGCTTGATTCCCACCGATCCATATGAGGCGCTGGCGGTGCGCGAGATGGCCTTGACCGTCGCCTGCGACATTCACCCCCTCAACAATTTACGGGTGCTGAATTATCTGACCGGCCCGCTGAAACTGCGCGAAGAGGACAGGCTCGCCTGGTATCGTCACTGGATCACCATCGGCTTTGCGACGCTGGAAGCGCTGATTGCAAAGCACGAGCGCAATGGCCCCTATTGTTTCGGTGAAGCCATATCGCTGGCCGATGTCTGCTTGGCGCCGCAGGTCTATAACGCCCGGCGTTTCGATGTCGATATGGCCGCTTATCCGGCGCTTTGCCGGGTCGATGCCCATTGCAACACCCTGCCCGGTTTTCAATCGGCGTCTCCGGAGGCGCAAAACGCCTGATACGGGCCATCAAGAGAAAATCAGATGCACCGGAGGGCAAGACGGAAGGCTCATTTCATCGCTCCAAAAGGTCGATAAGGGCCTTTTCCTGATCAAGCACGTCGCTTTCGTCATGCCCGACGATCGATGGGGTCATTTTCAATCGGCGCTCAGGCGGTCATAGCTTATATACCGCAGAGAGCGGGCTGCCCTCTTGCGGTCGGGAACGATCATACCCCGCCGTTCCGGAAGCGTGATCTGATCCTCGACGCTCAATGTAGGCTTTAAGAACTTCATGAGGGGGACGGCGCCCCCCACGCTTGACGGACGGGAACAATAAAAAACGATCCGCCGGGATGCGCGGTGCGAAGCCGAAGCTTCGCCCGAAGCATGGCGGGTTCCATGAATCCTTGTATAGGCCCAATAAACCTGGTTGGCAAGAAAAATCCGCATGGCGGCGCGTCATATCCGCCCTTGCTTTATGCCTGCCACCACCTTGCGCTTACCGGTCGCGCCCGTCTTTCCTGTGTTCATTCCATGACTTGTTGTCATTTCAGTATGAAATCCGAACAGTTTTTCCAGTCTTTCACTATCATTGCGGAATTTGCGCCCGATGTAAATGCGCTCCACCATCTCGTCATTGCGTGCATGGGCATAGCGCAGATCGTCCGGCATGTCGCCGGGCTTGTAAAGCTCGGCGATGGGGCTAGGGAAATGCGCCTCGCGCGCCAGCAGAATAGTTTTGGCGCAAAGGGTCAGGTCGGCCTTATTTTGTGCGGTGAGCGTCGGGACCGGAAAAGTGTTCCAGCCCAGGGTGTTG
>JBAJNN010000031.1:0-24718 GCA_036881905.1 Hyphomicrobiales bacterium | reverse complement strand
CCGCACAGCATCATCTTCACCAACCGCTCTCGACCCAGCGGCGTCAGTCGGGCAGTCTTGTGGATGTTCATTCGGGCTTGCCTCCAAGGAGGTCTGAAGCTCGGTAACTCCAGTCTCCCCGGTCAGGCCCGAATCGACAACATATTGAAAGCTCACAGCTAGAGCATAATCCGATCCACAAGCGTGAGCCAAGGATCGACAAGATTATGCGGCCATAAGGATGTGCATAATCCGATCCGGAGAAACGAGGACGATCAGGATTATGCTTGAAAAACAATCAACCAGAGAAATTTCCGTGAGTTCATTACCACGGAAAATGCTCTAAGCGGTCATCATCAATGCCGATCGAACGGAGGCCGGAGGTGACGCTGGCAGCGCGGCTGTGCTTACCGCCCCATACATTCCCGGAGCGTTTCAGGTTGCATTGTTGTTTGACCGCGCTAGAATACAAAAACATAAGCGAATTTTTAATTTATGACGAAGCCTTATCCGCTCATGCGGGAGTGTCTAGGATGCACAACGATTTTTCTCGACCTTCTCTGACCATAACACAGAAGCAAAAACTAAAAGAACTGTGTGAGCGGGATAATTACCACGGCTTCATCGCCTTGGGTAGCGATATTGTGTGGATAGGGTTGTCAATCTCAGCGTGTGTTTGGTGGAGTTGCTATTTTATTCCCCTGTCGGTCCTGTTCATAGGCGCGAGACAGCGCGCCTTAGCCAGTCTATTGCATGACGCCGCGCACGGTACTCTGTTTGCTTCGAAAATGCTTAATGAGACCATAGGCCGGGTTGTATGTGGTTGGACGATTTTGCAGTCCTTGTCCGCCTACAGAGCCTCTCATGTCTCAACCACCATCCTAAAATCGGAGAAGAAGCGGCAGATCCCGATTTCGCCTATATGTTGAGCGAGGGCGTTTACGCGAGCCAGACGCGAAGGCGGTTTATCCTACGCTATCTGATCATGCCGCTTTTGGGCGTGCGTACGCCGCATTATATCGTATTTATTTTGCGTGATCGGCTGTTTGGTGACCTTCTCGATTCGCGCTATCGTGCCGAGACCCTGATGTTGATCGCGGTGCATGTCGCCATCGCGGCAACCGCGGTTTGGGCGGGGGTCGTGTTGGATTTACTCCTCTTTTGGTGGTTGCCATATGTTACAGCCTTTGCAATGATCGGATGGCTGAGCGAATTATCCGAGCACTTCCCGATGATGAGAGCGGGCCTGAATGAGTCGATGTATGCTGCGCGCAATCGTTATGCGGCATGGTATGAGCGGCTGTTTATCGGAATGCACGGCGATAACTATCATTTAACCCACCATCTTCTGCCTCAGATTCTGCATTGGAACCTCGGTGAGGCCACCGGAATCTTGCGCGA
Source organism: Hyphomicrobiales bacterium (assembly GCA_036881905.1). Lineage (GTDB taxonomy): Bacteria > Pseudomonadota > Alphaproteobacteria > Rhizobiales > Im1 > JBAJNN01. The sequence continues at coordinate 23,338 of JBAJNN010000031.1, read as the reverse complement.
AGATGCGGAATTTCGTGCTTGGGATAGCCTCTGGGGAGGCATTTTCTCGCGCCAAACGCCACAACGGGTGAGTTTTATCGGTTTTGTGATCAAGAATCATGTTTCTGCCGTCTCTGGGCGTCTTTCCGCCCCGAATGCGGAGACGGTGATATGAGGCTGCGCCCGAGGCCGGAATTCTTTGCGCTGCTTGCCGCCATGGCCAATGGAACCATCGGGTCGTTCAATCGATTCGGCTTTGCGGCGGGGGCTACCCATAACCAGATTGCCTTCCTAAAATGCTGCGGGGCGTTTTTGCTCCTTTCGGCTCTGTGCCTGTCGCAGCCGGAACTGCGGGAGCGATTGGTCCTGTTGCGTCATCGCGCTCGGCATTTTGCTCTCCTTGCCTTTCTCGGCGTGTTCTGCCTTTACTTTTTTGAAACCTGGGCCTTTGCCGAAGCCGCTATTCCGCTGGTGTCCTTTCTCACTTATGCGGCCGGAGGCGGCACTCTCGTGCTTTCCTCCCTGATCTTGAAAGAAAAAGTCACCCTGGCAAAGCTGATAGCCTTCTGCCTGATCCTCGCCGGGGTCGGGTTGCTTTACTCCCATGAAGGCCATATGACCGGGTCGCGGCTCGGCATCATTCTGGCCCTTTTGGGCGGCTTGGGTTACGCTCTGTTCATTTTCTCGGCCAAACTCTTCACTATTGGCAGCGGATTGCCTCATCTCGTCTGGCTTTTCGGCTTTGGCAGCCTGTATCTGTCCGCGCCCTGGGTCTACTATGGTTTCGCGCTGCCACCCCTGTCGGCCATCTGGCCCGTTGTCGCGCTTGTTATCCTGCCGACCATCGGCGGATTCTGGCTGACCACCAAGGCCATCATGGGTGGGAATGCCGGCAGCGTGCAGGTCATCGAAACCAGCGATCCGCTTTTCGCGTCGCTCATGGCCTTCCTGCTGTTCGGCGATACTTTAAGTCTGGTGGGATCGCTCGGCGCGGCGCTGATCATGGCCGGTCTTTTGTGCGCTCTTTATAAACCATCTTAAGCGGCAATGGCCGGATCACCAATGCCTGTGTCGCTTTATGACGGGTGGCCTTAAGCGACGGAGCAGGATCCTTTTCCCTCTTACCAGCGCTTGCGAACGACCTGGTAGCCGGAGCGCGACAGGTATTTCAACGCCGCGGCCACTCCGCTGAACACATGGACCAGGCGGGTGAAGGGGAACAGCAGGAAGATCGTGGAGCCGAGCACCAGATGAAGCTTGAAGACCAGAGGCTCTTCGACGACGAACGCCGCAGCGCCGGAACGAAAGGTCACGATATGCTGCGCCCATTCGGCCAGCGCGATCATGGAACCGCCATCCAGATGCTGCGCCGAGAAGGCAATGGTGATCAGCCCCAACACCAGCTGTATGTAGAGTATGAGTAAAACCAGAATGTCGGACGGTTTGCTGGTGGCGCGAATACGCGGATCGAACAGGCGGCGCCACACCAGCATCGTCATGCCGATAAAACAGATGACCCCGAAAATTCCACCCGCGACCATTGCCAACAGTTGTTTGGTTCCAGCATTGATAAAATGCCGATAGAATTCATGCGGCGTCAACAGCCCGACCAGATGACCGAAAAACAGCAAGATAATGCCGATATGGAACAGATTATTGCCGATGCGCATGCCCCTTTTGCGCAAAAGCTGGCTGGAATCGGCCTTCCAGCTATATTGATCGCGATCATAACGCAGGGCGCTGACCAGAACGAACACCATCAGGCAAATATAGGGGTAATAGCCAAAGAAGAATTGATGGATGAAATCGACCGTCATTCAAGAACCTCTTAACCTTTTATCCAATTGCCGCTTAGGCGCCTCTCATAACCCGATACTTCGGCGCTCTTCGCGTCCGTCGTCGTGTTTGCCTTAGAGCGGATTGCGTTCAAATCGAATCGCCATTCCACTCTGATATTTTGTTTTGTAAGCATAATCTTGATCGTCCTCGCTTCTCCGGATCGAATTATGCTCTGGATGCTCATTAACGCGATTTAAGTCAACTTTTGCTTCTTGAAAACCCGCCTCCTCGCGCCGAATCCAAGGTTTTAGGTTTTTTAAGGTATCCGCGTGGCCGTGACGAAGGCAGTGCAATCTCCGCAACTTGCAGCAATATCGGCGCCGGGATCGCCGCCGAAAGCTTCCGCCTCCTTCCAGTCTTCATCGAGCTCTTCCAAGGTCTCGGGGTCTTTCGGCGCGGAGGCGAGCGCGTTCTCGACCTTCACCCGATCCGGTTTGACGGCGGAGAGCGCCTCGATGGCCTCGAAGACGACCGCATAGGGCGAGTTGCGCTTTTGCAGCCTGGCGGCGATCGCCGCGACAACATCGATGGCTTCGCCCAGCAAACCGCTCGCCTCTTTTAGGGGGCATAAGGACAGATATTCCATGAACAACGGCACATAATCGGGCAGTTCGTTGTTTTTGATATAAAGTCCTTTCGCGCCATAGGCTTGGCTTAAATCGACCATGGCCTGACCCCGGGCGCGCGATTCGCCGTGAATATGTTCAAACAGATGCAGACAATGGGCGCGACCGCGGTCGAAGGTGTCCACATACTCTTCCTCGCTGTCCAAAATGTCTTTTCCGGCCCGATCGCGCAAAAAACGCTCGATTTGCTTGATAATGTTATTCGGCAATAATGCCTCGCCGCGCAAGATACCAAGGATTTCATCCGCTGCATCATATAAACGCTGTTGCGGATAGGTCAGAAGCAAGCCCAATATTTTGAAGGTTTTCATGAGCACCCCCCGCAACCGCCGCAGCCGCCGGAACCACAGCCCGATTTCGGTTTCTTCGGGATCGTTCCGCTCATGGTGTTTTCATGGGTTCGCGAACCGAAAAGACTGGTTTTGCTGCTTCCCCCGGAACAGCCATTGCCGAAGCTGAAGCCGCAGGCCGAACGCGCATCGAACGCAATTTCGTGATCGAATGCGGTTTTGCCGGCATATTCGCGGTGGTTGGTGGGAATGACGAAGCGATCTTCGTAATCGGCCAGGGCCATGATGCGATACATGTCATCGACCATGGCCTCGCTCAGCCCCACCCGATCGAGGATGCTACGATCATTGATTCCTTCGACATTTTTCGCCCGCATATATTCGCGCATGGCGATCATCCGCTCCAGCGCATCAACGACCGGTTCTTCCTTACCCGCGGTGAGCAGATTGGCGAGATATTTCACCGGGATACGCAGCTTGCGCACATCGGGAATCACGCCGTTCATATCGATTTGCCCGGTTTCGGCGGCGTTCTGGATCGGCGATAGCGGCGGGATATACCACACCATCGGCAAGGTGCGATATTCCGGATGCAGCGGGAAGGCAACTTTCCACTCCATCGCCATTTTATAGACCGGCGAGTTCCGCGCCGCGGCGATCCAGCTGTCGGGCACGCCGTCTTGTCTCGCCCGCGCCGTCACCTCCGGATCGAAAGGATCGAGAAAAATATCGCACTGCGCCTGATAGAGGTCTTGCTCATCTGCCATGCCGGCGGCCTGTTTGATGCGGTCGGCGTCATAGAGCAGAACGCCCAAATAGCGAATGCGCCCGACGCAGGTTTCCGAACACACCGTCGGGTCGCCGGCCTCGATGCGCGGGTAGCAGAAGGTGCATTTTTCCGATTTGCCCGATTGCCAGTTGAAGTAGATTTTCTTGTACGGGCAGCCGGAGACGCACATCCGCCAGCCGCGGCACTTGTCCTGGTCGATCAGCACGATACCGTCTTCCTCGCGCTTGTAGATTGCGCCGGACGGGCAGGCGGCCACGCAGCTCGGATTGAGACAATGTTCGCACAGGCGCGGTAGATACATCATGAAGGTGTTCTCGAACTGCCCGTAAATATCGGCTTCAATATCTTTAAAGTTGTTATCCTCACGGCGCTTTTTGAATTCCCCGCCGAGAATTTCCTCCCAATTCGGCCCCCATTGGGGTTTTTCCATTTTCTTGCCGGTGATCGCCGAATGGGCGCGCGCCGTCGGCATGGCCTTCGATTCGGGGGCTTTTTGCAGATGCTCGTATTCAAAGGTGAACGGTTCGTAATAATCGTCGATCTCCGGTAAATCCGGATTGGCGAAGAGTTTGGCCAGAAGCCGGAGCTTACCCCCCATTTTCGGGACAATTTCGCCATTGTCTTTGCGCTTCCAGCCGCCATTCCAGGTGTTTTGGTCTTCCCATCGGCGCGGATAGCCGAGGCCGGGCTTGGTCTCGACATTGTTGAACCAAGCGTATTCCATGCCCTGGCGCGAGGTCCACACATTCTTGCAGGTCACCGAACAGGTATGGCAGCCGATGCATTTGTCGAGATTGAGAACCTTGCCGATTTGCGCTCGTATTTTCATGATGACGCCTCCTCATGACGCAAAGCGCCGTCTGACGGCTCCAGCCAGTCGACATGCTCCAGTTTGCGCACGATGACGAATTCGTCGCGATTGGAACCGACAGTGCCGTAATAGTTGAAACCGTAGGACAGCTGGGCGTAACCGCCGATCATATGGGTCGGCTTTATCACCGCGCGGGTCACGGAATTGTGAATTCCGCCGCGCAGGCCGGTGGTCTCCGACCCCGGCGTGTTGATGATCTTCTCCTGGGCATGATACATCATGCTCATGCCTTCCGGCACGCGCTGGCTGACCACGGCGCGGGCGGAAATGGCGCCGTTGGCGTTGTAAAGCTCGATCCAGTCATTATCCTCGACATCGATCTTCCGCGCATCGACCTCGCTGATCCACACCACCGGCCCGCCGCGATTGAGGGTCAGCATCAGCAGATTGTCGGAATAGGTCGAGTGAATGCCCCATTTCTGGTGCGGCGTGATCCAGTTGAGCACCACCTGTTTGCGCCCGCCCCCGTGCTTTTCGATCACCGGTGCCACGGTTTTGGTGTTGATCGGCGGTTTGTAGACGCAGAGCGCCTCGCCGAAATCGCGCATCCATTCATGATCCTGATAGAAATGCTGACGACCGGTGAGCGTGCGCCACGGGATCAACTCATGAGTATTGGTATAGCCCGCATTGTAGCTGACATGTTCGTCCTCCAGCCCGCTCCAGCTCGGCGAGGAGATGATTTTGCGCGGCTGGGCTTGAATATCGCGGAAGCGAATCCTTTCCTGTTCTTTCGCTCGCGCCAGATGGCTGTGGTCGCGCCCGGTGAATGCGCTCAACGCCGCCCAGGCTTTGACCGCCACCTGACCATTGGTTTCCGGCGCCAGCGACAAAATCGTCTCTGCGGCGTCGATGTCGGTGCCGATGCGCGGCAGTCCCTTGGAGATGCCGTCCTCGCCGACCACGCGGTTCAACTCTGCGAGGAAGGCGACCTCTTTTTCGGTGTTCCAGGCAATGCCCTTGCCGCCATTGCCGATTTTGCCCAGAAGCGGGCCGAGGGCTGTGAATTTCCGGTAGGTATCGGGGTAATCGCGCGTAACCTCGACCAAAGCCGGCATGGTCTTGCCCGGGATCGGTGCGACCTCGCCTTTTTTCCAGTCCTTCACGGCCAGGGGTTGGGCCAGTTCCGCCGGGGTGTCGTGCAGGATCGGCACGCTCACCAGATCGGTCTCTCTCGCCAGATGGCCCGCGCACAGTTTGGAAAAACATTTCGCGATCCCCTTGTAAATGTCCCAGTCGCTGCGCGATTCCCACGCCGGATCGACCGCGCGCGACAGCGGGTGGATGAAGGGATGCATGTCGGAGGTATTGAGATCGTTTTTCTCATACCAGGTCGCCGACGGCAAAACGATGTCCGAGTAAATGCAGGTGGTGGACATGCGGAAATCCAGCGTCGCCACCAGATCGAGCTTGCCCTCGGGAGCCTTGTCATGCCAGACGACCTCGCGCGGTTTTTCGCCGCCGGTTTCCCCCAGATCCCCGCCGAGCACTCCATTTTGGGTTCCAAGCAGATGTTTGAGCATATATTCATGCCCCTTGCCCGAAGATCCCAGCAGATTTGAGCGCCAGACGAACAAATTGCGCGGGAAATTGCGCGGATCGTCGGGGTCCTCGCAGGAAAATTTCAACGATCCCGACGCCAGACGCTCGACTGCGTAATCCTTGGCGTTCTTGCCGGCCTTTTTCGCCGCCTTGGCAAGATGAAGCGGATTTTCCGCCCATTGCGGCGCGGAAGGCAGCCAGCCCATGCGCTCGGAGCGCACATTGCAATCGATCAGAGCATAATCCCGCCATTTATCGCGATCGGCCAGAGGGGAGAGAATTTCACCCAGCGCCAGTTTTTCATAGCGCCACTGGTCGGAATGACTGTAAAAGAAACTGGTGGAATTCATCTGCCGCGGCGGGCGATGCCAGTCGAGCGCGAAGGCCAGAGGCAACCAGCCGGTTTGCGGACGCAGCTTCTCCTGACCGACATAATGCGCCCAGCCGCCGCCGGATTTGCCGATACAGCCGCACATCATCAACAGGTTGATGATGGCACGATAGATCATGTCCATATGATACCAGTGATTGATGGCCGCGCCCAGGATCACCATCGAGCGGCCTTGCGTCTTGTCGGCGTTATCGGCGAATTCGCGGGCGATGCGCGTGACCGTAGCGGCGGAAACCCCGGTGATGTTCTCCTGCCAGGCCGGGGTATAGGGCACATCGTCATCGAGCGAGGTTGCCACATTCCCGCCGCCCAGACCGCGATCCACGCCGTAATTGGCCGCCAGCAGATCGAAGACGGTCGTAACCAGCACCTCGCGCTTCTCGCCAAGCCGGATGCGTTTGGCCGGGACATGGCGCGCCAGAACGCCATTATGGTCGGTATGGGCGAAGATCGGCCGATCATGGACCAGATTGCCGAAATAGGGAAAGCCGACCGCTATGACTTCATCGGCGGTGTCGATGAAGGTCATTCGCGGCCGAATGCCCGATCCGTCGGCGAGATTTTTGGCCTCCAGATTCCACTTGCCGCTTTTATCCCAGCGCGAACCGATGGTTCCGTTTGGCGTTGCCACTTTGTCGGTATCGGCGTCGATGACGACTGGCTTCCATTCGGGGTGGGTTTTTTCTCCAAGATGGTCCTTGAAATCGCAGGCGCGCAACGTGCGGCCGGGGACATAACGGCCGTCGCTTTCTTCCAGCATGACCAGAAACGGCATGTCGGTATAAAGACGGCAGTAATCATTGAAATATTCGCTTTTCCCCGTCAGATGGAATTCCTTTAAAATGACGTGCCCCATGGCCATGGCCAGCGCCGAATCCGTGCCCTGACGCACCGCGAGCCAATGGTCGGAGAGTTTGGCGACCTCGCTGTAATCCGGGGTGACGGCGACGGTTTTGGTCCCGTTATAACGGGCTTCGGTGAAGAAGTGAGCGTCGGGCGTGCGGGTTTGCGGCACGTTCGACCCCCAGGCGATGATATAGGACGAGTTATACCAATCGGCGCTTTCGGGCACATCGGTCTGCTCGCCCCAGCTTTGCGGCGAGCTTGGCGGCAGGTCGCAATACCAGTCGTAAAAACTCAGGCAAACGCCGCCGATCAGCGCGAGGTAACGGCTGCCGGCGGCGTAAGACACCATCGACATCGCCGGAATCGGCGAAAAGCCGGCGATGCGGTCGGGACCGTAGGTCCTGGCGGTGTAAATATTGGCCGCGGCGATAATTTCATTCACCTCCTCCCAATGGGCGCGCACCATACCGCCGAGCCCGCGCACTTGCTTATAGGCTTTTGCCTTGTCGGGATCAGTGACGATGCTTTCCCAGGCCGCGACCGGATCGGGATACATGGCTTTCGCCGCGCGCCACAATTTCAGCAAACGCGAGCGGATCATCGGGTATTTCAGCCGAGCGGCGGAATAGAGATACCAGCTGTAGCTCGCGCCACGGGCGCAGCCGCGCGGCTCGTGATTGGGCAAATCGGGGCGGGTGCGCGGATAATCGGTCTGTTGCGTCTCCCAGGTGACCAGCCCGTTCTTGACGTAAATCTTCCAACTGCACGAGCCGGTACAGTTGACGCCATGGGTAGAGCGCACGATTTTGTCGTGAGACCAGCGTCCGCGATAGGCGCGTTCCCAGTCGCGATTTTCCCGCGTGGCGATCCCGTGCCCGTCGGAAAATGTTTCCGGGGCCTTGGCGATGAAGAAGGTCAGTTTATCGATAATGTGGCTCATGTCTCTCGCCTTCCTCTGCGCTCATGGATTCTTCACATAGGCGTTTTCGCGCAGGTAAAACCACCAGTTGAGAACAATGCAGGCCGCGTAGAAGGCGGCAAAGCCGTAAAGCGCGATTTCCGGGGTTCTGGCTCTGATCTGTTCGCCGAAGACTTCCGGGATGATATAGGCGCTATAGGCCGCGACCGCAGATGCCCACCCTAAGGCCGGACCGGCCTGCCCCTTGTCGAACACCGTAGCGATGGTACGGAAGGCCGATCCACTCCCGAGACCGGCGGCGGTAAACAGGATAAGGAACAGGATCAGAAAGGGTGGGAAGAATTGTTCTGGTGTGGCCGAGGCGTAGGCCACCTTCATGAAATAAGCAGCCCCCAACGTAGCAACGACCATGATGGCCGAGACGATTTGCGTCACCTTCGCACCGCCCATTTTATCGGCGATTTTGCCGCCGAGCGGGCGAATGAGCGCATAGATAAACGGCCCGATCCAGGCGAACATGAGCGCCGAGGGGCCGTCGGGATTGATGGTGTCATGGGTCATGACGCCATCGACCATAAGATGGCGAAACCCAAAAATCACCTTGATCGACAGCCCCAGCGCGGCGGAATAGCCGATGAACGAGCCAAACACCATAGTATAAATGACGGCCATGGCCCAGCTGTGCTTGTTGGCGAAAATACGGTATTGCAGCGCCAGCCCCTGTTTGTAGCCGGTTCCAAGCGGCAGCGCCTTCAGCGCGAAAACAGTGGCGGCGATGACCAATGGCAACATGACCCACTGGTTGAATTCCAACCCCAGCCCATTGGCTTCTTGCGGCAAGATAAGGAAAAGATCGCCCGCGACAATCACCAGACCGGTCGCCAGCATGACGATAATCTTGAGGAAGGCGGCGGCTGTCGAGCCGATGTCGGGAGAGACATGGTCATCGACGATATTGTTCATGCCGATCCAGGTAGCAAACGCCAGAGGAACCAGAAAGCATAGCCAGATATAGCCGGCATTTTGAATCCAGTTTTCGCCGCCGGCCTCGATCTTGCCGATCAATGTGCCGCTGGCATTGTGCAAAATCATCGGCTCCCCGCCGAATATCGCCATGGTCATGACCAAAGGCGTCAGAATTTGCATCGCGGTTACGCCGAAATTTCCCAGCCCGGCATTGAGGCCCAGAGAGTAACCCTGAACGCGCTTGGGGAAGAAAAAGCTGATATTGGACATGGAAGAGGCGAAGTTGCCGCCGCCGAGGCCGGACAGCAAGGCCAGAAGCTGGAACCGCCACAGCGGCGTGTCGGGATCCTGCAAGGCGATGCCGGTGCCTAATGCCGGTAGAATGAGAAGTAAAGTTGTCAGGAAAATCGTGTTGCGCCCGCCGGCCAGACGGACCAGAAATGCGCTGGGAATGCGCAACGTCGCCCCCGACAACCCGGCAATGGCGGTCAGCGAGAACAGGTCCGGCGCGCTGAACGCAAAGCCCAGATTGAGCATCTGCACCGTGATGATGCCCCAGTAAAGCCAGACCGCGAAACCGCACAGCAATGCCGGAATCGAAAGCCATAAATTCCGGTTGGCAATTGTTTTGCCTTCGGAGAGCCATTGCCGTTCATCTTCCGGATTCCAGTTTCGCAGGTCTTCCGCCATCGTCGATTGTCCTTGATATGATCCATGCAGGCAGTTTGCTTCGGCCTTTGCAAGAGGCCGAGCGGTAACATGCCGCAATCGCCCCACAAAAAATGTGATGCAGGTCAAAAAATGGATTTTCTCAATGAAGAATCGTATATTGGCTCCAGAACAGGATTTCAGTCTCGGGACTTGATCGGAAATGACGATTGCCGCGAAATCCGTCGCTGAAAGGGGCGGAGCAAAGCCCGACCGGGGAAACGACACCCGCCGTGAGTCCGGCGGCGGTCATGTCGTGTCGCCTAAAGGCGTTTTTGGCGGTTGGGATCATCTCATACGGTCCCTGCAACCATTCCGCGGTCTTCCCCGCCCAGACCTTCGGGCGGTGTTGCGCCATGCCCGAATTCGTGACTTCGGCAAGGGAAAATTATTGTTTGTGGAGGGCGAACCCGCCGATCGGTTGCATATCGTGCTGCGAGGCTGGGTCAAAATCTTCAAGGGCACCGTGAATGGCGAAGAAACTATTCTGCACATGCTCGGGTCGGGCGAGGCGGTTCTGGAATCGGCGGTGTTTTTGAATGTCTGCTTTCCCGCCGCCGGGCAGGTGGTCAAAGACGCAACCTTGCTGTCCATCCCCGCGCCCTGTTTGAGGGAGCATATCAAAAACAACAATGAACTGGCGGTGAATTTTCTCAACGTCATGTCGAAGCGTTCACGGGAACTGATTCGCCAAATTGAAAATGCCCGGGCGAAAACGGCACATGAACGTCTCGGTTGGTTTCTGCTCAAACACTTGCTCGCACAAGGGCGAATGTCGTGCCGCGTCACCTTGCCCTACGATAAATCGTTGATCGCCTCCCAACTCGATATGCGGCGCGAAACCCTCTCGCGTGTTCTGAAGCGGATGAAGGCCCAAGGATTCAGAATCGAAAATCATGACGTTATCATTCCCGGGCTGAGGGCGTTGTGCGGGTTCTGCGACCGGGATACGGCAAATATATGTGCTTTGCGCGGGCGCCCGGACTGTCCCAATCCGCATTGTGACGGCGACACTGTTTCCGGATAATCCTCCAAAAAACCAGGATATTTGATCCAGGTCGTATTTCCGTTCCAAATCCTACTTTAAAAAGCTTTCTGGATTAAGGCTGAGCAATTTGATAAACATACCAAAATAATAATGTGTGTCATATTATATATAAAGCAAGCTTTAGGTCAGAAACTCATAGTATAGACTATGAAAGAACAACGATAAACCATCGTTGAAGCAAAATTACAGCAGCCATGGCGAATGAATCCCTTTTACCCTCCCGCAGGGTGAATATGTCAAGACAATCAAGAGGTTCTCTGCCGGTGAATCCCAGCGATGTTGCACATTATGAGCGCCTGGATAATGACCTAATCCTCACACTCCCGAACGGCAAGAAGATTGTTCTGTCTGATTATTTTCTCGGCGACACGCAAGGCAAGCCGGTTTTTATAAGGGGGGCGAATGACGGCACGGGCGATGATGTAGGTGAGGGAGATAACTCTAGAGACGTTATTTGCGTTCAAATTGAATCGCAATCATGCTCCAGCTTTTTGTTTTATAAGCATAATCTCGGTCCGACCTTGGCTCGCTCCGGATCGGATTATTCTAGGGCCGCGCCTGTGCAGCCGGCTACTTTGAAAGACGAAGGCGGGGTTTTGCCTCTGGGTTTAGGTGTTGCGTTGGGAGGCGCCGCTGTCGGAATCGCAAGCGGGGTCGTGGGCACGATCGGTCGCTCTGACGATAAGGCCAAGGACGCCGCCGTCACCGTCGGAGCCGAACTGAAAGAGGTCAAAGACCATGTCGCCACCACCGAGACCGGATCGCTTCATTTGGAGGGATATTCAAACCAGCATGGGACGAATGGCGTCACCTCCGGGAATACTGTCGTGTCAGGCCACGCAGCGCCTGGAACACAAGTGGAAATTTCATACGACGGTGGACCAAAACAGATTGCCACCACGGATTCAGCAGGCGTTTTTCAGTCGAAACCCATTGCGGTCAGCGGCAGACTGGTTGTGAGCGCCAAGGAGGTTAAGCCGAGTGGCGCCACGGATATCGAGTTTCTGAAAATTAACAAGACAACAGCCCTGTGGTCTCACGCAATCATAAAACCTGATGGTTATGCCCAAGGCCTCGAAATCAAAGGAACAGTTTTACATGAGGGGAGGATCGTCGCTGTTTCCACAGCCGGTGATGTCAATGGCGATGGATATGACGATATTATCCTCGGAGCCCCGTTTGAAGGCAATCCGGACCGTCCTGTTGCCGGGGCGGTCTGGGTGATCTATGGCAAGAAAGGGCGGGCAGGCTCACAGGTTGATCTGGATCATTTGTCCTCGGGATTTAAAATCAAGGCGAGAGCTCGCAGCGATATGGGCGAGATCCTTTCCCCGGTCGGTGACGTCAATGGGGATGGATGTGACGATATTATCCTTGGGGCCCCGCTTGAAAGCAGCCCGGATCGTCTTTTTGCCGGGGCGGTCTATGTAATCTATGGCAAGAAAGGGCCGATGCGCTCAGACATTGATCTGGCGAATTTGGACCCGAAGGATGGCTTCAGAGTTAAGGGAAAGTCTGCATATAAAATAGGTGGAACCGTTTCCTCACTCGGCGATGTCAATGGCGACGGCATCGATGATTTTACCATCGGCAACAGATCGGGAGTGGTTTGGGTGATCTACGGCAAGGCAGGGCCGATGCGCCCCGACATTGATCTGGCGAATTTGAACCCGAAGGATGGCTTCAGAGTTAAGGGAAAGTCCGCATATAAAATAGGTGGAACCGTTTCCTCACTCGGCGATGTCAATGGCGACGGCATCGATGATTTTACCATCGGCAACAGTCCAGAAAGAGCTCGGGTAATCTTCGGTCAGGAGGGGCAAGGCTGCTCAGACGTTGATCCGAAGCATTTATCTTCGCAAGACGGCTTTGAGATTGAGAGGGGAGGTGCCGCGGATGGCAGGGTGTGGATAAGTGTTTTCGCGGCCGGTGACGTCAATAAGGATGGATACGACGATCTCATATTCAAGGCGTGCGAGCGACCTTACAGCAATGACAGCGAGGAAACAGTCTATATAATCTATGGCTCGCCCCATATCGGCAGCAAAACGATCATCGACGTTGTCGGGACGAAAGACGCCGACTGGCTCACCGGCAATGACGACACAAGCGATTATCTTCTCGGCAATGGCGGCGCCGATGTGCTTTTAAGCTATGGCGGCGATGATGTGTTGGTCGTGTCGGATGCCGGTTTTGCCCGAATCGATGGCGGGGCAGGTGCCGATACCTTGGCCCTTTCCGGCCTATCCGGCTTTACGCTCGATCTTACTGGAATCGGCCAGGAGGTAATTACCGGAATAGAAAAGCTCGACCTGACCGGACGTGGAGATGGCGGCGGCGAGGGCGATGGTCAAACGGTCACGACGAATAACGCGCTTATCCTTGAGCCGCGAGATGTGCTTGATCTGTCGGACGGCGCCGATCATATTGTCATCGATGGCGATACTGGCGACACGGTGACGGCTCAGGGCTTCACGGAATCCGGCTCGCAAACGCAAGGCGATAAGCTTTACGACATCTACACGGCCAGTTTACATGGTGATATGACCACCTTATGGATTGATCATGATATCGATGTTACGTTATAAGCCGGAGGTCAAGGCTCGTCATCGCGATTGCACAGGAATAGCCATGCTGGAAGACAGGTTTGGACGCAGCTTCCCTTATCTGCGATTATCGATAACGGATATATGCAATTTCCGTTGCCGCTATTGCCTGCCGGATGGCTATCGGCGCGTGGGTAAACCCTCCTTCCTGCAACCCCCTGAAATCGGGCGACTGGTTGATGGCTTCGCCGAGCTTGGTGTGCGCAAGATTCGTCTCACCGGCGGCGAGCCGACCATACGCCGGGATTTTGTCGAAATTGCCTCCCTTATCTCCGCTCACCCTTCGATCAACCGGCTTGGCCTTACCACCAACGGCTATCGGTTGCGCGATCGCGCCCGAAAATGGCGCGATGCCGGGCTGACCCATATCAATGTCTCCATGGACAGCCTTGATGCGGATCGCTTCCACGCCATCACCGGTCATGATCGCTTGCGCGAAGTGCTGGAGGGCATTGACGCCGCGTTACAGACCGGTTTTAAACAGGTTAAAGTCAATGTGGTGCTGCTCAAAGGCGTGAATGATCGCGAACTGCCCGATTTCCTCAGCTTTGCCCAATCAACCTCGGTCGGCATCCGCTTTATCGAATTGATGCAAACCGGTGATAATGGCGACTATTTCCGCAAATATCGTCTATCGACGGACGGGATCGAAAAACAGTTGCTGAAAACAGGTTGGACGATGACGCCACGCGCCTTCGACGCCGGCCCGGCCAGGACCTATAGCCATCGCGACTATCGCGGCTCTATCGGTTTAATCGCACCCTATTCGAGAGATTTTTGCAAAGGCTGCAATCGCCTGCGGGTGACCGCCACCGGCGATTTGCGCCTGTGCCTGTTCGGCTCGCAAGGAACGAGTTTACGCCATCTGTTGCAGGATGATGCGCAAAAACCGCTGTTGAAGCGGCTCCTTCGCGATCAACTGGCGTTCAAGCGTTCATCGCATTTTTTAGCTCTCGGCGATACCGGCATCACCCCGCATCTGGCCAGCGTCGGAGGGTAGTATGAAACACGATCTCGAATCATTTTTTGCCCAAAGTCGGTATCATATGGCGGATACGACCCGCAAGGCGCCGGGTTTGCGCCGGGCGGTGGCAATGGGACGTATCCTGGTGGGCGAAACCGGATTGACCCACGTCAAGCAACAGACCCTGCCCAAGGGCGACGCGCTGAAACTCGCCGAAATCGCCGGGGTGCAGGGTGCGAAAATGGCCTGGCAGCACATTCCTCTGTGTCACCCCCTGTTGCTCGATCACATAGCGGTCTGCCCGCAGTTGGAAGACAAGACTCATAGTGTGGTCGTCTATGCCATGGTTTCGACCACGGCGAAAACCGGTGCGGAAATGGAAGCATTGGCCGCCGTCAATGCGGCGTTGCTGACCCTTTACGATTTGACCAAGCCGGTGGAGCCCGCGCTTACCATCACCGATACGCGCCTGCTGATCAAGGAAGGCGGCAAAACCGGTCTCTGGGTGCATCCCGACGGGATTCCGCAGACGCTGCAAGCGCTGTTGCCGGTGGCGTGCGAACGTCCACTTGAGGGCAGAACGGCCGCGGTTATCACGCTGAGTGACCGCGCATCCGGGGGGAAGTACGAAGACCGCTCTGGTCCGGCATTGAAAACGGCGCTGGAGCAACTGGGCTGTGCGGTGACAAGCGCAACGATATTGCCTGACGAACCGGCAGAGCTTAAACAAAAAATCACCGAACTGGTGGGAAGCGTTGAATTAATCGTGACCACGGGTGGCACCGGATTGGCCCCGCGCGACAGGACACCGCAGACACTAGCGGCGATGGCCGATGTGAAAATCCCCGGCATTGGCGAATTATTGCGCAGCCATGCGGCCGATCGCGTGCCGACGACATGGATTTCGCGCAGTCTTGCGGTTATTGTCGATAATACGCTGGTCATAGCCCTGCCCGGCAGCATCGGCGCCGTAAAAGATGGGGTCGAGGCTTTGAGACCCATACTCGCTCACGCTCTCGATCATGTGCGGGATAAGAATCCGCATTTTCACCTCGAGCCGAGGAGTGCGCTATGACCGCCTTAAGATGTTGACAAGACTCTAATGCTTTGTAAAAGTTAAAATCAAATCACGCTAGGGCTCCCAGTCTCGTCGTGCATGATCTCCGGGAGAGATGCGTTTTTTCGCGTGAGCGGCACGCCGAAACCGTCAAAAAACAAACAAATCTCAGGGAAGCTATAGTGTAAACTCAATATCAAGGGAGATTGATGTCGTGAAAGCAATGAAAATAGGTTCGGCCGCAATCGGTCTGATCGCTGTTCTGGCGACTCCGACCCTGGCCGGAGTCCGCAAACCGCGCGGACGCCTTCCCGAGTTGGAGAGAACGTCAGCACGGCGTTGTCGAGCGTCAGCGCCCGTCCGAAATCAAAAAAAGCAAGGATCCGTCTTGCTGCGAAGTCGTCGTCAAGGCCGCCATAAAGGGGGCAGGGAAGGGCGCTTTAATTGGAGCCGCCAAGGGGCCTGTGGAGGGCTCTCGCGGGATGGTTAAGGGCGCCATTAAGGGCGCTATTGGCGGGGGAGCGGCCGAGGCGGTCCATGCGGCGGCGACCGATCCCGCCTGCACTGAAAAGAAGGACTCCGAGAAAAAAGAAACCAAAGGGAAAGGTGCCAAGGAAAAAGGCCCCGATCATTCTCATTCGGTTTAACAGGAAACAGGCTTTTCGGGGGGAGGGGCTGTTTCCTCCTCTCACAGGCTTGCGGAGTGAAATCGTTGTCAGTGTTTGCCTGGAGGCCGAAAATGAATATTGAACTTTTGAAACATGCACTCACTATGTCGGCAATAGCAGCATTTATTTATAGTATGATTGAGCTTCTGTGGAGGCGTTATAGGATAAAAAAATTGGAAATTAGATTTTTGGGATGCGTTTATTTTTTTCATAATGTTTGCAGCGTTTGATTATATGTCCAATGTTTTTGAGTGGAGCATTATTGCATGGCTGGGGTTGTAGACGAGGCAATCCATGCGGCGACGACCGATCCCACCTGCACTGAAAAAAAGGACTCCAAGAAAAAGAAATCCAAGGAGAAAGACCCTGATAAAGAAGACCTCGACCATTCCTTCTCGGCTTGACGAAGCTCGGGCCTACCGGGGGAGGGGATGTCTTCTTCTCTCGGTTGATCCTGATCATGGGAGACCTTGGTTATTTTTGCACGGAGATGGAAAATGGACCTGGAAGTTTTGAAGAGTGCAATCATATGAGCGGCGGCTCTAACGGCCGTAGCATATGCGGCGGCGTGTCTAATTCCTCGTCTGTATGGAGGTTATAGGCCAGTTGGGTTGAAAGCAACCTTTTGGATTTTTTTACGTTGTTTTATAATAATTTCGATACTCGGTTATATAGCCATTATCTACGGATTGGTATTTTAAATCCGTTTTGGAGTTTTATCTAGAGCATGATCCGATCCGGAGAGAGCCAAGGTCAGGCCAAGATTATGCTTAAAAACAAAAAGCTGGAGCGTGATTACGATTCAATTTGAACGCGATCCGCTCTAAAGTATTTGATACAACAAAGACCGATCCCGCCCGCTCCGGTGCGGTGAGGAACAGTGTGAGTCTTCCAACTCCCATATTTCCTTACACACGCGATCATCCGCGTGATATAAAGCCTCCGCATCCCCATCACGAACGGAGACCGCTCGCGTGATCACCTATATGGAAGCCCTTGCTATTCTCCGCATGGCGGAGCCGCTTAATAAAGAACTGTTGCCAGTGCCGGAGGCGTGTGGATATGTGCTTGCGGAACACGTTACAAGCCCTGTACGGGTGCCTGCCTTCGCCAATTCCGCCATGGACGGGGTTGCCGTTCGCGCGACCGATCTTACCCATGCGTCCCGATCCTCTCCCGTCACGCTGCCCGTTGTTGGAGGGAGCGTTGCCGGCGACAAACCGTCTTCCGGCGGCGGCGGCGCATGGGAAATCATGACCGGCGCGCCGCTGCCGGAAGGCTATGATGCTGTGGTCAAAATTGAGGATGTGGCGGTGGAGGACAGGGGCGTAAAATTTTTTGCTCCCATTGCGAAAGGTCGCAATATCCGCAAGGCGGGAGAAGATTTTAAGCCAGGTGACGCGATTGCAAAGCCAGGGACGCTGCTGACGCCCTATCATGTTATGGCGCTGGCCGCAGTTGGGATCAGGGAGGTGACCGTTTATCGCAAACCCTCCATCACCGTGTTCAGCACGGGCCGGGAACTGAGCGATGATGTGAACAGGCCATTGGCCCTGGGGCGGATTCGCAACTCCAACGGCCCCTATCTGATGGCGGCCCTGCACGAAATGGGCTATGGCCCACGCTATGGTGGTACCATCGCCGATGATCCCGAACAGTTTGCAACGAAGCTTCAAGAGGCATTGCCACAGGCCGATGTTATTGTTTCGACCGGTGCCGTATCCGCCGGGAAACATGATTTTATCTCCGATTGTCTGTGCCAGATCGGAGCGGATATTCGCTTCCACAAAATCAAAATTCGCCCCGGTAAGCCTGCCCTCTATGCGCGTTTTGCCGACGGCGCCCATTATTTCGGTTTGCCGGGCAATCCCATATCCGTCGCGGCGGGGTTGCGTTTCCTCGTGACCCCCCTGCTCGGTCATTTGCAGGCCATGAAGCCGGAGACTCCGATGCCCGCCCGCTTGCGCGCGCCGTCGCCGAAAAAGTCGGGCCTGCGCTTTTTCCTTAAGGCGCGGCTTTCGGCGATGACCGATGGAGCGCCGCATTTGACCATATTGGACGGGCAGGAATCATTCAAAATTCATCCCATGCTGAGAGCGAATTGCTGGGCGGTGCTGACGGAGGAGCAAACCGGCGCTAAAACGGGTGAAACCGTTGCCCTTTACCCGTTATTGCCCGACAGATGGGCGCTTGGGAGTCTTGGAGTAACCTCCCTCCGGCGCGAGGCTGATTCAGGGACGGGCTCATGAACGTCACCATACAATGTTTCGGTGTCTTCAGGTCCTTCGGCGACCGGATCGCCCTTTCGGTGGAGAAGGGAACAACGGTTTGCGAGCTGCGAGGCTTGCTGCGCGACAAGCTGACACAGTTGGACTCGTCTTTTGACAATTCAGGGCTGATAAAGAATTCGCATTTTGCGACCGAAACTGAGATTCTCGCAGACTCTGCGCCCCTTGAGGAAGCGATGAACATTGTCATCATCCCGCCGGTGTCGGGGGGCTGATCATGGGCGCTATATTCGTCGATATTTGCGATGTCGCGACGCAACCTCTCGATGTCATGGCGGGGCTGGCTTTCGTCACCAGGTCGCCGAATGGGGCTGAGAATCTCTTCGTCGGTACGGTGCGCGGGGTTAATCAGGGCAAGGAGGTGCTGGGGGTCAGTTATGACGTCTTCGAATCGCTGGCCAAACGGTCTTTCACCGATATTTGCGCCGAAGCGCGGGCAAAATGGGGTCGGGAGTTGTCGCTCTATGTAACGCATGGCAAGGGCCGTTTGCCGGTCGGCGGCGTCGGCATCGTGATTGCCGTCGGCGCTCCCCATCGCGATGAAGCCTTCAAAGCCTGCCGCTATGTGATCGAACAGGTCAAGCACCGCTCTCCCATCTGTAAGCTGGAGCATTATGCCGATGGCGACAGTGAATGGACAAAGGGGTGCGAATTATGCACCCACGAGCATGAGGTCGCCGGGCATGGTCGCCACAGTTGATTGCGCCGCAATCATATTGGCCGGGGGAGAGTCTTCCCGCATGGGGAAGGATAAATCCTCTCTTTGCTTCAAGGGGAAAACCCTGTTGCGGCATATGGGGGATGTTCTCACCCATGCCGGGCTTGAAAAATCCATAATCAGCGGCCCCAATCACATTGCCGATGAAATTCGCGGGGCCGGCCCTCTGGGCGGTGTGCATGCGGTTTTACGTCATGTTGGGGGACGCCATGCGCATCTGGTGTTTGCGCCGGTCGATATGCCCGCTCTTACCTCTCGTCTCATTCGCCGTTTGATGAACGCTCCCCCGTCCCATGCGCTGGTGCATTACGCCGCCCATAAGGTGCCGTTTCGTCTGAGCACGGACAAGCGATGGTTCGAGTTGGCCGACAGTTTATTGCGTGACGGCGAAAATGTCTCACTGGGCTATTTCCAGGAGTGTGTTCCGGGCAGGCTGGCGCTGGAGGTGGAAGATGGCGATCGATCGGCTTTCGCCAACATCAATACCGCGAATGAATGGCGTATGTTCAGGCAGGGGCAAGCCTTATGACTCTGCATATCAGGGAACAAGCCGAGCCAATGCGGCCATGCCCCCTAGACCGGCGACTTCGTTACGCCGGCAATATCTTGCTGCCCGAAATCGGGGAAAACGGTCAGGAACGCCTGCTTTCGGCAAAAGTCCTGGTGATCGGCGGCGGCGGCCTCGGCTCGGCCTTGTTGTTTTATCTAGCGGCCGCGGGTGTCGGGACGTTGGGCCTGGTGGATGACGATCGGGTGGCGTTATCCAATTTGCAGCGGCAAATTCTCTATGGCGGCGGCGATGTCGGGCGGCCCAAGGTTGAAAGCGCGGAAAAACGGCTGCACTCTCTGAACCCCGATATTGACTATATCGTATATCAGCGTCGGCTGGATGCAGACAATGCCGATGAGTTGATCGCGGGGTATGATCTGGTGGCGGATGGGTGCGACAATTTCAAGACGCGCTTTATCGTCAATGCGGCCTGTTTGTGGCAGGAGAAAACACTGGTCTCGGCCGCGGTGACCGGCTTTTCCGGCCAGCTTTATACATTCAAGCCCTATAGGGGGGCGCCTCACCCGTGTTATCGCTGCCTCTACCCCGATACGCTCACCGATGCCACGCCGGGCTGTTCCCAATCCGGCGTTCTGGGCAGCCTGGCCGGGCAAATGGGGAGTTGGCAAGCCACGGAAGTTGTCAAGGAGTTGCTGGGTCTCGGTGAAAGCCTCAGCGGCCGGATGATGGTGGTGGAGGCATTGACCAACACGATCCGCAAGCTCACGATCAAGCGCAATCCGTCTTGCCCCTGTTGTGGGGGCGCCGATGTCGCCCGCACCGCCGATGGCCCGTCATAGTGAAGTCATAAAGGTTTCCTATGCGTCATATGATCCGAATGTGTCTTGTTGCCGCCATGCTTTTTTCTGTCGCTTCTGCCGTCAGGGCTTCAACGGTCACGGTCTTCGCCGCCGCCAGCCTCACCGACGCCATGACCGCGATCGCGCAAAGCTTCGCCGCGGCCACGGGCGACAGGTTGCGCCTGTCCTTCGCCGCCTCGTCCACCCTTGCGCGCCAGATTGCCGCCGGCGCCCCGGCGGATCTCTATATTTCGGCCAATCGGCGATGGATGAGCTGGCTTGCCTGGCGGACTCTGCTCGCACCCGATAGCCGTCATGACCTTTTGACCAACGATCTGGTTCTGATTGCGCCGTTAGACAGTCCGCTTGGAAGCTTCGATATGACCGCCAAAACCGATCTGGCCGGGTTGCTCGGCGATCGCGACTACATTGCCGTCGGCGATCCCGACCACGTTCCTGCCGGGATTTACGCCAAACAGGCGCTCGAAAGCCTCGGCCAGTGGAAAACGATCGAACCGCATTTGGCGCGCGCGGATAATGTGCGCGCGGCCCTTGCCTTGGTCGAACGCGGCGAGGCGTCGCTGGGCATTGTCTATAAAACCGACGCCGCGATCGCCCGAGATATAAAAGTGCTGGCGAGTTTCCCCAGGGACAGCCATTCGCCCATCGCCTATCCGGTTGCGCTCATTCGTGGTCATGAGACACCGGCGTCGATTCAATGTCTGACTTGGCTTTTGGGGGACGAGGCGGGGGCGATTTTCAGCCGATACGGATTTGAGCGTCCGGCAACCGACCCGAAGCGGGGGGATCGTAAAAAATGATCGCGCTCACCCCGGCCGAGAGCGAAGCCCTGTTGCTGAGCCTGCGTATTTCCGCTGTCGCCGTGGTTTGCGCCTTGCCCTTCGCCATTCTGACCGCCATGCTTCTGGCGCAAACGCGCTTTGCCGGCGGGATTCTGCTCGATGCGCTGGTGCATCTGCCTTTGATCCTGCCGCCGGTGGCGATGGGATATCTGCTTTTGGTGGTTTTCGGCGTACACGGCCCGCTTGGGGCTTGGTTGCTTAAGACCCTCAATATCCGCCTGGTG
The DNA here is from genome assembly GCA_036881905.1 of Hyphomicrobiales bacterium. Taxonomy (GTDB): domain Bacteria; phylum Pseudomonadota; class Alphaproteobacteria; order Rhizobiales; family Im1; genus JBAJNN01. Next base: position 1,785 of record JBAJNN010000031.1, on the reverse strand, counting down.
TTCAGCTGGACCGGTGCCGCATTGGCTTCCGCCATCGTCAGCTTTCCGTTTCAGGTCCGCGCGATCCGTCTGGCGCTGGAACAGATCGACCTTAAGCTTTATCACGCGGCCGCGACGCTGGGGGCCGGGCCGCTCGGCCGCCTCTTCAGCCTGACCCTGCCGCTGGCGTTGCCCGGCATCATTGCCGGAGCCATCACCGCCTTTGTCGCCAGTCTCGGCGAATTCGGCGCCATCATTACCTTCGTGTCCAACGTGCCGGGAGAGACCCGCACCCTGCCGCTGGCGATCTATACCGCGATTCAGACACCGGGAGGCGAACTTGCCGCGGCGCGTCTGGCGGCCCTCTCCATCGCGCTCGGTCTTGCCGGATTGCTGTCGGCCGAATTTGTCATGCGTCGGATCCGCCAAAGAGCGCGGGCATGAGCCTTGCGGTCGATATTCGCCATCGCGTCGACCGGTTGGTCCTCGACGCCGCATTCGACATTCGCGCGCCGGGGATCACCGCTCTGTTCGGCCCCTCGGGCAGCGGCAAGACCACCATCATCAATGCGATTGCCGGGCTCTTGCGCCCGGATCGCGGCCGGATCGCCATCAACGGACGAACGGTCTTCGACCGTGATCGCCGCATCGACCTCGCCCCGAGCAAGCGTCGGGTGGGTTATGTTTTTCAGGACGCTCGCCTGTTTCCGCATCTTACTGTGAAGGCCAATCTGTTTTACGGTCATAAACGCAACCATAATAGTCCGCTATCCCCTTCGGCTTGCGCGGGAATAATAGAGATGCTCGGCATCGGCGCCTTGCTGTCGCACCGGCCCAACCTGCTTTCGGGCGGCGAGAAACAGCGCGTTGCGCTTGGCCGGACCCTGCTCGCCAATCCGGAGATATTGCTGTTCGACGAGCCTCTTTCCGCTCTCGATCGGGCCCGCAAGAACGAGATCATGCTCTATCTTGAAGGTTTGCGCGACGCGAGGAGATTGCCGATTCTTTATGTCACCCATGCGATCGATGAAGTCGCCCGTCTGGCCGACCGCATGGTGGTGATAGAAGCCGGTCGAACGCTCGCCGGCGGATCGGTGTTCGACATGCTGGGCCGCACCGATCTCAAACCCCTTGCCGGACAGTTCGACACCGGAACGGTTCTTTTGGCCGAAGTCGCGGGCCACCACCCCGAAGGGCAGGTCAGTTTCCTCGAATGCGCCGGGCAACGCCTTGTCGCTCCGCATCTTGATAAAAATTCGGGAAGCCCGGTCCGCCTGCATATCCGTGCGCGTGACGTGATGATTGCGCGCGATACGCCGACCAATATCAGCGCCAATAATATCCTGACCGTCAAAGTGGCCGATATTGTCGAGAACAAGAGCGGCGTACTCGACGTGACCCTTGCCCTTGGAGATGCAACCAGGGATAAAGGTCGCGCGATCCATGCTCTCATCACAGCGTACTCGGCGACGCGGCTGGGCCTCGCCATCGGGCAGAATGTCTATGCCATCATCAAATCGGTGACGGTCGATGGGTATCCGACCGGCCTTGTGTGCTGATTTCCGGTCCGGCGGCGTTTTCCGGCCGAGTGAACCGAAAGCGCAGGTGTCTCCGGTCGAGCCTGTTGGCTCAAGGTTTTCCGAGCGAACACTAAAAAGCCTCTAGCTGTGAGCTTTCAACCGGTTGTCGATTCGGGCCTGACCGGGGAGACTGGAGTTACTGAGCTTCAGACCTCCTTGGAGGCAAGCCCGAATGAACATCCACAACAATGCCCGACTGACGCCGCTGGGTCGAGAGCGGTTGGTG
>JBAJNN010000030.1:0-25042 GCA_036881905.1 Hyphomicrobiales bacterium | reverse complement strand
CGGGCTTGAGGGCATGGGCCTATGCCCGAGCCTATCAGACCTCAGATCAGCGCGCCGCAGACCTGCCCGTGTGGATCCCCCTCTACAATTGGCATCGACCACACGGTGCAATAAAAGATCAAACGCCAATCAGTCGCCTCGGCCTAAACAAGGACAACCTATTGAGGCTCCACAACTAGAGCATAATCCGAGCTTACCGAGCGAGAGCCGAGGACGACCAAGATTATGCTTATAAAATAGAACGTTGGAGCTGTACTGCGATTCAATTTGAGCGTAATCCACTCTAATGATCGTCGAGGCAGCGCGACCCTCGATATGCCCCCGGAAGACAGCTTTCGGTATGTGCAAGTCGCCCAGCACCAAGCCGGGACGGTTCAAACATTTCCTTCCCTTAATTCCGCTACGTAGCTGTTGAGGGACTCAACAGATTAATTGACCTCAAATTTTCGAGTTTAAATGCTGGTACAGTTCCAAAGCCGCTTTCAGGCCATCATGTCGTCCAGAGCCTATAGATAAAGCCGGCGGTCGTGGCCCCGGCAAGCGCGACGGAAATATAAGCGAGAAGCACCGGAGTCCTGACCATGGCTTTGATTGCGAGAATGGTCGGTATGCAGGTAATGTTGGCCGCGAGCGCGAAGCTCAATACAGTTCCCTTATTGACGCCGGCTTCAATCAGCGCCTGAGCGAATGGGATGACGGCATAGGAGTTCAGATAAACCGGCACGCCGGCAAAGGCCGATGCCGGCAGCGCCCACCATCCAAGCGTCGCTAGTTTTCGGGCGACCAGATTCATCGGCAGCCAGTTGGCGATCAATCCCTGCAAAGCCCAGGCGATGGCAAGCCATTTCAGTGTGAACCAGAGGATTTTTCTAAACTCTTTGACAAAAATGCCGAGACGCTCACCCTCGCGCCAGAAGTACCATGATATTTCGGCCGGCTTGACCGACGGACTGCCGCCAGCCGAGGCGAAGAGCCGCAACTCTTCGCGCAAGGGCTTATCGAAGGTCGGGAAACCCACCTTGTCGATGGTAATGACGGCTAGGCCACCTAGCAAGCCAATGCCGATGGCGGACAAGGTCTTGACGACGGCAAATTCCGACCCCAAAATGCCTGCCGTCATGATCATCGTTGCCGGATCGGTGACCGGGCAAGTCAGGATAAAGGCCAACACGGCCGCTACCGGCACCCCCGCCCGCAAAAAGCCTATAATAAGGGCAATGACCGCACAGGCGCAAAACGGCGACAAGGCCCCGGCCAGAACCGCCATGATCACCGCGGGGACGGGATTGGCGTGCATGGCCGCGCCGACGAATTGGTCCGCTCCGGTCGCTCTCATAAGGGCTGAACCCGAAGCAGCCACGAAGAGGAGGGGTAAAGTCCCGGTCAGATTTTTGCCGACAAAGCGTAACAATGACGGAACTTGTTCCGGATCGGCAATGGCGGTCACCGCGATCGCCAGAACAAAAGTCAAAATCACGCGATCCAGCCCTTTGATCTGGTTCACGTCAATCTTCCTGAAACGCCCGGTATCTAAAGGTAATTTTAGCTGCATAATTTGAATGTAGCATGATTTGAAAACTGTTTCCACCTGCCATGAATATTTCTCAATCTTTTTATGTGAACTATAAAAACCATGGAAAAATGTTTTGTTATAACAAAACCAATTCTGTTTGAACCCAAATACTTTTGTGCTTTCCTGAGACGGAAAGCGTCCTTGCAGGGAAATCTTATCCCCTGTAGCATCAGGATATCCGACATACAGGCGCTCTTTTGAGGTATTCTGCCCCATGCACTATAACCTTGTTGACCTTTTGGGCATTGGCAACGCTATTGTCGATGTCATTGTGCGCGTGGATGAGTCTTTCCTCGTCGCCAAGAAGCTTGAAAAAGGCTGTATGCGTCTGATCGATCAGGACACCGCCCATGCGCTCTATGAGGAAATGGGGCCCGCCATAGAGTCTTCCGGCGGTTCGGTGGCCAACACCGTGGCAGGGATCGCTGGTCTCGGCGCTTCCGCCGCCTTCATCGGCAAGCTTTGCGACGATCAACTCGGCAGCGTCTTCAGACATGACATTGTCGCAACCGGCGCGGTGTTTCATACCGCGCCGATCGCCGCCCCGGCCAGCGCATGTTGCCTGGTCCTGGTTACGCCGGACGGCGAACGCACCATGAACACCTTCCTCGGCGCAAACTGCGAACTTGGGTCCGATGATATTGATGAGGATGCGGTCTCGGCCGCCCGAATCGTCTATCTGGAGGGCTATCTGTGGGACATGCCGAAGGCCCGGGAAGCCATTCTCAAGGCGGTGCGGTTGGCGCATGATGCCGGGCGCATGGTGGCGCTCAACCTGTCCGATCCGTTCTGCGTCGAGCGCCATCGCGAGGATTTCAGAAGACTAATCGGGGACGGTGTCGATATTCTGCTCGCCAATGAGGCTGAACTCCATTCGCTCTATGCGACTCGGTGTCTTGACGACGCCTTGCACAATGTGAGCCGGGACTGCGCGATTGCCGCCGTGACGCTGGGCCCGCGGGGATGTGTGATTGTCGGGGACGGGGAGACTCGTAGCGTGCCTGCCGTCGAACTCGAGAAAATTGTCGATAAAACCGGTGCGGGCGATCAGTTTGCCGCCGGTTTCCTATTCGGGCTCATTCGCGGCCAAGGCTTGAAAAGCTGCGGCCGGCTCGGCGCGCTTGCCGCCGCGGAGGTCATCAGCCATTTCGGGTCCCGCCCGCAGAGCTCTTTGGCCGATTTCGCGCATCAATGCCTCCCCGATCTTGGCTTGAGTTTTCTCACCCGTTTCCTGAGACCAAAATCGCCGAAAGACGTCTAAAAGCCTCGAAAACTGTTTAGCCCACGCCATTCGACATCTTCGCCGATCCGCCGGGGGTGTGAAACCAAATCCGGTCAAGCCGGCGGTTCGATCATCTCCTGCCCACCCATATAGGGCTTGAGTACAGGTGGAATCGCTACCGAGCCATCCTTATTCTGAAAATTTTCCAAAATGGCGGCCATGGTGCGCCCGGCAGCGACGGCGGTGCCGTTCAGCGTGTGGACGAAATCGGTAGCCTTACCGTCAACCGGGCGATAGCGGGCATTCATGCGCCGGGCCTGAAAATCGCCGCACAGCGAACAGGAAGAAACCTCACGATATGCGCTTTGGCCGGGCATCCAGACCTCAATGTCCAAAGTGCGCCGTGAGGAAAATCCTATATCGCCGGCGCACAGAGTAAGCACGCGGTAATGAAGCTCAAGCTGCCTGAGCACCTCTTCCGCGCAAGATAACATACGCTCCAGTTCTAGACTTGAGTTTTCAGGCGTCGTGATCGAGACCAGCTCGACCTTGGAAAACTGATGCATGCGGATCATGCCGCTCGTGTCGCGCCCCGCCGCCCCGGATTCTTTGCGAAAACACGGGGTAAAGGCGGTAAACCGCAATGGCAATTCCGCTTCTTCGAGGATACGTTCGCGCACGATATTGGTCAAAGGCACTTCCGATGTCGGAATGAGCCACAAATGCTCATCGACGCGGAACTGATCATCGGCGAATTTCGGCAGTTGCGCCGTCCCATACATCGCCTCGTCGCGCACCAACATCGGGGGGGCGACCTCTTCATAACCGAAACGGGTCGTGTGCAGATCGAGCATGAAACTGGCGAGAGCGCGCTCAAGACGCGCAAGATCGCGCTTCAGCAGAACGAAACGCGAACCTGACATGCGCGCCGCCGTCGCGAAATCCATTATTCCTAGCCTCTCGCCGATCTCGAAATGCTCGCGCGGCGTAAAGGTGAAATCCGGTTTCCCGCCATGGCGGCGATGTTCCACATTGGCGGTTTCATCAGCCCCATCGGGCACATCCGCACACGGGCGATTGGGGATGGCGATCATCTGCTCGTGAAGCGCTTTGTCGAGGCGGCGTTGTTTCTCTTCTCCCTGATGAATGAAGGTTTTGAGCTTTGCAATCTCTTCTATCAGACGCCGAATGGCTCTCTCATCGCCACCGGCTTTTGCCCGACCGATTTCCCTGGAGGCGGCATTACGGCGCGCCTGCGCCTCTTGCAGTCCGGCCATATGCGTCCGCCGCGCTTCATCGAGCGCAATGAGCTTTTGCGCCATGGGCTTAAGCCCACGCCGGGCAAGGCTGTTGTCAAAGGCTTGCGGGTTATCGCAAATCCACCTGATATCGAACATGACGCCTGTCGAAACCTCGTTCCTTCAAAGGCCTTGGCGGGATCGCGCCTTAAGCGCTTCTCGTATCGCGTTCGGCTTTCGCCTCGGCGCGTTTTTTCTCCACCAGCCATACCGACCAAATCGACAATTCGTAAAGCACAAGCGTCGGCACGGCAAGACCGGTCTGGGTAAAGGGATCGGGGGGGGTCAGAAAGGCGGCCAGGGCAAAGGCGATCACGATGGCGTATTTACGCTTGGCTTTGAGCCATGCCGAGGTGACCAGCCCGACACGGGCCAGCAGGGTCAGCAGGACCGGCAATTGAAAACACACCCCGAATGCCAGAATCAGCGTCATGGTGAGGCTGAGATATTCGCTCACCCGCGGCAAAAGCTCGATGGTGGCCTGCCCGTCGCCGCCGGCCTGCTGGAAACTGGCGAAAAATCGTAAAGCCAGCGGCATAATCAAAAAATACACCAGCGATGCTCCGGCGATGAATAAAACCGGCGTCGCGACCAGAAAGGGCATGAAGGCTTTGCGTTCATTACGGTAGAGACCGGGTGCGACAAACATGTAGATTTGCGAGGCGATAACCGGAAAAGCCAAAAAAATCCCCCCAAACAGACCAATTTTGAGTTGAGTGAAAAAATATTCCTGAGGAGCGGTATAGATCAGCTTCAGCGAGCTTTCGTCGCCGACCGCCCAGCCATAGGGCGCGATCAGGATATTGAAAATGTCTGTCGCAAAATAAAAGCTGAGTAAAAAAGCAACGGCGAAACCGATCAATGATTTAATGAGTCGCGAGCGCAGCTCGATCAGATGGTCAATAAGCGGCGCTCTCGACGTCTCCATATCATCCTGCTTCATGGGTTTTCGCCTTAAGAGCGTGACGGGTCGGAAACGCCGGAGGCAAGCGCGGTCGCCTTGCTCTCTACCCCTTGCTTGCCGCTTGCGTCGGATTTGGACTTCGCGGTGCTTTTCGCCGTTTTATTGTTATGAAGCTCTTTCCCGTCGGCTGGTTCAATGGCGGTTTTTCCGCCGGTGGTTTTTTGACCGCTCGTTGCGGTGGCTTTCGCCGCGGTCGCTTTTTTCACCTTGCCCGAAGCGGATTCGGCGGCGGTTTCCTCCGTTGCGCCACCCCCTTTTTCCGATGTTTCGGCCCGCGCCTTTTTCATCGTTCCAGGCGTGCCGTCGCGGCCTGATTCGTCGGCTGTGTCGGCCGGGTTTGCAGCCGCCTTGTGGATTGGGCGTCGCGACGAGGTTGCACTATCGCCAAGCTCGCGGCGCACCTCGTCAAGGCCGGATTGATGTGCGGTGTTTTCAAACTGATTGTGAAAGTCACGCGCAAGTGCGCGTATTTTCCCGACAAAACGGCCGAAATTACGCAACATTGCCGGCAGATCCCTCGGGCCAACCACAATGATCGCGACGATCGCAACAACCAGAAATTCCATACCGCCGACGTCGAACATGGGTTTGAAGCTATCTTCTGCGCCTGATATTATGCGACGTTAAAGCATTCCTTAAGACAAAGTGGGAACCGGATGGCGTGGCCGCTCCACTCGCAGTGGTCGCACCACTTTTCCGTCCGGAATTGCGTAAAAACAAAAACCTTAAAAAGCATAATCCGAGCTTGCCGAGCGAGGGTCGAGGACGATCAAGGTTATGCGGACTAAATAAAGATTTAAGAGCGCCGGTTCGATCCGATCGGATCGAGCAGCGCTTTAGAGCACGTCCGGCGATTCGGGTTTCACCGGATGTGCTTTAATGGCGAAGCGATCGAATCCGGCTAATCCCGATCCTTTGCCGTCGATTTTTTTTCATCGGCCGGCGCCTTTGCGTGATCGGTCATATCGTGAGCGCTGATCTTATCCGGCTTATTCCCGTCCGCAGAAGCCCCATCGGGATCCTGAATACCCTTCCTAAAACTGCTGATACCGCGCGCAACATCGCCCATCAAATCGGATATTCTGTTGCGACCGAACAACAAGACAAGAAGCACGACGACAATCAGAATTTGTATCCAGCTGGGCGACATGATCTCTCACTCTCCGGCCCGTATAGGGGCAAACCATCAAAACCTGGCGGGATTTTAGCGGATATACGCCGTCTCCGCAACACACGGCCCATAATTTATCCGGCCTTGTCGCCCAGTTCGCAGGGCGATGGCGATCCATCGGCCCGCAACATCAAGCCTTGTGCTCTCTTGGGAGTGTTGCGCTGCATCGCTTCTTTATAATAATGCTATATCGTAATAACAGCCGTGTCTTCACCTGTAAAAAAGAGTTTTTATGGCATAGAACATTGAATAATATTCAATAGATAAAATATATTTGTTTTATTGTTATGAATATAAAACTGTATCAATAATTATTGATAAAAAGGAAAAATAACCCGATTTTTGCTTCCATCATGCTCAAATTTAATTGAACGCATATCGATATCATAGAGCGTGGTGAGATTTTTATCGCTGAGTATACGGGATGCCGGACCGAAAACATGACGATCAGCATTACGCAGCACCAAAACCTTGTCGGCAATAAATTGTGCCTGTTGGGGCATATGCGTGCTGAACAAGATGGTGATGCCGTGGCTGCGAGCAAGATGCGCAAGCGTTTTCAGGATGGTCTGCCGATTGCGGAAATCGAGGGCTGAGGCCGGCTCATCAAGCACCATAACTCGGCAATCGGAGACCAGTGCGCGGGCAATCAAGACCAGTTGCCGCTGACCTCCCGAAAGCTCCGTAACCGGGCGATCCGCCAGTTGCTTCAACCCAAGTCGTTCGAGCCAAGTATCGCTCTTATGGTAATCATTGCGAGTGGGGCTTGCAAACATTTTGATGTGTCGTGCACGCCCCATCACCACCTGGTCACGCACGCAAAAGGGAAGAGAGGCTTCGGTATTTTGTGGCACATAGCCGAAAGTTCCCTCAGATCGAACCGATCCTTCCCGAGGTCGATACAGACCGAGCGCCGTTTTAAGCAAAGTGGTTTTTCCGCATCCGTTCGGTCCAAGTATGGCCACCACTTCGCCGGTTTGGGCCTCCAAGGAACAGTTGCGAAAAATCCAGCTGTTGTCATGGCGGTATTTAAATCCGAGCCCCTCGACCCTAATCATCCTACCATCCCCGCGCCTTGGTGCGGCGCAGCACTAAGCCGAACACCGGTGCCCCCACGATCGCGGTCAGGATTCCCAACGGGATCTCCAATGCGCTCACCGTCCGCGCAATAGTGTCGATCAGAAGCATATGGCCCGATCCGATCAACAGCGACCCGGGCAGAACAAGACGGTGATTCGGCCCGAACAGCATTCGGGTAAAGTGCGGTATCACCAGCCCGACCCAGCCGATCACGCCGCTAACCGAAACGCAAGCGGCAACCAGTATGGAAACCGCGGTTAAGGCGAGCCAACGTGTTCGCTCGACGCGGACGCCAAGCGCCCGAGCCTCTTCATCGCCGAGAGCAAGAACATTGATTCTGAAATGGAGAGCCAAAAGCGGGACACCCGCAACCAGAACAGAGATGAAAAGAATTTCAACCTTGGCGAAGCTGGCTGTGGCGAAGCTGCCCATCAACCAATAGACGATTGCTGGCAGGCTGTCATCGGGATTGGCAAAGAAGATCACCAGCGAGACCAGCGATGCGTAAAACGCACCGACAATCGCCCCCGCCAGCACCAGCATCAAAGTCGAAGTTCGGTTACGAGTGGCTGCGATCAAATACACGCAGACTATCGCTGCCATACCCGCCAAAAATGCGCTGCCGACAACGGCGATATTTCCAAGAGAAAGAAAAATCGCTGTCGCCCCTCCCAGAGCCGAGCCGGAGGATACGCCCACGATTTGCGGCCCGACCAGCATCGCCTCCACCGTGCGCGGCAGCCGAATGAGCTCAACGATACGTTGCTCAATAGGTTCCCACCTGTCATTGATCGGCAGAACATGATGCGCTAAAATAGCGATCATCCGATTGATCGGCACGTCATAACGACCTGCGCAAAGCGACGCCAGAGCCAGGCCCATGACGCCCGCCGCCAAAGCCGGCCAAAGGAACAGGCCCATCATTGAGTTGACGAGGTGGCCCCAGGGACTGTCCTTTATTTAGGTTTCGGGCACGGCGCAAGACGGATCTTTCTTCTGAACAGGGAAGGCGGCCCATGGAGCCGCACTCCACAAGAGGGCTTTGACGCGCTTTATGGGGGAAAATCCAGCCGCGTCCCGCAAGGATATGGCGAAAATCGCCCATTTTGGTGTCGTGAAGCCTTAGGTCAGGAGACAATCCTTCCGGCGTCTTCGCTCCTGAAACTGTGCGATTTTCGCTCATACCGCCCTCCAATCCCAAATACAAGGACAGTCCCTAGCCATGTGCTCATATCATTCTCCTGTCCGGAGAATTTGGCGACCTCGTCGCATCGCTATTCTACGGCATGCGCAGAATATGAGCGATCTGCCGGTCGCTCGGCGTCCGACCGTAGATCCAGCCATAGGCGCGGCGAATTTCCGCGGGTAAATCGAAATGAAACAGCTCGGGATGAAGACACTGCGACATCCACATCCATAAGAGCGGAGCTTCCTGGCAGGGGGTGTCCCAGTAATAGGCGCCAACCAGCACCCGATAAACACGCTTGTTTTTTACCGCGTTGACATCCGCCAACAGCGGATTGTCATAAACGTCTTGTGGACCAAGATTTTTCTCAAAACCGTTTAGAAAGACGATATCCGGATTCCATTTAAGAATCTGTTCTACGTCAACGACTTGGTAATATGTCGGAATCGTAGATGCGGCATTTCTGCCCCCTGCTAGAACAATATCAGAGTTGTTGAAGCCTCGGGAACCGGCAACATTGAATTGCGTTTTGAAGCGCTTGAAATAAAGTACACTGAGTTTGTCCTTATCCGCAAGCTGATCGGTTCGAATCTTTATACGCTCTCTTACGGCTTTGTACCAGGCAATCAGGCGTTCGGCTTTTTGCCGGTTGCCGACCACACGGCCAATTATGCGAAACCAGCCAAGTGATGTCCCTCTGTCTTTGGCTCCTTCCAGAGCTACGACCTTAAGACCGGCATTTGTGATCGGGGTAATAATATCATCGCCAAGATTAACCCATTGGAAGACAAGATCCGGCTTGACTTTAAGTAGGCTTTCAATATTGGGCATGTAGCCATTGCCAACAATTGGAATGTCTTTGTAATTTGGGAAAAATTTCCTAATAAGACCATCATGCAAAATCATTTTCGAGGAGCGGTTCACTCCCACCAGCCGATCCGTGGTTTCATCGATTGATACGAACACTGGAGGGATCGGGGGTGGAATAATCGCCACACGCTCCGGCACTTTGTTCAGCATGATCTTGCGACCGGCTTGATCGACAAAATTTATTTCGCCAGGAGATGGCGAATCACCCTTCCGTGCGGCGACCGCGGTCGCCGCAAATGTCATGGCGGCAACGAGCGCCATCATGGCGATGCCCGAATGCGATCGGAGAACGCTTTTACGTTTCATCATGGCAGCTCCTTTTTGATGACATCAAAACTCATAACTCAGAATCGAATTTATAAAATAAGATATATGAAGTTAACTTAAATTCATGGTCTAATGTGTCGTAAGAGATATGGTATATAGATGAGGCTTTATCGGCAGTTACGATGGTACGGCGAGGCTGGCGCCTAAGTCAGTCGTTGCCGCGACGCTCACCCGGGCGATAGCCGAAACCGCGCATCAAGGCGTCGGTTTAGCGACGATTCGCGATTATGCCTCGGCGGCCGGCGCAAAAGGAAGCCTGCGACCGGACTTTTGGCCGCTTACCCGGTGGGTTCATCTGTAAAGTTCCCTGCCTTCAGTGACGCCGGAGCATCCCCGCTTACCTTCCGCCCCACGCCAGGCAAGGCAGTCTCCCGCGCCGCCTTCGAAGACATTTGCGTGCGGAGAAATAAAGCCACTTATTTTCTTAGCCGACGAAGCCTGTGACGCCGACGCCACTCGTGATTGACTCAAGGGCTAAGGAAGCCCGCGCGATCGTCTCGCCGCAATCCAGCCGCATCGAAGCGGGTTGCGTCGGATTCGGCAAACTAAACGCTTCGACACTGTCGTGGTACGCGTAAGTCTCTTTGGGCTTGAGCACCTCAACGGTTTTATAGACCGGTTCAATAAAAAGTCGGGCATAAGAGGATCGCTCTGAAAATGTACCGACTTTGCCGTGTTGACCTTGCTTTTTTCGATAAATTCCTTATCGGCATTCACGGGACCAAAGATGATGTGATTGCTGTAACGCGCTCCATTGCGCTCGGTGCTCTTCAGTGCGGTTATCCCCATCGTATCGCAAAAGCCGCCAGAAGCATAAGCAATGCGCTGTCTGACGTGTTCAGTTGATTTTCTAAAATCATGCCGGCCGGTCCTGATCGCCATCGCCCCTGAAGAGCCGGAAATTTTCTTGTGCCGTGGTCGCGAAGGTCAAGGCGATATTGTCCTTTGTAAAAGGGGCGAAATAATTGGGGACGATGTCCCGACCGTCATTGAGGCGCATCCCTGCCCTGACAAAGAGCGCGGGAGAAGGCCCCGCGCAATAGAGATCGACATATTCGGCCCCAATGTCTTTCGCTTTGGCGAAACTCGCCCGGCACAGCGCGGAGAGATAATGCGCCTCCCCGATCATATCGATGATACGCAAGGCTTTCGCCCCCTGATGAACCACCTCGCGCAGAACCGCGATCGCCTGGCCGTCTGCGTCGAAGGTCGTTATAAATCGATAGTCATGGATCGGGTGGCGAAGGTAGCGTTTCTCGAAATAGGCATGGCTCTTATAAGGGCGATAGTTTTGCGCGCACCGTTCAAACAAGGAGTGGGTGGGCGCATCCATTCGGATAGCGAACGAGGGGGGCGGGGTCGCGGGTTCAAAATCGCCCGGCGCGCAATGCGCCTCGACCAGATGGTGGGAGGAAAGCGATGTGTCGATCCAATATAAATGGTCCATTGTGCCGGTCTTGAACCCCATCAACGCATAAAGTGCAATAACCTCGGGCCTTACGCCGACCGTATGGGTGGCGGCCGTTGGCGAGAGTGCCTTGCAGGCTTTAAGCAGCTTCATGCCCAGCCCGCTTTTGGCATATTCGTCTCTCACACGCAGCAGAACCAAAAACACGTCGGCATTTTCAAGCGCCGGATCATATGGGATATAGCCCACCAATCCGGCGATATGACCCTCTTCTTCCGCGAGAAGGAATTGCAGCTCTCCGAAGCCCTGCATTTCGTAGGTAAAGAAAGCCCGATCCCGCACAAAAATGTGGCCTTGTTTCCAGTAACGCCGGATAGACTCGACGACACGCTCCACCGCGTCGCCATCGGCCCGCCGAATCGCGATCATGTCTGCCTCATTCGCCTTAGAATATTGGCATGATTTTCCCGGGGCATTTCCAGAAGAGAGCGATTTTCCACGTCCGCCACATCGGCGCGAAAGGCCAGACGGATGCCTTTGTCCCGCAATAGTCTCAACGTCTCCGCATTATAGGAATTGCACGGGTGAGAGGCCGTAGTGGGCGCCTTGCCGGTAATGTGCTCGATCGCCGCATAGTTGGCGTCATATTCTCCCTGTTGCGCTTGCGCGCTCAAGGCGGCCAGCCTTGTGGGGTGAGTATGCGAGTGCAGGCCGATCAGATGTCCTTCCTGGCTCAGCGTTTGAATCTGCCCGACCTTCATCCAGAGGTTCTTAGATATTTTTTCAAGATCCACCTGATGGTCGCGCAGCATGTCCCGCATAAGCCGGTGATAGGTCTCACTGTCCAAAAAGCGGTCGCGCAGATAGCGGAACCAACGATCATTATCGCTGTAAAAAGGATCGTTGGGAAGATAATTCCTCGGGTCGAACCGCGCATGACGCCGCCGATAGTCTATGCCATAGCAACTTTCAACCCGCGCGAAGAAAAGCCCATAAAAATGGTCGATGTCATCAAACCAACGGGTTCTGAAAATGCGATAAATCTCCAGCCATTCTTTTTGCCCCTCCAGCACCGAAGAATAAACGAACCAGAAGGCGGTGATGCCGAGCGCATCCAGCACCGGCTTGGCAATGTCGTATTGACAAAGCAGGGTGTCGTCGAAGGTCACGCATAAATGCCGTGGCTCCAGCGCGCCGGCAAGAACTCGAGCATAATAGTCTTGTGCCGGGAGAATATTCGTCAGCCCCACGAAATCCAGCATGGAAGACAAGGAGTCCGCATCGATGCTGCCCTGCACGACCGGGTGTTCTTGCCCATGGAAGTGGTGGAACATAAGCCCTTTGCTCATTTGCCCCTTCGCCAGCATTATTCCGCGTCCTCTATCAACTCGACGATACCGTATGAGGTTTTAAAAAAGGCCACATGTCGCCCACCGAACAAACAAGCGGGTTTAGGCTTGGAAAGCAGAACCGCCCCCCCTTGACCAGCCGTTTTATGTCCTCTTGAAGATCGTTTTGGACCTGAAAACAGACATGGTAGAGTTCAATATTCTTTTTGATCAGACCTTTCACCATATTCCCGGAAATAAATTCATAACGGACCCTATCGTCCAGGGTGAGAATTTGCAAGGTTGCATCCTGTTCGGGATCATGGATTTTCTCGGAGATATTTACAATATTATGATGATGGGCCTTGAACTGTGCCACGGTTTTGGAAATACTTTTGCACGCAATGCCCAAATGATGAAATTTCATGGTCAGAAGCTCTCAATATCCTGTTTGCTCAGAATATTCACGATCGCTTGTACCGAGGTAAAATGCTCAAAGTCATCCGGGCCGATCTCCACGCCGAATTCGTCGATAATGGCGGTCATCAAATAGACTGTTCCCAGAGAGTCCCAACTGGCGATTGTTTCCATATTATCGTCGAGCGTGATGGTGAGGTCCTGATTGTTAAAAACATCGCGCATAATAGACTGAAGTTTTGTGAGTGTCACGATCCCCGCACCTTGATAAATCGATTTTTGCGTTCATAGTCCCTGATATCATGGAAGATATAGTCTTTAGAATCGTCCTTGATTTTTTCCACTGTGAAGCCCAACCGATCATAAAGCGAGCCGATATAGCCGTTTTTTGCGGTTTTGATGAATTTCACCTTCAGACGTTCGATACCTTTGGCGCGCGCCTGCTCAATAAGATAATCGAACACGGCATATTCAAACTCGCGGTTGAAGACACGGCAGCTCATCACCCAAATGTCGATCTCGGCGTACTCCCCCACGATCACGGCGGATAAGACGGTGACGATACCGTGATCACGGCGGATAAGACGGTGACGATACCGTTAGTACCGAATTGTCGGTCAGGCTGCCGCAAATGAGAAGGCTGTTTTTATCCGCCATCTTCCGCGACAGTTCAATTCCATCGGTGCGTCTTGTGGTGGGATTGAACTGGTTGGTCTTGTTGATCAGTTGCAGACAGCGCTCGAACGAAGCATCATCCACCGCAAAAAGGCGCGCCGACATATTCAGCGATTGCAGATGGTCTTCCAGCGACGCCGCCGAAGCAAGGTTTTGCTCTCGCAGCGCATTTTGTTTGTAATAATCCTTGCGTTTGGAATCGTCCGCCGAAATGCTGACCGGTTCAAAATATCCGTTCCGATCCAACTGCGTCAGAAGCTCGACGGGCGACGTGTCATAGGAAAGCGTCGCAACCTCCGGCAGGGTGTTGTTGATCTCCAGAATCTCCGGCTTGTTGTCGTCGATGAAGACAAAACTATCGGTAAAGACATTCAGCTCTTTTGCAATCCTGGCCATATTTCGAGACTTCATGTCCCAGCCGGCCTGAAACGAGGCAAAATCATCCGCTGCAAGCGCACTGTGGGGGTGCGTAAATCCTTCTCTGGCCAAGGTTGGATCGTTTTTAGAGTTCACGGCAAGGATAATGCCGCGCTTGCCTGAATCGGAAACATAGTCCTGCACTTCCCGAAACATATTGCCTTTGGGAGTTTCCGGCCCCAGCGCGATCCCCTCCACGCCATCGTCTCCAATGACGCCTCCCCACGTCGTGTTGTCCAAATCACAGGCAAGCATTTTTTGCTCAGCCCCTGTGCCGAGGCGATGATGCCGGCTAATGAGGCGGCGACAAGGGGCAGGGCTTTGGGCGCTATGGCATAGCGGAAGGAATGCCAATAGGCATGATCGAACCAGTCATCCAGACCCACCACCGCGCTCAAATAATTCAAATCGTTGAAATAAATATTTTTCCTGCAATCGCAATCGGCAAAAAACCGATTGAGCTTGCGAATAAATTGCACCCGTCCCGTGGCTGAAAAACCGTCCAGATTGCCAAGCTTGCGCGTGACCGGAAAATCAAAATTATTAAAGATTGTTTTCACGCCCCTCTTTGAGAAAAGCGTTATCAGATTGCGCCATTTTTCGCTTTCCTGAAAAAATTTATCAGAAATTTCTTTATCTTTACTGTCTATTGAAGGAAAAAACGTGATATTTTTATGCGAAGTATGCACATAGACCCAGTCCGGGCCAAAATCCCACAATGCCCGCGCAAACATCGCTTCTTCATAAAAGCTGTTATATGCCCCCTCCCAAAACTCGCATTCGATGCCAAAGCGCAGCAAAAACACCTCTATCAGTTCTTTAAGCTCGCCGATGGTGGAGCCGGACAAGAGCGCAACTTTGATTTTTTGTTTTGCTTCGGGCGCCAGCGCTTGTTTGATTTCCACGCGCTTACGGAACAGCTTGGAAGCGTTGAACGGGTAGACGAAGAGTGAGTCGAGGTCGGTCATGGTAATACAACGAACTTGGAATGTGAGAACGGTCGCGTCATTCCGTAATATCACTCACGGCCTTTTGAATACTTTATTGCCTGCCATTTGCATGCAAATCATTGATGATTGATTATAGCCGCTCAGAGATCGAGCGCCAACCACATCTTCCTTGGCCGCGCTTCTCCCGCTACGAGCGTTACCTTGGACCGCCCCTATTCAAGCGATGGAACCGTCGGCTTTAGCGCCTTGGCCCCAGTCGGCAAGTCGGCAGCTGAGGCTGCGCTTCTCCCGCTTGAAGACGACCTCTTGGTCGATCCCGTAAGGCTCTGCCAATGCCTCAGGCGTTCGCGACGATTCCGCATCGCTCGATACATCGCCGCTTTCGTTATAGTGCTGCCATGGAGAACCTGTCTCGTAGCGACCCCTCCATTCCGAAGAATAAAATACACCATCAAAATCCGGAATTAAACACCTAGCGCCTGCATGATGCCGATGGTCGATGAAGGGATAAAAACTCCCCACGCCAGTCGCAACAGCTTCGCCAAAGGCTCAAAAGCCCCCTCTTCATCAGGGCACTTTATATCCGCATGGGCATGATGACATAGAGCACCATATCGTCACTGACATCGCTGACAATGGTCGGCGAGCCGGACACCGCCAGCATGAACTGTGTCTTCTCACCTGAAAATTGCGACATCATGTCAAGCAGATAACGGGCGTTAAAGCCAATATCGAGCGTCTCGCCATCATATTGCGCCGGCACATCTTCCTCAGCCAATCCGCTATCCGGATTATTGACGCTGAGGCGCAGCTGATCCTTGGAAATATCAAGCCTGACAGCCCGACCCTTTTCCGATGCGATGGTCGATACGCGATCGACCGCCTCGGCAAACAGCTTGGTGTCAACCAGAAGGCGCTTGTCATTTTCTTTCGGGATCACCTGCTCGTAATCGGGAAACTTTCCATCGATGAGTTTTGAGGTCAGTACGATACCGTCAAAGCCGAAACGAAAACGAATCTTTGACGACGACACTTCGACGACAAGCTCGGTGTCGTCGCCCTCAATCAGCCGATTTACCTCAAGCACCGTCTTGCGTGGAATAATGATGCCGGGCATATCCTTAGCGCCATCCGGCAGCCCGATCTGGGCGCGGGCGAGGCGATGGCCGTCAGTGGCGACGGCGCGCAGCATGGCGTCCTCGCCTTCGCTGACGCTGTGAAGGTAGATACCGTTCAGGTAATAGCGCGTTTCCTCGGTCGATATCGCAAAGCGCGTCTTTTCGATCAGGGTCTTGAACGCCATTGCGGGGATCGCGAAGCAATTGGTAAATTCGCCCGTCGCAAGGTCCGGAAAATCCTCAGGCGCCATGGCCTGCAACGCGAAACGCGACTGCCTAGCCCTGATCGCGACACGGCTTTCGCCAGGCCCTTGCTCAATCTCAATCTGTGAACCGTCGGGGAGTTTGCGCACGATATCATGCATCATATGCGCCGACGCCGTCGTCGCTCCGCTCTTGGCCACATCGGCCTGCACAATCTCCACCACCTCAATATCAAGGTCGGTGGCCGTCAGGCGAATCTGATCGCTATCGGCCTGAAGCAACAGCTTGGACAGGATGGGAATTGTGTTGCGGCGCTCGACCACACTCTGGATGTGATTGAGCGCTTTTAGAAAAGCGGTGCGCTCAAGAGTTATTTTCATGGCTTAAGCCTCTTTTGCGTCATCGTTGCGATGGATTGTCGATCCGACATATGGCGTCGAACCCAGTTCCCGCCACTGTAGCCCCTGCCGATTACCCTACCCAAATCACATGCGTTCCCTCAAATCCAGCCCACACTGCGCCATGCCCACGCCCATGAACCACGGAGATTCACGTTCTTAAAAGGAATGCCACGAACGATCTTCCCGATCAAGGATGTTCGATCAGGTGAATCAGCAGGTTCACCTCGCGTTGCAGCGCATTATCCTGCTTTAAGAGCTGCTCGACCTTGCGCACCGCGTGGAGCACCGTCGAGTGATCACGCCCGCCAAAGCGCCGACCGATTTCGGGCAGGGAGCGCACGGTGAGGCGCTTGGCGAGATACATGCCGATCTGGCGTGGGCGAACAATGGAGCGGGCGCGGCGCGGCGAAAGGAGATCGGCCTTGGCGACATTGTAGTGACGGCCGACCGCCTTCATTATGTCATCGATTCTTATAGAGCGAATCTCGCCAGGCTGGACCAGATCGCGCAAGGCCGTCGCGGCATTGTCCACGCTCATCGGCGAGCTGGTAAGCTGCTGGCTGGCGATAACGCGAATCAACGCGCCTTCCAGCTCGCGCCCGCTACCATTGACACGGTTGGCGATGAATTCGATCACCTCATCTGGAATCTCGATTTCACAATCCTGTTTGCAGGCATCGGCAAGGCGGGCTCGGAGAATGTTGCGTTTCAACTCCAGATCATGGGCCTCGATATCAATTACCAATCCCCCTGCGAGCCTTGAGCGCATGCGCGTGTCAAGACTGTCGAGTCGCGCCGGCGGCAGGTCTGCGGCGACGATAACCTGGCGTCCCGAATCGACCAGTGAAGTGAAGGTATGACAAAATTCCCGCTGCATCGATTTTCCCTGAAGGAATTGAAGGTCATCGATCAGGAGTACGTCGATGCTTTGAAAATAATCCTTGAAGGGCAAAACATCGCGGGCGCGAAGGGCCGCAATGAAGTGATACATGAAACGCTCGGCGGTCAGATAAATCACGCGACGCGCACGGCTGACCGCCTGGATCCTCCACCCGATCGCATTGAGGAGATGGGTTTTGCCAAGGCCCGAGGCAGAGTGAATGTAAAGCGGGTTGAAACGAACCGGCTCGGCGACCCGGAGATCGGCCAGACGCCGCGCGGCAGCGTGAGCAAGCGCATTGGACTTTCCCACAATGAAGCGCTCAAAAGTGAGTTTACGGTCGAGGGGGGACCCGCGCTCATTGCCAACGCCGTTGCCGGTATTACTTCTTACGACCGCGGGTTTAGCGGTATGGTAGAGCGAATCGGATGCGTCCACCGCATTGTCTCGGTATGATTTACCTCTATTGACCGGGACGCCTCGCGGACGAACCCGGATGCAAACCGTGGTGACACCGTCAAATTCTTGGCGGCTCAACTCGGTCAGCTTGTCGAGATAATGCGACTGAATCCAGTTGCGTAAAAAGCGCGTGGGAACCGAAACAACCAGCCTGTCGTCGTCCCGTTTTTCGGCTTCCATGCGGGCAAACCAGCTTGAGAAAAGATCCTCCCCCAGTTCCGCGCGCAGGCGCCCGCTGATTCGCGCCCAGTGATCGACAAGGTGTGCGGTTGTCTTGTTGTTGGATAGCACCTTTTGCTTCCCTTTATTCGGCACACAATTCCAGCGATTCCCCCGCCCGCTATCCGCGAAAGAAATGGGCGCGACAGAAAGCATTCCATCATTTGGGCAATTCAGCCCTGAATGGAAAAGCACGAAAAACGCGCTCTCCACGTTGCCCGCTTCGTGTCACGACCGACGTCATGTCTCCTCCGTAGACACCGCGCTCCCGCCGTTTATTCCGGCGACAAGTTCCCTGTAACAGGCTGGGTAATCAAGGATGCGTACCCGACCCCTAAGGGATCCTTTAAACTCTACACAGCTCTGCGTTCAATGACAAGAGACCGGGTCATAGGGCTGATACAGATTCGCCTACGCCGTCTCTTCTGCCTTATCATGAGCCTTATGAAGACTCTAAGTAGGGTGGATCTGAGGGATAAAGCCTCACCGGTCTAAAAACTGCTCCTTTAAGCTTTCCGGAAATTTGAGGGCCGAACTACCTCCACGTCATCGTTTTGGCCGTGGACTAGCATTCAGACATCCTGGGCCTTGATGCGCCGCGCCAGCCGCGACACCATACGTGAGGCGGTTTTACGACTGAAAACACCGAGCTGCCCGCCACGGGCAATTTGCGGTTCGGCAATTCTGAAGGCGTCCATGGCGCCGGCCCTGTCTCCCTGCTTGAGAGCCTTGTCCACCCTGCGAACAAAGGTGTGGATTCGGCTGCGGCGCTCCCTGTTGACTTGAGTGCGGCGGGCAATGGTGCGAATAGCCTTTTTCGCAGACCGGGTATTTGGCATGGTATTTCGCTCCTCACTCTCCTGTCCAGCGACACGACGACACCGCCTGACAGCAATGATTCCCCTTCGTTGGTTTCTACCGTCCGCGCCCTTATTGCGGCCTTGCCCAACCCGCCTCGCAGCACGGGCATTTCAGCCGCCGAGGATCTGACAAACCCCTTAAGAGCGCGCCTAGCATACCGATCATGTTCAATGGCGTCAACTTGACCGGGGCTTTTGCAATCAACATGGTGGGGAACACGCCCATGGCCGGTTTTAAGGACAAAACCGAACGCGGATCCGAGGCTTTCAGATCAAACTCAGCCATAGCGGATGTCGAGAATCTCGTAGCTTTTGCCGCCACCGGGCGTGTTGACTTCCACAGTGTCGCCGACAGACTTGCCAACCAGTGCACGCGCAATCGGAGAGGTAATGGAAATTTTGCCGATTTTTACGTCGGCTTCAAACTCGCCCACAAGCTGGTAGACGGATTCTTTGTCCGTGTCTTCATCGACGAGCGTGACCGTGGCGCCGAATTTTACGCTGTCGCCGGACAGTTTGGAAATATCAATGACTTCCGCGCGCGAGAGCTTATCCTCAAGCTTAGCGATCTGCGCTTCGTTGAAGCCCTGCTGTTCCTTGGCGGCGTGATATTCCGCATTCTCCGACAGATCGCCATGGTCGCGCGCCTCCTGAATGGCGCGGATAATACGCGGACGTTCCACGTTCTTGAGGTGTTTGACTTCCTCAATCATGGCCTCATGGGCTTCAGCGGTCATCGGCACTTTCTCTGTATTCATGGTTGGTCAGTCCAGCCTCGTCTGATAAGATTTGCGATCATCAGCCTTATCACATGATAGATGGGCCCTTGAAAATCAACCCGATTCGCCGATTATCAGGGTAGCAGGGTTTTTTCACGATATCCGGCCCGAGAGGTGTGTCGTGAGGGGCCCACCTCGTCATCGCATCCACCGGCGCGGGCGTAATCCTGAAGCGGCGTGACCTCCATGCGGCCGCTTTTGTAAGCCTCGATCGCCCGGGTGGCGGCCAGCGCGCCGGCAAGCGTCGTATAACAAGGAATTTTATGAATGAGCGCGGTTCGGCGTATGGATTTTGAATCCTTGATGGCCGTGACACCTTCAGTGGTGTTGAATACCAACTGGATCGCGCCATTTTTCATGGCGTCGACGATATGGGGACGGCCTTCCAGCACCTTGTTGACTTTCGCGCAATCGATTCCATTCGCACACAGGAAACGCTTTGTGCCGCTGGTGGCGACGAGCTTGAAACCCTGTTGCGCCAGAATTGACGCCGCGCCGAGAATGCGCGGCTTGTCGGCATCGCGCACCGAAATGAAGGCAGTTCCCGAAACCGGCACATTGAGGCCGTAGCCAAGCTGACTCTTGGCGAAGGCAGTCGCATAGTCGCGGTCGAGACCGATCACCTCGCCGGTAGAGCGCATCTCCGGGCCGAGTATGGTATCGACCCCTGGAAAACGGGCAAAGGGAAACACCGCTTCCTTGACCGCGACATGGCGTAAGGGATGCTGCTTAAGGCCAAAATTCGCCAATGCTTCCCCCGCCATGAGTCTGGCGGCGATTTTGGCGATCGGTTCGCCAATGACCTTGGCAACGAAGGGCACGGTGCGGCTGGCGCGGGGATTGACCTCCAGAACGTAAATCTCACCGTCTTTTATGGCATATTGAACATTCATCAGGCCAATGACGTTCAAGCCAAGCGCAAGGGCCGTCGTCTGTCGCTTCAACTCCTCTATCGTCTGAGCGCTCAGCGAATGAGGCGGCAAGCAACACGCCGAATCGCCGGAATGGATTCCGGCCTCCTCAATATGTTCCATAATGCCACAGACGAAAACATCCTGACCGTCACAGAGCGCATCGACGTCAACCTCGACCGCATCGCGCAGATAGGCGTCGATCAACACCGGCGCATTGCCTGAAACCATGACGGCTCGGGCCATATAGCGCATGAGCCGGGCTTCATCATGAACGATCTCCATCGCCCGTCCGCCAAGAACATAAGAGGGCCTGATCACCACCGGATAGCCTATGTCATTCGCAATCCGACGCGCATCGTCGGCACAGGTCGCAATGCCGTTGCGCGGCTGGCGCAGGGCCAGTCTCTTCAGCAGGTTCTGAAATTGGTCGCGGTCTTCGGCGAGGTCGATGGCGTCGGACGGCGTGCCGAGAATCTCTATGGCGGCTTGCCGGAGCGGATGAGCCAGTTTCAGCGGCGTTTGCCCGCCGAATTGCACGATGAGGCCTTTGAGCGCCCCATCGGTCTTCTCGACATCGACAATCTCAAGAATGTCTTCCGCCGTCAGTGGCTCGAAATAAAGACGATCGGAGGTATCGTAATCGGTGGATACGGTCTCGGGGTTACAGTTGACCATGATCGATTCATAACCCATCTCCGAAAGCGCAAAAGCCGCATGGCAGCAACAGTAATCGAACTCGATCCCCTGGCCGATCCGATTCGGACCGCCGCCGAGAATGACAATTTTCCCGCGCGCCGACGGCTGGGCCTCATTGCCGCCATCCGCCGCGAAGGGGGCGTATTCATAAGTGGAATACAGATAGGCGGTTGGAGCGGCGAATTCGGCCGCACAACTGTCGATGCGCTTGTAAACCGGGCGCACGGCGAGCGCATGACGGCACCTTCGAACCTCTGATTCGCTCATTGCCGCAAGGTAGCCTAAGCGGGCATCGGAAAATCCCATCGCCTTGAGTTGGCGCATATTTTCGGCATCGGGCGGCAGCCCGTGGCGGCGCACATGGTGCTCAGCCTGTATGATTTCATCGATTTGGGTGATAAACCAAGGATCGATCCCGCAGGCTTGGTGAATCTGCTTGCATGGCACGCCGAGTCTCAAGGCTTCGGCCACTTTGAGCAGACGATCAGGGGTCGGTTTGGTCAGCGTGGCGCGGATGACATTGTCATCATCGCCTTGCCCAAGGCCCTCGATCACGATTTCATCGAGGCCGGTCAGGCCAGTTTCTAAAGAGCGCAAGGCCTTTTGCAACGATTCCTGAAAACCGCGGCCGATGGCCATAACCTCGCCGACCGATTTCATGGAGGTCGTCAGCAGCGGTTCACAGCCCGGGAATTTCTCGAACGCAAAGCGCGGTATTTTGGTGACCACATAATCGATGGTCGGCTCGAACGAGGCCGGTATCGCGCCGCCGGTCATCTCGTTGCGCAATTCATTGAGCGTGTAGCCGACGGCAAGTTTCGCCGCGACCCTGGCAATGGGGAAGCCGGTGGCCTTCGAAGCCAGGGCCGAGGAGCGCGATACCCGCGGATTCATCTCGATGACCACAAGGTGGCCATCTTCGGGATTGACCGCGAACTGAACGTTGGATCCGCCGGTTTCAACGCCGATCTCGCGCAACACCGCGATGCTCGCATTGCGCATCAGCTGATAGTCCTTGTCCGTCAACGTCAAGGCGGGAGCAACCGTAATCGAATCGCCGGTGTGTACCCCCATGGGATCGACATTTTCGATGCAGCAGACAATGATGCAGTTGTCGTCGCGGTCGCGCACGACCTCCATCTCATACTCTTTCCAGCCCAAAACCGATTCTTCGACCAGAATCTCGGTGGTCGGCGAGGCGTCCAGCCCCCGTTCGACAATGTCAAGGAACTCTTCACGATTATAGGCAATGCCGCCGCCGGTACCGCCAAGGGTGAAAGACGGCCGGATAATGGCGGGCAGGCCGATTGTTTCCAGCGCCGCCATCGCGTCGCCAAGAGAATGCGCAAGCTCGGAACGCGGCACCTCAAGACCGATGCGTCCCATGGCCTCGCGGAACAATTCGCGGTCTTCCGCCTTGTCGATAGCCTCGGCGCGCGCGCCGATCATTTCCACGCCATAACGATCGAGTATGCCGTCACGATTGAGCGATAAGGCGGTGTTGAGCGCGGTCTGCCCGCCCATGGTCGCCAGAAGTGCGTCGGGACGTTCCTTTTCGATGATTTTCGCGACGATATCGGGCGTGATCGGTTCGATATAGGTGGCGTCGGCCAAGCCCGGGTCGGTCATGATGGTCGCCGGATTGGAGTTGACGAGAATGATCCGGTAGCCCTCTTGGCGCAGGGCCTTGATCGCCTGGGTGCCGGAATAATCGAACTCGCAGGCCTGACCGATGATGATCGGCCCGGCGCCGATGACGAGAATGGAGGCGATGTCGCTACGCTTGGGCATAAAGGGTCCGTGGCTTCTTTCATCTCTGGGCGAGTCGTTCGCGAGATGCGATCCCGGCAAGCGCGCTCTCAGAGACTCGGCAAGGTTTTCAAGATGGTTGTCTCTTTTAGCCGAAAACCGGCCTGTCTGTTAAGACCCTTCTCAGCATATCAAGAGGAAAAATTATACCGCGACACCCCCCCCACCGCCCATCACCTGCGGGATTTTTAAGAACTACTATGGGATTTCGTTCTCCCGGGCCAGGCGAGGGACATGCCACCAAGGGCCAGGCTTCGCGGCCTTGAACCCATGCGGGCGGACGCGCCGGAGCCTCCGCGAAGGAGACGCCGATGGGGCCTCAAGCGCCATGACCTTGCAGGTTTTCTTCAAATCACAAGATTACCGTCAGTTATCATCGTGGTCGCTAAATTGTCGGTGGAGGTCACAGAAAAATCGCTCAGGTGGTTTCCAACCAGTGTTATTGTCACAATATCGGAGTTAGGCCCGTTGCCGTCAGCATCAATCGACAGTTTGATATCGCTGGTATAAGTAGTGACCGAAATAAACTGATCGATCGTGTCTTTTGTGGCCCCGTCCAGGAGCTGATGAAGATCGATAACGTCTTTTTTACTGTCGTTAACGGTGAAATCTTCAATCGTATCCGAACCGGCGGAGATGAATTTGTAAACAAAGGTGTCGTTGCCACTGTTACCTGTAAGCTTATCATTACCATCACCGCCGACAATTGTGTCATTGCCGATTCCACCTGTAATGGTATCATTACCGCCAAGACCATGGATGATTTGAGCATTCTGCTTTTCGTGGAGGTCTATGGTCTCATCATTGCTGCTGTTGTCGCCGACCGTTACCCCGTTGGCGGCCCCACCATCCATGAAATTCCACCCATAATAGTCTATCAAATGTTGACGCGAGGTGGCGTCGGTGTATTGGACGCGTTTAGCGCCCAGGTGAACATTTTTCTTCAAATCGGTCTCACCATCCGAATGATTGATATCCGACCAGCCTTGCAAAATATTGTCATAATTTTCCGGTGGGATGTCACTCCAATCGAATGCATGGTTCGCCTTTTCCAATTTCGAGATGTTCCAATCGCCGATATTCTGACGGAAATGTTTGGCGTTATAAAATATATAGTCCATATCTTTTACGTTTGAAACATCCCAGCTAGAAATATCCTGATTGAAGATTTTATTATTACGAAACATAGCATTCATACTCACTACGTTTGAAACGTCCCAGCTAGAAATATCCTGATTGAACCTTGAGTTCCTAAAGGTCTCTCGCATTGAAATCACGTGGGAGGTGTCAAGGCTCGTAACATCGGGAATGCTGCTTCGTAGTGATTCGAATGCCTCTGTAAGTATGGTTTGATTCGCGGCGGCTTTCTCATTTTTATTTCCGGCCAGATCGGAGAAAGTGCCCTTCGCGACGTCAACGGCAATGTTGGTTTTAGGGAAGCCGTTGATTGGGGTCACCGCGGCAGTCCAGGTCAATGGGTTTCCAACCGTCTGCGTCAACGAACCGGAGGTCAATGTACCGTTGGTAACCTTGATGTCAGCTTCGTCGAAGTCTTTGACGTCCTCGCTGAACATAAAGGTCACCGTGCCATCGGATCCGTTTCCGCCAATCATGAGTGTCGGTGCGGTGGTATCGTCCAGACCAGTAATCCCCGGTTTTTCGGGAACTTTCATGTTCAGCGTGACCTCATAAGCATCCGACTTCGCCGATATATTGCCCGCGATATCGGTCTGTTGCGCTGTCACCTCGTAGGAAATATTTTTGGACATCTTCCCTGTTGGTATTTTGAATTTCCACGCGCCTTCGTCATTCGCCTT
>JBAJNN010000029.1:0-25100 GCA_036881905.1 Hyphomicrobiales bacterium | reverse complement strand
TATCGTGAGTTTCCATTCGTGCAATATATAGCACAAAATCAGCTGTGTCCATACCGCATTGCCGCGCCGCAATATAACAGCCAACAGTGACGATCACTCCACCGGCGCGATCATCGTCAGGCCGTGCGCTTATCCGGGACGCTGCAAAGTATCGCGGAATAAGTTGGGGTTGGTCGGGTATGGAGGGCAACGCCCGGGGGTCAATTGGCCTGGCCGCTAAAAATCCCTGGAATTACAGCCCTTAAATATATTAACGGTTAGAAAACCTGGTGCGAGAATTGAATTGCCATATCAGAATTTGGCTTGGTTTGGAGGGCGCTTTCATCATCGTAACACCATACCAAACAGTGAACCGGTCGGGCTTATGACTATCAGCTATGAGAGGGCATTTTACACCTCATGGGATGAGGTGTCCGGCTCAGATCGTGTTAAAAAAGAAATGGGGTTACGCGCGTTCAAACGCTTGGCGCCTTCAGGATTTGAGACTGGAAGGAGTCTTGATATTAGAACCGCAACGGGACGGTACATGGAGGTCGCCTTCAAACTTAGGTCCTCTCCCTCGGGCGTTGATATTTCTTCGCAAGCATCAGCTGTGGCGAGGGGGTGGTTGCTGAATTGGGATGTTCGCCTGAAAATTTTATTTCAGGACATTTTCTGAACAAAAGCTTTGCTCCACGACCTTTCGACTGATAACATACATAATGAATACAATTATGCAGATCCAGGACAGGGCAGATTTTCTTAAAAAACTGTCGAAAATTTTACATCTGGAAGGGGTGTTTATTTTCTCGGTATGGCGGCCAATAAACGCTTGCGATCGATTTTTGTCTTTTTGTCCAGCTGAACTGAGTGAAACAGCATCATACGGCACTCAAATACAAAGAGATTTTGAATTCCTGATCGAAAAACAAGGATTGTTTATAAAACATAAACTTTATTTAATAAATATTAATGATAATAAAATTAAATTTATATTAAAAAATTTCCAAACTATGGACTAGGCATTATAAAACTGATTGATAAAATAACGGGATTAAAAAACAAAAAAACACAAATGGTCGTCTACCTCTGTGCATTGAGAACACTATGAGCCAAAAGCGTTCGGGTTTTGTCATGGTTAGCTCGGCGGCGACCTTGTGGGGAACGCTTGGAGTTTTCGCGCGGTTTTCGAACCGAAATGGCTATACAGGCTTTGAAGTGGCCTCGTTACGTATTGTTTTGTCCGGACTGATTCTGCTGATATTTATTCCTTTCATATAGAGATCTTTATTAAAAGTAAAAAGTTATAAAATATATATTTTGCAGTCTTTTTTCGGGGTATTTTTATATAATACACTATATTTTATAGAAATAAAATATATTGGCGTAACCTGTTCCGTCGCTCTTTTGTATACAAGCCCCATATAAACAATATTTCTTTCAAAACTGATTCTGAAAATCAAAATATCAATCATACAAATTTTTATATCTTTAATTTGATTTCTGTCCGTTTATATGGTGATTGGAATAAAATTTAACAAACCTTATATCGATATAATTGGAATTTTTTCAGGACTATGTTCTGGGGGTGCATATGCAGCATATTATGTTTTAGGGAAAAAATTATAGATCATGAAGAGCCAAAAATAACTATTTATATATCATTTATTGTAAGGTCTTTTTTAATTCTTATTTTTCTAAATAAAGGGCATTAATTGCTGAAAATAGCTGGTGAAAGACAGAGGACAGTTTGGATATATTTTATGTTTATGACAATCTTCGGTACGGTAGTGTCATATTTCATATTTGTCCGCGGACTTAAGATGCTCAGCGCGCCTACGGTTTCTATTCTAACCACCATCGAACCCGTTGTCGGGGTCTCATTGGCTGCTCTCATCCTTCATGAGCCATTGACACCGATCCAAACCTTAGGCTTTTGCCTGATTCTCGGCGCCAATGTCGTCAACGGGCTTTTTCTCGACAGATCATAGTTGTTTAGTCCCATCATAAGCTCCGCGTTCCCTTCGGTCCCCGGTCTTTCTCATATCGTCTCAAACTGGCGACAAACGGCAAAATCGCCATTGCCGCCGTTATGAGCCATAGGGCGATACAGAGCCCGCTTGCAAACAGGATCGCCACATCGCCGCCGCTGATCGCCAGCGCGTTGCGCAGGTTGGTCTCCATGACCGACCCCAGAACGAAGCCTAAAATGATGGGGGCCATGTCGAAGCCGAGCTTGCGCAAAAGCCATCCCATCATGCCGATCCCCAGCATGAGCAGGACCGAAAAACCTGAGGCATGCGCAGCATAGACGCCGACGATGGACAACACCAGAATGCCCGGCGCCAGTATCCAGTTGGGGATCAGCAGGATACGGGCGAACAGGGTGACCAGAGGCAGGTTGAGAATGAGCAGAAGAATATTGGCGATGAAGAGCGAGGCCACAAGACCGCCGACGAGTTCGGGCCGTTCGGAGAGCAACATCGGTCCCGGCTGAATATTGTAAAGCATCAGCGCGCCCAGCATGACCGCGGTGGTGCCCGAACCCGGAACGCCCAATGTCAGCATCGGCGCGAAAGCCCCGCAGGCGGTGGCGTTGTTCGCCGCCTCAGGCGCCGCCAGTCCGCGCACATCTCCCTTGCCGAACGTCCGTTCGGTGTCTGAAAGCCGCTTGGCCGTCATATAGGCGATCGCACCGGACACCGAAGCCCCGGTCCCCGGCAGGACACCGACCACAAAGCCGATGATCGCGCTGCGCAGCGCCGTGCCCGCCGATTTGCGAATATCGTCGGCGCGCGCCAGAATCCGTCCGAGCTTACCGATCTCCGTAAGACCTTCAGCTTGGTTTTCCAACATGATCAGCGCTTCGGGAATCGAGAACAGGCCAATGACCAATACGACGAATTCGATACCGTCACCAAGTTCGGCCTGGTCGAAGGTGAAGCGATAGGCCCCCGAAGTCGCATCCAGCCCGACCGTCGCCAGCATCAGCCCCAGCGTGCAACCGATCAGCGTTTTCACCGGCCGGCCGCCAAGCATAGAGCCGAGCGTGGCGAAGGCGAAAACCGTCAGAACGAAATATTCCGCCGGCCCGAAACCAGTGGCGAGACCGGCCAGCAACGGCGCGAAAAGCGCAAGCCCCAAAGCCCCGACCATCCCTCCGACAAAGGACGAAAGCCCGCTTAGGCTCAGCGCCTCTCCCGCTCGACCCTGACAGGCGAGCGGGTAGCCGTCGAGCGCGCTCATCACCGCGCCGGCATCGCCGGGGACATTGAGCAGGACAGAGGAGATGCGGCCGCCATACTCCGCCCCGCAATAGACGGAAGCGAGGAGAATCATCGTGCTTTCCGCCGGAAACTCCATCGTATAGGCGATGGGCACAAGCAACGCGATGGCGTTGATCGGGCCGATGGCGGGCAAGGCGCCGACCATCGTGCCGATGAAACATCCGACAAACCCGATAGTCAGATTCTGCACGTTCAATGCGACGGCAAAACCATGCATGAGATAGTCAAGACTCATGGAATCGCTCCCGTCCGGCGTTTCTTGCGCTCGCTCAGCCGAAAACGGCGCCCCTCGGCAGATAGACATCCAAGAGATGGACAAAGATGAACCACCACAGGACGGCATGCCCAAGCGCCGCGACAAGAGTCAAGCGCAAGGGTGCGCCGAATAAAAGCCCCAAACTCGCCGTCAGGATGAAAACCGCCGCCGCGAACCCCACGAGATCCAAAAGAAACACCGTGACGACGATGATCGCGGGAACGGCCAGTATTCTGAGCAGCAACAGCCCCGTGGGAAACGGTTTGGCCGAGCCAGGCCGCCGCAGATATAAAAGACAAAGCACGCCGAGAATGAGGCCGAGCGAAAGCGGCATCGCGCGCGGGCCCAACGGATCGGAGGCAAAGGCATAGTCGATATGGCCCGCGCCGACCCCGTAGGCCAGCGCCAGAATCAGAAGACCGACCGCGCCGATGCGCTCTGCCAATGGCGATGGGGAAAAGCGCAACGCATCATCCCTTGCCATTTCCCTCCCCCGACGTTCCCGATCGAGCTTACCCACAAGCGTGGAACGGGGTGTCCCGGTTTGCGTATCGGACGGCGTCTTCGTGCTGGATTCCCTGGACATCGGTTGCTCTCACGGTTCCCCGGCCTTCACTAAAGCATAATCCGATCCGGAGAAGCGAGATCAAATCAAGATTATACTTAAAAAAACAATCAACTAGAGAATTTTACGTGATTTCATTGCCACGGAAAATGCTCTGGAGCCTCGGCTACAGATCCGCCTTGCGGGCAAGCTGCCTGAAGCGAGCGACATCTGATTTCACCCGCTCGGCGAATGCCTTGCCAAGAAGGGTGAATTCGTAAAGCCCGCGCGCTTTGCGTTCTTTTTCGAATGCGGCCGTGTCGGCCAATTTACGCAAGGTCTCGACCCACCACTCATAGTCGGCGTCGGACACATCCTTGCCGATATAATAGCCGCGCCAGACCGGCCATTCGACATCGACGCCCTGTTCCATGGCGGTTGGAACGTCGGCCATATCGCCCGGGAGACGGTCTTTCGCCATCACGGCGAGAATCCGAACCTTGCCGGCAAGGTGGTGCCGGACCATTTCGGAAGCATCGCCGGAGCCGACCTGAACATGACCGCCCTCAAGAGCCGTCAAAACCGCGCCGCCGCCCTCCAGCGCCACATAATGCATGGATTTGGGGTCCTGCCCAGCGGCTTTGGCGAGGATCGCCGCCTTCATCCAGTCCTGAGAGCCGACAGCCCCACCGCCGGCGATGGCAAAATGGCGCGGGTCGGCCTTATAGGCCTCGATCAAATCCCCAAGCGTTGTGTATGGTGAATCGGCCCGCACCGCGAGAACGCCATAATCGGCGCCAAGAGCGCCAAGCCAACGCACCGAGGTTTCATCGTACCTGCCGAACTTGCCCTGGGCCAGAAGCAGTGCCGAGCCTGTCGAGGCCGCCGTAATCAGATTGGCGTCGGATGAGCGTTTGGCGATGACGTGATTATAGGCCACGGCGCCGACACCGCCCGGCATGTAGGTCACGGCCATTGATTTAGGGAGCATTCCGGTCGCAAGAAAAGCATTGGCCGCCAGACGGCAGGTCAGATCGAAGCCCCCGCCAGGCTTGGCGGGCACCAGACATTCCGGCCTCGACGGTTGGGCTTGCGCCTGAAATCCCGTTGCAAGGAAGATTCCGGCAATGGCGACGGTTCCGATCAAGCCATATTTCATTCTCTCTCCCCCGACCCACATCTTGTTGCGGACAAAGATGCGCTCTTTCCATTCGTCATAAACCGGCCCCGATCGCCTTCATCCGCTCCCCCCGGCAGCCATGCGAATCGGCAAATCCCAGTTGTCAGCGCTTGGAGAACTGGAAACCGCGACGCGCCTTGCGGCGGCCATATTTTTTGCGCTCGACCACGCGCGAATCGCGGGTCAGAAAACCGCCGCTTTTGAGGACATTGCGCAATTCCGGCTCGAAACGCGCCAAGGCCCGCGATACACCATGTCTTACGGCGCCGGCTTGCCCCGACAATCCGCCGCCGGTGACCGTACATGAGACGTCATAGTGAGAATCGCGATCTGCCGCCATCATGGGCTGACGCAAAATCATTCGCAAGACCGGGCGGGTGAAGTAGGTATCGATATCTTTGCCATTGACGACAACCTTGCCGGGCCCGGGCCTGATCCACACCCGGGCGATGGCGTTCTTGCGCCGTCCGGTGGCATAGGCGCGGCCGTGCTCATCAATCATGGGTTCCGGCAGGGGCTTTTCCAAAGTGACCGGACCCGTCTCTACAGCATCGCCCAAAGCCTCAAGCGTCTTTGCGGCTTCCTGTTCGGCCATCGGCTTAACCTTTCCTTACAGTTTTCGCATTGAGCGCCGCAACATCCAAAGATTGCGGATTTTGTGCGTCATGGGGGTGATGCGCACCGGCGTAAACCCGCAGGTTCTTGAGCTGCTTGCGGCCGAGCGGCCCCCGCGGCATCATACGTTGCACCGCCAAGCACAAAACACGCTCAGGGTTACGGCTTTCCAGAATCTGCCGCGCCGTGCGTTCGCGCAATCCGCCGGGATAGCCGGTATGACGATAATAGGTTTTGTTGTCATACTTTCTGCCGGTGAACACGAGCTTTTCCGCATTCACCACGATAATATTGTCCCCGCAATCGACATGAGGCGTATAGTACGCCTTATGCTTTCCGCGAAGGCGGGGGCCGATGAGCGCCGCGAGCCGGCCGACCACCAAACCCTCGGCATCGATTAAAACCCAGTCTTTCTTGATCTCCGCGGGTTTTGCAGAGTGTGTTCGCATCATTGAAGCTCCATCCAGGGGTAGCCTTTGACCCGTTTCATGAGACATTATATTCGGTTTTGGTATTCGCGCCGCTCTACTTGAGAAACAAAAGCGGCGTAAGAGGCCGGTTCAGACCCCTTTCGTTAGTCTTAACCCAGGACCGCTACATGGTCAACAACGAAAACTATCAACTCAAGCCCCCACCGCATGGCTGTCATTTTATGCTAACCGGGCGCCTCGCAAAATCCCGAAAATAAAAAACAGACCATAATAAGTCGAACGGTTAGCCATATTCAAAAATCACGGTGTCCAGCCATTGGTTCCGGTTGTGAGCAAAGATTGATCCGTTGCCTGAATCTGACTTTCGGGTTTCTTGGCGCGGCCATTGTCGATCGCCCGTGCAATCGAATGCAGACTCTCTGCCACGCCACGGCCGCTCACCGCCGACACC
Organism: Hyphomicrobiales bacterium; assembly: GCA_036881905.1. Taxonomy (GTDB): domain Bacteria; phylum Pseudomonadota; class Alphaproteobacteria; order Rhizobiales; family Im1; genus JBAJNN01. The sequence goes on along the minus strand of JBAJNN010000029.1, from coordinate 18,357 downwards.
CGCAAGGGCACAACACCGGTTTTGGCCCCGAAACAGGTCGCCAAATCGTCAACCGCGCCATCCGTCATTGTGTCGATTTTGGTGAGAACGACAATTTCCGGTTTTTCGCTCAAACTCCGGCCGTAACTTTCCAACTCGTCGCGCACCATACGATAGGCTGTCACGACATCGGTCCCGCCACTCGCGTCGATCAGATGAACCAGGACTGCGCAACGTTCCACATGGCCAAGAAAGCGGTCTCCCAACCCCACCCCTTCATGAGCGCCTGCAATGAGACCCGGAATATCGGCCAGAGTGAATGCTTCGCTCTCCCGGCGCACCACCCCCAGAACCGGATCGAGGGTGGTAAAGGGGTAAGAGCCGATTTTCGGCCGCGCGGCGCTGACGCGGGAGAGAAACGTCGATTTTCCGGCATTGGGCAGGCCGATCAGACCGGCATCGGCCAGCAGTTTGAGTCGCAGCCATATCCAGCGTCCTTCTCCCTTCTCCCCGTCATTGGCGCGCCGCGGCGCGCGGTCGGTGGACGATTTGAAGCGGGCATTGCCGAACCCTCCATTGCCGCCGCGCGCAAGAAGAACACGCTGGCCGGGAGCAGTGAGATCGGCAATCGGCGTTAATTCATCCTCCTCAAAAACCTGCGTGCCCACGGGAACCTTGAGCACCAATGGCGCGCCGCCGGCCCCAGTCCTGCCGCGGCCCATACCGTGGACCCCGCATTCCGCCCTGAAATGTTGCCGGTAGCGATAGTCGATCAACGTATTGAGACCGTGCACGGCCTCAACCCACACATCCGCACCGCGACCGCCATCACCGCCATCGGGACCACCAAATTCAACGAATTTTTCGTGGCGAAAGCTCAAACAGCCATGGCCGCCATCGCCTGCACGCACATAAATTTTCGCCCGATCGAGAAACTTCATGGGACAGACCCTGAAACAGACTGCCAACTAAGAGCAAACGCGTCGCCAAATGCTCGGGCCTTGGCGGTTGGGAGTCATTGCCCTTTTAAGGCGCGGATCGAAAACCACGCAAACAGGGGCGAACAATTGGCCGAAAATCCACCAACAGCACAAGATCAACCCACCCAATCACATCGATCGGCCCACAAAACCACAAAGCGCAATATGCCCGCCCTCTTGCCCGCGAGAGTGTGGAGACCCGTTCCCGCTTTTTGGAGCGGAATTTTTAAGATAAAACCTGCCACGGGCCAAATCAGCCGGCTTGCTCATCAAGACCGATCAAAACGTAGTTGGAAAAACGCCGGTTTGTCTTTAATCCGCCGCAGCCGGCACGACACGGACAAAGCTGCGCCCCTTGCGTCCGCAATAAAATTTCACCGCCCCCTTGCAGCGGGCAAAGATGGTGTGATCCCTGCCGATCCCAACATTGGCGCCAGGGTGCCATTTGGTGCCACGCTGGCGCAGGATAATATTGCCCGGGACGACGAACTCACCGCCGAATTTCTTTACACCAAGCCTTCGACCTGCGGAATCGCGCCCATTGCGCGAGGAACCGCCTGCTTTCTTATGCGCCATCGGTCTTGCTCCGTCTTACTCTCTGCACTCTTTCCGTCACAGGGTTTAAATTGCCTTGTCCGTCATTGTTGCGATACCCTATCGCCACGTTTTCCCGGCGCTTAGCTTACCGTTCCGTCAATTTCGGCCGCCGAAGCCTCACGGGCGGAAGACTTGGCCGCCGGCGGCGACACGCTCACTTCGGCGTTTTCGGCTTGCACGGGGGCTTTCTCCGCCGTCGCGTCTACCTTACCGGTTTTGCCCGCGACCATGGGAAGGGCGATAATCCTTAGCGTTGTGGAAAGCTGGCGATGACCGCGCAACCGGCGATAGCCTTTACGCCTTTTCTTCTTGAACACCGCAATCTTGTTGCCGCGTCCCTGCTCGACCACCTCGGCGCCAACGCTTGCGCCGGCGACATAGGGCGCGCCGATAATAGGATCGCCCGAACCGGCGACCATCACGATACGGTCGAGGTTGACAGTCTGACCCGGCTCGCCGTGAAGACGTTCAACCGTGATGACATCATTTTCGGCAACCTTATACTGTTTGCCGCCTGTCTTGATGACTGCGTACATGGCTTCGACCGCGCCTTTGATCATTGAATGACGAGAATGCCGTAAACCCGACCGCTCCTGATGGCATATCGGGTCTATTCGGGCACCTTACGCGGCTCCTTTAAGCGTGTCAAGCTCGGTCATTTTTCTCAACCGACAGATTTTTCCCGCGGCGCCGAAACCGCAGCTTATCATGGTCGAATACCCTGAAGAGAACCATTCCGGTGAAAAAACCGGCAATATGGGCTTCCCAGGCGATATTTCGGCTTTGGCCGGGCCAGGCCCCGCCGAATAGCCCCGCCAAAATGTTCAAACCAACCCAGGTCAGGATAAAAATCACGGCATTCGGCGTCCGCAAAATTTCCATAACACCGAGTGCGGGCATCCGTTTGGGATCCTCACGCATGGCATCGAATAAACCGCTCGACCTGGAAAACATAAAAGTCGCCGCCGCCCCCATCTGGCCGGAGATTGCCGCGGAAGCCCCGATGACGGGTATCATTTCGCCCCAATGGAGAGCCAGATGTGCAAAAGCCCCCGCAATCGCGCAAAGAGCGCTCAAACTCAGGAAACGACCTGTGGACAAGCGACGCGCGACAACCGAGCCGAAAGCCAGCATCCACAGGCTGTTGACTGCAAGATGCGCCAGACTGCCATGCACGAACGCATAAGTGATCGCGCTCCAGTAGGCGGTGCCGGGGCCGCCGGGAATAACGGGTGCCATTAAATATTCGCCATTCCGCGCGTACCGGGCGGGAATAAAGGCAAGGTCGAGCAACATCAACAAGGCTTGACGATCCGGCAGCACAAGACGAACGAAGTGAACAACCATGAATATACCGATCAGGACGACCACCGCGGTCGGGGCGTTGATAACACGATGGTTGTCCGGCATGGTTGGGTGAGGCATGAAGCGAATTTCCTGGTCTTTTCGATAAACGGGTATCGTGGATTGACTTAAACCCCTTTATCTCTCGGGGAATGAAAACGATAATCCACCCTAGCCTACCGGTGTTTGCCGACCTTGAGAGAGGGCAGGCTTCGTATAACCTCGTGGGCGAGATCGCGCCCTGCTGCTTCCATGGCTGCAATGCGGCCATCCGGTCCCGACGCTACGGATCGATAGAAGGTATCGCCGCCCCGAATCATTACACTCTTGCGGTTGCGGGCATCAACCACAAGCCAGCGGGCACAAAGTACGACAATGCCCTCACGAGTCGGTTCGAAACGCTCAACAGTGACCAGAATCTCATAATCAGCCGGTTCGGTTGTGGAAAATCCCGCCGCAATGCCGTTCTCGGCAATGAGCCGCGCCAGTGCCGAGGCCGGTTTTTCCGCCCATCGCAGGTTTGAGTCGGCCTTAAGGCTGAAAGGCGAGGTGCGGATGAGAACGTCATAGGTGTCAAGATATTCCGGAACCGATACTATGGGCTCGCCGATAGAAGCTTTAGGCGTTTGCGATATTTGCGCCGCCGTCCCCTGACCGGCCATGACAACCAGCCTGGCGGGCGGTCTTTGCATACAGGCCGTGACAAGACTTAAAGACAATAAAGCCAGGCCCAGTTTTACGATGCGGGTCGTCATTACGGACTCCCCAAAAGCAGTGCGTTCGGATTGCGTTCGATTTGACGCGCGAAAGAGCGCAAGGATGACGCTGTGGCGGTCAGATCGCGCAATGCCGATTCAAGGTCTCTCGCAATCTGCCCCTGCGGTTGGATGAGTGTGTTCATATCGCTTGCTGTACCCCTGATGGCATTGGCGGCCTGACGGGCCGTCTTGATCAGCACTTTAAGCTGCCCGCCCCGCTCGGACAGCTGGGCGCTTGTTGCGCCGGCCAGCGCTTTGATCCCCGCAAGTGTCGCGTCGATCCGGCTATCGAGCTTCACAACCGTATCTTGCAATGTTCTCACCAGGCGATCGGCATCATCGGAGGTTTTTACCAGACTGCCGCTGACCTTTACAACCTCATCATTAGCGTTGACGGTAAAGTGTTCAATGGTTTCGAGGGCCTGTTCGATTCGGGCCAGTACCTCGCCGATATCGAGTTCAGACACACCTTCCCTGAGCTGATCGAGGGTTGATTTCGCCGCCGGTATTTCGGGGATTCCGCCCACCCGGTTTGCCTTGGAGGGGTGGATTTTATCGTCAAAGTAAAGATTGATCATCAGCCTGCCGGTCACCCAACTTTGCATCTCAAGCTGAGCGCACAGCCCCTGTTTGACCAATTGCGCAATGGCGGCCGGTTTCATTTCGCCTGTCTTGTCAGTTATGCTCAAATCCTCGCTGTCGATCTCGATATAGACCGGGATATGCGCGGAACGCCGATCAATATTGACCTCCAGGGCAACGCGACGAACTTCCCCCACAACGACGCCTTGAAACGTCACCGGCGCACCCGGCTGGAGACCCGCAACCGAGCTGTCGAAGAAGATCACCGCAGGCAGCCTGCCCGAAAACATACTGTCACCGCCGAAGAAAATAATGCCAAGGGCGAGGACAAGGCCCCCCCCCAGAATAAACAATCCAATGCCGATAGCGGTCCGGTTTTTTCTCATGATGGGCTCGCCCTGAGATTCGTTCCGTCGAATTCGCCTCTGTTGAGGAAGGCGCGCACGATAGCGTTCTCACTATGATCGCGCAACTGTCCTGGGTTACCGTGCGCGATCACGCCTCCCGCGACGCTATCGAGAAACACGCAATCATCCACAATGGTAAAAATACTCGCCAGCTCATGGGTGACAATGACGATCGTAGCCCCAAGGCATTCGCGCAATTGCACGATCAACTCGTCAAGATTGCGCGATGAGACCGGATCGAGACCGGCGGATGGTTCATCGAGAAACAGGATTTCCGGATCGAGGGCCAGCGCGCGCGCCAGCCCGGCGCGTTTGCGCATACCGCCGGACAGCTCCGATGGCATGAGGGCGCCACAACCCTCAAGACCGACCAGAGACAGTTTGAACACGACAATATCCGCAATCGCTTGTGGCGAGCAGGATGAATAAAGCTCAAGCGGCAAGGCGATATTGTCCGCAACCGTCATCGAACTCCACAACGCACTGGCCTGAAACAGAACGCCGAACCGGCGCAAGAGACGGTTGCGGTCCTTGTCGCCAAGGGCATTGAGATCCTGATCGCCATAAAGAATATGCCCGGCCGATGGCGCGCCGAGGCCGACCATATGTTTGAGCAATGTGCTCTTGCCGCAACCCGAGCCGCCGATAATCGCAAACACTGAACCGTTTGCGACCGTAAAGCTGACGTCTTTTTGAACGACTTTTTCACCGAAAGCCATGGCAAGGTTTTCCACCCCGATCCTCGGTGCGTCCATAGGCATAATGTCTACACTTTCAATGCGTTGGCGCATAGGGCGAAGATAGCGTCGAGCGCAATGACGCCGACGATGCAGCTCACCACTGCCGAGGTTGCCGCGCGGCTCACTTCGGCGGCGGAGCGCCCGGCACGCAGCCCGGTATAACACCCCACGATTCCCACCAGCGCGCCGAAAACAACGCTTTTCATCCCACCGATGATAAATTGCTTCGCGGCAACGGCTTGGCGGGTCTCGTCAAGATAAGCAAGAACCGTTATATCGGAAGAGGTGATGGCGATCACCATACCGCCGATTATACCGACCGCACAGGCATAGATATAAAGCACCGGCATCATTAAAATGAGCGCGATCACCCGGGGAACGATGAGATGCTCGACGGGAGAAACCGCCAGTGTCTTTAGTGCATCGATTTCCTCATTGGCCTGCATTGCGGCGAGATTGGCGGCAAAGGCCGCGCCGGTACGCCCGGCTATAATAATCGCGGTCATGATCGCGGCCATTTCCCGCACCATGGCAATCCCGACCAGATCGGCGACATAGATGCTGACGCCGAACATCTCAAGCTGGACAAGGCCGACAAAGCCTAAGATCGCCCCAACCAGAAAACTCACCAGCGAAACGATGGCGAGCGCTTGCACACCGACTTCGAGCAGCTGGCGGCGAAAGTCCCTGCCGCGCATTTTTCCAGACGTTTGAAATGCCGCAAAAAGGCCAAGCACAACCTCGCCGACAGCCCCGGCAATATTCACACCGGCTCGCCACGGCCTAACAAGCCACGAATTGATCGCCATGAGCGGTTGCTTGCGTTCCGGTGTTACCGGCCGCGCGGCGGCGCGGCACGATGAAAGCTTAAGCAGAGCGTGTACGCCTTCGGGGAAATGCTCCAACCGCAGCCGCAGATTCAAGGCCGCGCATTCGGCCCTGAGAGCGGACAAAAAGGCCGGCAGGATACTGCTCCAACCGGTGATTTCACGGCCGGAAACAAGGATTAGCGCATTAGGGCCCGCCTTATGCAGAAGGTTTTCGACGAAGGCACTGTCCGGCAAACCGGCCCCATCGCGCCAGTCGCCTTTGAGACGTAGTATCAGGCCTTCGGGCCCATCCTCCACACTGATATGGGGCCCGGTCGTCGCCTTGCCGGACTCTGGTCTTATCGGTTTCAACAACAGTCACAACCTCATACGGATCGGATGATCGCGGTTTGCCATAACGGTTCTAAGGTAGGATATTTTTAAACGATCCGGCCTGACAAGACAACGGGCCGGCACCGCCATGGCCGGAAGATGCTCAGGCGACGCCACCGCAACCGGCGGCCTCGCCGTTTCAGTCTTCCGGCGGACCGGTGCTTCCCCGAACCGTTCGCCGCTTTCGATCGTCTCAAGCACTATGTCAGTGTTCCGCAACGCTGGATTGTTATGCAAAGGTCGGATTTAAACGGAGGGAAATGCCGGTCGACGATCGTTTGCCAGCATGATATAATGAAAAGAGTGTTTGTTGAAAATCAAACGCTAAAGAGGTTCAAAATGGGTCAATATTACTTGAACACACGCGTATTTTGCGATTATGCAACGCCGGACAATCATACCGCCTTTGAATTCCACATGGAACTGCCAACTCCCTACGAGGATTTCCGCAAAGCTCAGGAATGGCTGGAAGACGGCAAGTGGGAGGCTGCGGGAGATTACCTTACCGAGCGATATTCGCAACATGGCGCACTCATAAACATATGGCTTTCCGGTAGCAGGAGCAGAAGTTCCGGTGAAGACGAGAAAAGGAAACTGGCTGCGTAGGCTAGAGCGTTTTCCGTGGCAATGGAATCACGGAAAACACTCTATTCTTTTGCTTTATAAGCATAATCTTGATCGTCCTCGCTCTCGCTTGGCAAGCTCGGATTATGCTCTAATGGGCCGGAGCTTGCCTTGACTGCCAGCACGAAAAATATCGTATGGGCGACTGCGGCGCGTTTCGTTGCGGTCGCTCTCTTTTTCGGCGCTCTTGCGCCATTGATACCGCGAATGGCTGAAAGCAACAGATTTTCCAGCGCCGCGTTCCAGAATATCATCGGAGTCTGTTTCGTCGCCTTTGCCATTTTTCAGTTGATCTCCATACCCGTAATTTCCCTGATCGGGTTGCGCCGTTCGGCTTCACTATCCTGTCTGTATATTGCGGTTGCGTCCGTAATGTTGTGCATGACGAATGCTACCTATCCATTTGCGCTCATTTTCGTATCGTTGTGCGCCGTCAACAGCATCGGGTCCAACGCGACCCGCGTCGCATTGAGACAAGCCACTTCTCGCCGCGGATTCAAGCGCATCTTTGCGTGGGCGAGCGGCGGGGTGCAAACTGCGCAAATGTTTTATACCGTTCGTGACCGGGGCGCTGGTCGCCTTTTGGGGGTGGCAATGGGCCATGATCGTTCTTGCGATCCCCATCGTCATTGCGGGGGTCTAGATTGAGTTGGCCGGCAAGGCAAGTCCCCCGAATTTCATGACAGTTCTAGGAAACATTAGAGCGGATTGCCTCCAAATTGAATCGCAATCATACTCCAGCTTTTTGTTTCATAAGCGTAATCTTGGTCTGACCTCGCTTCTCCGGATCGGATTATGCTCTAAGATAACGGGTTGGAAACAACTGGCGATACGGCCCGAATTCATTCTTCCCGTATTGGCTGTTGCGTCTTTTCAAGTTGCTTTTAGTCCCGTTAATGCAAAACTGCCGTTCCTCCTTTCCGGGGAGGCCGGGTTGTCGGCGGAAATGGTCGGTTTGGCGTTATCGGCATCCCATGCCATGCTGGCTCTGAGCTGTTTCTCAAGCGGTTATCTCGTGTCGTATTGGTCCAGCATACGATCGGCCGCGACGGGAACGATCATTTTGGCCATGGGGCTGTTCTTGATGGTGTCGGGTCGCTTCGCAAACATACACCTTGCAATCATCGGAATCATGCTTGTCAACGCGGCATATGGGTTTATTGTCGTTCTCTTTTTCGGCGACGCCATGAGCGCCTTCGGGGAACACAGAGTGAGAACTTCGGGTTTCCTGGGTTTTATGCAACCTGTCACAGGAGGCTGTGCCGTATTGACGGCAGCAACGTTAGGAACCTCCGATGTCGATGGCGCCATCCTATATGAGCGTTGCATCGCTTTGTCTTCTTGTCGTTATCATGACGCTCATGCGGTGGAAGATATTTCATATCGGCAATCATTGAACGTCATCGACGTCTCCGCTCCCGCATGCCGGGTGAAGCGGTAGGGCCGGTGCCAAAACCACCGCTCTCTCAAAATGCCGACGATCCGGCGTCAGCGTTCGATCCACATCCAGCGGCTGAGATGAATATTGAGGCTGTTGTCCTCCCACCCCTTGAGCCGGTCGGAAACAAGGTTGAAACAATCGTAATAGAGAAGCGGGATATTCGGTTCGTCGTGCTCGATCCTGGCTTGCGCCTCATGCAGAATGGCCTTGCGCCTGTTCGCATCCAGCGACTTTGCCGCCTCGGCCATCAGGGCATCGAATTGTGCATTCCGGTAGCGCGCGTAGTTCTGATGCGGATTGTCGCTTTGCAAGAGGAACAGAAAGTTCTGAGCATCGGGGTAGTCGGCCAACCAGCCCGCCCGCGCAATGTCGAAATCGCTCCGTTTGTGCAGCATGGCATAGTGGGCGGCGTGGTCGGTTTTGACGAATTCGACGTCAACACCGAGAGGTTTCCACATATCGGCAATGGCCAGAGCGGTCTTCTCATCATTGTCATCGGTATAATAGCTTAACCGCACCTTAAGCGGATGCTTAGGACTGTACCCCGCTTTCCGCATCAGTTCGACGGCCTCATCCTCGCGGTCGAACATGAGCTGGTCCTTAAAATCGAGCATGACCGGCTCGCCGTAATTCGGAATGCCCGGCGGCACGAAGCTGTAGCCCGGCAGCATGGCGCCATTCCAGATTTTCTCGGCCAGGAACTTGCGGTCGATTGCCATGGAAAGGGCACGGCGCACTCGCCTGTCATCGAAGGGAGGCTTTTCGGTGTTCAAAGCGTAATAATAGATGCCGAGCTGGGGGGAAACGTGAAATTGACGCCCCAGATGCTTGCGCATCCATTGCGCCTGTTCCAACGGGGCATTGTATTGCGAATCGAGTTCTCCCACGCTGAAACGGCGAAGCACCGCGGCATAATCATCGGTGGGGTAAAAAATCACCTTGTCGATGGCGACATTTTCGGCATCGTGAAAATAGGGGTTTTTGACGATCGTCACTTGGGTATTCGGCAGGGCTCTTTCGAGCTTATAGGCGCCGTTGGAGACCATATGGTCCGGCTTGACGAACTCGTCGCCATGTTTTTTCACGGAAGGCGGATAGACCGGCACGGCCGTCGGCTGGGCCAGCACCTCGATAAAATAGGGAGTCGGAGCCTCAAGGGTGATTTCGAGCGTCTTGTCGTCAATCGCCCTTACACCGAGTTTGGACGGATCGAGCGCACCGCTATTGACCGCTTTTGCATTCCTGATGGGATAATAGAGCGAGGCATAGACCGCCGCGGTTTGCGGCGCCAGCAAGCGGTGGAATGAAAAGGTGAAATCGCCCGCCGTCACCGGCTTGCCGTTTGACCATCTGGCATTGTTGCGAAAATGAAAGATGTAAACGGTTCCGTTGCCGGATATTTCCCATGATTTTGCTACGCCGGGAATAATTTCGGCCGCGGCGTTGTGGGTCACGAGGCCTTCATAAAGATCGTGAAGGATATAGCCTTCGATCAGAGTGGCGGTTTTCTGCGGGTCCAATGTCTCGGGGTCGCCGCCATTGCCGCGGTGATAGACCATTTCGGCAACAGCCGTCCCGGCCAAGGTCAAGGCTAAAAGCGCGGCGGCGACAGGGATGCGAAGCCTTTTCATCGCAATCACTCCCTTCGTTTCGCTCAAGGCTCGGGAGGCGGTGGACCGGCCCATTCCGTCGCCGCCCTAAATGATAAAAACCAGTGTCAGCGTTCGATCCGCATCCAGCGGCTCAAATGCATATCGGGGCCGTTATCCACCCAACCTTTGAGTTTGTCGGAAACCAGGTAGCGCCAAGAATCATACAGCAAGGGGATATTCGGTGTATCCTTCTCGATGATGGCTTGCGCCTGGTGCAGAATGGCTTTTCTTGCTTCCGGATCGACGGTTCGGGCCGCCTTGGCCATCAAGGCGTCATAATCGGGGTTGTCGTAGCCGGCATAGTTGAATCTGGGATTGTCACTTTTCATCAGGGCCAGAAAGGTCTGAGCATCGGGATAATCCGGAATCCACCCGGCCCGGGCAATGTCGAAATCGCCGTGACGCTGCAAAAGACTGTAATGCGTGGCGGTATCGGTGTTGATCAAACTCACCTCGACGCCAATCTCGCGCCACATATCGGCGATGGCGGAGGCCTCTTTTTTTCTGGTGTCGCTGGTATTGTAGTGGATCGTCAGTTTGAGCGGATGGTCCGGCCCGTATCCGGCTTGTTTAAGCAATGCGACGGCTTCATCCTCGCGATCGAGAATAGAGTCATCTTTCCAATCGACATAGACCGGCTCGCCATAGGGCGGCAGCCCCGGCGGCACGAAACTATAGGCCGGAAACGCGGAACCCTCCATGATTTTTTCGGCCAGAAATTTTCGGTCGATCGCCATGGAAAGCGCCTGACGCACCCGTATATCGTCGAAAGGCGGTTTGGTCATGTTGATGGCATAGTATTCAAGGACCGGAGCCGGCGTCAGGTGAAATTCGGGCCCGAAATGGTCCCGCAGCCAGCCAATCTGATCCACCGGCACGCCATAATTGGAATCAAGCTCGCCGGCGTCGAAACGCCTGATCGCCGCCGCCTCATCCTGGGTGGGATAGTAAATCACCTTGTCGATGGCGACATTTTCGGCATCGTGAAAATATGGATTCTTAACCACGGTGAGTTGCGCATTCAGTCTAAAGCTTTCGAGCTTATAGGCGCCGTTGGAGACCATATGGCCCGGCTTGACGAACTCGTCGCCATATTTTTTCACGGAAGGCGGATAGACCGGCAACGCGGGAAACAAGTCCAGCGTGTCAATGAAATAGGGCGTCGGGGCCTCTAACGTGATTTCGAGCGTTTTATCGTCGATCGCCCTCACGCCGAGTTTGGACGGATCGAGTTTGCCGATGTTGACGGCTTTGGCATTCCTGATGGGATAGAGCAAAGTGGCATATGTGGACCCGATGGCCGGTGTCATAACGCGACGCAACGAAAACACGAAATCACCCGCCGTGACCGGTTCGCCATTCGACCATTTGGCGTCGTTGCGAAAATGGAAGGTATAGATCAAGTCGTCATCGGATATGTCCCAGCTCTTGGCCACGCCGGGATAGGCCGCGCCGGAAGTGTCATAGGTCACAAGCCCCTCCAAAAGATCGGACAGGATATTCAACTCGACATTGATCGAGGTCTTTGCCGGATCGAGTGTATTAGGGTCAGCCCCGTTACCGCGATGGTAGATCATTTCGGCCGAGGCCGCCGATGGCAGGGCAAGCCCTAAAACCGTCGCTATGGCGGCAACTTTCTTCAGGGTCGCCACTGGCTCTGTCACACTCATGCTTTTGCTCTCCTTCTAGTTGCTCAAGCACAGCGGTTCGCAGGCTCGATATTCTTCTTCAAAGCTTTTCAATAACACAATTACTGAGTTTTGGAACTGCCGTCAAGCAACCTGTTGATAACCCCATCACGGTTCGATCCGCATCCAGCGACTGAGATGGGTATTGATGCCGTTATCTCTCCAGCCTTTGAGTCTGTCGGCGACCAGGTTGAATGAACTGCTGTAGAACAGCGCGATATTGGGCTCGTCGCGTTCGATCAGTTGCTCGGCCCGATGAAGAAGGTGAATGCGCTCTTGTGGGTCGCTCGCCTGCGCGGCCCGGTTCATCAGGACGTCGAATTGCGGGTTGGCGTATCCGGCGTAATTGAAGGCGGGATTGTCGCCGCGCACAAGAAACAGAAAATTCTGCGCATCGGCATAGTCGGCGCCCCACTGGGCTTGGCCGATATCGAAGCCTTCTCCGCTTTTCAGCACGGCATAATGGGCGGCGGCATCGGCGTTGATCAAGGAAACATCAACGCCCAGAGGCTTCCATAGATCGGCAACGGCCAGAGCGATATTTTTATAATTTTCCGAGGTGCTATAACGCAATGTCAGTTCCAGCGGATGGCCCGGACCATAGCCTGCGTCTTTCATCAGTTCAAGCGCTTCATCCTCGCGATTGAGAATCGGCTCGTCCTTGAAATCAAGTCCTTCTGGGGCGCCGTAATTCGGGATGCCCGGCGGCACGAAACTATAGGCCGGCACCGTCGTGCCCTTCATGATGGTTTTGGTCAGGAATTCGCGGTCGATCATCATGGACAATGCCTTGCGCACCCGAACATCGTCAAGCGGCGGGCGGCGGGTGTTTATAGCGTAATATTCCACCGAAAGGCGCGGCGTGACATGGAATTGCCGCCCGAGGTTGTTTCTCATCCACGTCACCTGCTCCTGCGGCGCGCCCCAATTGGACTCAAGTTCACCGGCGGAGAACCGCTTGAGTGCGGCGGAGTGATCTTCGGTGGGAATGAAAATCACCGTGTCGATGGCGACATTTTCCGCATCATGGAAATACGGATTTCTGACCACAGTCGTTTGCGCATTCAAAAGCGCATTTTTAAGCGTATAGGCCCCGTTGGAGATCATCTTGCCCGGCTTGACAAAATCATCACCATAGTTTTCCACGCCGGGCGGATAGACCGGCATGGCCGTCGGTAAGGCGAGCAATTCGATGAAGTAAGGCGTGCGTTCGCTTAAGCGGATTTCCAGTGTCTTGTCATCGATCGCTCTCACGCCAAGCATGGATGGCGCTCGCTTGCCGGTGTTGATCGCCCTGGCATTCATGATGGGATAGAAGGCGCTGGCATATTCGGATGCGGTTGCCGGATCCATGACGCGACGCAACGAAAACACGAAATCGCGCGGCGTCACCGGCTCACCATTTGACCATTTCGCATTCTCTCTGAAATGGAAGGTATAAACCGTTCCATCCGCAGACACCTTCCAGCTTTCCGCAACGCCTGGATAGATGTGTCCGGCGGCGTCATAGGTCACAAGCCCCTCATAGAGATCGCGCAGAATATTGATCTCGATGCCGGTGGATGCTTTATGCGGGTCCAGCGTGCCGGGGTCGCCACCATTGCCACGATGATAGACCATTCCGGCCGACGCCGCCGATGGCATGGCAATCCCTAAAACCGTCGTTATGGCGACAACTTTTTTCAGGATCGCCATTGTCTCTATCACAACCATGGATTTACCCCTTTTCCAAGTGTTTAAAGGTCTAGAGTTGCTACTTTAAATTGCTTTTTTCTCACACATATAATAAACTCACAGAGTTTCAGAACTATTGTCAAGAAACCTACCATGCTCCCACTACGGTTCGATCCACATCCAGCGGCTCAAATGCATATCGAGACCATTATCTCTCCATCCTCTAAGCCGGTCGGAAACAAGATTGAAACTGGTGTAGTACAGAAGCGGGATGTTGGCGGCATCTTTTTCAAGAATTGTCTGTGCCTGACGCAAAATGTCCCTGCGTTCTTTCAAATCAACGGTGTGGGCGGCCTGGGCCATCAATTCATCGAATTTCGGATTGCGGTAGTGGGCGAAATTGTATCCCGGGTTATCGCTTTGCACCAGGAACAGAAAATTCTGGGCGTCAGGGTAATCCGCGACCGACCCAACACGGGCGACATCGAAATCGCCCCCATTCTTCAACAGCGCATAATGAGCCGCAATATCGGCATTGACCAATGTGGTCTCGACGCCAAGCGGTTTCCACATATCCGCAACGGCCAAGGCGGTATTTTTGTGGTTCTCGCCCGTATTATAGCGTAATTCGAGTTTCAGCGGATGACCGGGGCCATAGCCTGCCTGTTTCATCAACGCAATCGCCTCGTCCTCGCGATCGAGCATGGAGTCATTTGCGTAATCGGGCATGACCGGCTTGCCATAATTGGCAATGCCCGGCGGCACGAAGCTCAAGCCTGGGAGCATGACATCGTTCCAGATTTTTTCGGCCAGGAACCTGCGGTCGATCGCCATGGACAGCGCCCGGCGTACCCGCATATCGTCGAAAGGAGGCTTTCCGGTGTTCAGGGCATAGAAATAAGTCCCGAGACTTGAGAAAACACGAAACTGGCGCCCGAGATTTTCACGCATCCATTTTGCCTGTTGCAGCGGAGCCTGATAGTTTGAATCGAGCTCGCCGGCGATAAAACGTCGAAGCGCCGAGGCGCGGTCTTCGGTGGGGATGAAAATCACCTTGTCAATGGCAACGTTTTTGGCGTCGTGAAAATATGGGTTTTTGACCACGACCACCTGGGCATTCAGTACGGCGCTTTGAAGCATATAGGCGCCATTGGAGACCATGTTGCCGGGTTTGACGAAATTGTCGCCATAGCGTTTAACCGCGGGCGGATAGACGGGGAGTGCCGGACGGCTGTTGAGTTCCTCGATAAAATAAGGCGTTGGGGCCTCAAGTGTTATTATGAGCGTTTTGTCGTCAACCGCCTTCATACCAAGTTCGGACGGATCAAGTTTGCCGGTGTTGATCGCTTTCGCATTCTTGATCGGATAGAGGAGCGTGGCGTATTTGGCGCCCGTTGACGGCGTCATAAGGCGATGGAAGGAAAACACGAAATCGCCCGCCGTGACCGGCTCGCCATTCGACCATTTCGCATCGTCGCGGAAATGGAAGATGTAGATCGTTCCGTCCTCGGAAATGTCCCAGCTTTTGGCCACGCCGGGATAGGCCGCGCCGGACGCGTCATAGGTCACAAGCCCTTCAAGCAAATCGGACAGAATATAATGCTCGATATTAAGACTCGTTTTGTGAGGATCGAGCGTCTCAGGATCGCCGCCATTGCCGCGATGATAGACCATTTCGGCCGATGCCGCCGATGGCAGAGCAAGCGTCAAAACCGCCGCGACCGTTACGGCACTCCACTTTTTCCGGAATATTACCTTTGGCGCACACATAGGCCAGTCTTCCCGCGATTTTCTCAAGTCACGATCATGGTACCAGCATTTGTTTCCAAGCCGATCATTTTCCCAACGGCCTCCGGCCATCACATCGCGGCCTTAATCCAGCTCTTCAATTGAGCCCTGGGCACGGCGCCGACCCGTGTGGAGGTCAGCTTTCCATCGACAAATATCGCCAGAGTGGGAATGCTACGCACGCCATAATGTGAGGCTATGGCAGGATTTTGAGCGACATCGAGTTTGACGATCGCGACCCTATCGTCCATCTCGCCGGCAAGCTCCTCAAGCAGCGCAGCGATCAGCTTGCACGGCCCGCACCACTCGGCCCAGAAATCCACCACGACCGGTTTGTCCGCCTTGAGAACGGCTTGCTTAAAGGTTGCGTCGCAAACAGCGAGAATAGTCATCAACATGCCTTCCATTCGTGGTTTTTAGGATTTTACGCTGTCCGACGGCGAATCTCAAACCAGCAAGCAACCGGCCGCTATGGGCTGGCCACGCAAAAAATCCGCCGCCGTTATTAAGGTTTTACCCTCGCGTTGCAGCTTAAGCAAGCGAACCGCGCCCTGTCCGCACGCCACGCAGAGCCGGTCATCCAGCACTTCGCCGGGCGCACCGTCAACCTGTACACACTCGCTTGCAAGCACCTTGACCCGCTGTGGCTTTGAGCCGTAACCGGCCAACGCGAACCACGCACCGGGCGATGGCGAAAGGGCGCGTATGAGGTTATGAACCTCCCACGCCGGGCGGGAAAAATCGATCTGCATCTTAGCCTTGTCGATCTTGGCGGCATAGGTCACGCCCATCCGTTTTTGCGGCGTGCAGTCAAGCCGCCCATGGGCAATGGCGTCAAGGGCCTCAATCATAAGAGCCGCACCGGTATCGGCAAGCCTGTCATGCAATTCGCCACCCGTCATCCACGTGCCAATGGCAACCGGCTCCATGAGACAGATCGGGCCGGTATCCAGCCCCTCATCCATGCGCATGACGGTTACCGCGGTTTTATCATCGCCAGCCATGATGGCGCGTTGAATGGGAGCGGCCCCGCGCCAGCGCGGCAAGCGCGAGGCATGCAGATTAAGACAGCCATGGGCGGGTGCCCGCAAAACCGGAGGCGGCAGAATAAGTCCGTAAGCCACAACCACGGCGACATTAGCGCCAAGCGCGGCAAAGGCTTCCTGTTCATGGCGCGGTTTTAACGATACTGGGGTGCGCACCTCCATGCCATGCGTCTGAGCCTGTTTTTGCACCGGCGAGCACCGCTTGCTCATGCCACGCCCGGCAGGGCGCGGCGGCTGGGTATAGACTGCCGTTATTTCATGGCCCCGGCGGATGATCGCATCAAGCGTCGGCACGGCGAAATCGGGCGTTCCCATAAAAACGATGCGCAGCATGGGGGAAGGGTAACCTTCACGATAAGGCGGTCAAATCCCAGGCGAAAGGATCAATGAGCCTTGGAGCACGCCATTGTTCAAGCCGCGAGAGTATCGCGCCTTGTCTTGACGGATCGCTTGATAATACGCTCGCGCTTGAGCCGCGAGAGACGATCGATAAACAAAATACCGTTGGTATGGTCGATCTCGTGCTGGACACAAGTGGCCAGGAGACCGTCGCACTGTTTCTCCCGCCGGGTGCCCTCCCTGTCGAGAAAGCAAATCGCGACCTCCGCCGGTCGCGTCACCATCCCTGCGGCGTCGGGGATCGAGAGGCAGCCCTCCTCATGCTCGGTTGTTTCCTCGCTGCTCCAGACAATTTCCGGATTGACCAGAAACAATGGCTCACGGGATTGCGCGCCGGCCACATCCATAACAACCAGACGCCGCGCAACACCAATCTGCACGGCAGCAAGCCCGATACCTGACGCCGCATACATCGTCTCAAGCATATCGTCGAGCAATTTGCGCACCGCATCATCCACCACGGTCACGGCCGCGGAAGGCTTGCTCAATATTGAATTCGGAATTTTTATGATGTCATGGATCATGGACCCACCACGCTCTCAAAGCACGGCCCCGCTGGTTTTAAGGAAAACACCTCTCGTAATGCCCGATAGTCCATAGCGCAGACCGGATGCGCAGGCAAAGCCCTGCGGCAAAGTAGAAAATGGTGGGCGATACCGGCCCAAAAAACGCAATTTCCTCAATGAAATCAACACCGCTGTGTCCCACGGGAGTGTCGATTGCGCCCTCATAGAATCAATGGGTTGGAATAAAGGTGTCCCACGAACACGGAGAGATTATACCGTGTTTTAGATAATCCTCAACCCGTTCCGTCTGACAGCCTGCGGCGAAGCTCGGGGACATATTCATCGGCACGAACGAATCGGTCGTTCCTGTCTTCCGTCTCATCGATAATACGGTCATGGGCTTGAATCGCCAATTCGGCGGCCTGACGCGGGGTTATCTTGGCTCCACACTCCTCATAAGCCTTCATAACCCGCTCGGTGAGGAGACCGATCAGCTCGGGATCGGCCGAAGACGCGGGAGTCCCGGCCCCGGGCGCGCCGATGTAAAAACAAATCCCCAAAGCCTCGGCAACCTGCGCGGCCCGCTCAATCGAGGGGACATGGCCCTCCAAAATGCCCTGAACGCTGCGAACCGGCAAATTGGCGCGTAAAGCCACCGCGCGCACCGAGAGGTTCTCTCGCGCTAGCTTTTCCCTGATAGCCTGAACGAACTTATCATGCATCTTCATTCGTGCTAGATATAGCACGAAATGGATTGCGTCATGATCGCGCGGTTCAAATTATTCTGAAATGGCTTGTGCCTACTCTCCCCTCTCGAACAAGGCGGGTTCCGCCGCGCGCCGTCTGACTAGAGCATAATCCGATCCGGAGAGAGCCAAGGACGATCAAGGTTATGCTTATAAAATAGAATGTTGGAGCGGTATTGCGATTCAATTTGAACGCAATCCGCT
>JBAJNN010000028.1:0-25349 GCA_036881905.1 Hyphomicrobiales bacterium | reverse complement strand
CTCGGTCTGCAACACATCCGCACAAAACCCTACACCCCGAACACCAACGGCCAAGGCCGAACGCTTGATCCAGACGGGCTTGAGGGCATGGGCCTATGCCCGAGCCTATCAGACCTCAGATCAGCGCGCCGCAGACCTGCCCGTGTGGAGCCACCTCTACAATTGGCATCGACCACACGGTGCAATAAAAGATCAAACGCCAATCAGTCGCCTCGGCCTAAACAAGGACAACCTATTGAGGCTCCACAGCTAGAGGCTCATCAACGCGATTTAAATTAACTGCGCTTCTCGAAAATGCGTCTCCTTGCGCTATATCCAACGTTTTAGGTTTTTAGAGGCGCTCAGGCGACGGAGCGGCTAGGCGGTTCGCCGGTAAGGCTTGCGGGATAGCGTGTTTTTAGCGATTCTTATCCAAACCGCGCCGGTTTTTGATCAGCTCATCGACCGCCTGAGGATTGGCAAGGGTGGAGGTATCGCCAAGATTGGTGAAATCATCCACCGCGATCTTGCGTAAGACTCGGCGCATGATCTTGCCCGAGCGGGTTTTCGGCAGATCCGAGGAAAACTGGAGCCTATCGGGCGTGGCGATTGATCCTATTTCCCTGCGAACCCACTGTTTGAGTTCTTGGTCCAGAGCATCCGAGGGCTGTTCGCCGGCCATCAGCGTGACATAAGCATAAAGACCATGGCCCTTGATGTCATGGGGAAAACCGACCACGGCGGATTCGGAGACTTTGGGGTGGGCGACAAGGGCGGATTCGATCTCGGCGCTGCCGATTCGGTGACCGGAAACATTGATCACGTCATCGACCCGGCCGGTGATCCAGTAATACCCATCACCATCGCGCTTGCAGCCATCACCGGTGAAATACAAGCCCGGACAGGTCGAAAAATAGGTTTTGACGAAACGGTCATGGTCGCCATAAAGGGTTCGGGCCTGACCGGGCCATGAATCGCATATGACCAGATTACCCCGGCTTTCCCCTTTAAGGATGTTGCCGTGATCATCGACCAGCGCCGGCTTTATGCCGAAGAAGGGCAGGGTGGCCGCGCCCGGTTTGAGGTCGGTGGCGCCGGGCAATGGCGTAATCATGGTCCCGCCGGTCTCGGTCTGCCACCAGGTGTCCATGATCGGGCAGCGCGCCGCGCCGGCGATTGTGTAATACCACTGCCATGCCTGCGGGTTGATCGGCTCGCCGACCGTAGCGAGAAGCTTTAAGGAGGCGCGGCTCGTTTTGAGAACGTAGTCGTCGCCGGCTCTCATCAAGGCGCGAATGGCGGTCGGCGCGGTGTAAAGGGTGGTGACTTTGTGTTTGTCAACCACCTGCCAGATCCGCGACGCATCGGGGTGGTTCGGCGTCCCCTCGAACATCAATGTCGTGGCGCCATTGGCAAGCGGGCCATAGACGACGTAGCTGTGGCCGGTGATCCAGCCGACATCGGCCGTGCACCAATATATGTCGTCTTCATGGTGATCGAAAACATAATGGTGGGTCATCGAGGCCCAGACCAGATAACCGCCTTGGCTGTGGACTACCCCCTTGGGCGCACCAGTCGAACCCGAGGTATAGAGAATAAACAGCGGGTCTTCCGCCGCCATTTCCTCGGCTGGACAGTCAGCCGATACTTTTTCCAATTCATCATGCAACCATCGGTCACGGCCATTTTGCCAGGGGATTGCCGCGCCGGTTCGGCGTATGACCAGCAGTTTTTCATCGCCGGAGCAGCGTTTGAGCGCTTCGTCGGTATTGGTCTTAAGCGGGATAACGCGCCCGCCGCGAATGCCCTCATCGGCGGTAATGACGAGTTTCGATTTTGCATCCATGATGCGCCTGGCGAGCGAGGCAGGGGAAAAACCGCCGAAGACGACGGAATGAACCGCCCCGATCCTGGCGCAGGCCAGCATGGCATAGGCCGCTTCGGGAATCATCGGCAGATAGATCGTCACCCGATCCGATTTTTTCACGCCGTTAGTCTTGAGCACATTGGCAAAACGGCACACATGGTCATGAAGTTCGCGGTAGGTGATGGCTTTGCTGTCTTGCGCGTTGTCTCCCTCGAAGAGGATCGCCACCTTGTCCGCGCGTTTCCCGAGATGCCTGTCGATACAGTTGGTCGAGACATTCAGCGTCGCATCCTCATACCATCGGATGGAGACATGATCCGGCCGCCATGAAGTGTTTTTGACCGTGTTGTAGGGTTTGATCCAGTCGATCCGTCGGCCGTGCTCGCCCCAGAAGCCTTCCGGATCCTCAATGGACGTCTTATACATCACGTCATAATGGGCGCGGTCTATATGGGCCCGCTTCGCCCAATCATCGGTAACGGGATAAATTTTTCTTGTGGACATGATTGTTGATTCTCCTTCCTTTTAGTATTAAATGAAAAAATACTTGATTTGGAAAGCCGGTATTTTATCGGATTTTTTGCAGCAGACTCGGCATCAATCGATTCCTTGATTGACCTCTAAAATCTAAGCTGTTGCAAATAAAAGAATATTTTTATCTCAACCTCACGCTCCATTCCCAGTAAAAAGACTCTCCACTTCCATCAAACATTATCAGCCCAAACAACTTTTGAGTTTAGGCTCGCTTCCTTGAGTGTTCCACGGGTTTCGATTGACCTTGTTTGGCGCCGATGGGGAGTGCGGTGCAGCCAAACTCTTCATTCAACACTTGCGCCATTGCCAGGTAGATGGCGCTCGCACCGCACACGATGCCTTCAAAACCGGCGATGACGCCGATCGAGGCGCTGCCGGTGAAGTCGCCGGCCGCCAGCAGGAAAAACAGTATGGCCAGGCTGGCGAAAACGAATTGCAGGGCGAAATTCTGACGTAACGTTCCCACGAACATAACGGCGGTGAAGACCCCCCACAAGATCATATACCAGCCCGTGGCGGTATGAGACGCCGGTTGTGTCCAGCCCCATTTGGGCATGACCAGCAGAGCAACCAGCGTCAGCCAAAACAGGCCGAAGGACGAAAATGCGGTGACGCCAAACGTATTTCCTTTCCTGAATTCCATGACGCCTGCGATGATCTGAGCCAACCCGCCGTAAAAGATGCCCATCGCCAGTATCATCGAGCCAAGCGGGAAAAATCCGGCATTGTGGATGTTAAGAAGAACAGTCGTCATCCCAAACCCCATCAAACCCAACGGGGCCGGGTTAGCCAGCTTACTTTCCATGATCAATACTCCTCACACTTTTTTTGAGTTCATCACTTTCAACTTTGTAACACCGATTCCATGATGTCTCTTTCATGATAACGGAAAAAAGCGCTTTTTCATAGGGGGAAAAACAAAAAACCGGTCTATGTCCCGACCCTAGGCTCAAGCACCGGTTTATTTGCCCTGAATGGCGTTTGAGACGGCGAGACATGCAAGGAAAGACCCGCCAGGCAAGGCTATTCCCCAGGCTCTAGGGGCTTTGACAGATGCAAGTCAGACTCATGTCGAACATTCTTTAGATCATAGTCTTCAGATTGGATGGATCCAAAAGGATGACGGCATTGAAAATCTTTAGAAAAGCGCATAATATCGCCACGAGATTTACCTCTTATTTTTAGCGCATCCTCCCAAATCATTCAGTCTATGTTGCCCCGCTCGGCCTCGGGTGACCAGCGCCCGCTTGCGGCAAGCGCGTTCATATACGCCCGATGGGTCAAGGCGGCGCGCGCGCGTGCGACATTTTGCGCTTTCCCCGCCCAAAGTTTCAGAGCATCGGCCTGTAGGGCGCGGCCATAGGAAAAGCTCAAGGGCCATGGCGTGGAAAACGTCGCATTCATGGCGCAAAGGCGAGCGGTCGCCATCTCACCAGCTTGACCGCCGGAGAGGAAGGCAATAC
Source organism: Hyphomicrobiales bacterium (assembly GCA_036881905.1). Classification (GTDB taxonomy): domain Bacteria; phylum Pseudomonadota; class Alphaproteobacteria; order Rhizobiales; family Im1; genus JBAJNN01. The sequence continues at coordinate 21,506 of JBAJNN010000028.1, read as the reverse complement.
CGGCGACCGCCGCCGGCACCGCGCGCTTCAGGCAGGTGACGGTCATTTGGGCAACTTGTTCCACGCTTGCCTGCTTACGGCACAGACTGCCGGAGACAACCATATTGGGTTTTAAAATCATACCCTCGAGCCTGACCCCCTGGACATGGAGTTCTTCATAGATAGCATTCAAAACGGCCTCGGTGACCTCCATGCAGCGCGTGATTTCATGGTCGCCATCCATCAAGACTTCCGGTTCCACGATGGGAACAAGTCCGGCCTCCTGCGCCAATGCGGCATAGCGGGCCAGCGCGTGCGCGTTGGTATGAATGCAATTGCGACTGGGCCGCCCGTCGCCGATCCCGATCACCGCGCGCCATTTGGTAAAACGCGCGCCAAGCCCGCGATATTGCGCGCAGCGCTCACGCAAACCGTCAAGGCCCTCGGTGACGGTTTCCCGCGGCGAACCGGCAAGAGGCTTGGCGCCGGTATCCACCTTGATGCCGACCAGCACGCCGGCCTGAGTGAGCATTTCCACGAAGGCCGTGCCGTCGGAAGCGTTTTGGCGGATCGTTTCATCATAAAGAATCACGCCGGAAATATAATTTTCTAGCGCCTCACGGGCCCCGAACAGCATCTCGCGATAATCGCGCCGCATCTCTTGGCCCGGGTCCATGCCGGTTGCGCTTAAGCGTTTCGAAATCGTCCCCGTGCTCTCATCGGCGGCTAGAATGCCTTTGCCCGGCGTGACCATGGCTTTTGCAGTCTCATGCAGGCTTTCAATCATATTCACGTCCCCCTTACTCGATAAACGGTTTCTGAAATTCTATCCGATCGGCGTATCGCTGTCATCGGTCATGGTCCGTTGCTGTTTTCAGCACGTCCACAGCGGGCAAGGGCTTTTCTTCCAACCATTGTAAAAACGCGCCTCCGGCCATGGAAATATAGGTAAAGTCATCGGTGACCCCGGCCCGATTGAGCGCGCAGACCGTGTCGCCGCCGCCGACCACCGAGCATAATTGCTCGGACCGGCTGAGCATGGCGGCGTGACGTGCCGTCATGAGAGTGCCGCGGTCGAAGGGGGGCAACTCGAACGCGCCGAACGGGCCGTTCCACACCAAGGTGCGGGCTTTGGAAAAACACTCATTGATCGCGGCGATGCTGCGCGGACCAATGTCGAGAATGCGCTCTCTAGCATTGATGTTGTCCACATCCACGGTGCGATGGTGGGCATGTGGTTTGAAATTTTGCGCAACGACAACATCCTCGGGGAGCATGATGGCGTCACCGGCATTGTCGAAAATTTCGCGTGCCGCGGTCAGCAAATCATGCTCGCACAGCGAGCGCCCGACCGGTTTGCCGAGAGCGGCGAGAAAAGTGTTGGCCATGCCGCCGCCGATAATCAGCTTGTCCACCTTGCGGGCGAGAGCGCCGAGGAGGTCGAGTTTGGTCGATATTTTGGCCCCGCCGACCACGGCGACAAAGGGCCGCTTAGGGCAGCGGAGCATTCTCGCAAGCGTTTTGAGCTCGGCTTCCATAGCCCGCCCGGCCACGGCGGGCAGGAAATGGGCGATTCCCTCATTGGAGGCATGACAGCGATGGGCGGTGGAAAAAGCATCGTCGACATAGAGATCGGCAAGCTCCATAAGTTTTTTGACGAAGCCCGGCCGGTTTTCCACCTCGCCGGGGTGGAAGCGGGTGTTTTCCATAAGCAATATATCGCCGGGGCGCGCTTCGGCGACGGCGCGGCGCGGCGCGTCATCGCTCCAATCGGTTTCCACAAACCGGACCTTTCCGCCGCTCACCCGCGACAACACCGGAGCAACCGACCGCAAGGACAGATCGGGCACCGGCGTTCCTTGCGGCCTGCCCAGATGCGACAAAACGATAACAATCGCCCCCTTGCCGGCCAATTCCCTGATGGTGGGAGCCTGACGGGCAATGCGCGTCACATCAAGAACACGATCGCCCTTGAACGGAACATTGAGGTCGGCGCGCATGAGCACGCGCTTGCCCGCGGGATCAATATCATCGAGCGTGCGCAACGACGTGCCGTCTGAGTCTCGCGCGGGAGTCATCGGCTTTTCCTTCTCACCTCGTGGTTACAACTTGCCCATGAAGGCCGCGGTATCGTTCATCCGGTTTGCAAACCCCCATTCATTATCATACCAGGCGCCGATCCGCGCCAGCCTGTCGCCGACGATCTGGGTCTGGCTCACATCAAAAACCGCCGATGCCGGATTGTGGGTGAAGTCTATGGAAACTAGTGCCTCATCGCAGATTCCGAGCACGCCTTTGAACGCGCCATTCGCCGCCTCGTTCATGGCTGCGTTAATCTCTTGCGCCTCCACGGCGCGTTCGGGAGTGAAGACCAGATCGATCAGCGAGACATTCGGCGTCGGCACTCTCAGCGCCGCGCCGTCGATTCTGCCCTTCAGAGCCGGCAGAACCTCGCCCATGGCGCGCGCGGCCCCGGTGGAGGTCGGGATCATCGATAGCCCGGCGGCGCGGGCGCGCCGCCTGTCGGTTCCGTGGGAATTGTCGAGCAATCTCTGGTCGGTGGTGTAACTGTGAATCGTGGTCATGAAACCGTGTTCGATGCCACATAAATCATGCAGCACCATGGCAACGGGCGCAAGGCAGTTGGTTGTACAAGAGGCATTGGAGACGATGCCATGGCGGGCTTCGATACGGTGGTGATTGACGCCATAGACCACGGTCAGATCGCCGTCTTTGACCGGCGAGGAGACCAAAACCTTTTTAGCTCCCGCATCGAGATGGCCCGCAATGGCCTTACGGTCGCGCCATTGTCCGGTGCATTCCATCACAACATCGATATTGAGGGCCCGCCAGGGCAATTGGCGTGGATTATCCTCGCGACTATAGGCGATCGGGTGGCCGTCAATCTCAATGTGGTCTTGACCAGCCGAGACCGCGCCGTGAAACGGGCCGTGCACGGAGTCGTATTTGAAGAGATGGGCGGCCATTTCGGCCTCACAGCGATTGTTGATGGCAATGATTTCCATGTCTAGGCGCGGTGATTGCAGCCACGCGCGCAATGTGAGCCGACCAATGCGCCCAAATCCGTTAATGGCGACGCGAACCGTCATGAATTTCCGTTGCCTCCTCTCCGAGAGAATTTATACTGAATCAGATGAATGAGTACCGCCTTTTAAGAGGACTGATCCGCCAGACGGGACAGCGCGGCGGTCACGACACGATCCGCGGTAATCCCGAAATGCCGGTAAAGCTCCGGACCCGGGGCGCTGGCTCCAAAACCCTGCATGCCGAAAAATAGCCCGTCGGGACCGATAAATCGCTCCCAGCCCATGGGGATTGCCGCCTCGATGGCGATGCGCAGCTTTTCGCTTCCCAAAATGGCGCTACGATAGCTCTCGGGCTGGTCTGCGAACAATTCGAAGCAGACGACCGAGACAACTCGTGTCGGATGGCCTTTGGCGTCAAGACGCTCTTTGGCCGCCATGGCGATTTCCACCTCCGATCCGGTGGCGAAAATGACGATCTCGGTTTCACCCGGTGGAACCGCCAGCTCATAGGCCCCGCGCATGGAGAGATTTTCCGGCTGAGAGGCGTCGCGCATAGGCGGCACCTGCTGGCGCGTCAGGGCGAGAATACTGGGCCGATTCTTGGAGCGCAGGGCGATTTCCCAACATTCGAGGGTTTCCACTTCATCCGCCGGTCTTAGAACCTGAAGACCGGGAATGGCCCGCAAGCTGGCCAGATGTTCCACCGGCTGATGTGTCGGCCCGTCCTCGCCGAGCCCTATGGAATCATGAGTCATGACATAGATGACCCGCTGGCCCATCAGGGCTGACAGGCGGATTGCCGGGCGGCAATAGTCGGAGAACACCAGAAAGGTTCCCCCATAGGGAATGACACCGCCATGAAGGGCCAGACCGTTCATCGCCGCGGCCATGGCGTGTTCGCGTATGCCGTAATGCACGAAACGGCCGGAGAAATCCTCAGCGGTTATTCGCACCAGGTTTTTTGACAGCGTGTTATTGGAACCGGTCAGATCGGCCGATCCGCCGATTGTCTCGGTCAGAACCTCGTTGATGACATCGAGGGCATTTTGCGAGGCGGCCCGCGTGGCCAGCGCCGCGGGCTTCTTGATCACGGTCTTTTTACGATCCTCAAGAACCTGATCGAGCCGGACCGGCAAATCGCCGCGCATGCGGCGTTCGAATTCGGCGCGGGTGTCAAGATCGAGCCCGGCTAGGTGGGCTTCCCAGGCCTTGCGCCGCTTGCAGCCGCGCAGGCCGGCAATGCGCCAGGCATCGCGTATCGGCGCTGGAATAACGAACGGGTCCTCATTCCATTCAAGGCGCGTTCGAGCTTGGGCAATCTCATCTTCTCCCAATGGAGCGCCATGAGCGCCACAACCGCCCTGCTTGTTGGGGGCACCAAACCCAATGATGGTCCGGCAGGCGATCAGCGAGGGTTTTTGTGCCTCACGCGCTTGGGCAATGGCAGCGGCGATGGCCGCCGGATCGTGGCCGTCAATTTGCAACACATGCCAGCCGCTGGCGCGAAAGCGTTCCGCCTGATCGGTGGACTCGCTCAAAGTGACCGGGCCGTCGATGGAAATGCCGTTATCGTCGAACAGGACAATGAGTTTCGACAGGTTGAGATGACCGGCAAGCGCGATCGCCTCTTGGGTAATTCCTTCCATAAGGCAGCCATCTCCGGCCAGAACATAGGTGTAATGATCGACCGTCCGCCGGCCGAAAACGGCGCCTAGATGGCGTTCCGCCATGGCCATGCCGACGGCGTTGGCGAGCCCTTGGCCGAGCGGACCGGTTGTGGTCTCGATTCCCGCCGCCGCTCCATATTCGGGGTGACCGGCCGCGCGCGATCCCAGCTGACGAAACCGCTTGATGTCCGCAAGGGTCATGTCTTCATAACCGAGCAGGTGAAGCAAAGCATAAAGCAGCATCGAGCCGTGCCCGGCCGAGAGGATGAATCGATCGCGATCGGGCCAGCTTGGCGCGTTGGCGTCGAATTTCAGGAAACGGGTAAACAGTACGGTCGCAATGTCGGCCGCCCCCATGGGCAGGCCCGGATGACCGGAATGCGCCTTTTGAACGGCATCCATCGCCAGCATTCTGAGCGCATTGGCCATCAGCCTGTGTTTCGGTTCCGGGGCAATAGCTTCTGATTGCATCTTGTACGACCAATATTCATGGAATGGGTTGAGATTATCGTATATGCTCGACGCCGAAATCAGAAGCCACACATATTCACCTGCCCATTGCGAGTCAACGGTCTTACAATCGTGTCCGTGAGTATCGGTGGGGCTTGAGACGTAAGGCCCGGCATGGACGCGCAGTCGGGGCCGGTCCCCTTTTGATGCATTGAGCAAGGCGGTGTGAGACAGGGAATGACGATATGGAACTGACGCCGAAGGCATCCGGACTGGAAGCGGCATTAAGCCGGTTCGATTCGGCCATCGAGGCTCTGATCGCCACCGTCGAGCGCGCGAAGGCAGCCCCGGCGGGTCACGGTAAGGTATCCGCAACCCGCGGCGACGATCGCGACGATGTTGCAGCGGCGCACGGCGATGGCGCGCGTGAAAACACTTCAGCCGTGGAGCTCACCACTCTGCGTGACGATCATGCACGTCTGGTCGGCGAAGTCAAGGGCCTGCGCGAGCGTAACGGTATTCTGGTCGAGACCAACGCCCAGGCCATTCGCGGGATCGGTGAGGCCATGGACACAATCAGAGCCGTTCTTGGCGATGCGGGCCGTTGATCCGTTTCGTTTCGGTTTTCGCCTCTCCCCAGCCATGCAATATTTATCCAGAAACGGCTATCGGTTCCTGGTGCTATTTCTCACGGATAAGTTCGCCGAGCCGGTCGAGAGCGCCTTGCAAAATGTAGGCGGCGGCCAGCTTATCCACAAGATTTTTGCGCCGTGCCCGGCTGGTGTCGGCGGCAAGAAGCATCCGAGTGACGGCGCGTGTGGAAAGCCGCTCATCCCATAACACGATGGGTCGTTCGACAACACCGGTCAAATTGCGGGTAAAGGCGCGTGTGGCTTGCGCCCGCGGGCCTTCGGTTCCGTTCATGTTGGCCGGTAGGCCGAGAATAATGGCCGCGATATTTTCCGCCGCGACAATAGTGCCAAGTGTTTCGCCATCGTGACGAAACTTGCCGCGCCGGATGGTCCTGTATGCGGTGGCGATCATGCGTGTCGTATCGCTCAAGGCCACGCCAATGGTTTTCGCGCCAAGGTCGAGACCCATCAGCCGTTCCCCCGGTTTGAGCACGAAGGAGAGCTTTTCCAGACTCATGAGGGTCGGATTTTGACTCAATTCTGTCTCCATGCTTGTCGATTCACCCCTTGTGACGTCTGTCAACGCAGCGCGGATATTAAGGCTAAAAACGGCTGTTCAATATCCTTGCTTTACTGCGGAGGCAATGTTACCCTGCAAATGTGAATGTATTCTTTTTGATGTGCGTCCTGTGCGCCGGCACCCAAAATGGCGCTTCAAGCACATAAAGCCAAGGGGATTTAAGAAAATGAATATAAGCTGTTTAAAAAAGCCTGTTATCGGGGTTTTCGCCGTGCTTGCGATGTTGTCCATGGCCGCTGTCGCTAAAGCTGGAAATGACAAAACCCTGGTGATTGCCACCGAGGGAGCCTGGCCGCCCTTCAACTATGTCGAACCTGATGGGACCATTGCCGGTTTCGAGGTTGATCTGGGCCAGGCCATCTGCAAGCAGATGGGAGTCAAATGCAAATTTGTGATTCATGATTTTTCGACTATGGTCACCGCGGTGGCCAAACACAAATACGATCTTGGCATGGCCGGATACAACGCCACGCCCGAGCGTAAGAAAAAAGTGAACTTCACCGATAAATACGCCGATCCGGCGCCGGCCGTTCTGGTGCGCAAGGACTCCGACATTAGGTCCGCGACCGATGAGGGTCTTTCCGGCAAAAAGCTTGGCGTTCAGCCCAATTCTCTTCATGAGAGTTATGCGGAGAAGCATTTTCCCCATGCCAAATTGTCTCTTTATGAAAAGACCGATGAGGAAAATCTTGACCTTTCCATTGGGCGGATCGATGCGACGATGGATGATTCCGTTCCGCAGATGGAGTGGCTGAAAACCCAAGGGGCCGCCTGCTGTAAGCTTCTCGCCGTCGTGCCGGTCGATCATGAATTGTCCGGCGGGGGAATCGGCGCGTTGGTCGCCAAGGACCGGCCCCAATTGCTCAAACGGTTCAATGATGCTCTGGCGGTGATTATCGAAAACGGGACGTTCAAAAAACTCGACGATAAATATTTCCCCGGCGTCAATATCTACGGGGAACCTTATTGACAGAGGCGGTCATTGACAATCCGACGGCGTGCCCGCCGGCAATGGCGGGTAGGCTGTCGCTTTCGAGATGGGCATTCTGGCAGGGTGGGTCCGGCGCAACCGTTTGGTTTTAAAACAAGCCGGATCATGAGGATGGGAATCAGAAGCGGATGTTGTCCTCTCTAAGCCTGCTCAGCTTCGGACCGGGGGGGTATGGCGATGAGATTGCCCATGGCGTGCGGGTCACCATGGCGCTGTCGCTGGCCACCCTGCCATGCGGCCTGCTGGTCGGCTTTGTCGTTGCCCTCGCCAAACAAAGTCATGATAAGGTTTTGCGTCTGGGCGTTGATATTTACACCACGGTCTTCCGCGCCCTGCCCGAGCTGGTGACGGTCTTCATCATCTATTACGGCATGGAAGAGCTGATCGACTATGGGCTGCGATCGGCGGGACTTTCGCTTCGCCTTGACGTGAATACCTTCGTTGCCGGTCTCATTGCGCTGTCGATCGTGTTCTCGGCCTATGCTTGTGAGATTTTTGTCTCCGGCATGAAGGCGATTCCCGCCGGACAATATGAATCCGGCTCCTCTCTCGGCCTGTCGTTTGTTCAGACGCGGCGCTTGATCATTCTGCCGCAGTTGATCCGGATCGTTCTGCCGGGTCTGGCCAATCAATGGCTGGTTCTTTTGAAGGATACCGCCCTGATTTCGGTGATCGGTCTTACCGACATCATGCGACAGACGCATATCGTCGCGCATACCACGCACCGGATTTTCCTGTTTTATTTTACCGCCTTTTTGCTCTACCTCGCGCTTGCCATGCTTTCATCGCTGGCGATTCGCGCCATTGAAAACCATGTACGGCGCTTGGAGGCGGCATGATGGCTGTTGCCGCCGCACTCATTCCGGCAAGAACACCCCCGCCGCTTGCGCGCAAGTCTCAGCTTGGAAAAGCGCGCATCATCGGCGTTTGCCTCGTTGCCTTCTGGGTGTTGGCGGGCGTCGGTTTGGGGTTTTATCTGACCGGCGGCTGGAATGATGGTTATGTGGCGAAATATGCCCCGCGCTATGTCCACGGTATCGGCACAACGATCGCCTTGGTTAGTTTGTCGGTCATTCTCGGCGCGGTTCTCTCCGTGCCGGTTGCCTTCGGGCGCATGTCTAAAAAACCAGTCCTTAGCTTACCGGCCTCCGCCTATGTGTATCTTCTGCGCGGCACGCCTTTGATTTCGCAGCTTTTCCTCATTTATTACGGGTTGGGTACGTTTCATGAGCAGCTCGAAGCGGTCGGCCTCTGGGTGTTTTTCGAAAGCGCCGGGAATTGCGCGCTGTTCGCCTTTATCTTGAACACATCGGCCTATCAGGCCGAGATTCTGCGCGGCGCCATCGAGAGCGTGAGCCCGAGCCAGCGTGAAGCCGCAACCGCACTCGGTCTTAAGGGCCTTGCGACCTTGCGTAAAATCATTCTGCCGCAGGCATTGATGGTTGCGCTTCGTCCCTATGGCAACGAGATTATTCTGATGCTGAAGGGATCGGCTGTCGTCGGGCTGATTACCGTCTATGACATCATGGGCGAGACGCAATACGCCTATTCGCATGAGTTCGATTTACAGTTCTATTTCTGGGCGGCCATCTTCTATCTCATTATTGTCGAAGTGCTGCGCAATATTCTTGCCCGCCTGGAAAGGCGTCTGACACGCCATCTGCCGCGATAGATTTGGGGCATGTTCGCTCCTCGTGCCGAGAATCTCTGTCCCGTTTCGATGTCGGGCCGCTTGTCACTTGCCGCTGTCAATGATAGGGCGGTTCGCACGCAGAGCATCGGTATGGGGGGGTGCGGTCAAACCCAATGAGGAGTGGAAAAATGAACGCTCTTGCAAAAACTATATTGGTCATCACCGCCTTTTTAGGCTTAAGCCTCATCGATGCGGAACCCCAAGCGGCGCAAAAGGCCGAACAAAAATTTATCATCATCGGCACCGGCGGGGTGACGGGCGTTTATTACCCGGCCGGAGGCGCCATCTGCCGCATGCTCAACAAGGGGCGCAAAACCCACGGTATTCGCTGTTCGGTGGAATCGACCGGCGCCAGCGTTTACAACATCAACGCCATTCGTCAGGGTGATCTCGATTTCGGCGTCGCCCAATCCGATACGCAATATAACGCCTATAACGGCAAGGGAAAATTCAAGGGCAAGGCCTATAAGGATCTGCGCTCGGTGTTTTCCCTGCATCCAGAGGCGTTTACCATCGTTGCCCGCGATGAGTCGGGGATTGAGGAATTTAAGGATCTGAGAGGGAAACGATTCAATATCGGCGATCCGGGTTCAGGCACGCGGGCCAATGCGGAATCGATCATGCGTAATCTGGACTGGACCCTCGACGACTTTGAGCTTGCCACCGAGCTGAAGATCGATGAAGCGCCCCAGGCGATGTGTAAAAACGCGATCGACGCTTTCGCCTTCACCGTGGGCCACCCCAGTTCTTGGGCCAAGGAAGCCACGACCACCTGCTCCTCGCATCTGGTGGATGTCACCAATGAAGGTGCGCGCAAACTGGTCGAGGGGCACCCCTATTATTCCTGGGCCACCATCGCGGGCGATCAACTCTATGGCGATCCGAAGCCGACCAGAACCTTTGGCGTGCGCGCCACTCTCGTGACCAGTGCGCAAATCCCTGATGATGTCGTTTATGAGTTGGTGAAGGCGGTTTTCGAAAATCTGGACTCGTTCAAAAAACTGCATCCGGCGTTTGCTGTCCTCAATAAACGGGATATGGTGCAATCCGCCCTCACCGCGCCGCTTCACCCCGGCGCGGAAAAATATTACCGCGAAGTCGGTTTACTCAAATAAGCTCATTGGTCGCACAAACCCCGGAAACTAACTGATTTCCCGGGGCTTTTTGCTTTTATCCGAACCATCCGAAGCGCGACGGATGAAATTGGATCCGATTTTGTGGTTGGGTCTGCGCGCCTTCGCGGAAAACTGTTCAACGTCGCTGATACGTTGTCTATTTTTGCAAGAACCGTCCGAGAAGAAAGAACAGGATGGGCCAAAAAGCTCACGGCGTGAGCCAAGTCAGGACCTTCGAACAAACACAAGAGCCTCAAACCGCTATAACCGGAGATGAGACGGGGTCGCGCCGTCCCGCCGGTCTGTCGGCCAAAATCATGCTCTATGCGGCTCTGGCCTGGTTGCTGTTTCAGCTGTGGTATGCCAGCCCGTTGCCCTTCATGCTCGACTGGGGCATCGTCAATTCGACGCAGGCGCGCTCCATCCATCTCGGTTTCGCCATCTTTCTCGCCTATCTGGCCTATCCGGCATTGCGGAGAAGCCCACGTCATTATATCCCGATCCATGATTGGATCCTGGCCGTTATCGCCGCATTCGCCACGCTTTATCTGCTTGTCTTTTACCACCAACTGGTTCACCGCCCCGGCATCGTCACGACGCGCGACCTTATTGTCGGCGTTGCCGGTATCGCCCTGTTGCTCGAAGCCACGCGCCGCGCCCTCGGTCCGCCCTCTGATGGTCGTGGCATTGGTGTTTGTGATTTACGCCTTTGCCGGCCCCTACATGCCCGCCGTGATCGGCTATAAGGCGTTAGTCTAGCCCATGCCATTTCCCATTACTGGATCACCACCGAGGGCGTATTCGGCGTGCCTTTGGGGGTTTCGACCTCGATGGTGTTTCTGTTCGTGCTGTTCGGCGCCCTTCTGGAGGGGGCTGGGGCCGGCGGTTATTTCATCCGCGTGGCCTTCTCTCTCTTAGGCGCCATGCGCGGCGGTCCGGCCAAGGCCGCCGTCGTCGCCTCAGGCATAACCGGTCTGATTTCCGGCTCCTCCATCGCCAACACTGTCACCACCGGCACATTTACCATACCGCTGACGAAGAAGGTTGGTTTCTCGCCGGAGAAGGCCGGGGCCGTCGAGGTCGCCGCCTCGACCAACGGCCAGCTTATGCCGCCGGTCATGGGGGCCGCGGCGTTTCTGATCGTGGAATATGTCGGGATTTCCTATGTCGAGGTGATGAAACACGCGATCCTGCCGGCGTTGATTTCCTATCTCGCCTTGATCTGGATCGTCCATCTCGAGGCGGTGAAACTCGGCCTTAAGAGCCTGAAGCGGGAGACGCCATGGCCGCTCAAATCGGCCCTGATCGGTTCTGTGTCCAGTTTCGCCGGTCTTATTATTCTCTCCGCCCTGGTTTATTGGGGACTGGGCTGGATGAAGCAGAGTTTCGGGCGAGCCACGCCCTTCATGGCCTGTGTGGTGTTGCTTATCAGTTATGTCGGGCTTTTGCGCTACTCGATCCGGTTCCCCGATCAGGTCGATCTGGAGGAGCTCGGTCATCTTCCCGCTCCGGGACCGACGATCAAATCGGGGCTTTATTTCTTCCTTCCGGTGATCGTTCTGGTGTGGAATCTGATGGTCGAGCGCTTAAGCCCGGGGCTTGCGGTATTCTGGGCGATTGTCTTCATGGTCTTTATCATTGTGACCCAGCGCCCATTGAAGAGTCTTCTGGGCGCGCGCAACATGATCGGTATCGGCGTTGCCACCGCGGCGGCCGGCATCATCGTCGGCACGGTGACGCTGACCGGTATCGGGCTGATCATGACCGAATTCGTGGAATTCGTCTCCGCCGGCAATTTGTTCCTCATGTTGCTGTTTACCGCGGTCTTCAGCCTTTTTTTAGGCATGGGGCTGCCGATGACGGCCAATTATATCGTGGTTTCGACCCTGATGGCGCCGGTCATCGTGACATTGGGCGCCCAACATGGATTACTGTTGCCGCTGATCGCCGTGCATCTGTTCGTGTTCTATTTCGGCATTCTCGCCGATGATATGCCGCCGGTTGGTCTGGCGGCCTTCGCGGCCTCGGCGATTGCGCGCTCGGATCCGGTGAAAACCGGAATTCAGGGGTTTACTTACGACATCCGCACTGCCATTTTACCATTCTTCTTTATCTTCAACACCGATCTTCTGCTGATCGGCGTCAACTCGATCTGGCATGCCATCGCGATTTTTATCGTCGCCCTGACGGCAATGATGGCCTTTGCCTCGGCAACTCAGCGTTTTCTGCTGATACGGTGTCGGCTGTGGGAAATCTTGGGCCTACTTCTGGTTGCGTTCACCCTGTTCAGGCCGGGCTTTTGGTGGGACATGATTTACCTGCCTTATCATGAGACAGCGCCAACCACGATCGAACAACTGGCGCATGAGGTTAACCGGGTGCGGCCGGGCCATGATCTTCTTATGGTCGCGGAGGGAGAAACGCTCGAAGGCAAGTTTGCGAAACGGCACATTGCGCTCAAACTGTCGGCAACCGGCGATGCTCTCGATCGTCTGGGCAAGGCTGGTTTGACCCTGCGCGAGGAGGCCGGCCGGGTGCTGATCGACAGCGTCGGCTTCGCCAGCCGGGCCTGGAAAGCCGGGCTTGAATTCGACTGGGCCATCACCGGAATTTTCAATGAAACGCATCGCCCGCCGCGCGAACTGATGTATATTCCAGGCTATTTGCTCTTGGGCCTGATTGTGTTCATGCAGCGCAGACGCCGCCGGCAAACGGCGAAGGAGCGTGGTTAGAGGCGGGCGCCGACGGCCCGGATTTTACTGTTGTTCTCGCAGCGGGTGCATGTTATGCAATTTGGATCATTCCATAAATCGAAAGGATCTCAAGCCGGTGAAAGTTAGAACCTTTTCCCTTGGTCTTGCATTAGCTCTTACCTCGATTTGGGCGCCAGTTGCCGTCAATGCCGCCGCCGCGGCAACAAAATTAACCTTGGGCGATTTACTTTCGGCGAACGAGGACAAGAGCTTAGAGCTTGACGAAACTGTCGATACCGTCGCCATAACCGGTGATGTGCCTGTAAGCCTTCAAGGTCTCGATTCCAAAATTGACGGTCGGACCGACCGGATCAAGATCATCAGGCGGGACCGGTCAAACTGCGAGGTGGCCGCGCAAAGCAGGCAAGATGATGGGGTCTTTACCATCGACATCTCAGGAATTTCGCCGCCAGCCCTCTCGACGTGCAATCTGAAAATCAAGGTTGTGTTGCCAAGACCATTGAACCTTGACGTGAATATGAAAGCCCTATCAACGGACATTGAAGGGGTATTCCGTGGAATCGATATTCACGCTCAGAGCGCTTCGGTTAGCTTCGGTGGCGTTGTCGATGGGTTGCGCGTGTCCGCCGATCATGCTTCGGTCAATCTGGAGTCCACGACAAAGACGTCGCATTCCGAGCTTGATATAAATGTCGATGATCTTTCGGCAAATATAAAGGGCGCGTTCGGCAAAATTCGTATCGACAGCCAAAATGCCAAAGTCGGCTTCGACGGCGTTGCCGACGGGTTCCAGTTCTTTGCGGACAATGCCTCGCTCAATCTGGACTTCGCGGCCTCAATGGCGCGCAATGCCGTGGTTCTAAATGCGGAAAACCTGGTGTCTCATGTAACGTTCAACAACTGAGCTGAACAGATTCGCGAATTGGGCCTTATCATTTAATCTGAGTGGGGCCGGTCGTGTCGTGACGGCGGAGCAGGTTGTGTTTTCAACTCCGGATAAGCGACTTTCCGCGTAGCCCATGATGAAAAAAGCGTGGTCTGAGTTTCGTTCCGTTCAGTCGACACCGAATTTTACCTTTATCATTCTCAGTCAGATGGTGGCGATCACCGGAAGCGGCCTCCTCGACATTGTCCTCATCTGGTATGCGCTGAAAGAGTCGAGTTATGTCGCGGCTTCGACAGTTATCGCCCTACAGTTTATTCCATACACGGGTTTCGGGCCTGGTCCGCGGTTGGCTCAGCGATCGTTTCAATCGAAAATACTTGGTTGTCGGAGCGGAGATGTTTCGCGCGCTGATTTTCAGCCTGGCGATGGCGTCGATATGGTTCGGGATTCCTCTGTTGCCCATCCTGGTGGTCAGCGCTTTGTTTATGACCGTCGCCGGAACGGTTTTTCAACCGGCTTTGCAGGGGATCATTCCTGACCTGGCCGAGGGACACCAGGTTGTGAAACTAGGGCCTGTTAACATTAGGATTTGGAACACGGATATGGCGAAAATCGCCCATTTTGGCGTCGAGAAAGCTTGCAAAAGGATAAGCCCTTCTCGACGCTTTCGCTTCTGAAACTGTACGATTTCTGCTCAAGCGCACTCCAAATCCTAATTCCCCATACGCCCTAAAACCGATCGCGAGGGGCGGAAGATGACAAGCCTGTTTTTCGCCAATCCGGCCCTTGGTTGTCCCGGTCGGCGTATCGGCATTATGGTGGCCTCGATTCTGGCGCGCATCGTCAGGACTGTCGCCCCGAACGGTCTTTTCTGTTTCAGATGTCGAATGGCTGTTCCCGGGAGACGTCTATGGTATTGATAAGTCTTTCATCATGAAGAATACAGCTGCCGGACGTTCAGCATGGTGAAACGATTGACGTCTCGGCAATCCAAAATGCTGATGACGATGCCAAAGCGCCGCCCGCACTTTAGAAGGATGGGGAGTTAGGCTCAAATCAGCGGGTTTTTGAGGCATTAAGAGCTATACGTGGAATTTGTTATTGACCATGCTATTTTTTACCCTTACGATCATATCTGCCTTTGCGGCAAAGCTCTTTCCTTGTTCAATCCAAATTTTCCACGACTGACTGCCCTATGAAGTACAATGGTCATACACAATCACTGCGTGGAACCTACGATTGGGGTGCTCTGCCTTATGGTATGAGAAACGCATTCAGCATGGCCGGCTTGGTGATGGCCGCGTCATTCCTTGGCTTTGGCGCTCTGATTCGTGATCTTGGCGTTACGCTCAGCGCCGGCGTTTTCTCCGTGGCCGCGATATGGGCCTTGCCCGGACAAGTCGTTTTCTTCTCCATGGTGGCCCATGGCGCCACACTTCCGGCGACGGCTCTCGTGGTGACACTAACGGCGATCCGGCTTCTGCCGATGACTCTTCTTGTTTTGGCGCGAGTCCGGTTGCGCAATGCGCCACGCTGGCCGGAATTCCTTTTGGCCCATTTGACCGCTGTAACCCTTTGGGTTATTGCCGGCCGCTCCATGGAAAAATGGCCTCGTGAACGGCGTTTAC
The DNA here is from genome assembly GCA_036881905.1 of Hyphomicrobiales bacterium. Lineage (GTDB taxonomy): Bacteria > Pseudomonadota > Alphaproteobacteria > Rhizobiales > Im1 > JBAJNN01. Next base: position 6,124 of record JBAJNN010000028.1, on the reverse strand, counting down.
CCTGTCTTGTGGGGACCGGTCTCATGCTGATGGCCCTGATGTCGGTCATGACCGTGATCGGCTATATGCTGGCCGATAATTTGCCGCGGATCCTGTCTGCGGGGCTGGTCTTTCTCTCCCCGGCTTTTTTTCTGACCTCACTGTTTGCCAACGCCTCTTATCGGTTCGATTATGCGGCGGTCATATTTGGCGGCGTACTCAGCCCGTTTGCCGTGATGCTGTTTCCTGACTTTGATCTCCTGGTCTCGGGCCTTGTCGGGGGAACGGCGGCGTTCTGGTTGTTTGCGCCGCGGCGGGGGAGAAGCCACTGACCCATGCAAGACTTGCCGATGTGGATCAAAATCGTGCTTGCCGGAACGGTTGTGACCTATCTGTGGCGAATGCTGGGGGTGGTGCTCATCAGCAGGCTTGATCCACAAGGCACAATGATGCTATGGATACGCGCCGTTGCCACCGCCCTTGTTGCAAGTCTGGTGATGCGGCTCATGATTCTACCCTCCCAGATGATGAGCGTGACCACCCTGACAAATCGGCTTTCGGCACTTTTTATCGGTCTTGTCGTCTTGTTCACAATCCGGCGTAATACCGTGATCGCCGTGTTTTCGGCGGTGCTGGCGCTCATGCTTATGGCCTGGCTTCAACAGGGTTGAAATTTGCCCTCGGCCTTTAAGGTATTGAAAGCTATGCGCAGAAGCTCGGCATCGGCTTTGAGCTTGCTCTGATCGGCCATTTTGCCACTATGAGGCTTTAAAGCCACACCCTCCCAACGCGGCAGGATATGGAAATGGGTGTGGAAGATCATTTGCCCGCCGGCGGTTTCGTTGAATTGCTGGATCGTGACCCCGTCGGCGTGGAAAGCCTGCTTTGCCGCCCGGGCAATGAGCTTTACGCCGGCAATAAGAGCCGTGAGGTCGGATTCGTCAATATCGAGGATATTACGCGATGGCGCTTTGGGGATCGCCAGCGTATGGCCTTGCGTACGCGGCATGACATCGAGAAAGGCGAAGGTCTTCTCACCCTCGTGGATTTTGTGGCATGGCAATTCGCCACGCAGAATCCGGGCGAAGATGTTGGCATCGTCATAGGGGGGCGCGGGCATGCGGAACCTTCCTAGTGGTTAAGGGTCGATCCTTATATGCGTGGTATCCTGAACGAATACAAAGTGGTATTCAAGCCTCAAGACGCCATGTCGCGATTGCGAAAAGGCGAATGCGCGTTCAGCAAGCGTAATGATTTCTCGACCTGACGACGTTCCTGCTCAAGGTAACGCGAAACGGCGTCGGCGAGGCCGCGCTCGGCGATGAAATGGGCGCTATAAGTGGGGTTGGCGAGGTAGCCGCGGGCCAGCTTGTGCTGTCCTTGAGCGCCGGCCTCGGCATGTTTGATGCCATGGGCCATGGCGAATTCCATGGCCTGATAATAGCAAATCTCGAAGTGCAGAAATTGGTGGTGTTCGCTTGCACCCCAGTAGCGGCCGAATAGGGTATCGCCTCCAATCACACTGAGAGCGCCCGCAACATAACGGCCCTCGCGGCGTGCCATGATGAGAAGCAGCCGCCCGGCCATCGCCGCGCTAAGCAGGCTGAAGAATTGACGGGTCATATAGGGCCGGCCCCATTTTCGTGAACCCGTATTCAGATAGAAGGCGAAAAAAGCGTCCCAATGAGCCTCGGTGATGTCCTTGCCGGTAATCCACTCAATGATGATACCATCGGCAATGGCCTCGCGGCGTTCCCTGATCACCGCCTTGCGCTTGCGCGAGCGCAGATCGGTCAGAAAATCGTCAAAGCTGTTGTAACCACGATTGCGCCAGTGAAACTGCCAGTCGATGCGCTGAAGAAACCCCATTTCGCCGAGCAGCCGCCATTCGGTCGCGGTGAGGAAGGTCAGGTGTAGCGAGGACGCCTCGTGACGCCGGCAAAGCGCGACGGCGGCCGAGGCAAGAAGGCTTTGCCGGTCTTTTCGGCCCGGGCCTTGCGAAACCAGCAGGCGCGGGCCGGTTGCCGGCGTAAAGGGCACGCTGACCTGAAGTTTCGGGTAATAGCGGCCGCCGGAACGGTGGCAAGCATCGCACCACAGATGATCGAAGACATATTCCCCGTAACTGTGGGATTTCAGATAGCAGGGCATGCAACCGGTGATGGCGCCGGTGTGATCTTGTAGAACCAGATGCCGCGGCAGCCAGCCGGTCTCGGCCGTGGCCGAGCCCGATTGCTCCAATGCCAGCAGGAAGGCATGGGATATGAATGGATTAAACGCCTGTTGCGGCGGATTTGCGCAAGCTTCCCACTTTTCCGCATCAATGGCCCCGATGCTGGGCTCGACCCTTATGACGGTTTTTGCGCTGTCCTCGTCGGTCATGGGGCATTAAGACATAAGTGGAGCGCGAGACCCGTCATGCGATCTCGAAGATGGCTTCGATCTCCACGGCGACGTTCAAAGGTAGACCGCCAGCGCCGAGGGCAAAACGCGCATGTCGCCCCGCGTTGCCGAAGACCTCGACCATGAGGTCGGAGCAGCCATTGATAATTTTAGGGTATTCGGTGAAGTCCGGCGCGGCGTTGACGAACCCGCCAAGTTTGAGGCAGCGCGTCACGCGATCTAAATTGCCCCCACATGCTGTTTTAAGCTGAGCGATAATATTGAGCCCGCATAATCTTGCGGCTTTGATCCCATCCTCTACGCTGATAGTGACGCCGAGTTTGCCCTGATATTTCACACCACTGGGCCCAAGGGGAAGCTGGCCGGAGATAAAGACCAACTGGCCGGTGAGGGCATAGCCTAGGTAATTGGCGACCGGAGCCACCGGTTTCGGCAAGCTCAGGCCAAGCTCATTTAAGCGATCGTCGATTTTGCTCATGGGTCTCATATTCTCTTTGCATGGAGTTATGCAGGCTCCGACACCTGATGGAATTGGCGGAATTTTTCCAGATATTGCGCTTTGGCTTCATCGGCCGTCAAGGGGTCAAGAGCGTAAAAAGGGCCGCAATTCTCGCCGGAAAGGCCGCGTGGCCGCCCGAAGAATTGTCCAGCCTGTTTGAGGTCAAAACCGGCAAGCTGGGTTGCCTCAAAAAACGCGCAGGCCCGGTCCGCCCGTTTGATCAGTTGGCTGACGGTTTTCGGCAACGCCGGCGGCAGGCCGAATCGCATGTGAATGGCGTGCAGCAAGCGGTTTTCAAAGAACCGGTAGTCTAGGCTAAGCGCCGCCTTGAACGGGCTGATCATGTCGCCGATGACATATTCCGGCGCGTCATGCAGCAACGCCGCCAGGCGCCAGCGCTGGTCAAGGTCGCGGCGAAAACAGACCGCAGTCTCGGCAACGAGCAGGCAATGCTGGGCGACCGAAAAAGCATGGATACCGCTGGTTTGCCCGTTCCAGCGGGCAACACGCGCCAGCCCATGGGCAATATCGTCGATTTCAATGTCGAGAGGGGAGGGGTTCAAAAGATCGAGCCGCCGCCCAGACAGCATGCGTTGCCAGGCCCGTGGCGGCTGGTTTGGCCGTCTTCCGCTCATGATGACCTCGCCCGCGCAGTGTTGTCACGACGCGCCAGCGCCGCGCAGGCTTCGTGGCGGTTGCAGGAAACCAGGTGATCGTTCACCATACCGACCGCCTGCATGAAGGCATAAGAGATGGTCGGCCCGCAAAAGCGGAAACCCCGCTGTTTGAGGTCTTTGGCCAGAGCGCGGCTTATGGTGGTTTGCGCCGGACACTCGGCGGGTTGCCTGAAATGATTCTGTATCGGTTCGCCATCGACGAATCCCCATAAATAAGTGGAAAAACCTCGGGCCTCCTGAATCTTGAGCCAGGCGCGCGCATTGCCGATCGTCGCCTCGATCTTGGCACGATTGCGCACAAGGCCCGGGTTTCGCATGAGCGCGGCGATCTTGGCCTGGTCGTAGCGGGCAATCCGCTCCGGCGCGAAATTGTCGAAAGCCGCGTAAAATGCTGCGCGCTTGCGCAGGATGGTGATCCAGGACAACCCGGCCTGAAACCCGTCTAGAATGAGCTTTGCGAATAATAAGCGGTCATCGCGTTCAGGGATTCCCCATTCCTCATCGTGGTAGCGAATGTAAAGCGGATCGATTCCAGGCCATTCACAGCGTGTCAGTCCGTCTTCGTGTTTTCTCAACCCTGGTAACTCATTCACGATGGTGTCACTCCGGGGATTGCAAAATGCGCCCAAGTCGGGCGTTTCATCTTCAGGACGGTATTCTGAATCGTTAAGGATTCACTGGCCGCAAAGGCTTTGGCGACACGGTCGAGACGCAGCAAGGCCAGACCGTGACTCTCCACAGCGCAGAGCAGTTGACCGACAATGGTCCCGCCCGCGGCGATGTCGCTATCGTCAGCCGGCACCATACCGTCGAAGCGTACCGGAACGATCCGCTTGCGTATAGTGGCACGGTGTTGCATGCGCGAAACAACTTCCTGGCCGATATAACAACCTTTGGTGAAATCGACGCCACCGAATTGGTCGAAATTGGCTTCGTGAGGAAACAGCGTTGCGCGGTCGACGTCCTCGCCCATATCGGCAAGGCCAAGCGTGATACGGTGATGTTTGTAGGTGGATTCATCGGCGAATTCCGCCGTAAATGTGTCGGCAAGTCGGTCGATCCCGCCACGCGGAACCACGAATCGGATACCGGCATCGAGGCTGCGTGGATCCCTGTAAGTCCATATCGGACCGATCTGGCTCATCGCGCCGGTTTTTTCCGCCATCTTCAGCGTGCCGCCATCACCCCACAAAGCCGCAACGGCGTCATCGTCGCTACGATCTTCGATTTCAACCTTTGCCCGTAATTTATAGAGGCTGAGCCGTTTGATAACGTCGTTTTTATGCCGCCTCGCGCAGTCGAGCAGGATGCGATTTTGTGTTTTGAGGATAAAGACGTCGAACAGGATTTTGCCCTGTGGGGTCAGCAGGGCGCCATAGCCGACATGATCATGGGTTATCGCATTCATATCGACGGTGAGGAGGCGTTGCAGGAAAGCGGTTGCCTCCTCGCCGCCAAGAGCAATGATCGTGCGGTTGCGCAGTTGCGAGAGATAAGCTGAGGCCATGAATTCACACGACGATAAAATTGCAAACGTGACGAATCCTTACTTTAACATTATTTGCGACTCGGTTGAACGGCTTGTTCACCGCGTGTGGCAATGATATGCAACTTGGCCGTAACGAGATGCGAGGTCAAGAGTTTGCCCATGGGTTGGGATATTGTCATAAGAGGTATCGGTGTTGGCGTTGCAGTGGCGGCGCCGGTGGGGCCAATCGGCGTGATCGTCTTGCAAAACGCCCTGAGAAACGGATTCTGGCGCGGCGTGTCGGCCGGTTTGGGTGCGGTCCTTGGCGATGGCGTGTTCGCGCTGGCGACGGGATTCGGTCTAACGGCCATCTCCGGGAAAATTATGGCCTACAATAAAATCATTATGCTGGCGGGGGCCGGCCTTCTTCTGTTTATGGGGGTGAGAACGTTCTTTGCCCGACCCAGTGCTGACGAGCTTGCACTCGGGCACGCCGAAACCGGGCGGCCAATGGTCGGATTTGGCGCTCATATCGCTCTTCTGGCGACGACGTTCTTCATAACAATCGGGAATCCGGCCACTCTCATGGGGTTCATATTTATTTTTTCATCCGTGGGCGGGTTGATCCAACGGCCAGGCGATTATACCGATGCGGCGATTCTGGTTATCTCGGTGATGCTGGGCAGTCTTTTATGGTGGTCGTTTCTCTCCGCCGTCGCGACTAGATTGCGCGATCACCTCACCGCCCGCGCCTTGAGGCGCATCCACCACATTTCCGGCGGCCTTATTCTGGCCTTTGGCGCTTTTGTCATAGCCGAGCTTTTTCGAACTTATTGGGCGGGGTAAACCGAAGATCGCCAGCGCCGCAGTGCGACCATTTAGGCCCACACCCCTTCCAGCGCACCGACTGATGTCCCGCGCCAGACACCTTGCCTCTCCCCGTCTTTCCTTATTCGACGCGGAAGGCAGGTGTCTGTCGCTTCACTCATCCATGTAACAGCCTGCCGGCCCGAGGCTATTTGACGGGGCCCACTTCGACCGCGGCGCCGTTCTTGACCGTCAGTTCGACAAAAGCGCCGGGGACGTCACCCATTTTAT
>JBAJNN010000027.1:0-26185 GCA_036881905.1 Hyphomicrobiales bacterium | reverse complement strand
CCAAGATTATGCGGCTGTAAGGAGAGCATAATCCGATCCGGAGAAGCGAGGATCGAGGAAGATTATGCTTACAAAACAAAACATTAGAGTGGAATGGCGATTCAATTTGAACGCAAATACCGCTCTAGGGCCTGTTGCCGTCTAGGATTTGGAACCCGGTATGAGTGAAAATCGTCCGGTTTCAGGAGAGACCATGCGGGAAGGGCTCGCCCTTTTAAAGCGTTCACGCTGCCAAAATGGGCGAGATTCGCCGCGCGGCCCGTGCAAACCTTAAATGTCAACTGGCCCTAAAAGCCTCCATCGCTAAAGAGTCTTTCGCTGGGCGCGAAAGCCGTTAGGCGGCCTTCGCGCCCGTTCGTTTGGGATAAAAGGAAGAGGGATCCATGACAACCGCCATACTCAATGTGGCCCCGTCGGGCGAGCCGGTCAGCCTTGCTGAGGCCAAGGCCTATCTCAAGGTCGAATATGACGAGGAAGATCAACTCATCCAAAGTTTGATTACCGCCGCGCGCGCCCATCTGGAACTCGCCACGCGGCGGGCTTTCATCACCCAGAGTTGGTCATTGTTTCTCGATCGCTGGCCAAGGAGCGGCATGGTTAATCTGCCCCTTTCACCCGTCGGGAGCGTCGATGCGTTGCGGGTTTACGATCCGCAAGATTCAGTCTCCGTCGTCGCGGCAAGTGAATACGGCGTCGATGTGCAAAGCCAGCCACCACGGGTGGTTCGATCCGGTCATGGTGAATGGCGCCATTCGCTGCGTTCTCTCAACGGTATAGAAATCGCCTTTACCGCGGGCTTCGGACCGAAGGCCGAAGATATCCCCGCCCCGTTGCGTCAAGCGATTTTATTGCTGGTGGCGCATTGGTTCGAGAACCGTCAGCCGCTTATCATCGACGGCGATTGCGTGGAAATGCCCCTGACGGTCAAAGCGCTGATTGCGCCTTACCGCATGGTTTCGCTGTGAGCGGAATCGGCGCCATGCGTTGCCGGCTGTGCCTGGAGGCGCAACAGCGCATTCCCGATGGCGGGGGAGGGGCGAAACCCCATTGGCGACCGGTCGCCTCGGTGTGGGGCGCGATCAGGCCGGTTGCGGAGAAGACGATCCTCCGCGCGGAAAAACTCTCCGCCACGGTGACCCACCGCATCACCCTGCGCTACCGCCACGATCTGCGGGCCGGGATGCGGTTCACACAGGGCCGACGGGTCTTCACGATCGAGGTGCTCTTCGACCCGGATGAAAAAACCCGAAAGCTTGTCTGTCTGGTTCGCGAGGATCCGACATCATGAAAACGGATCTGCGCGTTTCCGGCTCATTGCTGTCGCGGCGCCGGATCGAAGAGGCTCTCAATTCGGACTCCGTGCGTTCCGCGCTTAAGCGCTCCGGCGAGATTGTGCGCGATGAGGCCGAGGCTCTGCTTGATTCACAAACCATAACCGGCCGGGCACGGGGCCGATCGATCCGCGAGCTTGCGGTCGAAATCGACCCCGATGCCGCCAAGGCGCGGCTGGTGCGCAGCCCCGCGAGCGTTGCAACCGACAACCCGGGTCTTGATCGCTCCTCGGCCCAATGGCTCGCCTCCGCCCTGATGGTCGCCCGCGACGAGGTGCGCGTCCTGCTCCGCGATGGTGTGATCCGGGCGCTTAAAACAGGGAAAACCCGATCATGACGGCAAGCCCGGCCTGGGCCTTGCAAAAGGCCCTGTTCGCTAAGCTTTCGGCGAGCGATAAACTGACGGTGCTCCTCAAGGGAAAGAACATTTATGATGATGTGCCGCAACAAGCCGCCTTTCCCTATCTCACGCTTGGCGATATTCGCACGCTCGACTGGAGCACCCAAACCCGGCGCGGGCATGAGCATCGGGTCACGCTGCACGCCTGGTCGCGCCAACCGGGGCGCGGTGAAATTCAGGCCATTATCGCGGCGGTCGATCATGCGCTCGATGACGCCGCGCTCGGTCTTGAAGACCATAATCTGGTCAATCTCCGCACCATATTCTGGCACGCCCTGCGTGAAACCGACGGGCGAACCTATCACGGGATCGTGCGGTTGCGGGCGGTCACCGAGCCGGAATCACCCCCCGACGATGATCCCGCGGTAGCCGATATGACCTGTTTGGAGGAGTGGTGACGATGACGGCTCAAAGGGGGCGCGACCTCCTGCTCAAACTCGACGCCAACGGCAAGGGCGGTTTCGAGACCATCGCCGGGTTGCGCAGCCATACATTGGCTTTCAACGCCGGCGTCATCGATATAACCCATGCGGAATCGGCGGGATTCTGGCGCGAGTTGCTGGCCGGCGCCGGCCTGAAATCGGCCAATATTCGCGGCAGTGGTTTGTTCAAGGATACGGCTTGCGACATGCTGGTGCGCCGGATCATGTTTAAGGGAACCATTCGTGACTGGCGCGTTGTGATCCCTGACTTTGGGACCGTCACCGGACCTTTTCAGATCACGGCTCTGGAATATACCGGCCGCCATGATGGCGAGCTGACGTTCGAGTTGGCGCTTGAATCCGCAGGCCCCATGACCTTCGATGCGCATTAGGAGCGTTTTCCGTGGCAATAGACTCACGGAAAATTCTCTAGTTGTTTGTTTTTTAAGCATAATCCTGGTCTGATCTCGTTTCTCCGGATCCGATTATGCTCTAGGAGAAAGCCAATGGCGAACCGCTATCGTGGCGAGATCGAGGCCGAGATGGATGGTCGGCGCTGGACATTGTGTTTGACGCTCGGCGCACTGGCCGAGCTTGAAGACGCCTATGGCGGCGCCGATCTGATGGCTCTGGCCGAACGCTTCGAAAATGGCCGTCTTCGCGCCAGCGACGCCGTGCGCATTATCGCCGCCGGTCTGAGGGGCGCCGGCCATGATGTCGGCGATGACGCGGTTGCGGCGTTTCGCGTCGCCGATGGCGCGGCGGGATATGTGTCGATCGTCGCCCGCCTTTTGCGCGCCACATTTGCACCCGACCGGGATGGCGAGCGGACATGACCGCTCTTGCCACTTTCCCTTGGAAAAGACTGATGGTGGCGGGGCTCGGCATGCTGCGTCTGCCGCCCGACGTGTTCTGGGCCATGACGCCGCGCGAGTTGATGGCGGCGCTTGAGGGGGCGGGGCTGGCGGCGACGCCCGGCGGACACATGTCACGCGCGGAGATTGAAGGGCTGATGGCCCGCTTCCCTGATGATGAAGGCAAGACACCATGACGCAGGATGATGACGGGCTGGAGGTGGCGATCGGGCTTGACGCCTCGGCGTTCAAATCGGAACTTGAACAACTTCGCAAACTTGGTGATTCATTCGGCCACTCGCTCGCCAAAAGCCTGGCGACCGTCGTGACCGGCGGGGCCAAGCTCTCCGATGTCATGCGCTCGCTCCTCTCCACCCTGTCGGACAAGGCGCTTTCGGCGGCATTGGACCTTTTGGGCGAAAAGTTGGGCGGGCTGTTTTCGGGCCTGTTCGCCGGTTTGATCCCAGGCGCTAAAGGCAATGTGATCTCGAATGGCGTCCTCAAACCTTTCGCCGAGGGCGGTATTGTCGCCAAGCCGACGCTGTTTGCGATGAAGGGGGGCAATATTGGTCTCATGGGCGAGGCCGGGCCGGAGGCGATTCTGCCGCTGGCGCGCGGCCATGACGGCAGGCTCGGCGTCAATATGCATGGCGAGACCAGGCCGGTGACGTTGAATTTCAATATTCACACTCGAGATGCTGAGAGTTTCTCGCGCTCGCAATCCCAACTGGCCGCCATGATCGGCCGCGCGGTCGATCGCGGCATGCGCAATCTGTGAGAGCATAATCCGATCCGGAGAGGCGAGGGCGGACCAAGGTTATGCTTAAAAATAGAATGTTGGAGCGGTATTGCGATTCAATTTGAACGCAAATACCGCTCCAGGGTGCAGACTCATTAATACGGTCGAAATGCCCTGCGGCCATCGGCCTGGATTAACAGGCGCGAAGGGGCAAGGCCATGTTCAGCATTTTCAAGCCCCTCGCGACAAAGTCGCTTGGAGCCGGTGGCCCACATCCTTAAAACCGCCGAAACCGCTTGCAATTTGGGCCCCCTTGTCGAACCGCTCCGATGGGAACCCATCGACCATCGCGCCTGTCCGTGGCGCTCTCCTTGCCGTTTCAGGCGCCATTTCGATCGTATTAATGAGTCTGCACCCTAGAAGGGAACCATCATGGCGTTTCATGAGGTTCGGTTTCCGGTCGATATTGCGCTCGGCGCGACCGGCGGGCCGGAACGGCGCACCGAAATCATCACGCTCGGCTCGGGCCATGAGGAGCGCAATGCCCGCTGGGCGGTGTCCAGACGGCGCTACAACGCCGGTTATGGTGTGCGTACGCTTGATGAACTTCATGATGTCATCGCCTTTTTCGAGGCGCGTTGCGGCCGGTTGCACGGGTTTCGCTGGAAAGACCATGCCGACTGGAAATCCTGCCGGCCCGCCGCGACCCCTGCCTGCCTCGATCAGATATTGGGTGTCGGCGATGGGAGCAGGGCGGCGTTTCTGCTCACCAAACGCTATCATTCCGGCTCTCAGCACTATGTGCGCGAGATCCGCAAACCCGTTCAAGGCTCGGTATCGGTGGCCGTCGACGGCGTGATCGCGGCCGAAAACGAGGATTTTACCCTCGATACGACAACGGGAATCGTGACCTTTCTTGACGGTCGGGCGCCGAAATCCGGTGCAACCGTGACCGCAGGCTTTGCCTTCGATGTACCGGTGCGTTTCGATAGCGACCATCTCGCGGTCAATCTCGCGGCGTTTTCCTCAGGCGATATTCCCGACATTCCCATTGTGGAGATTAGGGTCCCGACCTCTTAATAGGGTCGAAATGGCGCCTGAAACGGCAAGGAGAGCGCCACGGACAGGCGCGATGGTCGATGGGTTCCCATCGGAGCGGTTCGACAAGGGGGCCCAGATCGCCGCCGTTTCGGCGGCTTTAAGGCTGTGGCCCACCGGCTCTAAGCGACTGTGTTGCAAAGGGCTTGAAAATGATGGGCCTTTCCGGCACCTTTGCGCCTGTTAATCCAGGCCGGTGGCCGCACGGCATATTAAGAGGTCGGGACCCCAGACCATGAAGGCGATAGCCGACGCGCTGCGCGCGCATCTCGAAACCGGCGCGACGACATTATGCTGGTGCTGGATTTTAAAGCCGCAATCGGGGCGGGCCATGGGCTTTACCGACCATGATCGCGATTTGGCGCTTGAGGGCGTCGTCTGCGAGGCCGCCGCCGGGTGCAACCGGACGGAAAGTCAAGCCTCGCTGGGGTTGTCCGTCGATAACCTCGATATCTCCGGCGTGTTGCGCTCCGATCATTTAAGCGAGCGCGATCTCGCGGCCGGTGTGTTTGACAACGCGTTGGTGGAAATGTGGCTCGTCAATTGGAATGATCCCGATCAGCGCATGATGATGCGCTGCGGCAATCTCGGCGAAATCACCCGCGGCGCCCATGGGTTTTCCGCCGAAATTCGCGGGATCTCCCATCAACTCAACCAGCCGACCGGACGTCTCTATTGTTACGGCTGCGATGCCCGGCTTGGCGACCGACGCTGCGGCGTCAACCTGCATGATCCCCTCTATTCCACGGCGGGAGTGGTCAGAGACGTCAAAGACCTCCACCGCTTGTCGGTGGGCGGGCTCGAAACATTCGCCGACGGGTGGTTCGCGCGCGGGCGCATCGGCTGGACCAGTGGCGCCAATAAGGGACGGGCAATGGAAATCAAGGCTCACCAGGCCATGGTGTCCGCCACGATCGTCCGGCTGTGGCAGGCGATGTCGGAACCGGTGAGGCCAGGCGATCGGTTTATCGTCACCGCGGGATGCGACAAGCAATTCGCAACCTGCCGGGCCAAGTTCGACAATGCGGTCAATTTTCGCGGTTTCCCGCAGATGCCGGGCAATGATTACGCCATCTCCCATCCGCATCGGGACGATCCCGACAATGACGGCGCTAGCCGGTCCGCTCACCGCGCTTGGTGAATCATGGTATGAACATGATTTATGTCGTGTATTTCCACCTGGCCACGATGCTATGCGCCTTTATGCTCGGCGCTTACCTGATGTTTTCGCAAAAAGGCGGCCCCGCCCACCGGCTGGCGGGTAAAGTCTTCAGCGTGACGATCATAGTCTCGGCCCTTGCGAGCCTGTTTATGCACTCGACACTCGGCCCGACGTTTCTGGGGCGCTTCGGTCTGCTTCATCTGCTCAGCCTATGGGTGCTGTTTGTCGTACCACAGGCTTGGCTTGCCTCGCGTCGTCACCATGTCAAAAAGCACCGTTTGTCGATGATCGGCATTTATGTCGGTGCGATCGGGATCGCTGGAACATTCGCCGTCATGCCGCCAGGCCGTATTCTGCATGATTGGCTGTTTGGCTGGTTGTCTGCTCTCTGACTCCCGCCCCGTCGGGAACCGCCGTCGAATCCTATCGGGAACCAAGCGAATGAGTGAATACAAGGCCGTTCTCGCCGAGGCGCGGTCGTGGATCGGCACGCCCTATCGCCATCAGGCCAGTCTCAAGGGCGTGGGCTGCGATTGTTTGGGGCTGATCCGCGGTGTTTATCGGGCCTTATGCGGGCCCGAGCCGGAAACGCCACCGCCCTATGCGCCGGACTGGGCGGAGACCGGCGGCGATGAGGCTTTGGCCAAGGCCGGGGCGCGCCACCTTGTGGTCCTGCCCCTCACGCAGGCCGGGCCGGGAGACGTTCTTTTGTTTCGCTGGCGTCGCCATCTGCCGGCCAAACACGCCGCGATTGTGAGTCTCTCCCAGCGCATGATCCATGCCCAGGACGGGGCCGGGGTTTGCGAGGTCGTCATTGCCGAATGGTGGCGGCGCCATGCCGCTTTCGCTTTCCGCTTCCCAAGGATCATCGGCTGATGGCGACGTTGGTCCTGCAAACCGCCGGAACCGCCGTCGGCGCCGCACTCGGCGGCCCGCTCGGCGGCGCGCTCGGCGGTCTTACCGGCAATATGATCGATCATGCCCTCATCGGCAGCCATCGCCGCCGCGTGGACGGCCCGCGGCTTGACGATCTCCATGTTCAGGCCTCCAGTGAAGGGATGCCGATCCCGAGACTGTTCGGGCGGGCGCGCCTCGCCGGTCAGCTGATCTGGGCGACCCATTTCGAGGAAAGACTCTCCACCCATACTGAAGGCGCGGGCGGCAAGGCGACCGGCGGGTCCATGGTCGAGGTCAGGGACTATCGCTATTACGGCAATTTCGCCGTCGGTCTGTGCCAAGGGCCGGTCACTCGCATCGGCCGGGTCTGGGCCGATGGCGAGGACATCGACATCAGCCAATATACTTGGCGGTTCTATCGCGGCGATGACGACCAGCTTGCCGACAGTTTGATCGAGGCCAAGGAGGGGCCGGGCCGGGCCCCCGCCTATCGCGGGCTGGCCTATGTGGTGTTCGAGGCCCTGCCGCTTGAGCGTTTCGGCAATCGCGTGCCGCAATTCACCCTTGAAGTGTTCAAGGCGATGGATGATATGGAATCCACGATCAGGGGAGTCAATATCATCCCCGGTTCGACCGAATTCGGTTATGACGTCGAACCCGTCAAGCGCGATCTTGGCCAAGGTAAAACCGGGGTGGAAAACACCCATACCGCAGCCCTTCATACCGACTGGTCGGTCTCGCTCGATGCTCTTCAGGCCAGTTGTCGCAATGTCGAGGCGGCGGCGCTGGTGGTCGCCTGGTTCGGCGATGATTTGCGCTCCAGCCTTTGCAAAATCCGGCCCGGGGTCGAAAACCGCGACAAGAAAACCACCCCCGAACCCTGGGCTGTCGCCGGAATATCGCGCGCCGAAGCCTACAAGGTGTCCGAGATCGACGACAGGCCGGCCTTCGGCGGCACGCCGTGCGATCGTTCCGTTATCCGCGCCATTAAGGATATGAAGGCGCGCCGTCTCAAAATCGTGTTCTACCCCTTCATCCTCATGGATATCCCGCCGGACAACACCCTCGCCGATCCGGCCGGCGGCGCTCCCGGCCAACCGGCCTATCCCTGGCGCGGTCGGATCACTTGCGATCGCGCCCCGGGAACGGCCGATACGCCGGACAAGACCGCGGCGGTCACCGCCCAAATCGAGGCTTTTTTCGGCCAGGTCGGGTCCGGCGATTTTTCGATCTCCGATGGCGGCGTTGCCTGCCGAAGCGCCGGCGAATGGTCGTTCCGGCGCATGATTTTGCATTACGCCCATCTCTGCGCGCTGGCCGGTGGGGTGGACGCCTTTCTGATCGGCAGCGAATTGGTGGGCTTGACCACTCTTCGCGACGACAAGGGCCATTATCCCGCCGTTGATGGTCTGATGCGCCTGGCCAGCGAGGTCGGCGCCATTGTGCCCGATGCGAAAATTTCCTACGCGGCGGATTGGTCGGAATATTTCGGCCATCATACGGCGGACGGTTCGCACGATGTGTTTTTTCATCTCGATCCCTTGTGGATGCATGACGCGATCGACTTCATCGGGATCGACAATTACATGCCGCTCGCCGACTGGCGCGACGGCCCGAACCATCTCGACCGCCAGGCCGGGGCGCGCTCGATCTACGATCTCGACTATCTCAAGGGCAATATCGCCGGCGCGGAGGGGTTCGACTGGCATTATGAGAGCGACGAAAACCGCGAGCGGCAAATTCGCTCCCCCATTACCGACGGGGCTTACGGCAAACCATGGGTCTTCCGCTACAAGGATCTCGTCGGCTGGTGGTCGAACGAGCATTATGACCGCCCGGGCGGGATCGAGAACGCCAGGCCCACGCTCTGGAGGCCGCGGGCCAAGCCGATCTGGTTTACTGAAACCGGCTGTCCGGCGGTCGATAAGGGGGCCAATCAGCCCAATGTCTTTAATGACGCCCGTTCTTCGCAAAGTTCATTGCCGCATTTTTCCTCCGGCAATCGCGATGATTTCATGCAGCGATGTTGTCTTCGAGCATTCCATGAGTATTGGACCCAACAGCTGGGTCAAGCGGGCAATCCAATTTCGACTGTCTATGATGGACCAATGGTCGATCCGGGCCGGATTTTCGTCTGGGCCTTCGACGCCCGTCCCTTTCCGGTCTTTCCCTATCGCGGCGATGTCTGGAGCGATGGCCCCAATTACGAAACCGGCCACTGGCTGAACGGACGCATGGGCGCTGTACCGCTCGCAGCGCTGGTGTCGGCCCTGGTCGCGGGCAGCGGTGATATTGCCTGTGACGTAAGCGAGCTTGAAGGCGTCATCGACGGCTATCTGATCGACAGGCCGATGTCGGCGCGCGACGCGCTGGAGCCGCTGGCCTTGGCGTTTGCCTTCGATGCGGTCGAAACCGGCCGGGTGATCCGGTTTCGCCCGTGCCGGGCTCAATCGGCGCTGGTTCTGAGGCCGGGTGATCTGGCGGATTGCCATGGCGATGATCCGCTTTTTCAGCTGACGCGGGCGCAGGAGAGCGAATTGCCGGCCTCGGTGACGCTTGGTTATGTGGACGGCCTGAGCGATTATCGCAAAACCGCCGTCACCGCGCACCGTCTGGTCGGCCACAGCATAAGACAGGCCAGCGCCGATCTCTCCGCGGTGATGTCGCAGTCCTTGGCGCAAAGCCGCGCCGAGATCTGGTTGTATGATTTATGGGCCGGACGCGAGCGGGCGCAATTCGCTCTGCCGCCCAGCGCTTGTGCGGTCGAACCGGGCGATGTGGTGACGTTGACGGTTGCGGGTCGAAGCCGGTTGTTGCGTATCGTTTCGATCAACGACGCCGATGTCCGCCGCGTCGAGGCGGTCAGCCTCGATCCTTCCGTCTATGACGGCGTTGGCGGACCGCAACGTTCCGCATATCCCAATATCGCGCCGGTTTATGGCAAGCCGATCCTCGAATTTCTCGATCTGCCGCTGCTTACCGGAAAGGAAAGCCCCCAAGCGGGCTATTTCGCCGGATACGCCAAACCCTGGCCCGGGGCGCTTGCGATTCTCCGCTCCGCCAATGGCTTAGGCTTCAGCACAAATTGCCTGCTGACCTCGCCGGCCATTATGGGCGTGACTCTCAACGCCTTGCCGCCGGGGCCGACCAGCCGATGGACCCGGGGGGCGCGATTGGAGGTGGAGGTGTTTTCCGGCGCCTTGTCGTCGGTTGAGCCGTTGCCTCTGTTCGCCGGCGCCAATGTCGCCGGTCTGCGCAGCCCCGAGGGCGTTTGGGAGGTGATGCAATTCCGCTTGGCGGAGCTGATCGGGCCGAATCTCTACCGACTCTCCGGCTTGTTGCGCGGCCAGTCGGGCACCGAGGTCGCCATGAGCGCGACCCTGCCGCCGGGCGCGCGTTTCGTCCTTATCAATGGCGCGGTCGTGCAATCCGACATGACGCTCGATGAAATCGGGCTTGCTCTCACCTATCGTTGCGGGCCGGTCGGCCGTGACCCGGGCGATGCGGCGTTTGTGCAGGCGAGCCATGTTTTTCGTGGGGTGGGCTTGCGCCCGCTCAGCCCGGTTCATATCCGCGGCGAGCGCGATCCGGCGAGCGCGGATATTATGTTGCGCTGGATCAGGCGAACCCGGATCGGCGGCGATTCCTGGGAGCAAACCGAGGTTCCCCTCGGCGAGGACAGCGAGGCTTACGAGGTCGATATTCTCGGCCGTGACGATACCGTCATCCGTACGCTTCGGACGTCCGAACCTAAGATTATCTATACCGCAACCGATCAAAAGACTGATTTTGTAACCATACCGTCGGCGCTCGATGTCGCGGTCTATCAGCTTTCGGCCACACGGGGACGCGGGAGCGCAAGGAGGGCGAGGATTCATGTCTGACAGCGCAAATCTGAACCTGCCCTATCTCGAAGCGGCGCAGGCGCAAAAACACGTGACCCATAACGATGCGCTCGATGTGCTCGATGCGCTCGTTCACCTCAGCGTCAAGGACCGTCACCGCACCGGTCCCGCGGCGGAGGTTTCGGAAGGCGAACGCTATATCGTCGCCGACGGCGCAACCGGCGACTGGGCTGGGAAAGCCACCATGATCGCGGTGTTTCAGGCCGGCGGTTGGGTGTTCCATACGCCCAAAACCGGCTGGCTCGCCTGGCTGGAGGCGGAAAGGCTGCTCATGATCTGGACCGGCGGTCGCTGGGCGGATTTATGCGCCGCGCTGGCCGGGGTGAATAATCTCGCCGGGCTCGGTATCGCCACCGAGGCCGATGATGAAAACCCGCTGGCGGCGAAACTCAACAAGGCGCTGTTTGCCGCCCGGTCGGTTGCCGAGGGCGGAAGCGGCGATCTGCGTTATACGCTCAACAAGGAAACGCCGGATAATGTGTTGTCCATGCTGTTGCAGAGCGGTTGGGGCGGGCGCGCCGAGTTTGGTCTGATCGGCTGCGATGATTTTATGTTGAGGGTCAGTGGCGACGGGACGACCTGGCGCGATGCGCTGCGCGTCGACCGCAACTCCGGCGCCTTGAGCATTCTCAACGGTTTTTCCGGCATGCAAAGTTTTGTGCGGCAATTCGTATCGGTTTCCGAAGGACTCGCGGCGATCGATTATAAGGCCGGGCATCATGTCGAGCTTCAGCTCAATGGGGATGTAAGAGAGCTTTCCATCGCCAACTGGCCGGCGAATGGGGGGCAGGTGATTTTGCTGATCAAACAGGATGGCGAGGGGGCAAGACGGGTCGCCTGGCCCGGGAACTGGCTTGCGCCCTGCGGGGATATGCCGTCGGTTTCGACCCGGGCCTTCGCGATCGATCGCTTTGTTCTCACCTATGACGGGTCCAATGTCTATATCGACACGCTGGGGCGGGATTATCGCTGATCATTCAGCCTCCGGCCGGAGAGAAATTGGGGTGAAAATAATGGAGTCAATAGAATGCGAGCTTGGCAAGCTGAACGCGAAAGTGGAACGGCTGGAGCAGGATGTCGGCCGGATGCAGGGCGATTTGCGCGCTATTCGCGATGTGGTGGTCTCGACCCGCGGCGGATGGAAGATGCTGTTCACGCTGGTCTCGCTCGCGGGCGTCATCGGGGCGATGGTCGCCAGATTCGTCCCTTTCGCCGATGTGACGCGCTGACATGAAGAGCCGATCACGGCTTTTCGCGTCCGCCTCCGATCTTGGCGAGCGGTGTTGCGCCCGCTTCCGCGTCCCCTGGATTTTCGGGTGAGGCCAGAGTGGACGGGTTTAGGGCCTGTTGACAATCAGGTTTCGAGCATGGGCCACGAGACGGATTTTCCCTGTGAACGAGAAGAAGAGTGGCTCCCGGAGCCACCCTCCTTGAAGAGAGCTTCAACGCGCTTTAAGGAGAGAACATCCGCCGCGTCCGGCAAGGATATGGCGAAAATCGGCCATTTTGGCGGCGCGAAGGCTTAAAAAAAAGGATAAGCCCTTGGCGGCGCTTGCCGCTTTGCTGAAACTGGACGATTTTCGTTCAAGCGCACTCCAAATCCTGGACGTCAACAGGCCCTGAAACAGATTCGATTGCGGCCCTCGCGCGCGAGGGCCGGGTCTCACCGCCGATTTCACGATGATATAAGGGTCTGGACCCAAAAAGAGTGTTGCGCTTCATGATCATATGCTCTATTTTATTGTCATGAGGTTATGTTATAACACTATGATCATGGCGAAACTCAAGAGTTTCGCGCCGGTCGCGAGACTGAAAACGGGCGCGTCCGGCTTGAAGAGTCGCGATCGTTTCCGCTCCTCTTTGATGGCCCGTGCCGCGTTCGAGCGTCTGCTCATGGTGGCGGTCATCATTGCCGGCCTCTGGCTCGGCGTCGCCTGGTCGGTGGCCCTGCCATGAGCATTCCGGCCATAGGGTTTGACGATGTCAGCGTCGCTTACGGTCGCCATCGCGCCGTTCACGGGGTTTCGGGGGCGTTCGCTCCAGGCAGTCTCACCGCCATCATCGGCGCCAACGGCGCCGGAAAATCCACCCTTCTCAAGGCCCTGATGGGAGAGATTGCGCCGGCGCGGGGCCGAATCGACCGTGGTGGATTACATATCCGCGATTTTGGTTATCTGCCTCAGATCAGCGCCATCGACCGGCAATTTCCTCTCTCCGTCGCCGATACGATCATGCTGGGAGCCTGGCGGCAAACCGGCGCTTTCGGCGCCGTGAGCGCGCAGGCGGCACGGCGCGCGAAAGACGCGCTCGCCGGCGTCGGGCTCGATGGCTTTGCAAACCGTCCCATCGGTTCGCTCTCTTTAGGCCAGTTTCAGCGCACCCTGTTTGCCAGGCTGATGGTTCAGGATGCCGACATTATCGTTCTGGACGAACCGTTTGCCGCGATCGACGCCCGCACAGCCTGCGATCTCATAAAAATCATTCGCCGCTGGCATGGCGATGGTCGCACCGTTATCGCGGTCTTGCATGATTTCGATCAGGTTCGCGCGTATTTTCCGAACGCCCTTCTTCTCGCCGGCCGGATGATCGATTGGGGAGCGACGGATCAGGTTCTCTCGCGTGAGAATCTCAAGGCGGCGCGCAATCCGGTCGAGAACCGGAGCGGATCGACTGCGGTTCACGGGTCTTGAAACGGGAACGAAGATGACTCTCCATTCACTGTGCGTTGCTCCTTTCGCCGATTACGGATTTATGCGCCGGGCGCTGGTGGCTTCGGTCGCGCTTGGGGTCGGCGGCGGCCCGGTCGGCGTTCTCTTAGTTCTGCGACGGATGAGCCTGGTCAGTGAGGCCATGAGTCACGCCGTGCTGCCCGGGGCCGCCATCGGTTTTCTGCTGGCCGGGAGCCTGTCGCTCGCCGCCATGGGGCTCGGCGCTCTTGTCGCCGGCCTGATCGTAACCTTTCTTTCCGGCCTGATCACCCGAACCACTAGTTTGAAAGAGGACGCCAGTTTCACCAGCTTTTACCTCTCGGCCATGGCGCTGGGCGTGCTGATCGTGTCGCTGGGCGGGTCGAATCTCGACCTGTTGCACGTCCTGTTCGGCACCATCCTGGCGATCGACGCTCAGGCGGTGTGTATCGTCGCCGCCATCGCCTCGCTCACCCTCATTGTCCTTGCTCTGGTCTATCGCCCGTTCATCACCGAATGTTTCGACCCGCTATTTCTGCGTGTCGTCGGCGGGCGCGGGTCACTCTATCATTTTATTTTCCTGTTGCTCCTGGTCCTCAATCTCGTCGCCGGGTTTCAGACCCTCGGCACCTTGATGGCCGTGGGCATGATGATGCTGCCGGCCTGTATCGCGAAATTATGGACCGAGCGGCTTGCCGTCATGTTCCTTATCGCGGCGGTTTCGGCCGCTGTTTCCGGTTTTATCGGTCTTCTTGTCTCCTACCATCTCGGTTTCGCCTCTGGGCCGACGATCATTCTGACCGCCAGCGTGATCTATGCGATCTCGCTTCTGGTCGCTCCCTCAGGGGCTTTGGGGCGCTTGTTCAGGCGCCGGCACTTCAGTAATGCTCGAACGGAGGTTTGATATGAGTATGAAGCGTTTTCTGTCTGCATTGGTCGGATCGGCGATGATCCTTGTTGGTCTCGGCGCGGCCGTATCGGCGAAGACCATCGATGTCGTGGCCAGTTTTACCGTCCTTGCCGATGTCGTGAAAAATGTCGGCGGCGATCATGTGAGGGTGAAGAGTCTGGTTCCGCCAAATGACGATCCTCACGATTTTGAACCCTCGCCCGATGACGCCAAGGCGGTCAAGGCCGCTTCCGTGACCTTCATCAGCGGCGAAGGGCTGGAAACCTGGTTTAAACGTCTGGCGAAAGCCTCAGGGTCCACGGTAAAGCCGGTGATCGTGTCTGAGGGCATCAAAACCCGCACTTTGGATGAAGATGGCGAAACCATCACCGACCCTCATGTCTGGAACAGCGTCCCCAACGTTTTGATTTGGGTGTCCAATATCGAGGCGGCCCTCGAAAAAGCCGATCCCGACGATGCCGCCGCTTTCTCGCGCCAAGCCGAGAGTTACCGGAAGGAGCTGAACAAGATCGATGCTTTCGTGCGCCGGCAAATTGATTCGGTTCCGGAGGGAAAGCGGACCATTTTGACCTCTCATGACGCGTTCAACTATTACGGGCAGGAATATGGCGTGACCTTCATTGCCCCGCTCGGCGTTTCGACGGAAACCGAGGCGTCGGCGGGCGATGTGGCCAGGCTGATCGACCAGATCAGGAAACAGGGGATTTCGGTCTATTTCATCGAAAACTCGACGGACCCGCGCCTGGTTGAACAGATCGCGGCCGCGACCGGCGCAAGACCCGGGGGTGAACTCTACCCCGAGGCGCTGTCTCCGGCCGGCGGTCCGGTTCCATCCTATATAGACCTCATGAGATACAACACCATGCGGATCATGAAGGCCTTAGGGAAAAACTAGGCTCGGGCTGACCGACAGACCATAAAGGAGCACGGGTGACCAAGGCCCCCCTCGTGCTCCTTTTCTGGTTGTTTCTGTGATCGCATAATCTTGGACACCGGGCCCGCGGCCCTGTCTGGGAGAAGATGGGGATTTGTTGACCTAAGCGATATTATCTCTTATATCTCACCGGGCTTTTAGGTTCTTAACAATCGGGTTTTTTTGAAACCGGCGGGGCTTGGCCCGGCCATAAGCCTTTTAACGATCCGGCCGGTCGGGCTTGACTTGAATTTTGGTGGAGATGACGGTGAAAAGAACGTTTCAGCCCAGTCGCTTGGTCCGCAAACGGCGTCACGGATTTCGCGCCCGCATGGCCACCAAGGCCGGGCGTCTCATATTGGCGCGTCGGCGGGCGAAAGGCCGTAAACGGCTTTCCGCCTGAAGCGATATTTCGCCTTAGAGCCCACTTAGGCGATGCTGGCGTCATTGTCGCTTCGTGGGGGCGTGGGGCGGGCGTAAAATGCATGGATAAAGGCAGGCGTCACGATATGGAGCTGGAGCGGCTGAAAAAGCGCGCGGAATTTCTCGCCGCCGCCCGCGGCGTGTCCCGCGCCATGCCCGGGCTGGTTGTTCAGGCCCGCGCTCGCGGCGACGAGGCGTCCGCGCGCGTCGGTTTCACCGCCACGCGCAAAATCGGCAACGCCGTGCGGCGCAATCGCGCCCGCAGGCGGTTGCGTGAGGTGGTGAGATTGACCCTGGACCCGCTGGCCCGGAGGGGCTTCGATTATGTCATTATCGCCCGTGGGGGGACGTCGGTGCGTCCTTTTTCAGCGCTTGAGCGCGATTTGCGCCGCGCTCTTGACGGCGTCCATGAAGGCGGTGCAAACAGGACGGTTGGTCAACGGCCTCGCGCAGGACGGCGGTTTTCCGGCCGGAAACGATGAAACCTTCACGAAACGGGCGGTTGCGGGGACCAGCTTATAATGCCTCAGAATAAACAGTTTATATTGGCTATCGTCTTGTCGGCCTTGGTGGTGTTCGCCTGGCAATTTCTCGTCTATGAACCGCCCGGCGAGCCGGCGCAACCCAGCGAACAGCAGACGATCCCCGCCGGGACGATGTCTGAGGGATCGCTCGCGCCGACTCCGTCCGGTGAAAATGCTGCTCCCGCCGCCGAACCCGGCACCCTTCTCTCCCCTTCGCAAGCCCTTGCCCTGACGCCGCGAATCGCCATCGACACGCCGAAAATCAAAGGCTCCATCAATCTGAAAGGGGCCCGGATCGACGATCTGAAATTGCGCGATTATCGTGTCACGACGAATCCTTCAAGTCCCATCATTACGCTGTTATCGCCCGCCGATACCGCCAAGGCCTATTACGTCGATCAGGGCTGGGCCGCGGGCAATGGCGATACGGCGGTGGTGCCGACCAGCAAGACGGTATGGACGGCCACCCCCGGCGCCAGGCTGACGCCGTCCCATCCGGTGACGCTCAGTTGGGATAATCGCCATGGCCTCATTTTCAAGCGTACGATATCGGTGGATGATCATTATCTGTTCACGATTCGCCAACAGGTGGAGAATACATCGGGCAAGCCCGTAAAGCTGTTCCCCTACGCCTTGATCTCACGCCACGGTACACCGAAGACGGCGGGTTTTTACATTCTCCATGAGGGGATGATCGGCTCTTTCGACGACGATGAGCTCGCCCAGACCAAATATGACGATCTGCAAGAGGAGTCCGAACCGCAGAGCCATGAAACAGTTGGCGGTTGGCTCGGCATTACCGACAAATACTGGGCCGTCGCGCTCATTCCCGACCAGACCAGGGCGGTCAAAGCGCGCTTTCTCGACACCAAGACCGCGGGAGGCGACGTCTATCAGGCGGATTATCTCTTACGCGACGGCATACGGGTCCCCCCCGGCGCGACGGCGTCATACCAAAGCCGATTGTTTTCCGGGGCCAAGGTGGTGCAGCTGGTGGATGGCTATGCCAGCCAATATCGGATCAAGCATTTTGATCTGTTGATCGATTGGGGATGGTTTTATTTCATCACCAAGCCAATGTTCTGGCTTCTTGAGTTCTTCAAGGCGATGGTCGGCAATTTCGGGATTGCCATTCTCATGACGACGGTTGTGGTTAAGCTTCTGTTCTTCCCCCTGGCCCATAAATCATATGTTGCGATGAGCAAAATGAAGAAACTGCAGCCGGAGCTGATGAAACTTCGCGAGCGTTACCGCGGCGACCGGGTAAAGCAGCAGGAAGCCATGATGGCCCTTTATAAGAAGGAGAAGGTCAATCCGGCCTCCGGTTGCCTGCCGATGGTGATCCAGATTCCGGTGTTCTTTTCCCTCTACAAGGTGCTTTTTGTGACCATCGAGATGCGCCATGCGCCATTTTTCGGCTGGATTAAGGATCTGTCCGCGCCCGATCCGACGAGCGTTTTCAATTTGTTCGGGCTGTTGCCCTGGACCCCGCCAGGCCTGCTCATGATCGGGGTGTGGCCTTTGATCATGGGGATGACGATGTGGGTTCAGATGCGGCTTAACCCGACGCCCCCCGATCGGGTTCAAGCCAAGCTGTTCAATCTGATGCCGATATTTTTTACCTTTCTTCTTGCCCGGTTCCCCTCCGGTCTGGTGATCTATTGGGCCTGGAACAACACCTTATCGGTCCTGCAACAGTATGTCATCATGCGTCGGCAAGGGGTTGAGGTGGCGCTCTTGAGCAATATTCTCCAAGGGCTTGGTTTGGGCCGGCAAAAGGGCGTAAAAAAACTGTGAACCGGCAGTTGGAGCGCCGTTCGGTCCGATTGAATCGAACCGGCGATCTTGGAGGTCTTTATTTTGGCCGCATAATCTTGATCGTCGTCGCTTGCGCTGGCGGCTCTGATTAGGCTCTCCTTATCTCGGTCGCATAACCTTATCGAGCGCCGCTTCGCTCCAGCTCGGATTATGCTTTGGGCGCGAGCCTCTCCCTATCGCGTATTGCCACAGACTTCGTTAAGATGGCGGCCGATACCAATCTCCGCCAGGACTTGGAACAAGAGGCTTCGGCCCGAAGCCGATAGGCTTCCCCGGGGTTTGCGATTTTAGATGTGTTTACAGACCATGAGCGGCGCTGTTGCGTCGGATTTTTCCGGAAAAGAGGCGCCTTGGCGACAGGCCTCGGCAAAGGGACGGTGTTTGTTTACCGGTGAATGTCGTTTTCTGCGCGGCGTTGCCCATCTCGCCGATCTGCCGGGCGCCATGCCCTGCGAGATTGCCTTGGCCGGGCGGTCGAATGTCGGCAAATCGAGTCTGTTCAACGCGCTCGCCGGCCGCAAGGCTCTGGCCCGCATTTCCTCGACGCCCGGGCGCACCAGCGAGCTTAATTTTTTCGTTTTCGCCGATGTTTTATGCGTGGTTGATCTGCCCGGGTATGGTTATGCCCGCGCCCAGCGCAAAACGGCGCGGCGCCGGCAAGAATTGGCGCAGGCGTATTTGCGGCATCGCGCAAGCCTCAAGCGGGTTTTTGTCCTCATCGACGCGCGCCACGGGTTGAAGGCCGGCGATCATGAGATGATGGATAGGCTCGATCGTTATGCGCTCAGCTATCAGTGTATCCTCACCAAGGCCGACAAGGTCGCGCCGGGCGAGGTCGAACGCATCAGGGCCGGTGTCGAACGGGCGCTGGCGCGCCGTCCGGCGGCTTGTCCGGGCCTTTATGTCACCTCAAGCGCCAAGGGCACAGGCATTGCCGAGCTGCGCGCCGGGATCGCCATGTTGGTTTAAGCCTTCAGGCCCTTAAGCATTTCGCAACCATCCCCAAACCGGAGCTCACCACCGCGGAAGGCTCGCGGGTGCCCCCCAATTCGCCAAGCATGATTCACCGGCTTTCTTGATTTGGTTTGGCTCAAACTTTGTCTTTCAGGGGTTTTTCGGGTCCTTCGGTCGGGGCCGGAAGACTTGCTCGGTCTTCTCGCCCGATCATGGCGGCGGGATTGACGAGTCTGTCGAATTCGGCCTTGGAAACATAGCCGGATTTCAAGGCTTCCTCACGCAATGTCGTGGCGTTTTTATGGGCGGCCTTGGCGATTTTCGTGGCCTTGTCATAGCCGATATGCGGGGCGAGAGCGGTGACCAGCATCAAAGACCGCGCCATCAGAGCGGCGATATTGTCCCGATGGGGTTCAATGCCGGCGATGCAATTTTCGGTGAAGCTGACACAGGCATCGGCGATGAGGCGAATCGATTGCAGAACATTGTAAATGATCACCGGCTTGAAAACGTTGAGTTCCAAATGCCCCTGGCTGCCGGCGATCGTCACCGTGACGTGGTTTCCCATAAGCTGAGTGCAGACCATAGTCATGGCCTCGCATTGGGTGGGATTGACCTTGCCCGGCATGATCGATGATCCGGGTTCGTTTTCGGGCAGCGAAATTTCGCCAAGACCGCAGCGCGGACCGGACCCCAACAGCCTTATATCATTGGCGATCTTGAACAGGCCGGCGGCCAGGGTGTTGAGGGCGCCGGACATCTCCACCATCGCGTCATGGGTCGCCAACGCCTCAAATTTATTCGGCGCCGTTATAAAGTCGAGGCCGGTCATTCCGGCCACTTCCTTGGCAAAGCGTTCGGCGAATCCTTCAGGCGCGTTCAGCCCGGTGCCGACCGCGGTGGCGCCCTGAGCCAGGGGGTAAAGCGCTTTCAGCGCATCGTTGACGCGACGCAGGCCGTTGTCGAGCTGCGCGCCATAACCGGAAAACTCCTGACCAAGCGTCAAAGGCGTGGCGTCTTGAAGATGGGTGCGACCGATCTTGATGATGTCCTTAAACGCCTCCGCCTTGTCGTCGATGGCCCGCCGCAGGGTCTTGATGGCCGGCCGCAGGCGATGCACAACCTCTTCCGCCGTGGCGATATGCATGGCGGTGGGAAATGTATCATTGGAGGATTGGCCGCGATTGACATGATCGTTGGGATGAACCGGCGTTTTGGACCCGAGCGTGCCGCCGAGCATCTCGATGGCGCGGTTGGCGATCACCTCATTGGCGTTCATGTTCGACTGGGTGCCCGAACCGGTTTGCCACACCACCAAGGGGAAATGATCGTCAAGCCGGTTTTCCGCGACCTCCAGAGCCGCCGCGGCAATGGTCCGGCCATGTTTTGCCTCCAAAGCGCCAAGCGCGATATTGGCCAGGGCCGCTGAGCGTTTGACGATGCCCAAGGCGCGAATGAGCGGCTTCGGCATGGTTTGCCCGCCGATGTTGAAATTTTTCAGCGAGCGCTGGGTCTGGGCGCCCCAATATTTATCGGCGGGCACCTCAAGAGGCCCGAAGGAATCGGTTTCGGTCCTGGTTGCGGCCATTGTCTGATACTCCTTATCCTTTGGGGCCTGTTGACGATCAGGTTTCGGGCCCGGGTCGCGGACGGATTTTCCCCGTGAACGGGAGAAGACTTACGGCCCCCTTAAAACCACCCTCCTTAAAACAGGGCCTCGGCCTTGGCTTTTTGGGGGAGAACATCCGCCGCGTCCAGCAAGGATATGGCGAAAATCGGCCATTTTGGCGTCGCGAAAGCTAAAAAAAAGGATAAGCCCTATTGTGCTTACTTCGCTGTCAAGTTTCTTCAAAGTGCTCATTTATTCCTCCTTCTCAAACATGACAAGGTATCCAGCACCCCAAGTCCATAAGCCAAGTGTGTCAACCAAGAATGCCAACTGAATAACAATCACAAGAATGTTGCGCTGCGCATGAGGCACAATAAATGTGGATCGCCAACCTTTGGCGTTGTGTTTATTTATGCAATCGTCAAGAGCCTTGCGAGGATTTGTGAGCATAAGCCCAAGCAAACCACCCATTAGGCTGATTCTTGCTACTTTGTTCTTTACCATGTTCCTGCCTCCTTATCGGGTGGTCGTAAAGCTATGTTGATAGCATCTCTCCGCGCTTGCCGCTTTGCCGAAACCGGACGATTTTCGTCCATACCGCACTCCAAATCCTGGACGTCGACAGGCCCTCATCCGGGGTTTATCTTGCAAAAACCCCATCGGGAGGCCGACTTCCCATCCCATAAGCCTGCGAAATCAGCTTTGCCCGACGGCCCATCATGAACCATGATATCCTACGTTTTTCCACCCACGCAAACAAGGAAAAAGGCCCCGCGCCGTCAATCAGAAGACCGACCATCAGGCCGCCCCCCACAAACGGCATCTCAAAACCGGCCGCATGCCACCAATAACCGTGACTGGCGCGAAAGAAAGCGGCATCGATCATGGATAAAGTGACGACAGCCGTGACCGAGCGAACCAACCAACCGAGTACACTTGCCAAACCGCCGCCAACCTCCATCAAGGTGATCGGAATCGAGAACACGGCATGGACGTCAACAACATGACCAAGGCAGGCCTGATTTCCCTCGCTCGCGCTACTGCCTCATCATCATCCATCTTTGATCTCTCCTATTATCAGAGAATATCAAAGCTTCCCATTTTCAGCTTTAGCTGTTGATCCGCCAGAGTCACTCTGTTGGCGATTTGATTTCATCGGCTGGGCCGTGATGGCCCCGCTATCCTCCCTTTCCCCGCCCTTCTGTTTATTCCCAACCCCACCTTATCAAAGCGCGCCAACCATTTAACCCATTGAGTCAACAGGCTTTTACCTTTTGACAAGCCCTATTTATCGCGCGGAAGCGACAGATCGTGACATAATTCTAATTTAATTCCGACCGCATTTTCGCCGATCCCACGATTTTTCCCGCTATCCCGCTAACGTATTGATTATCAACAACAGCCCTGCCTCACCCCATGACCGCCATTCTCAAACAATGTCAGCCATCCCGGGCATCGGTGAGGGAATGGGCCGCATTTTACCGATCCAGGAGCTTAACGATCCCGTGCGCTGTGAGAAAGCCCCCGGTCGCGATGCGCATTACAGCCTATCCGGGTTTGAGAGTACCCATGACAGAGCACCTTGTTGGAGATGCGAGTATCGACCGTTTTTGGCGGGTCCATAGTCCAAGGCGCCGATTCCACCACGCGTAACGCTTTTCGGCCCCTGTGTGGGTGGGGCTGAAGGCAACGCGCTTGAGGATTATTTTTTGCGAAAGGCATCGAGCCTGACAACCCTGGAAGAGGCGGCCGAGGAGGTGTTGGCCGGCGGCGGCTGGCCTTGCGTCTTAAGCTTTTCACGGCTGTTGTTGGTCACGGCGCGGACTGTTGCCGACAGGGCGTTTGACGATGTGGACGCCGCGCCGGGCAATGCCGCGTCGTCGCTGTTGGTCGTGGGTTGCCGGTCTGGTGTGTCGGTGTTGGAACCACCGAATTGAAGTCCAAATTGCACGCAAGGGTCAAAAAACCCCTTCACCGCGACGAAAGGGACAACCAGACATTCGGAAATATTATCGAACGACAGCTCGACCTCGAAGCGATCCTCGCCGACCTGGAGGTTCCAGAATTGATGCTGGAGGATAATGGTCATTTCCCGGGGGTATTTTTGCCGCAAGCGCGCGGACAGGCGTACATCCGGGTGCGTGGTCTCGAAGGTGATGTAAAAATGGTGCTCCCCAGGCAAGCCGAACCGGCCGGCATAGCGCACCGCCGAGCGCACGACGCCGCGCAAGGCGTCCTGAGCGAGCAAATCGTAACGCATCAAATCTTCAACCATCGTGGTCACAAATTCCATCCCATCCGGGTCGCGCTCGGCCAGGCCGATATTAACTTTTCGTGGCCCCCGCGTCTACCTCATACTTGCCGGTACCCCCGGCATGGCCCGATTTTTTGCCTGGACATCGCGAGGCGCGACTTAACCCTCGGCAAAAGCGCGTAAGCCTCCAAAGGGCGCAAAATAATGGCCGGTCGAGTCTGCCAACCTCAAGGTCGGGCAACAGCGCAACCGGCAAAACGCCAGTCATATGGGGTGTAAAACAAATCGCGCTGTTTACAGGCCATAGTCGCACCCCACCGAAGGTCTTCAGCCGAGCTCGGACTTGTCTGTGTGAGTGCCAGGAAGAGCCCGCGCGTGCCTGCGACTAAACCCTCCACAAAGTCATTCGGCTTCAACCAGCCGTTTTTAAGTTCATATCAACGGCCTATATCCCTTGATTCACCGACGCGACATGATCGAAGACGATCGGAAGCGGCAATCGCCTGAAGACAGGTCTTGCGCCCGATTGGCTTCCCGGCGCCGCGCTCGGCCAGGCCGATATGAGGATCGACCCGGGCCGCCGCCTGGCCATCCCGTTCGAGCATGAGGCGCGGCACACCATGAGCCCGCTGGATGTCGCGGAGCGAAATTGATGGTGAAATTGCGCGCCTGGGCCTCGGTCATCGCCGAATATCCTCCGGTGCATGGAGCGCAAACACCTCCGCCCCCGTCATCTTTCGGGTTCGGTTGGCGAATGCATAGTTGTCCGGCTTATCGTCCACGAAGATTTCATCTGTGAGGCTGAAAACGGACGGATCATCGAAAGCGCGCGCCGCGACATAGGCTTGCGAACCATCCTGCATTCGCCAGAACAGGGACGAGCCGCATTTTCGGCAAAAGACCCGCTCGCCATAATCGGAGGATGCATAAACGCCAAGCGTGCCGTTCTCTTCAAGCTGTACATTCTCGCCGCAATCGACGGCCATGAAAACGCCTCCTGTCCAACGCCCGCACAGGGAACAATGACAAACGCTCATTTCGAGCGTTTTCGGCGCGGCCGTAAACCGGACACCGCCGCAAAGACACCCCCCTGAAAGCTGCTCGGCCATTCCCGTCTCCATCACGATTCGCCCCTCTCGTCACCCGGCGCGGCCGTAAACCGTTTTTCAAGGGCGCCGATGCGATCATCGCGGTCATGGCACGACCATGCCGCCGGGAGATAAAACCGGAGGCGATGAAATGGTGGGCTTTTTGTTGCCGGGCGCCCACCGAACCCCGCCTGAATTCTGCTTAACAATTCAGGACTCAAATTTCGGTTACGCAAACTGCCTCACGCAGCCTGAGCCACCGGAGCATAGTTGTTGTTTGCAACTATCAAATGACCCGATAACGGCGAGTCTCTACCCGGGCGAAAGACGGCTCTTTACACTCTCGTCGATCCTGTTTCACCCCCAAAACCGGTGCGAAAACCGCAAAGAATTTGGTGGAGGTGCCGGGTACCGCCCCCGGGTCCGATGAGTTTATTGCAAGCGCCTGTTTATCGCCATAGTCACCCTCCTGAATAAGGCCGACAATCCATAATATAACCGCAAAAACGCCGGGTTTAAAGCCTTTTTTTCAAGGCCGGCCTCACCTGTCGGATAACAGATGGCGTATACCGGGCGCCGAGGAATGATATTCGAGGAATGATATTCGTGGACCATGACGGCCATGGAGCAGGGGATTTTAGCGAAAACAATGGTACAGCGGGGCTGGGTTCGAACCAGCGCCCCCCTGATCCACAATCAAAAGTTCATGAAGGTTCATGGCGCCTTCATGAAGGCTTATGAAATGCCGTATTGTTCATATCAATCAACGCGAAACGAGTGGATTTAAGGGTCATGAACCTTCATGGGCCTTCATGGGATTTCAATAAACGCTGCCCATAAAATCCATGACGTGTTGTGATGCGGTTCACCGGTACCGGCCTCGGCCGCATTGAAGCCCAAACCCGAACGCTATCGGGTTTGGGAGGATGGCGACGGATTTGGCGCGCGTCTCGCCGAAAGGGCGTGGATCATTCGCCTCTCCACCGATGTGACGGCGAATCACTCCTAGGCCTCTATCCGAACATCTCATGGGCCGAGGCTGGCGTTAAGTTCGCTCAATCGCGCAAGATGTTGGAAAGGGGCTCGCGGACGCGGCCATGTCCCCCTTATGCGACATCAACCGTGCCGGACCAGGGGGCAAGCCCTTTCGGCGTGCCCCGCCCCCGCTCAGTGAGCGTCTCGGAGTCATCGCCGCGTTGGACGGCCGGCCGTGTTCCGGGCCGATCGCGAGCGCAAGCCTGGCGGGACGGCGCGCGGCCTATCGGCTCAAGGCCAGAGTCGAGACCCAGGGAAACAGGCCTTCGTCATCCTGCCCCGACAGAGCATTCCAGGTCATGGCGAAAGCATCGACTGGAATGATGTCTGGCTCGACCATGGCGCGGCCGGTTTCCCTCCACGCCGCGCATTCGGCGATTTTGTCGCCGTAAAGGCCGGATCCGCTGTCGTCGTCATCGACGGCGCGAAGCATTCCCCGGCCTGAGAGGAAACGCTTAAATCCCCTTCTCGTTGCAATGGGCGGCGGGGGGATAATTTGAGAAGTCGGGGCGCAAGACAATCGATGCATAAAATTTCGCTCGCTTTCATCGGTCCTCACCGTCGGCTTTTCATGACGCGACGCCGAGGCGTCCGGCTGATCAAGGCCGATCCGCAACTTGCCCGCCGCCATATCGGGCGCGTTGACAGATCGGCCCCGCAAAACAGAAGCGCGAATATCCGACAAGGCGTCGAGACCGCGTCGTTCCCAACCCGTTTCCGCGGTCCCGCAAATCGGCCTCGATGGAACCGGAAATTCGCGCAACACCGCCTGTCTTCAAGCGCAACGGCGTCGTCTCCCCCCGAAAAGCGGGCGACAATCAATCGAATACGGTTAGAAGACGTAACCGCGGCGGGTGGTAAGGTGACGCAATTAAACCGCCTTTGACATGACGAAACGTGTGATTTACCGAATACGGCCGACCATGCGGACCGTTTCATTTAAGTCCCGAGTGAGGCAAACTTGGTGGGTAACGCGGTTTTTTCCACGCGAGTCCGGTTCACGTCGTGACTCAAAACCGGCGCCGCCGCGGGCGCGTTTGCGCTCGCTTTCGGCGATTTCCGCCGCGGTTATCTGATCGTCGATCGTTTGGGCGTCAGGATCCTGCGCGATCCTTATTCCAGCAAGCCTTATGTGTTGTTTTACACCACCAAGCGCGTCGGT
>JBAJNN010000026.1:0-26408 GCA_036881905.1 Hyphomicrobiales bacterium | reverse complement strand
TCGTCCGTAAACCCGGCCTCCACCAACCGCTTGGAGTATTTCGAAGCGCCAAACATCAAAGCATCCAGGGGACGCCCCAAATCAAAGCCAATCCACGCTCAATGCAGCCGCTCGTTGGTGCGCGGGCAAGTCCGGCACGCTGGTAAGGCCCTACCGGTCCCATTGCCTCTTGCGGATGGGGGCGGTGTATGATGGTTGCCCGCCTCGATCTTAGACCCTTCGATCGCGTGACCATCTCTGTCGACGCCTACTGTTATGGCGAAACCAGCCCCGGGGAGAAGCCTCCTCAAACAGATGTGGCTACGGGGGGGGGATTCACAGGTGAACTGTCCGACACGGAACAATATTTCAGAGATCACCTTGGAGCGGGCGAAGGGATTCGAACCCTCGACCCCAACCTTGGCAAGGTTGTGCTCTACCCCTGAGCTACGCCCGCGACGCTCATAGTCCAAGAACGCGTTAAAATTATATGACAGATGTCGTTGCCTATCACGGTGGAAAATGCAAGGGTGTAGGGAAAATAAAAAACCATTTTGCTCAAAAAAATGATGTTTGTCCTCTCTAGGCAGGGGGAGAGCGGGCCTCGTTTGGCGCGTTGAGGAGACGTCAGCGTTCCCTTGAAAGGGGCGATTGGCTGGTAAGAGGATTGTTTCAAGGGAACCGGATGACTCATTTGCGAGGATAAAACAGTCATGACCAAAGCAACACGGGATACGCAAGACAAGCCGTCAAACTCCGGCGAGTCTGATTTGGACCGTAAACTTCTCGATATTCTGGTCTGTCCACTCACCAAGACGGCTCTGGTTTATGACCGCGATCGCCAGGAACTGATCTCGGTGGCGGCAAGGCTTGCCTATCCCATTCGCGACGGGATTCCCGTCATGTTGCCGGAGGAGGCCAGGGTAGTGCGCGATAATGAATGAAACCGTGCGCCCCCGACCGATCGAACTGCGTTTGCGCGAAGACAACACGCAATTGAGCGTGACTTACGATAACGGCCAGCGTCATCATTTCACCGCGGAATTCCTGCGGGTGGAGAGTCCCAGCGCGGCGGTCAAGGGCCACGGGCCGGGTCAGGCTGTGACTGTCTCCGGCAAACGGTCTGTTCGCATCTTACGGCTGGAGCCGGTCGGTCGTTATGCGGTGCGCATCGTCTTTGACGATGGACACGCCACCGGTCTTTACTCCTGGGAGTATCTGGCAAAGCTCGGCCGTGAACAAAAAATCCTGTGGGCAGCCTATCTCAGACAGCTTGAGGAAAAGGGGCTAAGCCGCGATTGACACGGGCCGGGCCGACAGCGATGATGCGCCCGCCATCATTCCGGTTACATATGCATTCCGCCGGCGGGTAAGGGCCAGCCTGCCTCCAGACGGGTTTTTAAACGGATTGTCGCGTTGGTCGTTCCGGTTGCGATCCATCCAGACCGGCGGCCTGACGCATGAAGAATTTTTTGAGCGGGGCGATGTGGTCCATAACGGCGATACCGCCGCGCCGAATAGCACGCAAAACCGGGTTTTCGTTGGAGAACAGGCTGTTCAACCCATGAGTCATCAAGGCGACTTTCATCGCATCGAAACGTCGCCGACGCTGATAGCGCTCCAACGTATCGATCCCTCCGATATCAAGACCGAGGCGAGCAGTGGCCATGACCTCTTGGGTAAGTGCTTCGATGTCGCGCAGCCCGAGGTTGAAACCGAGCCCGGCAAGCGGATGAATGACATGGGCGGCGTCGCCAATCAGGGCCAGCCGCGGGGCGACATAGTGTCTGGCGATGGACAGGGCCAGACGGTGACTGCGACGCGGTCCGACCGGACGCGCAACACCGAGCCGCGGGTCGAACCGTCTGTTGATTTCCATGGCGTAGCCGGCATTGTCGAGGGCCATCAACCGGGCGGCCTCGGCCTCCGATTCGGTCCACACCAGAGAAGAACGATGCCCGGGAAGCGGCAGAATGGCGAATGGCCCCGCGGGCAGGAATTTTTCCACCGCGGTGGCCCGATGAGCTCGCTCATGCTCAACCGTGGTCACCAGACCGCACTGGCCATAAGACCAGCCGATCGTGTCCAGACCGGCGGCCTTGCGCGATGGCGAATCGCGGCCATCGGCGGCGACGATGAGGGAAGCGGTCAAAATTGCGCCATCGCCCAGCCTTACGCCGGCCGATTCTGCGTCGAATGACCGGGTCTCTACCGCCTCTCCCATCTTCAGCGTAATGGTGGAAGCCTCTCTTACAGCATCATACAAGGCATTATACAGAGAGTAACTTTCCACCATGTGGGCCGATGGTTCGCCCTTGATGAGCTCTTTGTCGAAACACAACAGGGCCGGGCGATAGGATTCGCCCAAGCGGGCATCAATGACCTCGATGCGTTCGACAGGCTGGGCATGGGCTTCTATGCTCCGCCACAAACCCATCGTCTCAAGCATGCGTCTTGAACCGGCGGTCATGGCCAAAGCTCGGCCATCGGGTTTGAGCGCGGTTAAGCTTTCCGCTTTGCGCGCGTCGATCAGCGCCACCGAGAGCGGGATGCGCGCGCTCCGGCCGGCCAATGCGATGGAAGCGGCCATTCCGGCCAGCCCGGCTCCGATAATGATAACGTCAAATCGCGATGAGGATGCTGTCATGACATGCCCGTTATTGTTTGCCGGCGGTTCGGCTCCCCAAGGCTGTGTCCCACCCGTAACCGTGCAATCGGGGTCCGTTCTCGCGCAACCATAGACGGTATTCATCGGCTCGTGGACAATAACGATGAACCAGCGCCTGGAATTTTGGGCCATGATTCATATGGGCGAGATGCGCAACCTCGTGAGCCGCGACAGAGTTAAGGATTTCCGGTGGAGCGAGAATCAGCCGCCAGGAGTAAGACAGGGTGCCGAGTGAGGAACACGATCCCCAGCGGCTTTTCTGGTCACGGATGACAAGACGACGGTAGGCCAGCCCCATCGCCGCGCCGTAACGGTGCGAAGCACGGGCGAGATCATGGCGAGCCTCGGTTTTCAGCCAGTGCCGCACATGCTGCGCGAGACGGCGTTCATCACCATGGACCACAAGCTGCGCCATGGTGTCGGGAGCGTTCTCGCGGCCGATCGCATTACGACGACCCGGCCTGCGGACGATACGATGAGGCTGCCCACGCACGGGAATTATCGCATTGTGAGCGAAGGCGACCGATGTGGCAACCATTCGCGCTCTGGCCGCGATCCAGTCTTTTTTATGGCGGGCGAAGGCAATTCCCTTAACCCTCGGTATTCCAGGCGGCAGGGTCACGACCACGCCATCATGAGCTGGATTCATGCGCAAAATCAAGCGCCGCGCCCGTTCGTCATAGCGTATGGCGACGGCCACATCGAGACCGCCTGCCTCAATGCTGGAAACCGGATGCGCGGCCCGGCTCACCATGGAATGGATGGGTCATGCCCGAAAAAACACCCCGCAATCAGGCTCCGCCGCCGTTTCGCGCCAGGCATATCTCCGGACATGGCTATCTGTGTCCCCGTGACCGTGGGGTCCATGACCAGGAGACCAATCATCGATTGAGAACCTTGGCAATGTCCTCGGCCATGTCCCGCGGGCTGGTGCCATAGGAAAAAACCCGGATGAACGCGCCATCAGGCCCCATCAGATAGATATAGGCCGAATGATCGATCAGATAATACTCGTCTGAAGGATCGGTACTCTCCACGCGGGCGTAATAAACCCGATAGGCCTTAGCAGCTTTGGCCGTATCCTGCGGGCTGCCGCTTAAGCCGATGAAGCGAGGGTCGAGGCCACTCACATAACTGGCCATTTGTTCCGGCGTATCGCGCGAAGGGTCGACGGTGATGAAGATCGGCTGGACTTTGTCGGCCTGTGCGTCCAAAAGATCAAGAGCCTCCGACATTGCTTGAAGGGAAGCCGGGCAGATATCCGGGCAGAAGGTGTAGCCGAAATAAACCAGCATGTATTTGCCGCGGAAATCGGTATCGCTGATGCGCTTGCCGCCCGGGCCGGTCAGGGTGAATGGACCGCCAATATCGGCTTTTCCACTGTTCGTGACTTCTCCACCGCCCATGATCGGGCCATTTTGGCGCACCAAATATGAGAAAATCAGCCCTCCCGCCGCGGTCATGGCCAGCAACAACGCAAGGACGGCCACAAATTTGGTTCGACGTTTCATGACATAATCCCCCATGATGACGACGTTGGAATGCGAGGTAAAATACGCTATCGACTGCTATGGCGTCGTGTCAAGGCAAAATCCATGTTGATGTTATCGATATTTCGTGCAATCGGTAATTTAGGCATTTTATGGGATGCTCAGGGTTCAAAGCGAGCGCCGCAAAGCGGATATGCGGTATGATTATGCCGTCGGATTGCGAAGCCCGAGCTGAAAAAGAGCCTCTAATGCGCGGCTGGAAAATGTGCCGGCTCGCAAATGATGATGGGTTACTCAATGATGCAGGCTGCACAAAAAATCGATTCTCTCCTTGATAGGGTATTGTCGCGGCTCAAACAGCAAGACGCGGCAAAAATTCTAACGGATTTCACCCGCCTGCTCTATGAACATAGCGTCAGTGAGGACCTTGAGGTTTATCCGGCAAGCGAGCTTGACTATCTCGCGCGCCAATCCTTCACCCTTTTCAACAAACGCCGCCCAGGACGACACAAGCTGCGCATCTATAATCCCCAAACCGGCCATCCCGATACGCTCGGTAAACTCACGGTTATCGAAATCGCCAATGACGACATGCCGTTTCTGGTGGACTCGACGCTTGGCCTCTTGAGTGAGCGCGGCTTGCGCATCACGCTGGTTTTGCACCCGACCTTTTTCGTCAGCCGTTCTGCAAAGGGCAAAATCACCCGGGTGTTCGATGATGAATCGACCCCCTCAGAGGACGAGGTCGTGCGCGAGAGTTTCGTCCATATTCACGTTTCACGTCTGGTCGCGGAGGAAGATCGTGAGGCGCTTGAGCGCGAAATCGACGCCATGCTCAAGGATGTTCACACGGTCGTGCTCGACTGGCCGACCATGAAAGATCGTCTTGGACTTGCCGTCGCGCAATATCAGACCGGTTCGCCTTCCGTAACCATGGAAGAATTGTCGGAATCGATCCAGTTTCTGCAATGGCTTCTCGACAATCATTTCACCTTCCTCGGCATGCGTGAGTATGCCTTTACGGATAAGGCCAAAAGCTCGCTTGAGGTCGTTGAAGGCTCCGGCCTCGGCCTTTTGCGCGATCCCGGGTTCCAGGTTCTGCGTCGTGGCAGTGAGCTTGTGGAAATCACGCCGGAGGTGCAACAGTTTCTAAGTGGGCCGACGCCTCTTATCATCACCAAGGCCAATGTGCGCTCCACCGTCCATCGGCGTTCACACATGGACTATGTCGGTATTCAACAATTTGCCGATGACGGGACTCTGAGCGGGGAACTGATGCTAATCGGTCTGTTCACGGCACCAGCCTATACACGGCCTCCGCGTCATATTCCGATGTTGCGGCATAAGGTCTCCAGGGTTCTCGCCCGCAGCGGTTTCAAGCCGGACAGCCATTCCGGCAAGGCGCTCACCAATGTTCTAGAAACATTTCCGCGCGATGAGTTGTTTCAGATCGACGTTGAAACTTTGAGTGAATTCGCCCTCGCCATTTTACAACTTGAAGAACGACCGCGCCCGCGCGTTTTTGTGCGCCGTCACAAATTCGACTGTTTCGTCTCGGCGCTGGTTTACGTGCCGCGCGACAGTTACAATACAAAGGTGCGCCGACGACTGGGCGAGTTATTGGCGCGGTCTTATGACGGTCGCGTATCGGCGTTTTATCCGGCGTTTCTCGAAAGCACCATGGTGCGCGTCCATTACATTATCGGGCGTTATGGCGGGCCGACGCCCGATCCCGATATTGCCGTTCTGGAGGAGGAAGCGAGCGAAATCACCCGAAGTTGGGACGATCGGCTCGTTGAGGAAATCGAGGCCGGGTGCCCGGGCGATGTGGTGCAAGGTCACATCGCCGCCTATCGCGGCGCATTCTCCGCCGCTTACCAGGAAGCCTTCACGCCACGCCAGGCGGTCGAAGACCTGCGGCATATGGAGCAACTGCGCAGCGCCGGCGACATCGCCGTCAGACTACACCACTGCGATGAAGATCCAGACCACGGCGCGTGTCTGAAGCTCCTGCATCTGGGCCAGCCCATTGCCTTGAGCGACCGCCTGCCCATTCTGGAGAATATGGGATTTCGCGCCATCAACGAATGTACATACTTCATCGCCCGCTCCAACCCGGACAGCACTGTCGATCCCGTCGTTCTCCATGAGATCGAACTGCGCGCTCTCGATGCCCGCGCAATCGACGCCGATGCGGAAGGCCCCCTGATCGATGCGGGATTCAAGGCCGTTTGGGGCCGCAGAGCGGAAAATGACGGCTACAACGCCCTGATTCTGCGTGAGAAACTCTCCTGGCGGCAGGTGGCCGTGCTGCGGGCCTGTTCAAAATATTTACGCCAGAGTCCGGTCCCCTATTCATCGTTCTACATGGCGGCGACGCTCGATAAATATTGCCACGTTGCGCGGATGCTTCTAGAGTTGTTCGAAACCCGTTTCGATCCCGATTTCGCCGACGAAAAGGCAAAGGAGAACCGCGGTGACGCCGTCCAGGCCATCCTGAAACGGATCGACGCCATTCTTGTCACTGTTCCAAGTCTCGATGAGGATCGCATCATCCGTCATTTCTCCGGCCTGATCATGGCGATGACGCGAACCAATTATTATCAGCGCGATGATGATGGCGCTTTGCGCCCGACCATTGCCTTTAAAATCAAGTCCAGGGCACTGCACAACCTGCCCGATCCCAAACCTTTCGCGGAAATTTTCGTCTATTCCCCCGATGTGGAGGGTGTGCATTTGCGCGGCGGTAAGATCGCCCGCGGGGGGATCAGGTGGTCCGATCGGCCGGAAGATTTTCGCACCGAGATACTGGGGCTTGCCAAGGCGCAAAATGTCAAGAACGCGGTCATCGTGCCGGTTGGCGCCAAGGGCGGTTTTGTCGCCAAGCGCTTGGCGCGGGACGGCTCGCGCGAGGAGATTATCGCCGAGGGCGTGCGCTGTTATAAGCTTTTCATCGCCTCTTTGCTCGACCTCACCGACAATCTTGACGGCGACAAGGCGGTAGCGCCTGAAAAGACGGTGCGTTACGATGGTGACGACCCCTATTTCGTCGTGGCGGCGGATAAGGGGACGGCGCGCTTTTCCGACATCGCCAACGACATTTCGGGCGATCACGGGTTCTGGCTCGACGATGCTTTCGCTTCGGGCGGTTCGGCTGGATATGACCACAAGAAAATGGGCATTACCGCACGCGGCGCCTGGGAGGCGGTCAAGCGGCATTTTCGCGAAATGGACATCGATATTCAAACGACGCCGTTTACGGCGCTTGGCGTCGGCGACATGTCGGGGGATGTGTTCGGCAACGGGATGCTGCTCTCTAAAGCGACCAAACTGGTTGCCGCCTTCGATCACCGTGACATTTTCATCGACCCCGATCCCGATCCGGAGAGCAGCTGGCAGGAACGCCAACGTTTGTTTTCCCTTTCACGCTCATCCTGGCAGGATTACGCGACGGATGCCATCTCGAAAGGCGGCGGCGTGTTCAGCCGCCGGGCGAAGTCGATTCCCCTAACGCCGCAGATCCGCCACCTGACCGGTCTTGCCGGGCGCCACGCCACGCCGAATGAGGTGATCGCGGCCCTGCTTCGCGCCCGTATCGACCTGATCTGGTTTGGCGGTATCGGAACCTATATCCGCGCCGATGACGAGACCGACAGCGAGGTTGGCGACCGCTCAAACGATGCGATCCGCATTATCGCCAGTCAGGTTGGGGCGAAAGTCATCGGGGAGGGGGCCAATCTGGCCATGACCCAGCGGGCGCGGGTCGCCTTCGCCATGGCTGGTGGGCGCGTTAACACCGACGCGGTGGACAATTCCGCCGGAGTCAATTCTTCCGATCTTGAGGTCAATATCAAGATTGCGCTGCGTGGGGCGGAGGTCTCCGGTTCGCTTGCGCGCCCGACGCGCAACAAACTGCTCGTCGCGATGAGCGATGAGGTTGGCGAGCTTGTCTTGCGCAATAATTCTCTGCAAACTCTCTGTCTGACATTATGCGAGATGCGGGCCGTTCAAGAGTTGGCCTCCCATAACCGTCTCATTCGTCTATTGGAACGCAAGGGATTGCTTAACCGTGGGCTTGAGTTTTTGCCCGACACGTCACAAATCAAGGCGCGCATGAGCCGAGGCAAGGGGTTGACGCGACCGGAACTGGCCGTTCTCATGGCCTATGCCAAGATCATGATGTTCGACCAGCTGGTCGCCAGCCAGGTTCCCGACGACCCCTATCTGTCGCGTGAATTGCGGCGTTATTTTCCAGACCGGCTCGACAAGCGATATGCGGATCGCATCGAGAGCCACCGGCTGCGGCGCGAAATTATCGCCACCATGCTGTCCAACAGTATTGTCAACCGCACCGGACCATCCTTCTTCTTGCGCCTGGAGGAGGAGACGGGCGCAAGCATAGAAGAGATTGCGGCGGCTTATGCGCTGGCCCGCGACAGTTTCGGCTTCAGCGAGCTTAATGATCTGGTTGACGCATTGGATAACCGCGTTGCCTCCTCCGTGCAGTTGGAGCTTTACCTCGAATTGCAAACCTTGCTGTGCGAACAGACGGTATGGTTTTTGCACAACGCGCCGTTGAAAAGCGGGCTGGAGGACGTGGTGCGCCATTATGCGGCCGGGTTGGGCAAGCTAGGTAAGGCCGTGCCCGATATTCTGGGAGAAAAGGGCAAGGCGAATTGGCATCAACGCATTGCCAAACTCAAATCGGCGGGAATCGAAGAGGGGCTGGCGCGGCGGTTTTGCGCGGTCGGACCTCTCGCGCATGGTCTCGATATTATTTCCGTCGCCGGGCAGAGCAAACGTTCGCTCGAGGCTGTCGCCCGCAGTTTCTTTGTGCTTGGTGAGCGATTGCGTATCGACCGGCTTGTCGCCGCCGCCGACAAAATGAAAGCGACCGACTATTACGATCGGGTCGCGATCAAGCGAACATTGGCTGACATTGCCGCCACTCACCGATCACTGGTCACAAGGATGATCATGGCGTCGAGAGCGCGAAAAGACGCCTTGGCGACATGGTCGAAGACTCATGGCGCGGCGATCGGAAAAACCCGCGCCGGTGTCGCCGAGGCGCTCTCGGGCGGCCCCATGACGCTTGCGCGCCTCGCCGTGGCGTCAAGTCGCCTGCATGATCTTTGCGCCGCATTGGAGAAATAGCCGCCCGCATCTGTTCGCGAGCGAACGCTTTGCGGATGAAACCCCTTAAATGACACTGTCGGTGGACCGGCGCCACCACCATCTAAAGAGAACCCCCAGATGACGAAAATACCAGACGAATTGACCGGTGAGGTGTCGCTCGGGCTGGTTCGCGCCAGCGAAGCCGCCGCGATCGCCGCATCCCGCATGCGCGGGCGCGGGCTTGAGATGGACGCCGATCGCCTCGCCGTGGACGCCATGCGCAATGCGCTCAATCGCCTTGATATTGATGGCGTGGTGGTGATCGGAGAAGGCGAACGCGATAAGGCCCCCATGCTTTATATCGGCGAGAGTGTGGGTACGGGTCGCGGGCCGAAAGTCGATATCGCGCTCGATCCGCTCGAAGGCACCAGGCTGACGGCGAAAGCCATGGCCAATGCCCTGACCGTCATCGCCATGGCGCCGGCCGGAAACCTGCTTCACGCGCCCGATCTTTACATGGAAAAAATTGCCATCGGCGGCGGCTATGAACCCGGCGTCATCGATCTCGATCTCCCGCCAGGGGACAATGTCCAACGTCTGGCGCGGGCCAAGGGCGTTGTCGTCAGCGAAATTACAGCTTGCATTCTCGACCGGCCGCGCCATGCCAAAACCATCGCCGCACTGCGTGCGGCCGGCGTCGCCATCCATCTTATCACCGATGGCGATATTGCCGGCGTTATCCACACCGCCGATCCTGGTAGTACCGGCATTGACATCTACATGGGCGTTGGCGGTGCCCCCGAGGGCGTTCTGGCCGCGGCGGCTCTGCGCTGCATCGGCGGGCAGATGCAGGGCCGTCTGGTCATCGACAATGAGGAGCAACGCAAACGTAGCGAAGCCATGGGCTTAAAGGACGTCAATCGCAAATTCAGCGCGGAAGAAATGGCCGCCGGCGACGTCTTGTTCGCCGCAACCGGCGTGACCGACGGTTCCTTGCTTTCAGGCGTACGCCGTGAAGCGGAAGGTTTCGTCACGACGCATTCCGTCATCATGTGCGCCAGGACAGAGACAATCCGTTGGATCAGGGGCCGTCATAAAACCGAAAAATTGGCCTGAATCGGATAACGACTCTGTTCCAGGACCCCTATCAACCTGCAACCCTCAACAAAGGGCAAGAGCGGCCATCGTGAGTGAGAACCCTCATTTTCTCAATGTTTCGCAGTCGGTATCGGGCCGGGCATGGCAGGCGCGCGCGATAGAGCATCGTGACGCTAAAGCCATGGCCGAACGCCACGATCTCCCCGAATTGCTCTCGCGGGTCCTGGCCGGGCGCGGCGTGGGTCTCGACGAGGTCGGGGCCTATCTCAATCCGACACTGCGTTCGCTGATGCCGCGCTCACGGAAACTGGCCGATCTGGAAAAGGGGAGCGAACGGATCGCTCATGGCGTTCTTTCCGGCGAACGCATCGCCGTGATCGGGGATTATGATGTCGATGGCATGAGTTCATCGGCGCTTCTGCATCGTTTCTTCCGCAGCCTTGGCTGCGAGCCGCTGATTTACATTCCAGACCGCCTGAAAGAAGGCTATGGCCCCAATCGCAAGGCGGTCGAAACGCTGAAAAACCAAGGGGCAAGACTTCTTATCACCGTCGATTG
Source organism: Hyphomicrobiales bacterium (assembly GCA_036881905.1). GTDB lineage: Bacteria > Pseudomonadota > Alphaproteobacteria > Rhizobiales > Im1 > JBAJNN01. The sequence continues at coordinate 15,500 of JBAJNN010000026.1, read as the reverse complement.
CGGAACCGGGGCCCATGAGTCTCTTACCCATGCCGCAAGCCTCGGGCTTGATACCGTTATCGTCGATCATCATCAGGCCGACGCCGCGCTTCCGCAAGCCCATGCCGTCATCAACCCCAACCGGCATGACGATCTGAGCGGCCTGGGCGCGCTCGCGGCCGTCGGCGTGACATTCATTCTGGTCGCCGCCATCAGGGGCAGGCTGCGCGATCGCGGCTATTTCACCCCATCGCGGCCAATGCCGGATCTTCTGCAATGGCTCGATCTGACGGCGCTGGGTACGGTTTGCGATGTGGTTCCGCTTATCGGTCTCAATCGCGCCTATGTCGCGCAAGGGTTTAAGGTCATGGGCCGCCGCATCAATCCGGGTCTGGCCGCTCTCGCCGACGTGGCCGGACTTCGCCGCCGGCCGGACCCCTACGCCGCGGGATTCATACTGGGTCCACGCATCAACGCCGCCGGGCGTCTCGGCCGCAGCGATCTCGGGGTAAAACTCCTAACGACCGGCGACAGCGGCGAAGCGGCCTTGTTGGCCCGAGCGTTGGAAAGCCTCAACAGGCAACGCCAAGACATCGAGGCGGCGCTGTGTGAGACTGCCTTCACCCAGGCACGGACACAGCTCGACACCGATCCCGATCGAGCGCTGGTCTTTGTGCATGGTCAAAACTGGCACCCGGGCGTCCTGGGGCTTGTGGCGTCCAGGCTCAAGCAACGTTTCGCGCGTCCGGCGATCGCCATCACTCATTATGGAGATGGATCATTGGCTACGGGATCGGGGCGTTCGGTCAGGGGTGTCGATCTCGGCTGTATCTTACGTTCGGCCTGCGAGGCTGGATTGGCGCTCAAAGCCGGTGGCCATGCCATGGCCGGCGGCCTCACCGTCGAAGCCGCGCGCTTGGGCAAGCTTGACGGATTTCTGCAAAACCGGATTGCCGAAACCGCCACGGAACCGTTTTTTGAAGACGCCATCCTGACACTCGATGGCGCGCTTGCCGCGAGCGCCGCCACCACAAAGCTCGTGGAGCTTCTGGACCGGGCGGGACCGTTCGGCGCGGGCAATCCACCCCCGGTCTTCGCCTTCCCCGCTCATCACATCCGCTATGGCGATCTGGTCGGAAAGAACCATGTGAAATGCCGCCTTGCCACCAGCGAGGGAACCAGCCTTAAAGCCATTGCCTTTCGTGCTCTTGGAACACCGCTTGGCGAAATGCTCCTCAATGTGCGCGACCGTCCGGTCCATATTGCCGGACGTCTGGCGATCGACGATTGGGGCGGCGCCAGAACGGCCCAGCTTTTCATCGACGATGCCGCCATGATAGCGTGAATATGAAGGGCGCCCCATTGACGGATGAACCGGTCGCGTGTTACGTATCTCATCGAGCAATTCGGCCCGAATAGCCGGCTTTGAATTGAAAGAGGACGGAGGACGACGTCAAATGCAGAACAAGATCTGTCAATCTCAGGTGGTCGGCAATCTTCTGATATCCGGCAGCATCGTAAAGATCGGCGTCATTGAGTTCGCCGTATTGGAAATACTAATCCTTCTTTTTACCGTTTTGCGCGATGCGACGCCAAACGGGTTTTCCATCACTGTGAACGGCCGGATCATCGCCATGGCCGGAAACGCGGTGGCCGACTGCGTCGTGCTGTCTCTCCTGGCCTGTGGGCTTGTCGCCGTAATGACCGCGTTCCTGTGGGCGGGGCAATGCCTGCTGCGCCATGTCATCGCGCTCAGCTTCCGCTTGTGGATCCTCTGATGATTTCGGCAGGACGTATCGCCGTTGACGAATACGATCATGATCATAGGCGCCGCTTTCGCCATGTTGGCGGCGTTTCACCCAAGGGTGACCAACGCGCCATTCTGGCGGGCCATGGTCACGCCGCTGGCTTCGATTATCGGCTCCGGATTTCTCTTGGGCGCGCCGATTCTCGCCCATATTGCCGGCAATTGGGCCTTCGCGGCCATGGGAGGTTTATGTCTGATCGGCTTTGTCTTCGGCGCCGTCATTCGCCACAATATCGCCCATTTAGAACCGCTGTTGGCCGGTAGGCCGCCGCGGGATATTGCCGCGCTGGAGCGCATTTGCGAATATGCTCTCGCCCTGGCCTATTTCATATCGGTCGCCTATTACATCAATCTTTTCGCCGCCTTTGCGCTGCGCACGCAATTGGTGAGCGATCCGCAAGCCATCCGCTTAATGGCAATGTCGATTATCGCCGTTCTCGGAATAATCGGGGTTTTTCGTGGGCTGCGCGGGCTTGAATATGTTGAAGTCACAGCCGTCGGGATCAAACTTTCACTCATTTTCGGCCTGGTTGCGGCTCTTGGATTTGCCGCCATTGCGGCGCTGGATAACGCGAGTTTTGCCCTGCCCGATGTCGAACCGCGAATGGATGTCGGGGCGGGGCGGGTCTTTCTCGGCCTGGTTATTCTCGTTCAAGGCTTTGAAACATCACGCTTCCTTGGCGGCGCCTATGACCGGGCAACTCGTATCAGGACCATGAGGCATGCCCAGCTCCTGTCCACCGTGATCTATGTGATCTTCATCCTTCTGGCCACGCCATATTTCCCCAATACCCTGCCGGAAAGAGTGAGCGAGACGCAAATCATCGATATTTTGAGCCCGGTTGCCAGCATGGCGGCTCCACTCCTGATTTTTGTCGCGCTGACATCGCAACTCTCCGCCGCCATCGCCGATATGAACGGGGCGGGCGGTTTGTTGGAAGATGCAAGCCGCGGCCGGGTACCGGTGAAAGCGGGATATTTTATCACCGCCTGTGTCGCCATCGCCATCACATGGGGAGCCGATATTTTCGAGATCGTGAATGACGCTTCAAAAGCCTTTGTTCTCTATTACGGCCTTCAGTCCGTCATTGCCCTGCGCCTCGCCCTGCGCATGAACACCGCACGCAAGATGTTTAATCTCGCACTGTTTTCCGGCGCAATCATGGTCGCTTTTGCGATTTTGCTGTTCAGCCTGCCGCTGGAAACGTCGTGACTCACTGTCGCATACGCCAGAACGTTGTGTCTCTAAAATCGGGCAGAAAGGGAATATCGTCAAGCGAAATGAGACCTTCGCTGATGACAAAATGTAAAAGGCTGAGGATGACTGCGGAGATTGCCGTTGTTATGATACATTTCGCAAAAAGATGCGGGTTTGCTGGCGCGCCCTGTGCCGAACCGGGGACCGGTTTTTTTGAGTTGTCTTCACACTGGTCGCGCACGCCCCATGGCAGCACGCAGAACAGGACAAGCCACCAGATAATAAGATAAACGGCAATCGCGCTGAGAATGGTCATGAGCCTTTGAAATTCGCTCAGAGCACACCATGGCCTATAGGCATGGGGCTATCCGAGCCCGGCGATCAACCTGGCGCGCGCCTGCGGCAAAGCCAGACCACGCGGCCCCATAATGTGACGGTTGAGAAAATACCCTGTCAACATAAAGCCGTTGCGAATGTCTTCAATGTCAGGAGGAGATTTCATCGGGCCACCGAGAAGAAAGGCGGGCAGGGCCAGAAGATGCTTATGCCAGGCCCGTCCGGCCCCGGCGCTTACCGCATGGCCCGATTTCGGCGAGACATAGGCCAGATCGACCGTCTTTCCCGTCACCACACAGCGTGTCAAATCGAGCCCAAAGCCCAGCGCCTGCAAAAGGCCCAGCTCCCACCGTACCATCAGGGCCAGCCACGATACGTCGTCGATCAAGGCATCGAGCACGCAGCACAAAGCGTCGTAAAGTCCGACATGGTCCTCCCGCTCGGGGATAATATGGGTCAGCGCGGTGATGCTGACCAACCCGGCGAGTTTCAAGGGGTCGTCGATCAAACGGGCGGCCCGCCATGAGACCGGTTCGAGCGTAAAAACCCCCAGATGTTCGCATAATCGCGCCCGCCAGTCAGCCCGCACGATATTGCCGGCTTGCAGCACCGGGCGCATCGCGCGCCCGCGCCCGCCATGGACCAGCCCGGCATGGCGCCCATGTTTGCGCGCGAAAACCTCGGCGATGACGGCGGTTTCGCCATGGCGGCGCGCGCCTAGGATGATCGCTTCCCCGCTCCATCGCATGGCATTACTGTCTCCGCATCAATCCGTCAGCTTTCGCGGAAACGCCCGCCGGTTGCAAATCGAGTCCCATCATCTCGAGACGTTCACGGTCACGCTGCCAGTTTTCGCACAGTTTGACAAACAAAAACAAATGCACCTCCACCCCCAGCATGGATCGAAGCTCTTCACGTGCTGCCTGACCGATTGTCCTGATCATGCGGCCGTTTTTGCCAAGCAGGATTTTTTTCTGCCCCGCACGTTCGACATAAATAACCTGTTCGATACGCACCGAGCCATCCGCGCGCCGGGTCCAGCGTGTGGTTTCGACCGTTGTCGCATAGGGCAGCTCGTGGCGTAGCCGCAAAAACAGTTTCTCGCGCACAATCTCGGCCGCCATGAAGCGGAGCGGAACATCGGCGATCCGGTCGGCGGGGTAGAGCCAGTCGCCCTCCGGCATGGCTTTGGCAAGCTGCGTCAGCAAATCATCGACGCCGTCTCCGGTCAGTGCGGAGATCATGAAGGTGTTCCCGCAGACAAGCTGCTCATTGATCCTTCGCGACAGTGGAAGGAGGCCTGCGGGTTTGACGGCATCCACCTTGTTCAGCACAAGCCAGAGTGCCGGCCTCATGGTTTCCAGCATCTCAATGACAGCCTGCGTATCCGCATCGAGGCCGGTTCGCGCATCCACCATGAACAACACGATATCGGCCTGCCGCGCCCCCCCCCTGGCCGTCTGAACCATGAGCGTGTCCAACCCGCGGCGTGGTGTGAAGATGCCGGGAGTGTCAATGAAAATCAGCTGGCTTGGCGCATGGATGCGGATCGCGCGCAGTTGCGCCCGGGTCGTTTGCGCCTTGGGCGTCACAATGGCAATCTTGGCGCCGGCAAACCGGTTGAGAAGCGTCGATTTTCCGGCATTCGGCGCGCCGATCAAGGCAACGAAGCCACAGCGTTTTCGTGAGGTTTCGGGTTTGTTCGGGGCTTCACGGGTCAAGGTGCGGTCGTTCAAGCATCAAACCTCCGGCTTTTAGAGCAATTCCAGGAAAAGTGGGAACCGGTTTTCCGTCCGGAATTGTGTAACAATAAAAAGTTTAAGAGCATGTTTGGCGATCCGGTTTTCACCGGACCTAGAATAAAGCCGCTCCAAACCGTCCGGTTTGATGCGGAACTTTGTTCCGTGATCGCGCAGCCCGCGCCCCGTTGCCTGAGTGTGAGCATCGAAATCGATCGCAATAATACCCTGGTCGATGGCGTTGATAAAACCCGTCGCATTCGGTTCCCAACACAATCGGGCATTCCCATATTTCACCATGCCCTTATGCTTTTTACCACACACGACGGCAAGTCGTCGCAGTTTGTAAACAAAGGCGTTGATCAGGGCTGTCATGGGTCCAATAAGGTGGCACAATATCAGGGTCGCTATCTGCTCCCTCATTGCGCACAATGATTCGACCAGAGTCATTTACGACGCGAAAACCCCTTGGAGATTGTCCCCATATCGTGTGTCGGAAGCTGATTCGGCCCTTTCCGTCATCCCAGCCATAACCACGCACAACCCGCTGCATATTCCCTTTTGGCTGTGGGGTAAGATGAAACAGCGTTATCGGGGCGGTGCCTCCATGATATTTCAATTCCCATATACCGGTATCCGGTCCGTCGCGGTTATTGGGATCGACCCCAATCATTTTTTCCAGAAGTAGTCCTGGGCCACCGGAGCCACGATACCCGGGATCATCAGGCAGGACCATCCAACCCTTGTCAATGACACTGCGAAGTCTTGCAAAGAAATCGGCATTATTGATTGCAACCATGTCACAATTCCCTGCCGGTGATTTTTTCGAGTCTCTTTCTCGCCATGTCACAATAGTTTTGGGAAATGTCGATTCCCACCCACTGGCGATTGTTGCTTTCAGCCGCGATGGCGGTTGTCCCGCTTCCCATGAATGGGTCCAGCACCAGGCCGTCACCAACAGATTCTATGCATCGGCTCGCCAATTCGACCGGGAATGGAGCCGGATGGGCGGTTTTCTTCTCCTGCGGGATTTTCCAGACATCGCCAACGGCATTGGCCTTGGGCGCCAGTCTGAAATCGGGCTTGGCGATAAGATCGATCACCTCACAGGTTGGCAGAAAATATCCCGAATTGAAATTGATCCCGCCATTGCGCCGCCGGATAATGATTTGGCGCACTGGGAAACCACCGACAATGTCATGCCTGTCCTGCAACAAACCGGACTGAACGCGCCATTTGTGATTGTAGAATATCGCTCCATCAGTACGCAAAACCCGCATCATCGCCGACAGGCAATCGCGTTGCCAGCGGACGTAACACTCATGCTCCATAGCGTCTTCATGAGAATCATAGCCCCGTTGAAGCGCGGCTTTTTCCCATTTTCCTCCACGGCCGTCCTTGAGACCGTTTCCGGTGCTGTTTTTGATATTATAGGGTGGTGACGTCACAATGATCTTGACGCTTTTTTCATCCATTGCCTTCATAATTTCAATGCAACCCCCACAATACAAAACGCCATTGGCCGCAGGCTTGTCGGAGGTCATGGCCCGGGTATCGATGACACGACGATGCGTCCCTTTGCAAGGAAAATCAAAGTGTTGCACTCCGTGTGTCATGGCGTTGCACTCCCGTCTGTCCGGCCGCGTTTATCGAGGAAGGCTTGCGCCGCTTCCTGTTCGGCGGAGCGTTTGGAGGCCCCATGGCCTTGCGATTCGGGCCAGCCCTCCACTTTCGCGCGCATGTGAAACACCGGGGCATGGTCGGGGCCGGAGCGTTCAATCTCTTCATAGACCGGCCGCGGCAGACCGCGGGCCTGCGCCCATTCCTGCAAGGCCGTTTTGGCATCTTTCGCGGTGACATCGACCACAGCGAGATATTCGGCCCATTCACGTTCAACAAATCGGCCTGCGGTTTCAAGGCCGCCATCGAGGTAAAGCGCCGCGATAACCGCCTCACAGGCATTGGCCAGGATCGTGGTGTTCCGACGTCCACCGCTTAAGGCCTCGCTCTCCCCCAGAAACAGATAGGCGCCAAGATCGAGCGCGTCCGCCACCGCCGCGCAGGTTTCCTTGCGAACCAACGCATTCAGGCGCAGCGCAAGCTTACCTTCATCGGCTTGCGGATCGTGACGAAACAAAAACTCCGCGATGATCAGCCCAAGGACACGGTCGCCCAGAAATTCCAGACGTTCATAGTCATGCGGGGCGTCGCCGCGAGCGCCGGAGTGGCTGGCATGGGTCAGGGCGCACCGCAAAATTGCCGGATCGCGGAAGCGATGCCCAAGCCTTTCGGCACAGTCCTCCAGTGGTCTCGTTTCTGTCGTCATGATTTATGGCTCCGGAATCAAAGAGATGAAAAACCGGCTCCAGCGTATGGTGGAAGGCCAGAGCCAGAATTTCAACAAGGATATTGCGGTCTCATGGGAGAAGAAAATGAATTTGGCCCGTCCGATAAAATTCTCGAACGGAACATAGCCGACACAGTGGGCACAACCGAAAAAACGACTGTCGGAGGAGTTGTCGCGGTTGTCGCCCATCATGAAATAATGCCCTTTCGGCACCACATAGACTCCGGTATTATCGCCGGGAGAGCCATCGTAAAGGTCAAGCGTATAATAGCTGGCACCGTTTTCCAGCGTCTCGCGGTATCGTCTTACCCTGTGAACTCTGCCAAAGCCGTCTTTTTGCCGAAAATCGGACACCAATTCACGTTTGACCGGCCGGTCATTGATGTACAACCTGCCGCCGATCATCTGGATACGATCTCCCGGCAGGCCAATGACGCGCTTGATATAGTCGGTCTCGTTGTCTGTCGGCAGTTTGAAGACGGCAACGTCACCGCGTTGAGGCGGCGAAGAGAAGACCCGGCCTGAGAATGGTAGCACAAACTTTATTTCTTTATCGTTCCAGAGTTTTATGTTAAAGCTTAATGAGTATTTGCTGTAACCATATGAAAATTTTGATACAATAAGGTAATCTCCAACCAAGAGCGTTGGGATCATCGATCCGCTCGGGATGTTAAAAGTCTGAAAAAGAAAGCTACGCACCAAAACGGCAATGAAAAGGGCCTGTACAATCACAGATATGGTATTATAGACACCTCGATATTTTGTCCTTGATAGTTTAGTCTTTACAGACGACATGTTTTTCTTGCTCCAGGGAAAAGTGGTTAACGGATTTTTCTGAAAAGAAAGTACCGTGATAGCGTTGTTGTGAGCCTTCAGGCTTGGCGCTGGTCAGATAACCTTAGTCGCTGCACAGATGACAACCATGGCCTGAGCGTATGGGTGATCATCGGTGAGGGAAAGGTGAATCACGCTGGAATGGCCGGCCGGAATCATACGGTCAAGATACGCCTTGGCCGTGCCGGTCACAACCATGACCGGACGGCCGGAAGGGGCGTTGACCACGCCCAGATCGCGCCAATGGACGCCGTGACGAAATCCGGTGCCCAAAGCCTTCGAACAAGCTTCCTTTGCGGCAAAACGCTTGGCGTATGAGGTGGCGCGTGCGCTGCCGCACTCGGATTTCTGCTGCTCCAGAGGAGTGAATATGCGGCTGGTGAAGCGTCCATTAAAGCGATCCAATATCCGTTCGATCCGACGAATGTCGACCATATCATTGCCGATCCCGAGAATCATCATACTCGCCCCCGTACCAGGCGTAATAAAGAGCAAGGCGGGATGTGCGGGACATGGTGGGACGCGATGTCGATCATGAGCTGGAACCCTTCATGATTGTCTTGCTTAGGCCTTGTCTGCGCTTCTTCAGTCGGGCACGCCGTCGCTTTTGATAGGCCATGACGCTGTCGCGCACCAGAAAGTAGCTGGCCGCGGCCGCCGGCGCCCCGAGGATGCCCGCGCCGATTGTCATTTGCGCAAGGACCGGGCCGAAAGCGCCCAGTAATTCCCGCCAGATGTAAACCGGATTATGGATGATGTGATCAATGACGTTATGGGACAGGTCTGGAACCGCCGTTCCACTCAACTCGCCCGTGAGCGCAAAGGCACCTAATTTGTAGGTGATGGCCCAGATAAACGGAAATGTCAACGGGCTGCCGCCGACAAAGGTGCCGATGGCGGAGGCCAGTACGTTGCCGCCAAGAATCATGGCGACAACCGCAGCGAAAATCAAATGGAAGCCAATAAACGGGGTAAAAGAGACAAACACGCCCGAGGCAAAGCCCAGCGCGATCACATGCGGCGAGGCCGACAGGCGCATGATCCGCTTGCAAACATACAAACCAGCTCGCCGCCAGCCGCCCCTCGGCCACAAAGCCTGACGAATCCTGGCCTTAAGCCCCGGACTTTTTGGTCTCTTGAACAGCATGGCCGCACTCTCTCGTAAGAAAGCTATTCTTGGGGCGCGATTTGCCTAACGCCACCGCAAATCAATGGACGCCGTTTCGTTTGCATTCCGGAACAAAGTCGGTTTCCCACCGACAAAAACAGTTCCCCAGTACAATAACGCCTGATCCTGCTCCGTACGCGACTCTTCGTTTGAAGTCAAAAGCCTAATCCATCGCCCGTGCAACACCATGGACGAGAGGTTGACGTTTTAGGCCGGCGATCACGCCATTGAGGTGTTTGACGTCGCGAACCTCGATAACGATTTCAAGATCAAGGAAATGGAAATCTCTTTTTGTCATCGTCAAGCTGTTGATATTGGCCGCGTTATTGCTGATGGTGGCCGTGGCTTGTGCAATTGCGCCGACTTCGTGGCTGAGCTCAACCTTTATGCGCGCGGGAAAATGTTGCTCGCTATTTTCAGCGACGTCCCATGCAAGGTCGATCCAGCGGCCGGGTTCATGGTCGAATTTCTTAAGCTCATGAGCAAAAATCGGATAAACGGTTATTCCCTCATCCGGTATGAGAATCCCGACAATTCGCTCCCCCGGCACCGCTCCGGTTCGCGTGGCGATCTTCAAGGGCAAATCGCTGTCCACGCCACGCACCGGAATGGCGTGAGTCCTGTCCCCTTCCTTGCGGCCAAGGACCGACGGCAAGGTGCTTATGGCCCTGCCGAGCGACCTCAGCGCCCGCCCTGAAGCCGATTTCGGCCTGGCCTGCGCAATGTTCATGGCGCGGAGCACGTCCTTGTCGGCCAATTCGCCACGCCCGATGGCGGCGAGTGTGTCCGCAAGTTTCTGACTGCGCAGACCAAGACGCGGCAAGGCGGCAAGAATTTTCTGCTCGTCATAATCATATCCGGCGCGAAGGAGCGCCCGTTTGAGGATTTCGCTCCCAAGCCTCGTATATTGCCTGCGCAGGGAAAGCCGCGTGGCGCGGCGAATGGCCGCGCGGGCCTTGCCGGTGACCACGGAAGACTCCCATGCCGCGGGGGGCGTTTTCGCTCCAGAACGCATGATCGTTACCTCTTCGCCATTATTGAGCCGGGTCATGAGCGGCGCGGGGCGACCGTCAATCTGGCATCCCACGCAGGAATTTCCGACGTCGGTATGAACGGCATAGGCAAAATCGATGACCGTTGCTCCACGTGGCAATGCGATAATGTCTCCCTTTGGAGTGAAGCAAAAGACCTGGTCCTGGAACAACTCCAATTTGGTGTGTTCGAGAAATTCTCTCGGGCTTTCACCCTCGGACAAAACATCCATCAGGTGGCGCAACCAACGATAGGCGTTGGAAGCCTCGCGCAAAGCAACTCTGTTCCTTGTATCGCCATGAGTGCAACCATCCTTGTAAAAAGCATGGGCGGCAATGCCGTTTTGAGCGATATCATGCATTTTTTCGGTGCGGATTTGCAATTCGACACGTTTATGATACGGGCCGATGATCGTGGTATGCAGGGAGCGATAGTCATTCTGTTTGGGAGTCGAGATATAATCCTTGAAACGGCCGGGCACAGCACGCCAGTTGCGATGAACGACACCGAGCGCGCGATAACAATCTCCGACCGTCTCAACGATCACGCGAAAACCGAAGATATCGGAAAGCTGGCTAAGCTGGATGTGTTTGCGTTCCATCTTGCTCCAGATCGACCAGGGCCGTTTTTCGCGGCCATTGGCCCTCGCCCGGATGTTGTTTTTGGCGAATTTCTTCGACAAAACCCGCTCGATCTCACTTAAAACGTCACCACTTTCTTCATGCAGGCGCTCAAGGCGAAGGGTGATGGCCCGATGGGCTTGCCCGTTGATCTCGCGGAAAGCCAGATCCTCCAGCTCCTCGCGCATGTCCTGCATCCCCATGCGGCCGGCCAGTGGAGCATAGATGTCCATGGTTTCATGTGCGATCCGTATGCGCTTTTCGGCACGCATATACTGAATGGTGCGCATGTTATGCAACCGGTCGGCCATTTTGATCAAAAGCACGCGAATATCTTTGGAAACCGCGATCAGGAGCTTGCGTAAATTCTCCGCCTGGGCCGCTTCCTTGGTCGCGAGATCAAGACGTCTTATCTTGGTTAGGCCATCGACCAGCCTGGCGATCTCGCCGCCGAACATCGCCTCGATCTCAGCGTGCGTCGTCTCGGTGTCTTCGATAACGTCATGCAAGAGCGCCGCGGCAATCGTGGTGTCGTCAAGTTTCAGACCGGCAAGAATCTCCGCCACTTGAAGGGGATGGGAAAAAAACGGATCGCCCGATGCGCGAATCTGGGAACCATGGGCGCGCATGGCGTAGACATAGGCTTTATTGAGCAGGCCCTCATCGGCATTGCGATTATAGCTTTTGACCCGCTCAACAAGCTCATATTGGCGTATCATCGCCGCATCATCATTTTCCTGGATACTGTTCTACGCCGAATCACAGCCACAACCTGCCGGGTCCGTGGATGCACTTATGCAAAGGCGACCCGGTCTAGGATCCGCGCCCTAAAGGCCGGAGCGGGTGCTGCCGGGGCTTTCCGGCCGTGGCAGAAGCTCCAGGCCGCGCAAAATGTCCTCTTCGCCCATGCGGTCGAGTAATGCATCGTCTTGATCATCCTGGCCCCGTGGCGGGGAAGATGGGCCTTGCGGCAGCAGTGGCGGAACCATGTCGGTTTCCGGCTCGTCCACTTCGACATATTTCTGCATGGAATGAATGAGATCCTCGCTCAAATCATCCTTGTCGATCGTAGCCTCGGCGATCTCACGCAACGCGACAACAGGATTTTTGTCATTGTCACAATCGACCGTAAGCTGCGCCCCCTGCGCCATCGTGCGGGCGCGATGCGCGGCGAGCAAGACCAGATCGAATCGATTGGGTACTTTTTCAATGCAATCTTCAACCGTAACCCGCGCCATGATCCTTGTTTCTCCTTCAAAGTCTTTATCTTAAGCGACCTCTATGCTCCTAGCACGCAAAACGCAAGCGGCTTTACCAGCCAGGGGCTTGTTTAAGCTTATACATCCTCGCAACCAATGATTGAACCGTCACCCTTGAGAATAATCGCCCTTAGCATTTGATGCGGCGTCCGGCTGGTGATCGGATGGTGCCAGAATGGTTCTATCTCGCGCAAGGGCGCCAGCACGAAAGGGCGCCGATGAAGGTCCGGATGGGGGAGTGTCAGCGCGTGCCGGCGCACTTTGCCCCAATGCCGCATGTTCGGCGAATTCACGATGATATTATGATAGGCAAGAAGATCAATGTCAAGCGGGCGTGGCCCCCAACGCTGCCGGCGCTTGCGGCCCGCGGCTTTTTCGATGTCATGCAGCCGGCGCATCAGCGCCGCGGGCGCGAGCCTGGTCTCGATTCTGGCCACGGCATTGACAAAGGGCGGTTGCCGCTTGCGGCCATAAGGTTTGGAATAGAACAAACGAGAGCATCGAGACTCTTTTATGCCACAAGCGCATAATGATTTCAGAGCGTGGCCGAGCGTCTGCTTTGGCGTTCCCCACGGCCCATTGAGGTTGCTGCCCAATGCAATCAGTATCATGGCTGATCCCGACGCTTATAAAAATCAAGCCGGATTTCCCGGACAATGACCTCATTGCCAACATTTCCGGTATCATATTTAGCAAAACGCTCTTTGCCAAATATCGTTTGACATCAACGAGGCAGGCACTCCGTGCGGGGGCCAAGTATCGTGCTTCCGCCAACCTATCGTAAAGTGATAAAGTCAGCAAGAATCGGGTCGAAAAAGAGCGTTTACGCACCTACATTCCTGAACAGGATTTGCCTTCCGGCGTGTTCGCAATGACCTGACGCGGAAGGTTCAAGACTGACCTGCCGAAACAGGAAGAAGGCTATATCGGCCGAGTAACATGACGGCGGAAAACCGGGAACCCGACCCATGAAAACGCAACAGCTGATCGATTATGGGCGCGTGGAACGTGCTATTAAGTACATTGCCGAAAACTTCAGGGAAAATCCATCCCTTGACGAGATCGCCGCTGCCATTCACCTCAGCCCCTACCATTTCCAACGCTTATTCTCAAACTGGGCAGGCGTCAGCCCCAAAAAGTTTATGCAATATGTCAGTCTCAATTACGCCAAGAAGGCTCTGATCGCGAAAGAGAGAGCATTGCTGGGCGTGGCCCATGATGTGGGCCTCTCGGGCACGGGCAGATTACATGACCTGTTCGTCACGATCGAGGGCATGACGCCGGGGCGGTTCAAGATGGGCGGCGCTGAATTGAGCATTAACTACAGCTACGCGCAAAGCCCCTTCGGCACAATAATAATAGCATCCACCTCGCGCGGTCTCTGTCATATGGCCTTTGCAGCCGATTGCACCGAAGGCTTTGCAAGACTGCGTGCGGCGTTCCCGAATGCAAGCTATCGTCAAAGCGCGGATCGATTCCATCAGGCCGCCTGCCTCCTTTTTCGGAAAGATTGGTCACGGCTTGACGAGATCAAATTGTGTCTTCGCGCCACGCCTTTCCAACTGAAGGTTTGGGAAGCGCTCTTAAAAATCCCCATGGGCGCATTGACGACCTATGGAAAAATTGCCGAGGCGATTGGGCAACCGAACGCCTCACGGGCAGTGGGCGGCGCCCTCGGTTCCAATCCCGTCGCATTTTTGATTCCTTGTCACCGGGTTATCCGCAAGAGCGGGGAGATCGGCGGCTATATGTGGGGGCCCGAACGCAAAAGAGTGATGATCGCCTGGGAAGGCGCTCAGACGAATTCCCGAACCAAAGATCACGACAACGGGTCTTGAGGGCCAGGAATGATCGCAAGTCGCGGAGCAATATTGTCATGTGATGGGGAAGGGGCGCTTCATCGTGTTTCCTGCCGTTCGTCAGAGCGTTTTAGCAGTCTTCGACGACGCGCTCAACGCTACTGGTCAATCCGGTGACGAAAAACAATCAGCATCTGGATGAAAAAGAGTGCCGTAGGGGCAATAAAGAGGTTGAAACACATGTTTTCCTTGTTGGGGTCTTTTTAGGCTTCGGCACATCCTTCTTGCCTAAAATCCTTGGGTATTTCGAGGGCAAGCGCGACAATGCCCATGAATTAGCGATGATCGCGGCGCAACCGGAAGCGCAGGTCAAACTTGAGGGCGCCAAGCTCGAAGCCATGCATGTTGGCGCTGATATTAGCGGCGAAGAGGCTTTGCTCAAACACGATAGCAAACTCCAATCCCGCGCCTGGCAATGGGTAGTCAACCTCGCCGCCACCGTGCGTCCGGTCTTGTCCTATCTGTTCTTCGTCGAGTTCTTCGCGCTCACCGCTTGCGTCAATCTGGGCTGGCTGACGCTCGAACAATATGGGCGCATTTGGAATGACGACGCCCAAGCCATCTTCGCCGCTGTAGTCTCCTTCTGGTTCAGCTCAAGAACCATGGCGCGGAAAACCCAGACATGAGGGTATTTCGGCCATTTCGGGGCGGATGTTGCAAGAATGCAACGAAAATAAGCCCCGTGGAGCGGATTTTTGGTAAGCCCGCGGGTGATTCCTTGTCGAAAAGGCCAGTGATTCATGGAGGCTTGAGCCATGACCGTGAAGGACAACGCCCATGCACACCAACGCCGCCGCCCTTGAACTCATCACCTGTTTCGAGGGCTTTAGCCCCAAGCCCTGTCGCTGTCGGGCCGGGGTGTGGACCGTTGGCTATGGCTCGACGCGAACGCCGCAAGGGGCAAGGGTCGATGAAGACACAGGCCGGCGTAACCCGCCAAGAGGCCACGGCCTGGCTGATGAATGCGCTGGGGCGCACCGAACGCGTGGTCGATCGGCTGATCACGCTGCCGCTCACCGATAATCAGTTCGGGGCCTTGATGTCCTTCACCTACAATGCCGGCTCGGGCAATCTTGCTGCTTCGACCTTGCGCGCCAAGCTCAATCGCGGCGATTATGAGAGCGCGGTCGCGGAATTCCCCAAATGGCGGTTTGCCAAGGGCAAGGTTCTGGCGGGCCTAGAGCGGATTGCGTTCAAATTGAATCGCAATACCGCTCCAACATTCTATTTTATAAGCATAACCTTGATCGTCCTTGGCTCTCTCCGGATCGGATTATGCTCTAGTCAGACGGCGCGCGGCGGAACCCGCCTTGTTCGAGAGG
>JBAJNN010000025.1:0-27968 GCA_036881905.1 Hyphomicrobiales bacterium | reverse complement strand
GATTATGCTCTCTTTGTCTTAGTCGCATAATCTTGATCGTCCTTGGCTCGCTCCGGATCGGATTATGCTCTGGGCGCCATAAGGGCCAGCCCGATTTGGCAGCCCGGCCTCAGTGCGTCCAGCCGCCGATCCGCTCCCAGGCGAAATTTTCCGCGTAAGATTTAGGCTCACGCTCTGCCTTATGTTCGTCAAACACCCTATAGGCAATCCCATGGCGTTCGGCATAAGCGACAGCCTCTTCACTCGTGTCGAAACAGAGCCTGATTTGCTGTTTCATATCGCCGGAACCAGTCCAGCCCATCAATGAATCGGCCTCGCATGATCGCTCGGGCTCATAGTCGAATATCCACCGTTTGGCATTGCGCCGCCCGGATTGCATGGCCGTTTTGGCCGGTCTGTAAATGCGCGCCGACATCCGTGTCTTCGCCTTCCTGCTTACGTGATCTGAACACCTCCGGAAACCTCGATTTTGGCGCTATTTTCGTCGTCGATGGGCTTTGTCTTTGATGCTCATTAACGCACTAGAACATTTTCCGTGGCAATGGAATCACAGAAAATTCTCTATTTACTTGTTTTTTAAGCATAATCTCGGTCTGACCTCGCTTACGCTTGGCAAGCTCGGATTATGCTCTAAGTTAATTCCGCTTCTCGAAACCCCATCTCCTTGCTGCTCACATCCAAATTTGAGATTTCCGGAGGTGTCCATCTGGTCGGGGCAGCAGGATTCGAACCTGCGACCCCCTGCTCCCAAAGCAGGTGCGCTACCAGGCTGCGCCATGCCCCGTCACTTCTCTACTCTTTGCGGTGTTTAACGGTCTTTATGCGCGGACGCAAGCGCTCTGGCAACGATTATGATAAGCCCCCGCAAGCCTTGAGGTTTAGAGCGGTATTTGCGTTCAAATTGAATCGCGATCGCGCTCCAGCTTTTTGTTTTATAAGCATAATCTTGATCGTCCTTGGCTCGCTCCGGATCGGATTATGCTCTCTTTGTCTTAGTCGCATAATCTTGATCGTCCTTGGCTCTCTCCGGATCGGATTATGCTCTCCTTACAACCGCATAATCTTGATCGTCCTTGGCTCACGCTCCGGATCGGATTATGCTCTAAGGATCCGTTCATTTGGCTTGAACGGTCGGAGGGGGAGTGCGGAGACAAGGAGAACGTTCGCAAGGAATACTATAATCTTTCAAAGACTGGCGAGGCTGTCATCCGGCGGATCCACCCGATCCGAAGGATCGTTCGACATGACGTCAGCCTGCTTCGTCAAACCCCCTGAGCAGAGGTATGGACCCGCTCGGCGGGCTTTTCCTCGCATGTCTCGTTATCTCGAACGCCATTCAAGTCAAATGAACAGGTCCTTTATGCCTAATGAGACAATATCTTGCTTAAGAACTCTTTAGCCCGGTCACTCTGGGGAGATTCGAAGAATGTTTTGGGTTCATTCTGTTCGACAATCTGGCCTTCGTCCATGAAGATGACACGGTCCGCGACCTGCCGGGCAAAGGCCATCTCATGGCTCACGCAGATCATGGTCATTCCTCTCTCGGCTAGATCAACCATCACATCGAGCACTTCCTTAATCATTTCGGGATCAAGGGCGGAGGTTGGCTCATCGAACAACATGACCCGAGGATTCATGCATAGAGCGCGGGCAATGGCGACGCGCTGCTGTTGGCCACCGGAAATCTGGCCCGGGTATTTATGGGCCTGTTCTGGAATCTTGACCCGTTCGAGGTGACCCATCGCCACGTCTTCAGCCTGTTTGCGCGGCATTTTTCTAACCCAGACCGGCGCCAATGTGCAGTTTTCCAAAACGGTTAAGTGCGGAAAAAGATTGAATTGCTGAAAGACCATGCCGACTTCACGGCGAATCTCATCGATTTTTTTCAGATCATTGGTCAACTCGATCCCGTCGACGACAACCTGGCCGGTCTGGTGCTCTTCCAGCCGGTTGATGCAGCGGAGAGCCGTGGATTTGCCGGAGCCGGACGGCCCACAGATCACGATGCGCTCACCTTCGTAAACGGTGAGGTCGATATCGCGGAGCGCATGGAAATTGCCGAACCATTTGTTGACCTTCACCATCTCTATGATGACGGTTTTGGACATATCGGCATCAGGGCCATCATCGGGCGAAGGCGTGGCATTGAGGCTTGACACCACTTTGGCTTTAGAGAGCATAGCTGTCACTTACTCCTTTCTCATTTATTATGCACGTTCAGACGACGTTCCATGAACACGGAATAGCGCGACATGGCGAAGCAAAACAACCAGTAAATCATCGCAGCAAAGCCATATGCGGTCGCCCAGCTTGCAGGTGTAATCCACTTCGGGTCGGAAAAGCTGGCTTGAATAATCCCCAAAAGATCGAACAGACCGACAATTGTGACCAGAGAGGTATCCTTGAACAGCGCGACAATGGTGTTGGTGATTCCGGGAATGACAACCTTCAGCGCTTGGGGTAAAATAATCAGCCGCATCAGCTGCCAATAGCCAAATCCCAAGGCATGGCCGCCCTCATATTGGCCGCGATTCAACGCCTGCAGGCCGCCGCGCACCACTTCGGCCATATAAGCTCCCCAAAACAAGGCAATGCAGACAAGGCATCTCAGGAGCTTATCGAAATCCACCCCTTCCGGCAGGAACAGCGGCAGCATGACGCTGGCCATGAACAAAACCGTGATCAAGGGAACGCCGCGCCAGAACTCGATAAACAGAACCGATAGCGTGCGGACGATCGGCATTCGCGACCGTCGTCCCAAAGCCAACACAATGCCGACAGGCAGCGACAGGACGATTCCGGTTGCGGCAATGACCAAGGTCACGGTCAAGCCGCCCCATAAATCGGTTCGCACCGGCATGAGCCCCCAATCGGTTTGGAGGACACTCAGAAGGATCGCCAGAGCTACCGCAAACAACCCCCATAGTCTAACAATACTTCCCAAAGCGACGCTTTTCGTCCGTTCGGCCCAAAACAGCAGAACCGCCAGGAGCAAAACCATGCTCAAGCCGAGTTTTACCCATGCGCCGGGACTCATTGCGAAAAAATGCCCTCCGCTCAACAGAATCAGCGCCAAAAGCGGGTAAAGACAAAACATGAAAACAAGGTTGGCGGCCTTGAACGGTATAGAGGGGACCATCAGCCCAACCAGCCCGACAAAGCCGATGACATAGCAAAGATTGACACGCCAAATCTCCGAGGCCGGATAAAGGCCGTAAGTGAATTGTCCCAATTTTGCATGCACAAAGGCCCAGCACGCCCCCACCGGATGGCCGGCGACACTCGTCAGACAGGCATTGCGATCGGCGCCCCGCCAGACCGCATCGACAAAGCCCCATTCGATCAAGCCCTTGAAGACGATCCAGATCACATAAGCGCCAAGCAGGGTAAGAAGCACATTTAAGGGAGAAGAAAACAGATGGCGGCGCATCCAGCCGAAAACGCCGACGGAGAAGTGCGGCGGCGGCGCCATCGGCAGCAATTCACCGCGGACGAAAGCACCCTGCTTGGCTGCCTTGGAGGATACGTCCGTCATGGCTTCATCTCTCCACCAATGCCATTCTGGCATTATACCAGTTCATCAAAACCGAGCTCAGAATCGACAGCGACAGATAAACCGCCATGGTCATGAGAATGATCTCCACCGCCTGCCCGACCTGATTGAGCGTGGTGCCGGCAAAGACCGAGACCAGTTCGGGAAAGCCGACGGCGACGGCAAGAGAGGAATTTTTGATGAGGTTGAGATATTCGGAGGTCAAAGGCGGGATGATCACCCGTATCGCCTGGGGCATGACCACGAGCCTTAAGATCGTTCGCGGATGTAAGCCTAAAGCGGCGGCGGCCTCCTTTTGCCCTTGGCTCACCGCCATGATCCCTGAACGCACGAT
Organism: Hyphomicrobiales bacterium; assembly: GCA_036881905.1. Lineage (GTDB taxonomy): Bacteria > Pseudomonadota > Alphaproteobacteria > Rhizobiales > Im1 > JBAJNN01. Next base: position 24,081 of record JBAJNN010000025.1, on the reverse strand, counting down.
TTCGGCGATGAAAGCCGCCGTAAACAGCGTAAGCGCCAAGATTACGGCGATGCATTCAGGGATAATCTTGATCCCGCCGATGAAGGTGAAGCCCTTTAGATGTGGAAAGTCGAGATTTGCGGGCGTGCCCAAGACGAAAAAGCCCAATGTGGGCAGCCCCACAATTAGGACAAGTCCTAACCACCCGAGCGGTATTCTCCGACCGGTACGGGCATGGCGCCTTTTGGCCCACAGGCTTAAGAAAAAGGTTGCGATGATAGCGAGTATGAGCAACACCGTAACCCATTCAAATTCTGGTTCAAACAGGATACGAGGGATAAAAAACCCGCGATTGTTGAGAAAAAACACATCGGATAGCGACAGACTCTTCCGCGGTGACGGCAACGTACTTAGAACGGCGAAGTACCAAAACAGCAACTGCAAAAGAGGCGGAATATTGCGCAAGCTTTCGACATAAATGGCCGAAATATTGGCGATCAGCCAATTTTTTGACAATCTCATAATACCGAGCACAAAACCTAACAATGTCGCCAGAACGATCCCTATGACTGAAACCAGAACCGTGTTGAGCAAGCCGACGATAAAGACCCTGCCATAGCTTTGATCTTCACTGTAGGGGATCAGACTTTGCGAGACGCCGAAGCTGGCCGTTCTGTTTAGGAAACCGAAACCGCTGGCGATATTTTGCCGCTGGATGTTGTGGATGGTATTGGAGATGATTCCATAGCCGAACCAGACCACGATGATGACAAGAATGGCCTGTGACAGAAGCGCGCGCCAGCGCGGATTATACCATATGGCCAGGCTCCAACCACTGTGTGCCCCATGATCGACAGCTCTCATGCGCTATAGACCCATCGGCTGCTTTTTAATAAGGAAGCCCCCACTGCTCACACCATCCACACGCAACGCCAACTCATGCCAAACGTCTTTTGGGACATTTCGTACCAAGAGAGACTAAGAAAAGCCCGGCCCCGCAACTGTCGTAAGGTCCAGGGCAGGGCCCCGGGCTTTCAGCTCACTTTTCTTGATGATCAGCGAATGGGCGGCGCATATATCAACCCGCCATCCGTCCATAGCCGGTTGAGGCCACGTTCGAGATGGAGCGGCGTGTTTAGCCCCATGTTACGCTCAAACGCCTCGCCATAATTGCCGACATATTTGATGATGTTATAGGCCCAGTCGTTCTTAAGCCCGAGATCGCTCCCGAACTCTCCTTCGGCGCCCACCAAGCGACGAATCTTGGGGTTGTCCGAGGACAGCATCTGCTCTACGTTTTCCGAGGTCACGCCGAGTTCTTCGGCATTGATCATGGCGAACAAGGCCCATTTGACGATATTGAACCACTGATCGTCGCCTTGGCGGACAACTGGTCCGAGCGGCTCTTTGGAAATGAGTCCGGGCAGAAAAACATATTTTTCCGGGTGCGGCAATTGCATGCGGAGCGCGGCTCCGGTCCCCACCTCGTAGGCAAAGGTGTCACAACGCCCATCGACCATGGCCCTTATGGCCTCTTCACCTCTATTGTAGGTGACGGCCTCATAGTCCATTTTATGGGCCCTGAAATAATCCGCTATGACGCTTTCGTGCGTGGTGCCGGCTTCTATGCATATCGAGGCGCCGTCAAGCTGCGTGATGCTGGTCAACCCCAGCGATTTGGGGATCATGAACCCCAGACCGTCATAGACGTTGGTGCCGGTGAAGTTGAGGCCCAGCGCGGTATCGCGATGCATCGCCCATGTCGTATCGCGCACCAGAAGATCGATAGTGCCCGACTGCAGGGCGGTAAAGCGTTCCTTGGCGGTCTCATCGATATAATGAACCTCGTCTGGATCGCCGAAGATTGCCGCCGAAACGGCGCGACAGACATCAACGTCCATACCCGACCATTTGCCCTTATCGTCAACCTGGGAGAAACCGGGCATTCTGGCCTGTGTACCGCACAGGACGTAACCCCTTGCTTTTACGTCATCCAGCGTTGCGCCTCGCGCGACGGTGAGAGGCGCGATAACCCCCAGAATCAAGGCCAGTCCGTATGCATATTTTTTCATTTTAAATACCTCTTTAACTGTTAAATTTTGCCTGTTATTGCAAGGCCTTACCCAAAGCTTTTCATTTTTTACGCAAGCACCTCCGTTTCGACGGAACGCCTTGGAAGACCAATCGTAACAAGCTCCTTATTTTTCCCTAATTAGGAACTAACTCTATCAGAGTTCTAACAAAGTTGTAACCTTTTTGAAACTTTTCCCGATATTGTGGATAACATGAAAGATAATGTGGATAAAGTGAAAGCTTGTCTATCTTTTAAGCTATCTTTCATGGTACGCGATTCTTAGAATCATTCTAAATTTTTACGCTGCAAAGCCGCGTCCCAAGAATTCTACGATATACTTTGACCAACAGGGTAAGATCGTCAAGCGCGATACGCTCATCGACCTGGTGGATCGTCTTGTTGACCGGGCCGAATTCGACAACTGGGCAATAGTTTCCGATAAAACCGGCGTCGGAGGCGCCGCCGCCGGTATCGGGCGTAGCGGCCTGTCCGGTCACACTGCAAACCACATGGGTCGCGAACTCGGTGAAGAGGCCGGGTTCGGTTAAGAAACTCGCTGTATTAGAAAACAATGCAAGCTCGGCATGACCGCCCATATCGGCGATTGTTTCATCGCAACGCATGCGCGCCCCTGTTTTCTGTCTGTCGGCGCTATGCAGGTTATTGAAGCGGATATTGCAACGCGTCGCGGCTTTTTCGGGAATAACGCGGCTTGCGGCGTTGGCGACATCGACCGAGGTGATGGCAAGGGTGGAGGATCCAAAATGTTCAGTGCCCGAATCGAGCCGTTCACTCGCCAGAGCATACTCCGATCCGGAGAAGTGAGGACGACCAAGATTATGTTTATAAAACAAAAAGATGGAGCGTGATTGCGATTCAGTTTGAACGCAAATACCGCTCTAGAGCGTCGAGAATGAGCACAAGCTTCATAATCGGGGTATCGGCCTTGTGAGGATAGACCGTGCGCCTTTGGCATCCGGTTACTGTCAAGGTGACATTGAGACCGCCGCTGCGGCCGAGCTTGACGGCGTCGCCCAGCGTTTCAAGATTTGTCGGTTCCCCGACAAGGCAATGATCCGGCGCTTCATCGCGTTTTTTAAGCCATTCCGGCGCCTTCCGCGTGCTGTCGATGGGCCGGGCCTTCCTCGTCGCGGGTGATGACTAAGCGATCCCGGAAATTCCACCGCGCCCCGCGGGCTTCGACAAAACCGAGAGCCGCGGCGACGGAGGCGGCCACGCCGTCCGTCATATCCACCGCGCCCGTAAACCATGCCGTCGCCCACCGCGCCGGAAAAAGGCGGAACCGTCCGCAAGGATGCATCCCCCGGCGGCGGCGCATCGACATGGTCGGCAAAGCAGAAATGGGCCCCCCTTGTGCGTTTCCGATCCGGGCCAACGGATTATCAACCCTGCGCGTGCCGGGGGCCTGAAATGGCAGGCGATGACAGGCGAAGCCCGTGAGTTCGATAAGGCTTTGCAGAGTGTCGAGCGCGCCGGCCTCATCGGGGGGGTGACCGAGGGGCGACCGATAAGACGTTGCGGAGTAAGTCATGGATCGGGGAATGATTTGACGGCCATGATCGGTCCTCACCCGGGCGATCACGACGGGACGTTCCACGAGGCGCAATCCTTCAGGAATGCTTTGATCCGATCGCGCCAACCCGAGCTGTCGAGACCGTTCGCTTTAAGCCATTGCTCATTGCAACAGGTCTCGAGATACCTCTCGCCGCTGTCGCAGATGACGGTCACGATGGAACCGGACCTGCCGCTCCGCCGCATTTCGGCAGCCATGCACAAAGCGCCGAAAAAGTTGGTTCCGCTCGATGCGCCGACTTTGCGAAACAAAATGTCCGAGAGAATCCGCATCGCCGCAATCGAGGCTTTATCGGGCACTTTAATCATTGAATCGACCACACCGGCGATGAAAGACGGTTCGACCCGAGGCCGACCGATCCCCTCGATGCGCGATGATGCTTTGCCGGTCAGATCGCGACATCCGCTTTCCCAGGCGGCGGCAAAAACCGAGTGTTCCGGGTCGGGGACGCAAAGTCGCGTCGCAAATCCGCGATAGCGGATATATCGCCCGATCGTCGCCGATGTGCCACCGGTGCCGGCGCTCATGACGATCCATTCCGGCACTGGGTGAGGCTCGTCGGCCATTTGCGAAAAAATGCTCTCGGCAATGTTGTTGTTGCCGCGCCAGTCGGTTGCGCATTCGGCGTTTTTAAACTGGTCTAGATAGTGCCCGCCGGTTTTTTCCGCCAGTCTTTCGGCCTCAGCATAAACGCAATCGGCGCTGTCCACAAAGTGACAGCGCCCGCCAAATCGTTCGATGGCGCCGATTTTCGCTCTGGAGGTGCCGCGAGGCATGACGGCGATATAAGGCAGAGCGAGCAGCCTGGCGTAATAGGCCTCGCTCACCGCGGTGGAGCCCGAAGACGCTTCGACAACGGTGGTGTCAGGTCCGATCAGACCATTGCAGATGCTGTATAAAAACAAGGAGCGTGCGAGCCTGTGTTTGAGGCTTCCCGTCAGATGGGTGCTCTCGTCCTTGAGATAGATGGGCGTTTTTTCAAAGCCTTTGAGGTCGAGACGGATGAGATGCGTATCCGCCGCGCGGGCGAGATCGCTTTTGAGCAGCGCCATCGCGTGGGAGACCCAGTCAGCCCGGCGCGGGCGATATTTTATCAACTCTTCAGGGCGGAACGGTTCCGCCCCGCTGGCGGCAGCCATGGCTTGATCCTTGCCCGAGGAGGTACGATTTGGCTCTTCATTAGCGCGCTTTTCGCCAATCTGGCAAGCTTAAAAAAGGTAAGGAGAGGGGAAAGTTTCGCGCCACGCGCGACAAAGAAGAGGCTCCCATGCTTGCCACCATGTCACGGGCTTCGCTCCCAATGTTGTTATCCCCTTGTGAATGATGTGAAAAATGCGCCGTATGCTTGCAGTCGTTTCGTCCGCGCGGCAATGACGCCGGCACGGCGGGTGACGAAAAACGCGACTTGTCCGTCACGTCCCCAGTCACCATTCGCGTAAAACCCGCGGCTGCTGTCCTTATAGGCGATCCAGCGGCGCTGCTCGGCCAGCAGATCTCTTTAATTGTGCCGCCCTGCGCGCGTGCGAATACACCCGTCCACGTTGCATTCAGTCTGTTGTCCTCGCGTTCCAGCCAGTCCTCCCCACATTCGTCCCACTTTGCCTACCTTCCGTATAGCTCATTCGATGACCGCTCAATGCATCTGTCGTAAAACTCGTCCGCGGAGGCCGGAGCGGTCAGGCTTGACAAGGCCAGCACCGCTGACAGTATGATCGAAAAATACACGGTTACCCTTGACATTTTATACTTTTTGGCTCGTTTCGCCCATGCTGCATGGGCCTTGCAAGAAATATGTCGCATGGATCAAATCCGATTTAACACCTCTCGAACCCGGTCGGGAACGCAAAAAACGCGATACCGGACCGGCAGCGTGAAGCAAGTCATGCCGCCGGCATGACATATGGTGGAAAAGATCGATCGGCCCTGGAAGTGGCCACAGAGATTGTTTACACTGCGTATGGATGTTGGTTGGGTTTGGTCCCGGTTCGATGATCGTGAAAAGGGGGTGAATAGGATGGCTGGATCGATCAATAAGGTAATTTTGGTCGGCAATCTCGGTGCCGATCCGGAGGTGCGCAATACTCAGGATGGCCGTCCGGTGGTCAATTTTCGTCTTGCCACGTCGGAAAGCTGGCGCGACAAGGCGACGAACGAACGCCGCGAGCGCACCGAATGGCACCGTGTGGTCGTTTTCAATGAGGGTCTTTGCCGTATCGTCGAGCAGTATCTCCACAAAGGGTCGAAGCTCTATCTGGAAGGCCAGTTGCAAACCCGAAAATGGGAAGATCAGTCGGGACAGGAACGCTACACCACCGAAGTCGTTCTGCAGGGCTATAATTGCGCCCTGACCATGCTCGACAGCCGGAATAGCGCCGCCGCCAGCCCCATGGTCACTCAGGGGCAAAGTGGTGAAGCGGTCCAGCCGTCCCCTTCCGACCCGAATCAGGACCGATCGCCGAATTTCTCCGAAGAGTTCGATGATGAAGTTCCTTTTTAAGGAAGCCTTCTAATTCCCTATTGGGGATAGGATTTTTAGCACCAAAAACATCAATTTTATGGCCATGGCCCGTCTTTTTCCGCAAGGGGCTTAAGGTATCCGCGCAATGCTCTTAAAAGTTGTAGGGAGCGCAAATCGACCAGATGCCGGAGATGGAATCGTTTGCTCCCGACACAGGATGACAAACCATCGGGAAGCGCGGATTTGGTTGCCTGAAAGGGGCTGAATTCTCGCCTTGTGAAATAAATATTGACAAAAAATCGGTGGTTGCCTCTATATGTAGTGAAGCCTCCTGAAACGGAGTGATGCCCTGTGAAATGCAAAGGCGTTGGCTAAAATGGGTTGCGGCGAGAAATTGCGAAGCGGGTTTGGAGCGCTGGCAATTTCCAAAACTTAAGGTTGTGTTTATCGGGATACCGCGCCTGATCTGGTTTGTCCGTGGGGCTGTGATATGAGGCTGGAAAGACTTGGATGCGAGTGATTCGGAGCTTGTGAAAGTGTCTTGGATTCTTGAGGAATCGTATCGCTTCGAACGGGCGCGAGCCTTAATGCCGCGTTACGTCGCCCCTCAGGTTTTGAAGCGTTCTAAGAGGGCGTTTGTCGTTTGAGGGGGCATAGCCTTGTGTCGATGGTCTTTGCCGCTGCCACCAAATTTTGGGATTAAAAATGTCTGTTGCCTTAAAAACCGAACCCTCCAGCAAGGATTCCGATGTGGTCGGATCGCCGGCCGGGGCCACCTTGTCCGGCGGTCGGTCTTGCCGGGTGATTCGCCGCAACGGGTCGGTGACCGATTTCGATGCGGCCAAGATTGCACAAGCGCTAACCCGCGCTTTTCTGGCGGTGGAGGGAGAGACCGCATCCGGGTCGGCGCGGGTCCATGACATCGTCGAAACCCTGACCAATCAGGTGGTGGACGCTCTTTTACGACGGGCGGCCCCCGGCCGGCCTTTGCATATCGAGGATATTCAAGATCAGGTCGAATTGGCCTGCATGCGCAACGAGCACCATAAAGTGGCCCGCGCCTATGTCCTTTATCGCGAGGAGCGCGCTCGCCAACGTCTGGAGGCGGCCGGGCGCAAAAAACTGAAAAGTCCCCCGGCGTTGAATATCCAACATGGGGATGGGCGGCTGACACCTCTCGATCTCGATCGCCTTGACACCATTATCGGTGAGGCTTGCGACGGGCTTGACGGGGTCGATTCGCAGGCGGTTATCCTTGAGACCAAGCGCAATCTTTATAATGGTATGACGGCGCAGGAGCTCGGCCTGGTCCCGATCATGGCGGCGCGGACCTTCATCGAGCGCGAACCGGCCTATGCTTTCGTCAGCGCGCGTTTGCTGCTCGACAAACTGCGCGGAGAAGCCTTAAGCCTCCTCTCGGGGCGCGAGGATCAGGCCACCTGGGGGGAAATGCGCTCGCGCTATCCGGCCTATTTCGCCGATGCGATCGGTTGCGGGATCGAGGCTGAACTGATCGATCCCGAACTGGCGCGATTCGACCTTGAGAAACTCGGCCACGCCCTCAAGCCCGAGCGCGATCTCGATATTGCCTATCTCGGCCTGCAAACGCTTGTCGATCGCTATTTTCTGCATGTCGGGGGGCGGCGTTTCGAGCTGCCGCAGGCATTCTTCATGCGCATTGCCATGGGCCTCAGCCTGCGCGAAATCGACCGTGAGGACAAGGCCATCTTGTTTTACGATCAGCTTTCGACATTTTCCTTCATGGCTTCGACCCCGACGTTGTTCAATGCCGGAACTTGCCATCCTCAACTCTCATCATGTTTTCTCACCACGGTCCAGGACGATTTGAACAATATTTTCAAATCGATCCGGGACAATGCCCTTCTGGCCAAATATTCCGGCGGTTTGGGTAATGACTGGACCAATGTGCGCGGTCTGGGGGCGCGTATCAAGGGGACCAACGGCGAAAGCCAGGGCGTGGTGCCGTTTTTGAAAGTGGCCAATGACACCGCAATCGCCGTCAATCAGGGTGGCAAGCGCAAAGGGGCGGTGTGCGCCTATCTGGAAAGCTGGCATATCGACATCGAGGAATTCCTCGAATTGCGCAAAAACACCGGCGATGACCGTCGCCGGACCCATGATATGAATACGGCGAACTGGGTGCCGGATCTGTTCATGGAGCGTCTGCGGGACAATGCCCACTGGACGTTGTTTTCCCCCGATGAAGTACCGCAATTGCACGACCTCTATGGTCCGGCCTTCAAGACTGCCTATGAAGCAGCCGAGCGCAGAGCCGAACGCGGCGAGATCAAGAATTTTAAACGTATTCGCAGCACCGATCTGTGGCGGCGTATGCTGACCATGCTATTTGAAACCGGCCACCCTTGGCTGACGTTCAAGGACCCTTGTAATATCCGCTCGCCGCAGAATCATTGCGGAGTGGTGCATTCGTCGAATTTATGCACCGAAATCACGCTCAATACCTCCGCCGATGAAGTCGCGGTGTGCAATCTGGGTTCGGTCAATCTGGCCGCCCACGTCACGCCCAATGGTCTCGATCATGAAAAACTAAGCGAAACGGTGAAAACCGCGATGCGGATGCTCGACAATGTGATCGACGTCAATTTCTACACGATCCCCGAGGCGCGTCGTTCCAATTTACGCCATCGTCCGGTCGGCCTCGGAATCATGGGGTTTCATGACGCGTTGCAAGCGCAAAATATCCCCTATGCCGGCGCGGAGGCGGTCGCCTTCGCCGATGAAAGCACCGAAGCGGTTGCCTGGCATGCCATTTCGGCCTCGGTCGATCTTGCCGCCGAGCGCGGGGCTTACGCCAGTTTCAAGGGATCCTTGTGGCAGCAAGGTGTGCTGCCCATCGATTCGCTCGACCTTCTGGCCAAAGCCCGTGGTGAATTCGATGTTGACCGCAGCAGCCGGTTTGACTGGGATCAGTTACGCAAGCGAGTGAAAACGACCGGCATGCGTAACTCGAATACCATGGCCATTGCCCCGACGGCCACGATCTCCAATATTTGCGGCGTCAGCCAGGGGATCGAACCGATGATGAGCAATCTGTTCGTCAAGTCAAATATGTCGGGCGATTTCACCGTGGTCAATGCGGCGCTGGTGCGCGACCTTAAAGCCCGTGGCCTGTGGGATGAGGTGATGATCTCCGATCTTAAATATTACGATGGTAGCCTGGCGCCGATCGGTCGGATTCCCGATGAGCTTAAAGAGCGTTACGCAACGGCGTTTGAAATAGAGCCGTCATGGCTGATCGAAGCCGGGGCCAGACGCCAGAAATGGATCGATCAGGCGCAATCGCTTAATCTCTATATTGCCGAGCCTTCGGGCAAGAAACTCGATGAGCTCTATCGTCTGGCATGGCTGCGCGGGTTGAAAACCACCTATTATTTGCGCTCAAGAGCCGCAACTCAGGTCGAAAAATCAACGCTTGAGGGTGTGGATGGGAAGCTCAATGCAGTCGCTTCCCCGACGCAGCCGCAACATTTGCCGGCTTGTGCGATCGACGATCCCGAATGCGAAGCCTGCCAATGATCCATGTATCGAACAGGAGGGATTTAAAGAACAATGCTTGACCGGAGCGAACATAAGACTGGGCATAAGATCGTCCAAACCGCAACCGCCCAACCCGGTGTGGCCGTCTCGCCAATTCACGATGAACGGCCCGCCAATACCACGGGTCTTGGCGCCATTGACCGCGAGGGTGGGCGGGTCAGCGTCTCCGACAAGGTGATGATTAATGCCAGAGCCGATATCAACCAGCTTCTGCCGCTGAAATACGGTTGGGCCTGGGAGAAATATCTCGCCGGATGCAATAATCACTGGATGCCCACGGAAGTCTCGATGCAGGCCGATATCGCCTGCATGCAGTCGCGTAACGGTTTGACGCCGGCCGAACGGTTGATGCTGAAACGCAATCTTGGTTTCTTTGCCGCGTCCGAAAGCTTAGTTGCCAATAATATCGTTCTGGCGATCTATCGCCACATCACCAATCCGGAATGCCGGCAATATTTGTTGCGTCAGGCTTTCGAGGAAGCGGTGCATACCCATACTTTCCAGTATATCGTGGAGAGTCTGGGGCTTGATGAGGGCGAATTGTTCAATATGTATCGCGAGATACCTTCGATCACCGACAAGGCCGCCTGGGCGCTTGAGCATACGCGCCATCTTGATGATCCGACTTTTTCGACCGGCGCCCCAGAGCGCGACCGTGATTTCCTGCGCGATCTCGTGGCGTTTTATGTCGTGTTCGAGGGGATGTGGTTTTACACCGGATTCGCCCAGATTCTCTCGCTTGGCCGGCGCAACAAGATGGTGGGAATCGCCGAGCAATATCAGTATATCTTACGCGATGAGAGTCTCCATCTCAATTTCGGGATTGACATGATTAACCAGATCAAGCTGGAAAACCCCGGATTGTGGACGGATCGGTTCCAAGGCGAGGTGCGCACGATGCTGCGGGAGGCCACGGAATTGGAAGTGGCTTATGCCCATGACACCATGGGGCAAGGCATGCTCGGGCTGAACCCGGCTCTGTGTGAGCAATATATGCATTTCATCGCCAATCGGCGTTCGGCGCAGCTGGGGCTGTCGCCGGTCTTTGCGCGGGTCGAAAATCCGTTTCCCTGGATGTCGGAAGCGATGGATCTCAAAAAGGAGAAGAATTTTTTTGAGACCCGGGTCACCGAATATCAAAATGGCGGCGCGTTGACATGGGATTGAGGCGCGGGCGCGGTGAAGCCATTCGCAAGCGATGTTTCCGACATTGCCGATAGACAAAAGACGATTCCAACGATTTGAAAGGCAAGGAGAGTGGAGAGCGATCGCGACGATAGCCCGCCTGTGGGCGGAGATATTCGCGAAATAGCCATCGAAGAGGAGATGAAGCGGTCCTATCTCGATTATGCCATGAGCGTAATCGTGCGGCGGGCGCTGCCGGATGTGCGCGACGGGCTGAAGCCGGTGCATCGGCGCATTTTGTTCTCCATGCATGAGCAGGGCTATGAGTGGAACAAGGCGCATCGCAAAGCCGCGCGCGTCGTCGGCGATGTGATCGGTAAATATCACCCTCATGGCGATCAGGCGGTTTATGACGCCCTTGTACGCATGGCTCAGGATTTTTCCATGCGTTTGCCTCTGGTGGACGGGCAGGGCAATTTCGGCTCGGTCGATGGCGATCCGCCGGCGGCCATGCGCTACACCGAGGTCAGAATGGCCAGACCCGCCCAGGCGATTTTGCAGGACCTCGATTGCGATACGGTCGATTTTCAGGATAATTACGACAATTCCGAACGCGAACCCGCGGTGCTGCCGGCACGTTTGCCCAATTTGCTTGTTAATGGGGCGAGCGGAATTGCGGTCGGCATGGCGACCAATATTCCCCCGCATAATCTGGGTGAAATCGTCGAGGCTTGTATTGCGCTGATCGATAACCCGTCCATCGCCATCGACGCGCTCATGGAGATCGTTTCAGGGCCGGATTTTCCGACCGGCGGGCTTATTCTTGGTCGCTCCGGCATCTGCTCGGCCTATCGGACCGGACGCGGTTCGGTGATGATGCGGGCGCGAGTAGAGACGCAGACCATACGCAAGGATCGCGAAGCGCTGATTGTCACCGAGCTGCCCTATCAGGTCAACAAGGCGACCTTGATCGCGAAAATCGCCGAACTGGTGCGCGATAAAAAAGTAGACGGCATATCGGATATTCGCGATGAATCCGACCGTCATGGCATGCGTGTCGTCATCGAATTGAAGCGCGACGCCATGGCTGAAGTGGTCTTGAACCAGCTTTATCGTTTTTCCGAATTGCAGGCCAGCTTCGGGTGCAATATCGTCGCGCTGACCGGCGGCCGGCCGGAATTGATGACATTGGCCGACCTCTTGCGGGCCTTTGTGGCGTTTCGCGAAGAGGTGGTGACGCGCCGCACCAAACATTTTTTGGCCAAGGCTCGCGACAGGGCGCATATTCTGGTCGGGCTCGCCATTGCGGTGGCCAATATCGACGAGGTTATCCGCCTCATTCGCGTCGCGCCGGATCCGGCCACGGCGCGCTCGCAGTTGATGGCGCGCGATTGGCCGGCGCGTGACATGGTTGGGCTTGTCAGGCTCATCGCCGATCCCCGTCACAGCATTGCCGGTAATGGGACCTGCCGGTTATCTCAGGAACAGGCCCGCGCCATTCTCGATCTCCGCTTGCAACGTCTGACCGCGCTCGGGCGCGATGAAGTCGGCGACGAATTGACCGATATTGGCGCGAGGATCGGCGATTATCTGGAGATATTGGCCTCGCGCCAGCGGCTCTTGGCCATTCTACGCCAGGAATTGGCGGAGATGAAGGCGCAGTATGGCGAAGCGCGACGCACCGAGATTATCGACGCCGATTACGAGGTCGACGCCGAAGACCTTATTCAGCGCGAGGACATGGTCGTTACCGTCTCCCACAAAGGCTACATCAAGCGCGTAGCCCTTTCGACCTACCGCGCCCAACGCCGCGGCGGCAAGGGACGTTCGGGCATGAGCACGCGCGAGGAGGATTTCGTCTCGCAGATTTTCGTCGCCTCCACGCATACTCCGGTTCTGTTTTTTTCCTCCAAAGGCATGGTCTATCGCCTCAAAGTGTGGCGCTTGCCGATGGCCGCGCCGCAGGCTCGCGGCAAGGCCCTGATCAACCTGATTCCACTCGATTCGGACGAAACCATTACGACGATTCTGCCCATGCCGGACGATGAAAGGGACCGGAGCCGGCTTCAGCTCATGTTCGCGACCCGTTCCGGTACGGTGCGGCGCAATGTGCTTGCCGATTTCGTCAATATCAACCGTGGCGGCAAGATTGCGATGAAACTCGCTTCGGGTGACGAGCTGATCGGCGTGTGCATTTGCAGGCCTGAGGAGGATATTCTGCTGACCACGGCGAATGGTCGCTGTATTCGCTTTGAGGTCGGTGACGTGCGGGTTTTCGTCGGCCGCAATTCGACCGGAGTGCGCGGTATCCGGCTCGGCGGCGACGATGCGCTGGGCAATGACAGAGTGATCTCCATGAGCGTTCTCGATCATGTCGCCATCCGGCCGGCGGAGGCGAGAGCCTATCTGAAACTGCGTCGCGCCATGAATGAAGAAGTCGACGATCGGTCCATACGAAATGAAACAAAAGATGAAGAAGAGAAAACACCCCACGAAGAAATAACGATTTCCGAATCCTGCTATGCGAAGCTGTCGGCCAGAGAGCAATTTATATTGTCGGTTTCGCAGACCGGATATGGCAAGCGCAGCTCGGCTTATGAATACCGGGTTACGAAACGTGGTGGAAAAGGGATCACCGCCATGGTCGCCAACCAGCGTAACGGCCACATTGTCGCTTCTTTTCCGGTGGAGGATTGCGACCAGATTATGCTGGTGAGCGATGGCGGGCAGCTGATTCGCTGTCCGGTCAACGAGATTCGCATTGTCGGTCGCGCCACTCAGGGCGTCACCATTTTTGACACGGCTGATGGCGAGCATGTCGCCTGTGTTGCCCATCTTGGCGAAGGGGTGGTCGATGAGGGTGATGATGGCGATCGGGGTGAGGGTGGAAGTGAGATCGGGGAGGGCTGAGGTGGCCCCCTCAAGAGCTTCGAGCGGGTTTTCACGAGAAACCATAGCCGTGTAGACTCTATGATATAAAGCCATAAAATCCATTTTTATCATAGGGTTGATAAGATTACTTTGCAAGAAACATAATGAGCTGACCGGTCCATGCTTCGGTTAGCTGCTCTCGCTTTGGCAAGTTTTACCCTTTGGCAAGATTGTGTCGTTACCACGCAGGAATGGTTACCGAATCAAAATATGTCGAATCCCCTGGAGATCATAGAAACTCTCGACGGGCGCTGGTGCGGCATGGCTTTCTTGTCGTGGTTGTTTCATTGCTATGGTCGATCGGGTTAGACGTCGCCCCCGCACGAGCGGCGGCCAATGCGAAATTCGCCGCCATCGCCATAGACGCCCATAGTGGCAAGGTGCTGTTCTCGCGACATGCCGACTCACATCGTTATCCGGCATCGCTGACCAAAGTCATGACGCTCTATATTCTTTTTCAGGAATTGCAGGCTGGTCGTCTCACCAAAAACACCACCATCGCCATGAGCAAACATGCCGCCTCCATGCCGCCCTCGAAACTCGGTTTGAAGGCTGGGCAAACAATTTCGGTCGATAACGCGATTCGGGCATTAACGGTGGTCTCGGCAAATGACATAGCCGTCGCCATTGCCGAGGCTGTTTTGGGCAGCGAGGCGGCCTTTGTGAGGCGGATGAATAAAACGGCGCTGGCGCTGGCCATGACCAGCACGCATTTTTGCAATGCCTCGGGTCTCTACAGTAAAAAACAGGTGACGACGGCGCGCGACATGGCGACACTGGCCTTGCATGTGCAACGCGACTTCCCGCAATTTTACCGCTATTTCAGTCTCGCGCGCTTTACCTATCGGGGGCGTAGCCACCGCAATCACAATCATCTTCTCGGGCGCTACAAGGGAGTCGATGGCCTCAAGACCGGCTATGTTCATGCTTCGGGCTATAATCTTCTGACGTCGCTCAGGCGCGGGGGTAGGCATCTTGTCGGCGTCGTGATGGGAGGGCGCAGTGTGGCGTCGCGCGATCGATACATGGCGTCGATGCTGGACCGGACCCTGTCCAGGGTTCCGGCGCGCAAATCGCTTCACATCGCGCAAATGGCCGGCGCCCCGCCGCATTATAAGGAGAGAAGTGTCCGGATGGCTTTTCGCAACATGCAACAAGCTTTCACTACGCCAAAGCCGCTGTCGAAACCGGTCATGGCTGCCGTGGGGCAGGGGGGTAATGATGCGGTCATCCCTCAGGAGAGTCGCCAAATTCTTGCGCAATGGGCCTCTGTCGCCCAGGGTGATATTGATGAAGACGCTCTTGATGCGCCCCTGGGCGACGGCGCGATAACCGGGGAAAACCGGCGTATTCAGGTCGGGGCATTTGCATCACGCGACAATGCGCAAAACCATCTGCACAAGGTGATGGCCGCGGGTCTGCCCAACCTCGGCGGAAAAACTGCCCTTGTGGTGGCTGCCATGCGCGGCGCTACGATGCTTTACCGCGTTCAGATTGCGGGGTTTGACAAAGCTGAGGCCGCGGCAACCTGTAAGGCTCTCATCAAACGCTCTTTCGCCTGTTTCCTCTTATCCTCGCCATGACCGACCGGGCTGGTTTCCAGAACAGGATCGGCTGAACGGGGTCTGGGACCGTCGTGAATTTGAAAAGAGGGGCTGCGCTTGAAAACCGTGCTATGAATGCCGCGAATTTTCCCGTAGCGTATTTCGGACATATCTTACAGTTATGGCCCCGTATGAACGGTTCTGACGCGGCCGCTTCGGGTCAAGTCTGTTCGGGCGAATCGCCTCTTAAATGGAGTTTTTCATGTCGAAGACTGTATTCGAGGGGACCGTGCCCGTTCTGCTCAGGCCCTGCACAGCCGAATGAAAGCCCGATTTCGATGCTCTTGTTCACAAGGGTAAGGAACTGATCGCCGCTGGAATGTCCGCCATGGTCTATTGCGGCTCCTGCGGACAGTGGCCGCTTTTGAGCGACCAACAGCGCATGGAAGGCACAAACAACGTCTCGTTGAGGCAGGTGTGCTCGTCATTCATTGTCGGCGCCGGCGCCATCAACACCCAATCCGCCATCGCCGTTGCCACCCATGCCCACAAGATCGGCGCGGCCGGTCTCATGGTGATCCCGCGCGTTCTCTCCCGCGGGACCTCCCCGCCCGCGCAGCGCAACCACTTTAAAGCTATTCTGGACGCCGCGCCCGATGTGCCGGCGATTATCTACACCAGCCCCTATTCTGGCTATTCGACCAAGGCGGATCTGTTCCTTGCCCGGCGCGCCGGGCACGCGAATCTCGTCGGCTTCAAGGAATTCGGTTCAAGAAAGGATTTGCGTTACGCCGCGGAACACATCACCTCGCAAAATGATAATGTGATCGTGATGGTCGGCGTTGACACCGAAGTGTATGACGGCGTCGTCAAATCCGGCGCTTCAGGGACGATCACCGGCATCGGCACGGGGTTCCCAACGAGGTTCTGCTTCGGGTTGCCCTGTCGCGCAAGGCCGCCAAGGGCGATCCCGAGGCCGATCCGCGCGCGCGAGCTTGCCGAGGCGTTCTCCGTGCTGGCCGGCTTCGATGAAGGCGTCGATCTCGTTGTGTCTTTCAAGCCTATGATGGTCCTGAATGGTGAGGATGAATATCGCGCGAATCTCAATGAAACGGATGAGTTGTCCCCGGCTCGGGCCGGATATTGCGAAGCGCGATACCGCCGGTTCCGCGCCGGGTTCGCCAACTGGTCCGGACAGGGCGGGGTCATTGCCGAATGCCTATGATCGACAGCCACACCGGTGAGGAACCGACGCGGGCGATCCTCGGTGGCACGCCCGATCTCGGATCGGGGCCGTTGGCGGAACGCGCCGCAAGGCTTGCCAGCGGATATCGCGATTTTTGTCGCTCCATCATGCTCGAACCGCGTGGCCATGGTGGGCGCTCTTTTGGTCGAGCCGACCGACCCGGATTGTACCGCTGGCGCAATCTATTTCAATGCCGAAAAAGTACTTGGCATGTGCGGGTCGGGCACCATCGGGCTGGCGGCAACGCTCATGCATACCGGTCGTATCGGCCTTGGCGACCACAGAATCGAAACCCCGGCCAGCGTGGTGAACATCGAGGTGAGAGACGCCAATACAATGACCATGGCCAATGTCGAAAGCTATCGCGCGCCACAGGCTGTCCCGATTGAGATCGAGGGCCTGGGAACGATTTTCGGCGATGTCGCTTATGGCGGCAACTGGTTTTTTATTGTCGAGCCAACTCCGATCGCGGTGACGCCGGACAATCTGCGGCGGTTGACCGACGCGACCGTCGCGGTGCGCGAAAGGCTCGAAGCCGACGGCATAACCGGCGATGACGGAGCACCGATCGACCACGTGATCTTCTGCGGGCCCGCGGCCGGCGACGGGGCGCATGGCCGCAACTTTGTCCTGTGTCCGGACAACGCCTATGATTGTTCACTCCGCGGCGCCGGCAGTTCCACCCGGTTCGTCTGTCTCGCCGCCGATGGCGGGCTCGGCAAGGGCGAGGAGATTGTGTGGGAAAGCGTGATCGGCGGTCGCTATCGTCTGTCCTATCGCAAGGGGCCGACCGGCGGGGTGATTGCCGCCGATCACCGGTCAGGCCCCCGTGATCGCGCGGTCTGAGCTGATGTTCGACCCGCGCGACCCGTTCAAGCATGGGATCGGCCCGTGAGGTCTTGGGCTTTCGGTGTCCCCTCGCCAATCCACCACTGTAAAAGCGGCATTAAGCCCTTGACGCCGCATTGCAACGGATGTGTCGTCTTAAGACCGATATGCCCGAACACATGTGCGGTACATTCGAACGAACATGTCGCAAATCGGGACACATGTGCGGCACGGTTCGGCGTCGCTTGCCAAATCGGGGGAAGGGGAAGCAACTATGCCCGAACACATGTGCGGCACATTCGGACGAACATGTCGCAAATCGGGACACATGTGCGGCACGGTTCGGCGTCGCTTGCCAAATCGGGGGAGGGGGACAACCATCATGATTTGCAGGACCTGAAGCGAGGTTTAAGGTGACCTTCGAGCGCGCGCGAGGGAAGGTGAAAATGGCCCCCGCCCCCATCGTTTCAGGCGATCATGTCGATAACGGCCTCGCTTTTCGGGCTTTGTTCCCAACAATCGGCGATGGCGTCGCGAGTCGGTGTCGCCGGCGCGGGCATGGTGATGGCGCGGGCGCGCCCCGCTCCGGAACGGCCGATCGTCTCGGTCGCAGGCGAGAGGGTGGGGCGCCGCGAAGGCCAGCTTCGGCTTCTTGAAGGCGAGCGTGAAGACCGGGCCGGCTTGCCCTCATGGAATCTGCGTCGCGAGCACGGAATCGAATGTGAGCTTCCGGGCGGCGTCGCGGCTGAAGCTTCGCGCGCCAATGCCGGCCGCATTCGCCTATGGCGACATTGAACCTCTGGCCGCTCCGGGGGTTATATGTAAGGCACTGAAATGGCTGTTCGATCCGCTCGGACCTCTGTCGATCCGCCCGGCCTATGCGCTGAAAATCGCGCCGTGGCTGCTGCGCGTCTGGCAGGCCGAGTCGGCCGGACCGCTTCAAGGCTTCCGTCGCGGCGCGGGCGCGCCCTAGCCTCAACTGTTGACGGTCCCTGGGGCGTGGACAGGAGAGGCGGCTTCATCATGGTGACCGGAATCGGCGGCGAAAAGGCGGATCGGGTTTAAGGTGACCTTCGAGCGCGCGCGAGGGAAGGTGAAAATGGCCCCCGCCCCCATCGTTTCAGGCGATCATGTCGATAACGGTCTCGCTTTTCGGGCTTTGTTCCCAACAATCGGCGATGGTGTCGCGAGTCGGTGTCGCCGCCGGAGCCTGGTCGCGGCATCCGGCCTGCGCGCCTGGCGAGAGGATTCCCCTTGAGACCGAGCGCGGCTACACGACCACGCTTCCCTTGGGCGGCATTGATGTCGGAACCCATCTTACCTTCGGGCGGCCATGGTTTCGTTGTCTCCAGAATCGGCGACGGCGTCCGGGTCGGCGGCACAGTTGAGCTTGGCGGGCTGAAGTTGCCGCCCGATGATCGGCGCGGGCGAATTCTTCTGAACAAAGCCGCGGATTTCCTGCCCGGACTGCAGAGAGAAGGCGGAACCCGATGGCTGGGCTTCCGACCGTCGCTGCCGGACGGCCTGGCGGTCATCGCCCGCTCGCCGCGAGCACATGGATGTCATCTACGCCTTCGGTCACGGCCATCCCGGCCTGACAATCCGCCGCCACCCGCCGAACTCGTCGCCGCGCTCGCCGCGCGCAGAGTGACGGAGATCCCCCCTCATGCCCTATGCCGCCGCCCGGTTCCGGAACCGGAATTTTCGACCTGGCCCGAGGTGAACGCCCATCCCTCGCCGGCCGCGGGAACGCCGGCCCTGTGTCGATCCCGGAAATATTGAACGCGGCGAGCGCCCGCGCGGACAGAGCCGACTTATCCCCCTGTCGCCCGCGGGGGCTATGGTGGGCGATACCGTTTCGTTTATGGCGCGTGGTCAGGTTTCGATCCCGTGACGTTTACGACGGCCGATCGTCGCACCGGCCCGGATCGAGCCGCCGGCTCGATCGTCGATGTGAGTGTCTCCCACGCTTGTTTTACAAGCGCCCAACCAGAGAGGTCATGACGATGCGTTTGAAAACCGCGTTTCAAGACGAGCTGATTTTCGATTTCGACAGGCTTTTGATCGGCGCCGACGACGCCTTTGAAAAGCGTTTTGTGAACACCGTCACCGAGTGGCTGGAGCTATGGATCGTTTATTCGGGAGAGTTCATTGTTCCCGATGAAGACAAGACATATGCTCGCGTGGCGTTTCAACCCAAAGTGTTTGGCCGCAGAACCTGCAGGGCGGCCGAAGCCTTTCTGACTTTTTGGCGGAAGGGAGAGCCTCACCCGGGTAGCGATTTCGGCGAAATGGGGCTTAGATTCGCCAATGGTGAAATCGCCATCGAAAGCGCTGATTTGGGAAGGCTGAAGGAGTCGCTGACCGTTTTGTGGAATAATATGACGCAGCCGATGCGCCGCGCCTTTGAGGCTGGCTGTTATCCGCAGTTCGGCGACAAGCTGGCCAGGCGGGTATCGGCATACGCGCTGCAATTCGACTCTTGGCGACCTTACGAGATACCGAATAACCAAGGCCCATGGGTCAGAAGCTTTATGGACGGACATTCGGGACAGCCATGGGCCTGGTGCATGGGGTTTGCTCAAACTGCTTTCGACAGCGCGGCCTTCGATCTCGGTTTACAATTCACGCAATTCATGAAGCCGTCCTTTACCGTGGAGCAGGTTCGTCAAGATGCGCGAGACCGTGGGACATTAAAGACGTTGGAGGATATAAAAGGCGAGAAATACAGCCCGAAGCCCGGAGACTTTTTCATGGTCATATTCTCCAATAACGAAGCCCATCATACCGGGATAGTGACCGCGGCGTATCAAGACCGGATTCTAACGGTGGAAGGCAATACCAATATGTTGGGATCGAGCGCCGGGATCGGCGTATTCAGAAGGGTCAGGGATATTCGCGAAAACATCGAGTTCGTTGAAATTCCCGAGACCGGGTGATGGTCGCGTCCGGCGGGACCTGGCTTGACCTGCTCTTCTTGGACTCCTCGTTTTCAGGGCGCCTCATGGTGCGCTTGCGGTCCTTTTTCGACCGGTTGGCGTATTTCGCCGGCGTTAAGCCGCCAAGGCTGGAAGCGAATGGTTGTCTTAAGAATATCCCCGGCTCCTGTGCGATACGGGAGCCGCTCTCCAGCACCTCACACATGCCGGAGAGCGGCGGGGGACGGGTCGAAAGGATGGTGGTTCCCAGGACCGGTCAGAAGTTGGATCGCCCCCGCCTTTCGCATGTCCTGAACGGATAGGTGGGGGATGCGGCATGCATTGCCCCGTACGACAAGCACAGGAGACGAAAGGCAATGTTTGAGGCCATCGGGATCGACATGTCCAAAGACACGCTCGACATCCATCGCCAGTCCGACGGCAGGCATGCCCGGTTCGGCAACGACAAGGCGGGCCTCGCAGCCCTGCGCCGCTGGATCGGCAAGACGCCCGTCCGCATCGTCTACGAGGCGACGGGGCGCTATCACCGCGACATGGAGGGCGTGCTGGATGTCGCAGGCCATGCGCTGGTCAAGGTCAACCCCGGCCGCGCGCGCCGGTTCGCGCAGGCTGCCGGCTACGGCGCCAAGACCGATCGCGTCGATGCCGCCATGCTGGCGCGGATCGGCGCGGTGCTCGACCTCGAGGCCACACCGGTTCGCAGCGACAGCATGCACGGAATCAGGGAGTTGCACATCGCCCGCCTCGCCCTGATCAAGGACCGCACGGCCTGCCGGAATCGCCTGCGGGCTGCGCGCAACAAGGTCGTCCTGTCGCAGCTGCGCGCACGCCTCAGGCAGGTCGACAGGCAGATCGAGCAGATCGACGCCGAGCTTCACCGCCTTGTCGCGGAGGAGCCGGGACTCGCCCATCGCTTCGGGATCCTGCTGTCCATTCCCGGTATCGGTCCCGTTGCAGCGATTGCTATGATCGTGGAGATGCCGGAGCTGGGCACGATGGATGGCAAGGAAGCGGCCAGCCTCGCCGGGCTCGCTCCGATCACCCGCGAGTCGGGCAAGTGGAAGGGCCAGTCGCGGATCGGCGGCGGGCGCCGCGGATTGCGCCGAGCGCTCTCCATGCCGGCGCTCGTCGCCGTCCGCCACAACGCGCAGCTCGGCCAGACCTACCAGGCGCTCTGCAACGCCGGAAAACCCGCCAAGGTCGCGATCACTGCCGTTATGCGCAAGCTCCTGATCCTCGCCAACGCCCTGATCCGAGACGACCGGAAATGGACGGAAACCACGCCTTGACCAAAACGGATAACTTCTGGTCGCAGCCGCAAGCGCCATGTCTCCGCTGGATTGCGGGGTCGGGCGCGGGGGCCCCTGCGGGATGCTTCGTTCAGCGGCTTGCATCCCCATGCGCTCAATCGAGGCGGGCAACAAAGCCGTTGCATGGGTTTGCCCAAGGCGGGCGGGGGCGGTCCCTTCCGAGAAATACGGAAAAAGGGTCGCGAGCTCTTCATATGATCGCAATGGCGCCGGAAGCGGCAAGGAGATGAAGGACACGCGCGATGGTCGATGGAACCCCACCGATCGAGCGGTTCGACCGAAGGCCCAAATCGTAAGCCGTTTCGGCGTCCATAAGACTGACGCGCCATCGACCCCAGGCGACTTTGTCGCGAACGGCTTGAAAATAATGGACATTTCCTGTAGGCTCGCCGCCTCGGTTCAGTGCGACGGTCGCAACGCCATTTCGGCCATATGAAGAGCTCCCGATCCTCACCTCGCGGGGGGAGGGGGCCGATCATCCGTCCCCTCTGGACATCTTTAAAAACCTCAACTTTGGACGCGGTATGAGGAGACGGGGTTTTTAAGACGTCAATTTAACTCGATATGGCCATGAGTCTCTTAAAAAGACACCGGCAACGCCGCCAATAGCGCCAGACCTGAAGTTTTTACAAGTGCCCATCCGCATAGCGTCGCCACCGTCCTCAAACAAGCGGCCAAAGCCCCGAAAGCCCTCCCTATGAGCGCAATCCTCGACGCCCTTTTGCCCGTTCTCCTGATCATTGCCGCCGGTCATGTCGTGGCGCGCCTGGGCATCATCACCGGCGAGCAGTGGCGCGGCGTCGAACGAATCGCCTATTTTCTGCTGTTTCCGGCAATGATCATCTCCACGGTGGCGCAGACCGACTTCAAAACCCTGCCCACTGTCCACATGAGCGTCGTGCTTGTCCTGTCCATTCTGGTCATGGCCGGAGTTCTGCTGGCCTTAAGACCGGTTCTGCACTCTGTCCTCGGCATCGAGGGGGCGCGATTCACCTCGGTGTTTCAGGGCGCCGTGCGCTGGAACAGCTTTGTGGCGCTGGCCATTGCCGGCAAACTCCTTGGTCCCGACGGCATCTCGCTGATTGCCGTTGCGTTTGTGGTGGTCAACCCGCTCGTTAACCTTGCCTGCGTTTTTGCCCTTTCCCGTTTCGTCGGCGGGCAGGCCCCGAGCGCCGGTAAACTCCTGCTTGATCTCATTGGCAACCCGTTCATCTGGTCAACCCTGGTTGGTCTTGGTCTCAACGTGACCGGTTCGACATTGCCCGAAGTCGTCTCATCGACGCTTGAGATGCTCGGCGCCGCCGCGCTGCCTGTCGGCATTGTCTGTTTCGGCGCCAGGCTTGAGCCTCGCACCCTGCGCCGCCCCGGACCGGCGCTGATGATCGCGACAACCTTAAGACTCTTGGTCATGCCGGCTTTCGGCTTCAGTTTCGCCATGATCACCGGGCTTGTCCATGAAGCTTTGTTGGCGGTTATGATCGCCTTATCCGTGCCCGCAGGCGGCGGCGCTTATCTCCTTGCCCGCCAGCGGGGCGGCGACGCCGTGTTGATGGCTGAGATTTTGACCCTGCAAACGCTCGCCGCCGCGGCGACCATGCCGGTTATCTTCCTCCTGGTGGCGTGAGGCGGGACCCATTAATCTGGTCGAAATGATGTGCGACCATCGGCCGGGATACGAGGAGAAAAAGCGCGGGAAATATCGTCATTTTCAACTCCTTTTCGACAAAGTCGCCTGGGGCCGATGGCCCACATCCTTCGCTCGCCGAAACAGCCGCGACCTTGGCCTTGAGTCGTACCGCTCGGTCGATGGAACCCCATCGACCATCCGTGTTTCTTCTTCTCATCTCTTTGCCGGTTCAGGCGCCATTTCAATCATAGTGATGGGTCCTGACCCTAAGGCGGGGCTGTCCGGGCGGTTTTTCAGAACATTTTTGCGACAAACCCTCATTCGCCATCGTTTTCTGTGACAGCTCAAGACTCCGTTCCCGCCCGGGCGCTCCTTCGGCCTTAACCCGATCGAGCAGCTTTTCGCCAGGCCCAAATACTGCCTATGCGCCGCCGCCACAAAAGGGCGCGACGCGGTCCGCGGCGCCATCGGACGAATCTTTCCCACAGTTTGAGCCCACGGACGCAGAAATTATGTTCTCGATCTCGGAATTGTGGCGCACCCTGGATTTATTCTGCTCCAGAGCGGTATTTGCGTTCAAATTGAATCGCAATCACGCTCCATCTTTTTGTTTTATAAACATAATCTTGGTTCGTCCCCGGCTCTCGCTCGGCAAGCTCGGATTATGCTCTTCTTACAGCCGCATAATCTTGATCGATCCTCGCTTCTCCGGATCGGAGTATGCTCTAGCTGTGGAGCCTCAATAGGTTGTCCTTGTTTAGGCCGAGGCGACTGATTGGGGTTTGATCTTTTATTGCACCGTGTGGTCGATGCCAATTGTAGAGGGGGATCCACACGGGCAGGTTTG
>JBAJNN010000024.1:0-28515 GCA_036881905.1 Hyphomicrobiales bacterium | reverse complement strand
GCTCTGGGTCAGATGGCCTTGCATGACGGATTTCTCGGCGAGCTTATTTCCGGTGACGGCATCATCCGCCATCTTGGGCGGGTCACCGCCTCCTCGGCAATCTCTTCGGTGGCGTCTTGACCGGTCAAGACGGCCTCGCCGTCGATGCTCATGCCTTCATCCGACAGCGGCGCCTTGGCCTTGGCGGGTCGGTATGGCTTCATCGGTCGGCTGTTGCTTTTCATAACGCGCCGCCAGCCATTGCTGGTGCTCTTCAAAGGCGGCACGGAAGTCGTGATACGTATACGGAGTTCCGACCTTGCTCGCGTCCCCGCTCAAGCGTCGCGCCGTAACCGGCCCATCGGTCTGGCCCGCGGCCTTTGGCCCGAGCCGTCGGCGACAGTCGGTTTGCCGAGCTTGGCCACCTCGCCGGAGGCAGGCGCGACTCCCGCACCTGCTCCCATTTGCCCAGGACGCTCACCAACGGCTTTAACAGCGTTTCGACGGTGGTCAGCCGGTCGGTCAAAGTTTTTCGATTTTCTCTTCAAGCCCTGGTCTTCTCCCATGATGATTGTCCATGGGGGATTGTTTCCCCGGCGGTTTTGAAGGCTGTAAAGTCCTCGAAGACCCAGCCGGTCCCGAGCGTGTCGCGGATGATTTTAAGCAGCTTGCGCGCCGTGGCGATAATCGCCTTGCCGGCGCCGCGCCGATCCTTGATGCGCCGGTGGAACGCATTGAGATCGCCCGAGTAGCCGATGGCGATCAGCCGTGCACTGGACCAGGGTCGTGGGCATCAGCGTGTCGCCGCGCTTGGTCATACGGTCCCGGTTGTCGGTTTCATTGGACGGGCTGATGCGTGGCACGATGCCGGGAGAGGCGGCCGGCTTGTCGGCGTCCTCGAAGTGGTCCACGTTGGCGATGCCGGAGAGGAACACGGCAGCCGCGCGGGGACCGATCCCCTTGAGGCTGACCAGTCTGTCTTAGCCTTCCAGGTCTCAAGCGGCGCGCTCGATCTCGCGCTCGAGGTTGGCAATCGGATCCGTCAGGGACAGGGCTTGGTCGCGCACGATCCGCAACGCCACCTGTTCGAGAGCGGGGAACCGGCCGATCCTCAGGGCATTGAGACGCCGTCTCGATGACAGGCTTTCCGTCTTCTGTTTGAGGCCGTGGCGGGTATGCAGCGCATGGGTCTTATTCAAAAGTCGGGTGCGCTGCTTGACCAGAAGATCGCGGGTGTGGGTCAGCGAGGCCAGTTCGCTTTCCTAACCCGTCTTAACCCGCGTTTCGGACAGCATGTCCTTCGACAGGAAGA
This sequence comes from Hyphomicrobiales bacterium, assembly GCA_036881905.1. Classification (GTDB taxonomy): domain Bacteria; phylum Pseudomonadota; class Alphaproteobacteria; order Rhizobiales; family Im1; genus JBAJNN01. The sequence goes on along the minus strand of JBAJNN010000024.1, from coordinate 27,224 downwards.
AGGCCAAGGCCCGGGCGTCGTTCCTGTCCATCTTCTTCACCGACTTGCGAATGATCTGAAACCGCTTCGGATTGACCACCACAACACGACCGTCCTTGCGGAACCAGGCCGAGTTGCCCGTCGCCTCCACGGCAATGCCGTCGTCCACGTCCAATGTCACAGGGAACCGATCGAGATCGGAACGGCGGAGCTGGTCGGTGGCGAAGGGTTCCGCGCCGTCGGGTTCCAGACGGCGCGCCGTGAAAGAGTTGGCATGAAGGTCGACACCGATAAATGACATGACGACAATACTCCCGTTGAGGAGCGGCGGAGCCCCGAACCGGGGCGTGAACGGCCAAGCCAAACGCCTATCCGAGGTCGCCGCCCAAAGCCGGTCCTCAGCCTGGTCGTTCGGATACAGGCGAGCCGGTACTCTCCTTTAAAGGGGCGCAGCGCCCTAAAAAACGTCCAGCCAGCAGCCTATCCGCCTCTCCCAAAACCTTATCAGAACCAGAACGCTTGACCGTTCACTCCTCATTCATGCCAGCTCCTTTAATGGAGGTTAAACACCTTGAATGATTCTGATTTTAGCGGCCCTTCGTGACGAGAATTTTACATCTGCTCCGTTGTGTGGTACTCGCGCAAAATGCAAGCCCGCCACTTAGGGCCTGTTCACGTTTAAAATTTGGAGCGCGATATTGAGCGGAAATCTCTCGGTTTCAGGAGCGCAAGAGCTGAGAAGGGCTTCTCCCCTTTCAAGCCTCTGCGACGCCAAAATGGACGATTTTCACCATATCCTTATCGGACAAGGCGGATTTTCCCCCTAAAAAGCGCGCCAAAGCCCTCTTTCTGGAGTGTGGCGCGGCAGCGAGTTCTTTTTCTGTTCAGGAGAGGAATCCGTCCCGCGGCCTGTGCCCTAACCTTAAATGTGAACAGGCTCTAAACGGAGCCTTCTAATATCATGACAGTCAAACCCGAAGCTGGATATCAGGTCGCGGACACGGTGGCGAAAAACTGGGTCAACCGCTTGGCGCCGCAATGGGCGAGACCTTATTGCCAGCTTTCGAGGCTCGACCGGCCGATCGGAATCTGGCTTTTGCTCATACCGTGCTGGTGGTCGCTTGGCCTGGCCCAAATGGCCACGCGCGGCGGCCTGCCGGATCCGTGGCTCCTCATGCTGTTCGCCGTCGGGGCCGTCGCCATGCGCGGGGCCGGCTGCACCTATAACGACATTATCGACAGAAACCTTGACGCCCATGTGGCCCGCACCCGTTCGCGCCCTATTCCCTCCGGTCGTGTCAGCGTCTGTCGTTCCATCGCCTTTATGATCACGCTGTCGCTGATCGGATTAATCGTCCTTGTGCAATTCAACCGCCTCACCATTGCACTGGCGCTGGGGTCGCTGATTCCGGTGGCCATTTACCCATTCATGAAGCGGATCACCCACTGGCCGCAAATTTTTCTCGGCCTCACCTTCAACTGGGGCGCTCTGCTGGGATGGACGGCGGTGCTCGGACGTCTTGACTGGCCCGCCGTGGCGCTTTATGCGGCTGGCGTTGCCTGGACACTCGGCTACGATACCATCTATGCCTTCCAGGACCGTGAGGATGACGCTATAGTCGGCATAAAATCGACGGCCCTGAGATTCGGCGCCAATGCGCGGGTCTGGCTTACGATATTTTACACAGCGGCGATCATCGGGTTTGCTCTGGCCGGAGCGATGGTCGAGGCTGGTGTTATTTTCTGGCTTGGACTTGGCGTCGGCAGCGCCCATATGGCATGGCAATTGCTGACTCTCGACACAGGCGAACCGGAGCGCTGCCTTGCGCTCTTCCGCTCCAATCGCGATTTCGGCCTCATTATGGCGGTCGCCGTGATGCTGGAAGCCTTGAGAGCGAGTCTGTGATCTATTGGGCATCATTGACGCGGTTTTTTCCGCAAGTCCGGGGAGCTGTAATGACAAGCAAAGAGCGATTGATGGAAGCGACAACGCGACAAAACAGAGTCGGTGGCGGCAAACAGCCGCCTTCTCAATTGCTGCATCTGGTTTTCGGTGGCGAGTTGGAAACGCTTGATGCCGCTCGCTTTAAAAATCTCGACGAATTGGACATTGCCGGGATCTTTCCGAATTATGCCGAAGCCTATAAAGCCTGGAAGGCCAAGGCCCAGCAAACCGTGGATAATGCTCATATGCGTTATTTCATCGTTCATTTACACCGGCTGGTGACACCGTGCGAAGACGGCAAACCGGCCGCAAACCCGCCGGAAGGAACGCGATAAAGCCGGCCCGAACAATTAGGGCCCTGATTTTCATACCATGGTCGGTAAGGGTGAAGCGGAAAAGGATCGGGTGATTTCTGAGGCCTCTTGAGGGCTTCCACCAAGATAAAGGCCCCCTTAACAAGGTGAAAACGGTGAAGAGAGCGTCATTCCTCGACCTGCCCTCGCTGGAGGGGGCGGCCTGGCTGGCCGATCCTCATTTGCAGGCGGTTTTCGACGCGCTAGGTGCGCAAGGCGGCGAGGTGCGAATCGCCGGCGGCGCGGTGCGCAATGCCTTGATGAAGCTGCCGGTGAGCGAGATTGATCTCGCCACCACCGAACCGCCCGAACGAACCATGGTGCTCGCCAAATCCGCCGATCTCGACGTCTACCCGACGGGCCTCGATCACGGTACGGTCACGGTTGTTTGCGATTTTGAAGGCGAACGTCGTGGCTATGAGGTCACGACCCTGCGCGTCGATACCAGAACCGACGGACGCCATGCCGAAGTGACGTTTACCGCCGACTGGCGGCAAGACGCCGCCCGGCGTGATTTCACCATCAACGCTCTTTATTGCGCCCGCGACGGCACCGTATATGACCCCTTGGGCGGGTATGGCGATATTGTCGCGCGCAAGGTTCGTTTCGTCGGGGATCCAGCGTCACGCATTCGCGAGGACTCCTTACGAAGCTTACGCTTTTTCCGCATGCACGCCCGCTATGCCGTCGGTCGTCTCGATGAAGAGGGGCTTGCCGCCTGCGTCGCGGAACAGGCCAGGCTTGAGCGTCTCTCCGGCGAACGCATTTGTGCCGAATTCCTCGATCTGTTGATGGCCCCGGGAGCCTGCGGCGTTGTTAAGACGATGATCGAGACCGCGATCATGGCGCGTATTCTGCCTCTTGAAGCGGATTTCGCCGCGTTGCCTGCCTTGGTCGATATAGAAACCGCCTTGGCGAGAAAGCCGGATGGCCTGTTGCGCCTGTTTGCCCTAACACCCGTGGGTGGCCCTGATTTGGAGAAATTGCAGACCCGACTGCGCCTGTCCAGGGTTGAGACGCGAAGGATCGCCCAATTGGAGCGGCTGAAAACCCTCACCCCATCCTTGCCGGAGGGAAGGCGCAAGGCGATGCTCTATCATGTCGGGGCCGAAATCTTCGCCGACAGCGTGGTCATGAACTGGGCGCGCAGCCATGCCGCTGCCCACGACAAAGGCTGGCGGGCGCTCCATGCTCTTGGCCGGCAATGGCGAGCGCCACGCTTTCCGGTTTGCGCGGCCGATCTCATGGCGCGCGGCGTTGCCGCCGGGCCGCTTCTTGGCCACCTGTTGAAGGAACTGGAAGAATGGTGGATCGCGTCCGGCTTTCACCATGATAAGGAAAGCCTATTGGCGCAGCTGGACCGGATTGATATGGATCGAAACAAGCTGAGCTAATCCATGGGTTAGGCTCCGGCGAAGCTGTCGGGCCGTATTTTGCCGAAGTACGGTCTTCAAGCGTGCGCTGTCCCGACCTGACTGGGGTGTGGCGCAAAGTTTAAGAGAAAATATCATGGAGAGCACATCGTCCTTTTTGTCCGTATCCGCTTTTCCCGTCCATGAAGAGGGCATATTCACGTTCTGGCGCTCATTGCAATGAGTTATACGGGTTTGATCGCGGGATTCGCCATTCTGCTGGTCAGCGGGGATCTTTTGGTGCGCGCGGCCTCAGCTCTAGCCGCCAGATTGGGTATTCCAGCCCTGATCGTGGGGCTGACCGTGGTTGCCTTCGGCACATCGGCCCCTGAAATTTTCGTCTCGTTGCAAGCAGCATTGCGCGATGCGCCGGGCATCGCCCTAGGCAATGTGGTCGGCAGCAATATCGCCAATATCTTTCTGGTCCTGGGCGTGCCCGGCCTTGCGCGCGCCATAGGCTGCGACCAGCCGGGTATTGCCCGCAATGCCTGCTATGCAACCGGCACGACCCTTCTTTTTATCGCCATGTGTTATTTCGGTCCTCTGACACTGTGGCACGGCGTGATTTTATTCGGCCTGCTCCTGCTTTTCCTCCTGAAATCCGCGCTTGACAACCGCAAGGCTCGTCATACCGGCATGGGCTCCGAAACGAATGAGCAGGGGGGAGGCGCCGGGATTCTCGACACTCTCTCTGACAAACCGGTTTTGCTCGCCAGCGCGCTCATCGTGAGCCTTGTCGGCCTGCCGCTCGGTGGTGCCGTCATCATCGATTGCGCCACGGCGATTGCGCACGATTTCGGCGTTTCCAAAGCCGCGATCGGCCTTACGATCATAGCGCTCGGCACTTCGCTGCCAGAGCTTGCGACCTCATTCTTCGCTGCCTTGCGCGGCCATTCTGGCATTGTTCTCGGCAATGTTCTGGGCAGCAACTTGTTCAATATTCTGGCCGTTGCCGGGCTTGTCGCCATGATCATGCCCATACCGATCCCGCCGGTGATGTTGCATCGCGATCTGTGGATCATGCTGGCCGCCATGCTTGCGGTGCTGCCCTTCTGCCTCAAACGGAGCACAATTTCACGCCCGATTGCCGCTCTGTTTACCTTCGCCTATATCGTCTATGTCATCTTTGTGCTCATGTCCGATCATGGCGGCATGGCGCCCTGATGGTCGGAGGTCTCCTATGAAAGACGTCGTGTCGAGCGACCCCGCCGGCCGGTCTGAAGACGATATTCGACTTTATCGCATTTTTATCCGCGATCTAACGCTCAACGCCAGGTTGGGCGTTTACGACCGCGAGAAAGCTGCGTCTCAGCGTATTGTCGTCAATATCGACTTGACCGTGGCGCTGCCGTCCGTGCTTCTTGAGGATGATTTGCGCCAGGTGGTGTGCTACGAAACAATCGTGAACAAGGTTAAGGCAATGGTTGCGCGTAGGCATATTCATCTAGCAGAGACGCTCGCTGGGCAGATTGTCAATCTGTGTCTTGAAGACAGTCGCGTTTTTTCAGCGCGGGTGAGGGTTGAAAAGCCCGATGCCATTGCTAAAGCCCGCTCTGTCGGCGTCGAGATTGAGCGCTTGAGCAGAAATCGCGCTTGAATAATATCGGCCGTGTCATGGTTCTCGTCTGGCGCGTGGCCCTGGTGAGGGATCGGAAATCCGACTCTGCATCGCCCCCTCCGCCTCGCTTTGAAGCGCCAAGACAACGCTCATGCGAGTGTCAGGTTCCGGCCGCTTGCGCGTGCTCGCCATGCTGGTTCCACGCGGTTGGCGTTAGCGAACAGTTCAATCAGTTTTTCCGTCATGACGCCACCAAGGTCTGAAACATCGCTAACCGTGACCGCGCGGCGATAATAGCGGGTCACATCATGACCGATGCCGATCGCGACCAGCTCTATCGACGAGCGCGTCTCGATGGTTTCGATCACCTGATGCAAATGCTCTTCCAAGAAGTTTCCGGCATTGGCCGACAGGGTTGAATCATCCACCGGCGCACCGTCGGAAATGACCATCATGATCCGACGCCGCTCGGGGCGGATCGCAAGACGGCTGTGCGCCCAGGCCAGGGCCTCGCCGTCGATATTCTCTTTTAGCAACCCCTCGCGCATGGTCAGTCCAAGATTACGCCGCGCCCGTCGCCAGGGCGTATCGGCCGTCTTATAGATAATGTGGCGCAAATCGTTGAGACGGCCGGGTGCGGCCGGCTTACCCGCGGCAAGCCACTTTTCCCGGGATTGCCCTCCCTTCCAGCCCTGCGTGGTGAACCCTAAAATTTCCACCTTCACCGCGCAGCGTTCCAGCGTGCGCGTGAGAATATCCGCGCAAGAAGCGGCGGTGCCTATCGGCCGGCCGCGCATCGAGCCGGAATTGTCCAACAATAAGGTCACGACCGTGTCGCGGAAATCATGATCCCGCTCCCTCTTGAAAGCGAGCGGATGCGTCAGATCGATAATGATGCGCGGCAAACGGCCGGTATCGAGAAGGCCCTCTTCCAGCTCGAAATCCCAACCCCGGTTCTGTTTGGTCATCAAACACCGTTGCAGCTTGTTGGCGAGCCTTGCAATGACGCCCGGCATATTGCCGATCTGCCGGTCCAGCTGAGCGCGCAGGCGGGTCAGCTCAGCATCGCCGCATAAATCCTCCGCTTTGATTTCCTCGTCGAATTCTGAAGTAAAAACCCGATAAGGCGACTTATTGGACAACGATGCCGTCATGAGTCGTGCCCGCCATGGCGCATTGCCGTCGCCGGATTTTTCGCGCTCGCCAACATCGGTGTCCTTTGCAGCCGCAACCGCGCCGCCCTCTTCGCCCTGAGATACGGTTTCACCGTCACATTCGTGGTCCTGCCCTGTGCAATCAACCTCCTTTTGGCTTGCCCGACCCTGTTCGTCATGTTCAGCCTCGCCACTGCCGGAAGAAGAGTCCTGCCCCTCATTCTCCCGCCGCTCATCAGGGTCCCGGTCCAGCTCATCGGTCATGCCCAGCCTGGCGATAATGCTCCGCACCGTGCGGGCAAACGCCGCCTGGTCGGCAATCTGTGCCGTCAGACATCTGAGGTATTTGCCTGCCTTGTCCTCTAGAAGGGGCCGCCACGATTCCACCATGGGGCGTGCATTTGCCGGAGGCGCGGCCCCGATCAGACGCTCCCGCACTAAAAGTGCCAGCGCCTCGTGAAGCGGCGTATCCTCATGATCGCCGGAGAGGGTCTCTTCGCATCGGGCGTAGCGTTCTTCGAGCATTGCCGTGAGATTCCTCGCCATACCGGGCATGACGAGCGCGCCTGTCGCCTCTATCCGCGCCTGCTCCATGGCCTCGAAAACAAGGCGGGCATTGCGACCCCGCGGTCGGTAGCGGTCATGGATGTCGTTATGGTGATTGGCGAAGCGCAGGCTGAGTGAATCCGCCAGACCGCGCATGGCCCGGACTTTTTGCGGAGAAACCGCACCGTCCATTGCCGGCAGATACACCGTAGTTCCAGACAGCCCCGGTGCGCGGGACTCATAACTGGCTGTCAGTTTCGACTCTTGCGCGATAGCGCGCATCGCCAGCTCCAATGACTGTTTGAACGCATTTTCCTGCTGTTGTGGATCGCTCGTCATATCCGTTCGCGAGGGGGGCGGCTCATAACGTCCTTGAGATGCGGGGCGCGGTGGACTGCGGCAGTTCGCGGTCCATGCAGCGCTGATAAAATTCTGCGACCAGCCCGCGTTCGGTTTCATCGCATTTGTTGAGGAACGCGACCTGGAACGCAAAGTCGGGATCGGAAAAAATTTCGCTGTTTTGCGCCCAGTCGATCACCGTGCGCGGACTCATGACGGTGGACAGATCGCCGTTCATGAAGGCCCGGCGCGTGAGCTCGGCCACGCGCACCATGTTCGAGAGAGTCTCGCGGTCGGGTTCGGCGACAAAATGCCTGCATCTGGCGGCGACGATGTCGAGCTCCCGATCATGCGGCAGATAATTGAGAGTGGCAACGATGTTCCAGCGGTCCATCTGGCCCTGATTGATCTGTTGGGTGCCGTGATAGAGGCCGCTGGTATCGCCAAGCCCCACCGTATTGGCGGTGGCGAACAGGCGGAAGGCCGGATGCGGATGCAAGATTTGATTCTGGTCGAGTAAAGTCAGTTTGCCCGAGATTTCCAGAACCCGCTGAATCACGAACATGACGTCCGGCCGTCCGGCGTCGTATTCATCGAAAACCAAAGCGGTGTTGGTCTGCAAGGCCCAGGGTAGAATCCCTTCGCGAAAAGTCGTGACCTGCTTGCCGTCGCATAAAGCGATCGCATCCTTGCCGATAAGATCGATCCGGCTGATATGGCTGTCGAGGTTGACCCGCACGCATGGCCAGTTCAAACGCGCGGCCACCTGTTCGATATGGGTCGATTTGCCGGTGCCGTGATAGCCGGTGATCATCACCCGGCGGTTGAAGGCGAAACCAGCCAGAATCGCCAGCGTGGTCTCACGATCGAATAGATAGTCCGGATCAGTCTCCGGCACATGCTCGCCAGGCCGCGAATAGGCCGCAACCTCCATGTCGCTGTCTATGCCGAAAACCTCACGGGCCGAAAGCTTCACATCCGGCAGGTCGGCTTGCTCCTTATGTGCCCTGATGTCCATCGATCCTCTTCTCGATCCGCTTGGCCGCAGCCCCCGTGACGGGGTTAAACCGCCAATTGTCTTCAACTCGCCAGATACTGCCGTTCCTGCTCAGCTGTCCTTGACCGGGATGCCTTGGACGGGTGGCTTGTGTCAAGCGGGGACAATGAAATCCTTACCATTCTTCTTGACTTTCCTCAACAAATCCCCGCCATTTTCAGCTCATTATAGGCCTTTATGATTGCCATGAGTTTATTCTCGCCATCGCGGCTGCCGCCATTGGTGTCGGGGTGATGGCGCTTCAGCAATTGCCGGTAGCGGGCGCAGATTGCTTCAGCCGTTGCGCCGGCGGTCAGACCGAGCACATAAAGTGCCTTACATACGGCCTTGTGGATGGGTTTGTCCCGCGGCGTGACATTTGCGCCACCTTCGCGGAAGATATGAAAGGAATCCTCGAATATCCCGTCAAAGTGGAATCCTTGTGACCAGAGCCGGTTTTTGCTCCCGCTTGCAGTGTAAGGCCGACTGTGGGACCTGAAATTCCAGGTTGGCCCATGGCCGGTCAAGGGCTGTTCATGGAAGGTGGCAATCTCCTCTATGGGCCATATTTGAGAAATAATTATAGGCTTTGTTGTAGCGATGTATGTGGTCAAGACAAAAAGCGTAATATTCCCCTTCACGCTCTCGGCCCTTGGGCGCGTGATACGGAGCGGGAAGCGAGCATCCGACCCAGTCGCAGCACGGAAAATGCTCTTTCTCGTCAGGTCTGATCCGGATGTCATAACAGTGGTTTTTCATTGCCATAATGGGGGCGATTATGACGAGCACCATGTCGGATCGCGAGACTCACTTAGGGCCAAGGGCGGGTAAGATCATTTGGCCCGACATGATCGTGAACGGCGGGGTGGACGCAGGGGGAGCATTTCGCCGAAGAATCTCTTAAAAACGATCCGCAACCAACAGGAGACGGGATTATGGCCAACGGGGCCGTCAAGTGTTCGATCAGGCAAAAACTCGCGGACGCCTTTGCCCCGTCACACCTTGACGTTATCGACGACTCCGAGCTTCATAGAGGGCATGCGGGCTATCGCGAGGGTGGCGAAAGCCATTTCCGCATTGTGCTTGTATCGCGGGCATTTACGGGCAAGAGCCGGTTGGAGCGTCAGCGGCTGGTTCACGCTGTTCTGGCCGAAGAACTCGCCAGCTCGGTTCATGCGTTGTCGATTCGCGCCGGAACCCCGGATGAAACCGATGAAGTCCTTTAAGACGCCAGGCGATATTTGACTTAAGGCAAAAGGCCGGTCTATAATTGTGCAAGAGTGTGGCAGGCCGATTTTTGCGCTTTGCATGGCACTTTGATACTATGGGTAAAATTCGGCTCTGGAGGAGCAAATTATGATGTGTTTGTTCGGATTGTTTAGCCGATCCCTGGCCGCGGTGGCCCTGACCGGTGTTCTCGCCGGCGCGGCATTGGCCGAAATGATCTATCATCGCGGCAATGCCGGAGACCCCGAAACGCTTGATCCGCACCGGCATTCCCTCAGGCTGGAAACCCATATTCTCAACGATCTCTATGAGGGGCTGACCACCTATGACGCCCGCGGGCAAATCATTCCCGGCGTGGCGGAACGCTGGGATATATCCGAGGACGGGACCGTCTACAGGTTTTACTTTCGTGATGATGCGAAATGGTCGAATGGCGAACCAGTCACAGCGAGCGATTTCGTGTTTTCGTTGCGCCGCATCGCCGACCCGGCAACCGCGGCGAAATATATCAGTGTTCTCTACCCCATAGAGAATGTCAGAGACGTCAATAGCGGCAAGCTTGCACCGTCCATGCTGGGTGTTAAGGCAATCAACGAACGCACGCTTGAGATTACGCTTGAGGCGCCAACGCCCTATCTGCTCGAATTGCTTGCCAATCCGGCCGCCATGCCGGTCTACCCGCCCGGTGTGAGGCAGTATGGCGATGACTTCATCAAACCCGGCCACATGGTGTCCAACGGCGCTTATATGCTCAAGGACTCCGTGCCGAATGCAGAAACGACCGTGGTCAGGAACCCATATTTTCACGATGCCGAAAACGTCGCCATAGACAAGGTCGTCTTTTACCCCGTCGATGACCAGTCCGCGGCATTGCGGCGCTTTGTCGCCGGCGAACTTGATTCGAATTACGGCGCGCCGCTCGAACAGGCCAAATGGATGCGGGAGAATATCGGCGACCAGTTGCGGATCTCTCCCTGGCTTTCCATTTACTATTATGCCGTCAATACGGCCAAGCCTCCTTTCGACGATCGGCGGGTGCGCCGGGCCTTGTCCATGGCGATCAACCGCAAATTCCTTAGCCAAAAAATCTGGAACGGCGCCATGATTCCGGGCTACAGTTTCGTGCCGCCGGGCATTCCCAATTATGGCGAACCGGTCATGCTCGACTACAAAACTCAGCCTATGCCCTATCGCGAGCAGGTCGCCATTGCGCTCTTGAAGCAAGCCGGTTACGGGCCCGACCATCCGCTTAAAGTCACTTTACGTTACAATACCGATGAAAACCACAAGTATACGGCTATTGCCGTCGCCGACATGTGGAAGACGATCGGTGTGGAAACCGCACTTGTCAACGCCGATATCGCCACCCATTACAACATATTGAAGAACCGGGACGATTTCGACATTGCGCGGGCCTCGTGGAGCACCGATTATGCCGATGCGCAGGGGTTCCTGTTTTTGTTGCAGAGCAGCAATACCGGCCTGAATTTCTCCCGTTATTCCAATCCCGCTTTCGACGCCTTGATGGATGAGGCCGCCAAAATCGCCGATCCGGAAAAACGAAAAACCGTGTTGCATCGCGCCGAGGCCATGATCGAGCATGACGAGCCGAACCTTTCTTTACTCTATTACAGTTCGCAGAACCTGGTTTCCAACGCGCTTAAAGGCTGGCGGGACAATGTCATGGACGTCCATCTCAGCCGTTGGATGTCGATTGCGCGGTGATATTCGCACAAAGCTCTCGGCCGGAAGCGATTTGAAAGGAAGATATTGTGTGAGCGCGGAGGGAGCCGGATCGGGCTGGCGACACCCCCTTTACCTCGAATGTATGGTCATTCCCAAGTGCCGTATTTTCACCGGTTGTTGCCACAGGGTTTTGGCATGTTAAACGGCTTTTCACCTGCTTTCGTGTCGTTGTTGTTGCTTAAGGCAGCGGCTGAATCGAGGCTTGATATGACGCGTGGGCGTTGATCCACGCCTTTGTGTTTACTGACAAAACACCCTGAATTTAACAAAAACCGTCTTTCTTGATCCTATAGGTCCGTTCCTTGAGATTTTACCGAAATTAATAAGCGTGTCAGAAACATGGATCAAGACGCAAGACCGGTGAAGGCGGGGCACAATATAGGCAATATTTTGCGCTTTTTGGGCTTAAGTGCCGTCGGCATCTTGATTTTTTTCGTTCCCGTCACCTTGAGGGGCAAAAGTTCCGTCCCGCTCGACCATATAGTGACCTGGCTTCATGACCTGCTGGGGCCGCTGGCGGCGTGGTATGCTTTGGGCATGATCTGGATCGGGGCGGCTTATCCCTTTATCACCGGCACCTGGAAGACGAACCGCACCGAAATGGTCTTTTCGATCCTCAGGATTCTGGGGGCGGGCACGGCGCTCATGGCAATATCCGGCAAGGGGCCGCCATTCCTCCAGGCCCCGGACATGTTGCCTTTTCTGTTCGGCAAGCTGGTGATCCCGGTCGGGCTGATTGTGCCGGTCGGCGCGGTCTTTCTCGCCTTTCTGGTCAGTTATGGCCTTCTGGAATGTATCGGCGTGCTCCTGCAACCGGTCATGCGCCCGATCTGGAAACTTCCGGGCCGGTCAGCCATCGACGCCGTCGCTTCATTCGTCGGTAGCTACAGCATTGGGCTTCTCATCACCGGCCGGCTGTATCGAACCGGCCGCTATTCGGCCCGGGAGGCGGCAATCATTGCCACCGGCTTTTCGACGGTGTCGGTTTCTTTCATGCTCATCGTCGCCAGAACTTTGAATCTGACACCGATCTGGACTCTGTGGTTCTGGTCGACGTTGGCGGTGACCTTTGCCGTTACGGCGATCACCGCGCGTCTGCCACCCTTATTGGGCATGAATAACGAAGTTTCCGATCCCGGGGCCGAGGTCAAATCGGGCCATCGTACTCTCGCCGCGTGGAAAAGTGGGCTTGAGGCAGCCGGTCGCGCGCCGAGGCTTTGGACGGCGGTCAAGCTGAATCTCCACGAGGGTCTGTTGATGGCGCTGTCGATCCTGCCGTCAATCATGTCGGTGGGGTTGATCGGCCTGTTGTTAGCGAAATATACGCCGGTTTTCGACGGGCTGGGCTTTGTCTTCTACCCACTGACCGCACTGTTTGGGCTGGATGGCGCAATGGAACTGGCAAAGGCGTCAGCAACCGGCCTAGCCGAGATGTTTTTGCCCGCCTTGTTGCTGGCGCATGCCAATCTGGCGGTGCGGTTTTCCGCCGGAGTGGTCAGCGTATCGGGGATTATCTTTTTCTCGGCCTTCATCCCCTGTATCCTGTCAACCCGCATTCCGGTCAATCTCGGTCATCTGCTCGCGATCTGGTTCCTGCGTGTGGCGCTGAGTCTGCTTCTGGCGATCCCGATCGGAATGCTGGTCGCGAGCCAATCGGTGGGCTGAAAACCAAGTTGATACCTGGCGTATTAAAATAAAGATAAGATTTTCTTTTCATGTTATTTTCAGGTGCTTAAAGTTTAAAAACCTAAGAGCGGCCAAAGGCATTGCAATGGCCATATCGCGGCAGAACACCGGTTAGCTGATTGGTCTGAAGCAAAAGTCAAAACCCTATTGACAAGCTGTATAATTCTTCCCGAGATTCAAATCAGACTACGTAAAGTTTCCCAGCGCTCAAAGCTCACCGTTTCTAGGGGGCGTTCACTTTGGTTTTGGCCGCCGAACCCCGCGCCGGAAACGGTCAAATGGACAAAAGCCGGGGAACCCACAGTGTAAACGGTATGAAATAGAAGAGAAGGATTAATCCCATGAAATCAGTGAAAATGCTTTTGATCGCAATCGGCCTGATCGGGGTTCTGGCGACCCCGGCCTTGGCCGGAAGTCATGAGCGCAACTACGGTGCTCGCGACGCGTATGACCGCGGGGGCGGGGAGCGCGACTTCGTTCACGCCGAGGCCCATCGCAGTCACCATGTCCAACATGCGACCTCGGCCAAAAAGGGACCTTCCTGCTGCGAGGTCGTCGTCAAGGCCGCTGCAGATGGGGCTTGGAGGGGGTGCCGCAGGTGGGGCCGTTTGGGGTGCCAGAACCTTGAGTCCTGCTGTGGTGGCTGAGAGTGCTGCTAAGGGTGCCGTTGTTATGGGTGTTGCAGAGGGGCTCAAGGCTGCGACGACCGATCCCGCCTGCACCGGGAAAGGTACCCGGAAAAAAGACTCCGAGAAAAAAGATCCCGATCATTCTCACTCGGCTTGACGGGAATCATGTCTACCGGGGGAGGGGGCTAAGGCGACGTTACTCAACCCCCCGACAGGCATAAGAAAAATTTCTTATTGATTCCGGCCCCTTTTTCCGTGGCTTGGGCCGAATTTGCAGAACGCGAACGCAATTGTCGCATGCCGGTTTTATCGAATACCGTCTTCCAAAATGTCTACAAACGGCCTCGACACTGGGGCAAAATCGATTACTCCGAACGGAAAGTCGACTGCGGCAATCGCGAAGCCGAATTCCGCCAGCGATTGCCATGATGGGTTGGTGAAGACATTGGCTACGATAAAACTCGGTTCACGCAAAACGGCGCAATCATTGGGCAAGCGATCTTTCCTCGCCGGAACCGGAGCGGTGGCGGCCGCAATCGCCCCTACCCCCGCGAGCGGTTTCGCGGCTGGGGAAGGCGGCCTCAATTTTTATAATTGGAATGGTTACATCGGCCTCGATACGCTCAACGATTTTACCAGGGCGATCGGTATCGACATGGCCGTGAATTTTTTTGCCGATGGCAATGAATTATTTGCGCGATTCAGGGCCGGAAATTTTGGGTATGATGTGATAGTGCCCAGCGACGATTACGTCGAACGCATGATCACCGGCGGTATGGTGTAAGGAATCGATTATGACAGGATTCCCAGCCGTATCGAGAAAAGGTTTCTTGACCCCGAACGCTGCTGCAATCTGACCTATATGTGGGGCACCGTCGGGCTCGGCTATCGCAAGAGCGAAACAGATGGCGCGCCCGCAAGTTGGAAGTGGGGTTACGAGTCGGACCCCTATGCCGGACAAATAGCCCTTGTGAGCGAAGTCACGACGCTGATTCAGATGACGGCGAAATATCTCGGTTATCCTCTCAGTACCCTTGACCCCGTACATCTCAAACGCATCGAAGAGCTTCTGATTGCGCAAAAACCTGCCATCAAGGTCTTCGCCGAAGACAATGGACAGGATCTTCTGGCGTCCGACGAGGTGGCGATCTGTCAGGAATGGAACGGCGATATTCTCCAGGCCATGCGCGAAGACGCCGATCTGGCCTATGTCGTGCCGAAGGAAGGCTCGCTGATCTGGCAGGATTGTCTATGTATTCCCAAAGATACGCCGCATCCGCGCAATGCCCACAGATTCCTCGATTGTCTCAACGATCCCGCGGTGAATGCCGCAATCGCCGCGTTTATCCAATACGCAACGCCGAATGGCGCGGCAAGAAAACTCATGAGCGCGGACTACAATGATAATCCGGCTATTTTTCCGGCGCAGTCGGTACTGGACAAGTCCGAGACCGCGAAATATCCGGGTGGGGATGGGCTGAGGCTCTATAATGAAACCTTCACTCGTATCATGGCCGCTTGAGAACGCGCCAATCTTTATGAAAAATCTTGAGTCAACCTGGCCATCGAGGCCATCATCGCGGATGTGGGCGGATGGAGAACTGGAGCAGAAGCCGGTCGGTATTCTGGATTTTGAACCTGCCTGGGACCTGTTGGCTGATCGGCTTTTTTCTGGCGCCGCTCGGTCTGATCTGGGGTTTAAGTTTCGGCGAGAAGACCTCGATCGCCGATGTGGCGATCACCGGAACATTCGCTCATTATGCGCGGGCGCTCCAGCCAGTCTATCTGGGCGTTATCTGGAATCGATCTGGATTAGCGCGCTGGCGACAGTGTTTTGCCTTCTTCTCTCCTACCCGGCGGCATTCGTCATATCGTCGGCCCCAAAGCGATGGAAGCCCGTTCTCCTGCTTGCGGTGGTCCTGCCGTTCTGGACCAATACCCTTTGCCCTTATCTACACCTACGCCCTGATCATGATATTCCGGCAACGGGGATTTGTAAATTTCGCGCTGGGCTGAGTGTGGGAGAAGGCCAATGCGGTTCTGACCGCTGTCGGGTTTGGCGGTGACCATCTGCTTTGGGCCGGGTTTTGAGCCGCTGTCGCTACTTTACAATAATTTCGCCGTCATTTCGGTCAGAGGTTTAAGCAAGATACGGGTTGGCGCAACGGTTCTGAATAAGGTGTCGTTTGACATTCGCGAAGGCGAGTTTTTTGCCCTTCTGGGGCCGTCGGGCTGCGGCAAGACCACACTTTTGCGTTTGATCGCTCGTCTTGAGCGGCCCGATGAAGGGGAAATCCGGATCGACGGCCGCAATAGGGCGAATACGCCCGCCGACCGGCGTCCGGTCAACACGGTCTTTCAATCCTATGCCCTCTTTCCCAATATGACGGTGGAGCAGAATGTCGCTTATGGCCTGAGGGTGGTTGGCACGCCGAAAGCGCGGATTGGCGAATCTGTGGACGAAGCCTTGCGCATGGTGCAACTCAACGCCTTAGCCAAACGCAGGCCGGATGAGCTTTCCGGCGGCCAATGCCAGCGTGTCGCCCTGGCCCGTGCTTTGGTCAAACGGCCGAAAGTGCTGTTGCTCGATGAGCCGCTCTCGGCGCTTGACGCTAGAGCGGATGGTGTTCAAATTGAATCGCAATCACGCGTCTCAAGCCCTTATTTTCCAGCATAATCTTGATCGTCTTCGCTTCTCCGGCTCGGATTATGCTCTAAGTTGCGCGACCGGATGCGTCTTGAACTCGCGCGCCTTCACAACGCCCTTGGCATGACCTTTATCATTGTGACCCATGACCAGAATGAGGCTTTGTCGCTTGCCGACCGGATCGCGGTGATGGAGGCCGGTCGTATCCGCCAGATTGCCTCGCCCGAGAACCTCTATGAAAAGCCGGCGGCACGTTTTGTCGCCGATTTTATCGGCCGGATCAATCTCTTTGACGCCCGGGTCGCCGCTGCGCAGGTCGGCGGGATCTGCGTCGAGGCGCGCGCGATCGGCCGGATCGATCTTGGCGGCGACGGCCTCCGAGATGGGACGCCGTCCGGTGCGGTCTGTCTCGCGGTACGGCCGGAAAAGCTGAAGTTATGGCGAAACCGGCCCGAATATGAGGCAATCCGTGTCGCCGGCCGCGTGCACAATATTGCTTATTACGGTCACAGCAGCCATGCTGTCATCGTGGTTGCCGACAGCCTTGAATTGACGGCCACGCTTTACCACCGCCGGTTGCAGATTGGCAGTCGAACTCTGCGGATCGGCGATGTCGTCTCGGTCTCATGGTCCGGCGATGACATCCTTGTGCTCGCCGCGAGTAAGGCGCCATCGCCAGACCTTACTCTAAAGGTCGCTCGCGCCGTCCGGTCCGAGGGTATTCGGTCGTTCGGTGCCTCCGGATTTTTGAAGAATTAGGCCTTGACTCTGATTTTCTTACACTGCAAAATCCAAGAAAAACTGTGCGTTATGCAAATCTAAAGTGAAAAACAAACGGGATACCCTTGAGCTATGGGACGGCTTATCATTAGAAATGGCATGGTCCTGACGCTTGACGAGGTCGGAACCTACCACGAAGCTGGAACGGTCGTCGTCGAAAAAGATCGTATCGCGGCGGTTACGCCTGCGGATCAGGACATTGATGTCGGCCCTGATGACGACGTTATCGACGCCACGGGTAAGATCGTCATGCCCGGCCTGATCGACCTGCATTATCACACGGCGATCGGCAAGGGCTTCAACGATCATATGCCGCTTTGGGAATATCTCGACGCATGCTGGTACCCGATGATTCGCGCGCTCGATCCGGAGGCCGCCTACTGGGCTGCGCTTTCCAGCTCCATGGAATCGATCAAGTCCGGCGCGACGACCGTCAACGACATGTACCGTCAACTCGACTCATTGGCGCAAGCCGCTGTGGACATTGGTATTCGCGCTGTCCTGTCCAACGATGTCGCTTTGCCGGAGCATAATATCGACAGTCTGCAGGACAATCATGACGCTTATAAGGCCAATCACGGCAAGGCCGATGGCCGTGTCGAAGTCTGGATCGGTATCGAATGGCTGCCGCTCGCCTCGCCTGAGCTTCTGCGTGAGGCTCGCGCCATGGCCGATGATCTTGGCGCCGGCATTCACGTCCATCTGAACGAATCGAAGACCGAAGTCGAGTTCTGTCTGGAGAAATTTGGCCGGCGTCCTACCGAACTTGCCTATGAAACCGGACTTCTTGGAGCCGATACTGTCGCTGCGCATTGTGTCTGGCTCAGCGATAACGAAATCGCAATGATGGCCGAGACCGCAACCCATATCTCGCACAATCCGAATTCCAACGCCAAGCTCGGCAATGGGATCGCCCGCATACCCGAAATGCTTGCCGCCGGCATCAATGTCGGTCTTGGTCACGACGCCAGTGGAGTGCAACAACAGCGCCGATATGTTCGAGGTGATGAAATACGCGTCTCTGTTGCAACGCGCCAGTCGGGTCGATCCCAGCCTTATGCCGGCCAATGACGTTATCCGAATGGCGACGAACAACGGCGCCAAGGCGCTGGGTCATGAAACGGGGCAGTTGTCCGTCGGCAAAAAGGCCGACATCATCCTTGTCGATACCGACAATGCCATGTTCACGCCGCTTCTGCGCGACACCCCGGCGCATATGACCAGTCACCTTGTCTTCGCCGCCAATGGGAGCGCCGTTGACGCCTCAATCATTGACGGCAATGTCGTCATGCGGGGACGTGAACTGACCAGAGTCGATGAAAACCAGGTTGTGCGCGAGGCCAATGCCGCCTTCCGGCGCATCAAGGACAAAATGGTTATCGTCAAGCGAGAAAAGACCCAAACAACGTCATAACCAAGCTAACAGTGGTAGATCAATGGCCATGCAACTCAACTCAGCACAACCAGCAAGGACCGACGCGGGAAGTAAGGTCGCTCCGCCCGGCGTCAGGGTGGAACATCTTACATTGCGATACGGCGAAAACACGATATTCGACAATCTCAACCTCCGGACATCCGGCGGGCGGCTGACCGCGCTGCTTGGCGTAAGCGGCGTCGGCAAAACCAGCCTGCTCAAAATCATCGCCGGGCTGATCGAACCGACCGCCGGCTGTGTTATCGGCACCGACGGCAGGCCGGTTGCCGACCGCATCGCCTATATGGGGCAGCAGGATTTGCTTCTGCCCTGGCTTAGCGTTTTCAAAAACGTCACGCTCGGCGCGCGTCTGCGCCGCGAGACGGTGGACCGGGTACGCGCCGAGCGGCTTCTGGAACAGGTCGGACTGGCCGCACATCATAAGACCTTGCCCGCGGCGCTTTCCGGCGGCATGCGTCAGAGGGCCGCCATCGCCAGAACACTCTATGAACGCCGCCCGATCGTGCTGATGGATGAACCGTTCTGCGCCCTCGATGCGATCACCCGCGCCAATATACATGAACTCGCCGCCGAAATGCTTGGCGGTCGCACGGTTTTGCTGATCACCCACGATCCGCTGGAAGCGGCGCGATTGGGCCACCATCTTTTGGTGCTCCAGGGCTGCCCGGCAACGGCCGGATCGCCGATTGCCGTGGCGGGCGAACCGCCGCGTTCGCCCGACGACCCCAATCTGCAAAAGAGCCAAGGGCAGTTGTTGCGTCTGTTGATGGAGAGTCAGTGATGATCGCCACCGCCCATACCCGTTTCGCGAAAGCAGGCCGCGGCCTCGCCATTTTCAGCGGGCTGATCGCGATATGGTGGGTCGTGGCGCTCGGCTTGCGTTTGCCGGTTTATATGCTGCCTACTCCGCCTGTCGTCGCCGAAGCCCTGTGGGCGGGTCGAGATTTTCTGTGGGGACACGCGTTGATCACGGCTTGGGAAATTCTGCTCGGTCTTGGCCTTGGCCTTTTGCTTGGGGTCTTGCTGGCGGTGTCGATGGCGTTTTCTCGTACTTTGGAGCGTTGGCTCATGCCGGTTCTGGTCATCAGCCAGTCGATCCCGATTTTCGCGTTGGCGCCGCTTCTTGTCCTCTGGCTCGGGTTCGGCATATCGTCGAAGGTTGCAGCGGCGGCTCTCGTGATCTTCTTTCCGGTCGCCGCATCCTTTTATGATGGCCTTCGTCGCACCGAACCCGGCTGGCTGGAATTGGCCCGAACCATGGGGGCTTCCCGTCTCGCCCAGCTTCGCCATGTGCGCCTCGCCGCTGCCCTACCGGCCTTCGGGTCGGGCCTTCGTGTCGGCGCGGCCATTGCCCCCATCGGCGCGGTGATCGGCGAATGGGTCGGGTCTTCGGGAGGCTTGGGCTATGTCATGCTCAACGCCAATGCCCGCATGCAGACGCCGGTCTGCTTCGCCGCCCTGTTCATATTGTCGCTCATGGCGGTCGGCCTGTGGCACGTCGTCAACCTTGTCCTCAAATACCTTCTCTATTGGGCGCCGGATTCGGCTTAAGCGATATGATGCCAAAATCGGAAACCATTATTGAAAGAAAGGAATGAACATGCTTACAATACTCAAAAAACTCACCCTAGTCTCCGTCATTGCGATGATGGCGATGGCACCAGCCCATGCGGCGGAGAAAATTACCCTGATTCTCGATTGGTTTCTCAACCCCAACCATGCCCCGCTTATTGTCGCCCAACAGATTGGGGCTTTTGAGCAGGAGGGGATCGAGGTCGAACTTGTGGAACCGGCCGATCCCGGCACGCCGCCAAGACTGGTGGCGGCGAAAAAAGCCGATCTCGCCATCTCCTATCAGCCGCAACTCTATATGTATGCCGATCAGGGCCTGCCGCTGGTTCGGATCGCAACGCTGGTCGATTCGCCGCTGAATTGCCTGTTGTGCCTCAAGACGAGCGGGATCGCCTCCATAACCGATCTTAAGGATAGAAAAATCGGTTATTCGCTGAGCGGCACGCAAGAGGCCACGCTCGGAACCATGCTGGCGACCGGCGGGCTGGCGCTTGATGATATTGACATGATCAACGTCAATTTTCAGCTTGACAGCGCTCTGCTGACCGGCCGGGTCGATTGTGTGATCGATGCTCAACGCACATTTGAAGCCATCGAGTTGCGTGAACATGGCGTCGAACCGGTCATTATGAATGTCGAGGATTACGGTATACCGGCCTATGACGAACTGATTATTCTCGCCAACAAGGACAATGCCGCCGACCCGAAATACAAGAAGTTTCTTGCCGCTTTGAAAAAAGGGACACACTATCTCCTCGCCCATCCCAGTGAAACCTGGCAGGCTTTCGCCAAGGCCCATCCCGATCTCGACAACGCGCTCAACAAAACCGCCTGGAAGCAGACCTTGGCGCTGTTCGCCAAGGATCCGGCAAGGCTCGATGCGGCCCGTTATCGGGCCTACGGCGCGTTTCTCGCCGAACATAATCTTATATCGAGGCAACTACCAGTCGGCGATTACGCGATTGAACTGGACTGACCGGTCTTTTAGGCAGAGCATCATAAAAACCTTGGGCCAGACCAGTCTTACCAATGAATATGACTACTGTTTCCCGGGTTTGATAAGAGCGTCGATTTGTTTTTGCATCACCGATAATTGCTCACGCAACGTTTTCATCTCATCACTTTTCGGGTTTTCCTGCCTATAAGCCCATGGCAGCGTTTCGGCGCCCTGCTCCGGCTGTTTGGCATCAGGCAGAAGGGCAAAAGGATCGAACAGGGCGAGCGCTTTCTCGAACAGCGCCATATTCCGTTGGGTTTGCTCCTCGATAATCTTGGAGGAACTTTTGGGAAAAGCTTTTTCCATTTGCGACCGCAATTTCCTGTGCTCACGGGCCAGAAGTTCGATGGAAAATTCCAGGTAACGTGGCACCAATGCCTGCATGTTGCCGCCATAAAACCTTATGAGTTGACGCAAAGCCCGAACAGGCAGCAAATTCTGCCCGTTTTTGCCCTCTTTTTCGAGGATAATCTGGGTTAGAACGGACCGTGTCAGGTCTTCTCCCGATTTAGCGTTCCTGACCTCAAAATCCAGCCTCTGCTTCACCATCGCGCAGATTTCATCAAGCGTGACATACTGGCTTTTGACCGTGTTATAGAGTCGACGATTGGGGTATTTCTTTATAATAACGGGGCGCACATCTCCGGTGCTTTGCTCATTCACGGCCATTGCCCCCCCTCGTCTGCCCATTCACGCGCCGGATGAATCCATCCGGCGCATTTTCAAAACGACGACGCCAAACTCTAAGCCTAGGCTTTCATTAAAACAGCGACTGGTTTCATAGTCTTTGCCGCCAATAATACTGACCATAGACCCTCAAACCCCCCTTCAGCCGTCAATAGCGATCATCACCGGAACATGATCGGATGGGCGGTCCCAGCCGCGGGTTCGTTTATCGATGCGGCATGATTTCAAACCGTCTCCAGCCTGTGGCGAAAGCAAAATGTGATCGATGCGGATACCGTTGTTTTTCCGCCAGGCCCCGGCCTGATAATCCCAGAATGTGTAGCAGCCCGCATCCGCCGTGCAGGCGCGCAGGGCATCGCTGAAACCGAGATTGAGAAGCCTGCGAAATTTCGCCCGCGATTGGGCGTGAAACAGCGCATCGCCCTGCCAGGCTTCGGGATCGCGCGCGTCATCGGCTTCGGGAATGATATTGTAATCGCCGGCCAGTATGAATTTTTCCTCAAATCGTAGATTGGCCGCTGCCTGTGCGCACAGCCGGTCCATCCAGCTAAGCTTATAGGAAAATTTCGCCGAATCGACCGGATTGCCGTTCGGCAGATAGAGTGAGGCGACTCTAAGCGCGCCGGAACGGGTGGATATGACGGTTTCCAAATAACGCGCCTGATCGTCATTGGAATTGCCGGGCAGACGGTTTTCGATTTCATCGAAGGGCAATTTGGAGAGAACCGCCACTCCGTTGAAACTCTTCTGACCATGAACGGCGACATTATAGCCAAGCTCTCCGATAGCATCGACGGGGAAGGCTTCGTCTCGTGATTTGGTCTCTTGCAGGCAGCATATATCCGGCTTCACATCATCTAGCCATTCAAGCAGGTTGTCGAGACGAGCTTTGATACCGTTGATATTCCAGGTTGCGATTTCCATGGGAACGCCTCCCCGAAACGATTGGATTCTAGATTGAGAAACTGGTCCCGCACCCGCATGAAGCGGTGGCGTTGGGATTTTTGATCTTGAATGACGCGCCGATCAGCTCGTCGACGAAATCGATTTCGGACCCCTTGAGATAGGCCAGCGACAGCTCATCGATAACGACGCTCGCCCCGTTTTTCTCGATGACCAGGTCACCATCGCACTGCCCGGTCTCAATGTCGAAACCATATTGAAAACCGGAACAGCCACCGCCGAGGACACTGACGCGCAGCATCCTGCCCTTTGCCGAGGATTCATTCAGGATATGGGCGATTTGTTGCGCGGCGCGATCGGTCACGCTCACGCAAGAGCGATTCCCATCATCAGCACTTCTGGTCATTGAAGCCCCCATCGCTTATCTCAGTAAACCAGTTTACTGCGAGCGTGGCGAGATGTATAGTCATTTTATTGGGTCATATTGGGGGAAGAATGTCAAGATAACAGAGGATGCCGCTCAATCGCCAGCCATCCGGTGGCTATCGGGGGGCCTGTCTGGTGATCTCATGCCTTATGAGCTTACGTCATACGCTGCCCGGCCCGCCCTGTCTCGCGGGCGATTGCGGCCTGAAGAAGAAAGCGCAATGCGCAGCGTTTTTCAGCGCGATCGCGATCGTATCATTCATTCCACCGCCTTTCGCCGTTTGAAACACAAGACGCAAGTGTTTATCGCCACCGCGGGCGATCTCTATCGCACCCGGCTGACGCATAGTCTGGAGGTTGCGCAAATCGCCCGCACGATTTCGCGTCTTCTCGGCCTCAATGAGGATCTCACCGAGGCTCTGGCGCTGGCCCATGACCTCGGCCACACCCCGTTCGGCCATGCCGGCGAGCGCATGTTAAACGACTGCATGGCCCCCTATGGCGGTTTCGACCATAACGCACAAGGGTTAAGGATCATAACCCGGCTGGAGCGCCGCTATGGCGATTTCGATGGTTTGAATCTCACCTGGGAGACGTTGGAGGGGCTGATCAAGCATAATGGTCCATTGGTGGACGCGGAAGGCACGCCCTGTGGCCCCTATGAGGGACGGTCTATTCCACCCACCATATTGGACGTCGCCGAAAGCCTCGGCATTGCCCTTAACGGTTACGCCGGCGCCGAGGCCCAGGTCGCGGCGCTTTCCGACGACATTGCTTACAATGCCCATGATATGGATGACGGGTTGCGGGCCGGATTGTTCGACATTGATGATCTCGGCGATGTCCCTTTGGCCGGAGAAGCGCTCGCGGAAGTGCGCGATCGTTATTCTCGGCTTGAGCCGCCGCGTCTCATTCATGAAACGGTGCGCCGGATGATTTCGTGGATGGTTGGCGACGTCGTGACGCAAAGCCGCCAGCGTCTTGCAGAATCAGCGGTGCAAACCATAGATGACATTCGCGCCCTCAATGATCGCGTTATCGACTTTTCCGCGGAATTTGCCACAAAGAACCAGGCATTGCAGAGTACCCTTACAGAGCGCATGTACCGCCATAAGCGTGTGGACGCCATCATGCGGGATGCACAGCAGGTCATTCGCGATCTTTTCGCGATCTATCTTGCCGACCCCTCGCGGCTGCCACGGGAATGGCAGCGTGACATTGATGGGCTTGGCAAGGCGAAATATGCGCGTCGGGTTTGCGATTTCATTGCCGGCATGACCGATCGCTATGCGCTGGGGGAACATCGGCGTTTGTCGCTCGCGTCCACGGCAACCGGTCGGGGGTCGGACGTGGACGCGGATGGCCCAGCGCATCGGGTCGGCGCGTCCAGGCATCTGTAGGATTGCCGCTTCACCGCGGGCGTTGGAAGGGGGCCTCATCATGCAAGGTCGGGTGGTTTGTCGGGGGGGCGTTTTGTCCGCGATCGCCGTTGTATTTGCTTTCCGGCACAGTCACCGACAGTCGCTCTTGCCGTTTTCATGGCGATATGCGACAGGTGATCCAGGTTTTTGATGCATGTTGGGCGCGGCAGAGCCGAATGCGTTCAGGCGGGACAGGACATGGACAACAGGAATCTTGACGCTCCAAGGCGCGCCACCGCCACTATAACCGGCGGCGATGTGCCCGAGAAGGCCGGCGCCATGACACATGAAACGCCGAAGGCCGATGCGTCTAAGGGCGGCATTGGTGCCCTGGCCGGTGTAAGGGAGCGAACGGCTGGGGCCGATCCGGCCTGGATCGATTTTCATAATCCTGAAGAGAGGGAATTGCGCGAGGTGGAAGAGCGTTTCGGCCTCAAGGTGCCGACGCGCGAAGCCATGCGGGAGATCGAACTGTCCTCGCGCTTATATGAAGAAGGCGGCGGGCTGTTCATGACCGTCAACGTTCTCAACAAGACCTCCACCGAGGATCCGGAAACCACGGCGGTCACCTTCATCATGGCCGGGAAAACGCTGATCACCCTGCGTTACGCCGATCCTCCCCCTTTTAGAATCTTTGCGCGGCGCGCCAAACTCAATTCCGCGCTGGCCGGTTCGCCCGAGGGTGTTCTCTTCGGACTGCTTGAACAGATTGTCGATAGTCTCGCCGATGTCATGGAGGCGGCCGTCGATGAGCTGGAAAAAATTTCCTTCATGGTTTTCAGCAAGGACAATGACGACAATGACCGCGACCATCGCCAGACCCTGCGCCGGATCGGTCATGCCGGCAACCTTGCCGGTAAGGCCAAGGACAGCTTGCTCAGCCTCAATCGTATGGCCTTGTTTCTCGACACCCAGGCGCGGCTGAGGAGGAAAGACGCTAAAGCGCGCCTCAAGACAGTGTTGCGCGATATTTTATCCATTACCGAACATGCCAATTTCGTTGCCAACAAGGTGAATTTTCTGCTCGATGCGACGCTGGGCATGATCAATCTCGAGCAGAACAACATCATAAGGATCGTTTCGGTCGCCGCCGTCGCCTTTTTCCCGCCTACGCTGGTCGCCAGCCTGTATGGCATGAATTTCCGGTTCATGCCCGAACTGAACTGGCCTTACGGCTACCCCTTCGCAATCGCACTTATGGTTCTCTCGGCCGTGCTGCCATTATGGTATTTCAAGCACAAGGGATGGTTGTGATATTCTCCAGATGCACGGCAATTTCCAACTTGACTGTCAAAGGGGCGTCTCTCATGACCTTGCTTACACTGCGAAAGCCCGATGACTGGCATCTCCACCTGCGCGACGGCGATATGCTGCGCGCGGTTCTGCCCTATAGTAGCGCCCATTTCGCCCGTGCGATCGTCATGCCCAATTTGACGCCTCCGGTGGTCACGACGGCGCAGGCCGAAGCCTATCGTCGCCGCATTATGGCGGCCTGTCCGCCAGACCATGCGTTTACGCCGCTGATGACGCTGTATTTGACCGAGGAGACCGACTTGGGCGATGTCGAAGCCGGTTTTCGCGATGGTCTGGTCACCGCGGTCAAGCTCTATCCGGCGGGGGCCACGACCAATTCGCAAAGCGGCGTGCGCTCGATTCGAGAGGTTATGCCGGTTCTGGAGCAAATGGCCTCGATCGGCATGCCGCTTTGCGTCCATGGTGAGGTTACCGATCCGGATGTCGATATTTTTGACCGCGAGGCCGTTTTCATCGACAAGGTGCTGGAGCCGCTGCGCCGCCAATTGCCTGAATTGCGCATTGTCATGGAGCACATCACCACCCGCGACAGTGTCGAGTATATTGACGCCCAGGCGGAAAATACGGCCGCAACCATCACCACGCATCATTTGACGATCAATCGCAATGCGATCCTCGCCGGAGGCATGCGGCCGCATTATTATTGCCTGCCGGTCGCCAAGCGTGAGAGCCATCGCCTTGCTCTGCGCCAGGCGGCGATTTCGGGAAAGCCACAATTCTTTTTCGGCAGCGATTCCGCGCCGCACACGGATTCGTCCAAGGAATCGGCCTGCGGTTGCGCCGGTATTTTCTCCGCTCCCAACAGCCTGGCGTGTCTTGCCCAGATTTTTGAACAGGAAGCCACCCTCGACCGGCTGGAGGATTTCGCGTCGCGCAACGGCGCTGCCTTTTACCGGCTTGGAGCCAATGAGGAACGCATTACATTGCGGCGATATGAACAACCGGTTTCGTTCCCGGCCCGGATTAAAACCGCAAGCGGGTCGGTCAGCGTTTTCGATCCCATGATGCCGGTCTATTGGAATGTGGCGGCGCAATCCGGACATCCCTAAAACCTGAAGCTTTGGATGCAGTGTAAGGAGACGTGTTTTCGGGAAGCGAAGTCCACTCAATGTGTCAATATGCCTCTAGTTGTGGAGCCTCAATAGGTTGTCCTTGTTTAGGCCGAGGCGACTGATTGGGGTTTGATCTTTTATTGCACCGTGTGGTCGATGCCAATTGTAGAGGTGGATCCACACGGGCAGGTCTGCGGCGCGCTGATCTGAGGTCTGATGGGCTCGGGCATAGGCCCATTCCCTCAAGCCCGTCTGGATCAAGCGTTCGGCCTTGGCCGTTGGTGTTGGGGGTGTAGGGTTTTGTGCGGATGTGTTTCAGACCGAGCGAGCGGCCAGGCATCGCGGAAGGCGAAGGATTGGTAGCAGGCGGCGTTGTCGGT
>JBAJNN010000023.1:0-28529 GCA_036881905.1 Hyphomicrobiales bacterium | reverse complement strand
GTGTCTCCCGCAGGCCCCCCCCGCCCCCCAGGAGGATCTCCCCCCCCCCCCCCCCCCCCCCCTCATAGTTTAACTATAGTATTACCGGCCTCGAATAAGACTCAAAAAGCTGAAAATAAAGAAAAAATATATGTTAAATTCGATAAAAAAACCGGGTTCTTGAAGGAAGGGGGAACAGAATGGCTTACATACGGATACGCCAAATATACCACCCTCTACAGTGTGGATGATGATTATAGCGGCGATAAATCATACATAGACTTTCCCAGTCTGGGGACCGGAAAGCCGACCAAGACAAAATTTGGCTTTTACGCCTATGGCCAGCTGGGGATTAAAACCAAAACCAAAACCGATGCTGGCCTATTCAAGACCAGAGTTGAAGGTGGATTTTCGAGTAGCGGACGGACCTTCAATTTGCGATACGCTTTCGCCGAGTGGGGTGTCACCCCCGATTGGACCTTGGGGTTGGGCCAGGGCTATCGCCCCGTCACCGAGTGGGCCGGGTTTTCGACGATCGACGGTTGGGGGCCGATGGGGATGTTGGCCGGCCCATCGCGAACGCCTGAAGTGACCTTGAGCTGGGGACGCGAAAACAACCCGATCTCATTTACCGTGTCATTGGAAAAGCCGGTCGATCATAATATCGTCAACCTTCCCACCCTGAAGACCGACGCCAAAGCCAAGAAGAAAACCGGGAAAAGCGGCGGGCCTCTTACGATTCTTAGCGATGACGAGGTCAAGGCTTACGATGATGCGACCGACGATGCCGGCAGACAAAAAGTGCTGGGGGATGAATTCGAGCTCATGTCCGATTCGGTGGCGGCGGGCTCCTGGAAATCCAGGGGCGATCAAGCCGACGGTGAAAAAGTCGGCACTGTTGACAGGGTGCCGGACCTTGGCGCCGCCTTCGCTTATAATAAGGATCAATACTGGGTTCAGCTCACCGGCGGGCTTCACCAGTTCAGCACCGATGACGATGACGCGCTCGGCTGGACGTCACAGATAACGACAGGGGTGAAACTTGTCGAACGCGTCACACTGGAGACCTCAATCCACTATGGTCACGGGATCGGCTCGGTCAATCTCACCGACATTCCCTTTTCCGCCTGGGTGGATGACAAAGGCAAAATCCAGACCCCCTCGGCTCTGGGGTTGTACGCTGGTTTGACCTTTAAGCTCAGTGATACCACCAGCGCCAATCTTGCCTGGGGCTTAAGCAAATTGGTGAAGGATGACCTCGATGATTTTCTCTCCCCTCTGGATAAGAGTAAGTGGCAAAGTGAAGTATATGCCGGCGGCGAGGGCGATATAACCAGAGAGATTCAGACCCTCCACGCCAATATTTTCTACAAACCGACGCCGAAGTGGAGATTCGGTGTCGAGGTGGCCCACGGCAAACGTTGGTATTGGGACCTCGCCCAGCAAGGTGGCCCTGCCAAGAAGAGCGCGGACGCCACCCGCGTCGGTTTCGGGGCATGGGCGTTTTTCTAGAACCGCATGATGCAAACTCCGGGGCGCGGGTCAGGGGTTGAGACTCAATCGGACCCATCAAATGGTTGGTTGGGTTTTGATTCCGAACCCCACCCCGGAGTTGCGGTTTTCAAGGTGATATAGTAAAGGAAAATCAACATGGTGGACAAAGCTTGCTCAAAGCTCACTAGGCCAAAACCCGGCGTCACCAGACGCTTCGTGATGGGGGCGGCCGGCGCGCTTGGTCTTGCGCCGATCCTGCCGCGCTTCATCGGGCAGGCCAAGGCTGCCGCCGGAAAGAGCGGCGAGCGTCACGGACTTTCAGTCTATGGCGATCTCAAATATGGCGTGGATTTCACCCATTTCGATTATGTCAACCCCGATGCGCCCAAGGGCGGCACGTTGTCGACCGTTCCCTCGAGTTGGTACTTCAACCAGAACTCGAATACCTTCAATACGCTGAACACGCTAGTGCTCACGGGCGACGCACCGGTCGGGCTTCACATTATTTACGACACTTTGATGACCGGCGCCGCCGATGAGCCGGATTCCGTTTACGGCCTTGTGGCGCGGCGCGTGCGCATCTCGGATGATGGCAATGCCTATACTTTCTTTCTTAGGCCGCAAGCGCGCTTTCATGACGGCTCACCGCTCACCGCCGATGATGTGGTGTTCTCGTTCGATATTCTCAAAGCCAAAGGCCATCCCGATTTGGCACAGCTTCTCCACGATATGAAGGCGATCACCCGTGATGGCGACGATGCCGTGACCGTGCACTTAAAGCCCGGCCATGCCCGCACCCTGGGTGTGGAGATTGCCTCCTCCATCCCGATTCTACCCAAGGCGTGGTATGACACCCGCGATTTCACTGCGAGCACTATGGAAAGCCCGCTCGCCAGCGGGCCTTACAAGGTCGGCAAATTCAAGCCCGGCAGCTTCATCGACTATGAGCGCGTGCCCGATTACTGGGCGCGTGATCTGCCGGTCATGCGCGGGGCTTATAATTTCGACATTTACCGCATGAATTTCTTCCGCGATTCCAATGTGGCTTTCGAGGCGTTCAAAGCCCATCGCTATAATCTGCGCGAGGAATATTCCTCGAAAACCTGGTCCACGGGCTATGATTTTCCCGCTATCGCCGATGGCCGGGTGGTGCGTGAAAAACTCCCAAATAAGGGGCCGGACGGCCGGCAGGGCTGGTATCTCAATACCCGTATTCCCAAGCTTGCCGACCGGCGGGTGCGCGAGGCCCTGATTTATGCCTTCGATTTCGAGTGGACCAACAAGACCCTGATGTATGGGCTTTACACACGCACCGTTTCCTTCTTTCAGAATACCGACATGATGGCCAAAGGGGTGCCGGACGCGGCGGAATTGACCTTGCTTGAGCCGTTTCGTGGCCAGGTGAGGGATGAGGTGTTCGGCGAACCGTTCACGCCCCCGGTCACCGACGGTTCGGGGCACAATCGCAAGAATATGCGCCATGCGCGTCAATGCCTGGAACAGGCCGGCTGGGTGGTGAAGGATGGCCAGTTGCGCAATGCCGCCGGAGAGTTGTTTACCTTCGAGATTCTTGAAACTTCCCCGAACTGGGAAAGGATTTGCCTGCCCTATATCAAGCGGTTGAAGAGACTTGGCATAAGCGCCAAGTTCCGGCTGGTCGATGCCGCGCAGTACCAAAGCCGCATCAAGGATTTCGATTTCGACGCCGTTGCGCGAAATTGGATCTTGTTGCCGGGAATCGTGGCAGGGGATAAATTGTTCTTCGATTCCGAGCAGGCCGATCAGCCAGGCAGTACCAACCTCTCCGGCATCAGGGATCCGGTTGTCGATTCCCTGTTGCAAACTGCGATCGATGCTGAGAGTCGCGATGCGATGGCCGCGGCCGGGCGTGCACTCGACCGGGTATTGCGCTCAGGCCGGTACTTCGTGCCACACTGGCATAGCGATGATTACAAACTGGCTTACTGGGATGTGTTCGGCCATCCGGCTGCTCCCCCCCGTTACAGCCGGGGGTACGGTGCGGTCGAGACCTGGTGGGCCAACGCTAACGCCGATGGGGCGCCTGAGGCGTAGGGTTGATGACGGCCTATATTTTAAGACGACTCCTGCTCATGATCCCGACCCTGTTTGGTATCATGGTGGTCAGCTTCGTCATCGTGCAGTTTGCCCCCGGCGGGCCGGTGGAGCAGATTTTGGCTAAGCTTTCCGGCAATGCCGCGTCGGCCACCTCGCGCATTGCCGGGGCCGGGGCAAACCGGACCGCCCAGGCGGCCAATAACGCCATAACGTCGAAATATCGCGGGGCGCAGGGGCTCGATCCCGAATTCATCAAGAGCTTGGAAAAACAATTCGGTTTCGACAAACCGCCGCTTGAACGCTTCTGGCTGATGCTGAAAAACTACGTGACCTTCAATTTCGGCCACAGCTATTTTCGCGATATTTCAGTGATCGATCTCGTTTTAGAGAAAATGCCGGTCTCCATTTCCCTAGGGTTGTGGATGACGCTTCTGTCTTACGCCATTTCGATCCCTCTGGGCATTGCCAAGGCCAGGCGCGACGGCCAGCGCTTCGATGTCTGGACCTCCGCGGTGGTGATCGTCGGCTATGCCATACCCGGGTTTCTGTTCGCCATATTGCTGATCGTTTTATTTTCCGGCGGGTCGTTCTTCAATCTGTTCCCGCTGCGCGGTCTGGTTTCGGACGATTACGATTCTCTCGTCTGGTACATGAAAATTCTCGATTATCTCTGGCATATTACCCTGCCGGTCACCGCCATGGTCGTCGGCGCCTTCGCCACCACGACCCTGCTCACCAAAAATTCGTTTCTCGATGAAATTCGCAAAGCTTACGTCCAGACCGCCCGCGCCAAGGGGTTGAGCGAACGCAGGGTGCTCTATGGCCATGTGTTTCGCAATGCCATGCTCATCATCATTTCCGGTTTTCCCGGGGTGTTCATCGCCTCGTTTTTTACCGGCTCGCTTCTAATCGAAACCATCTTCTCGCTGGACGGGCTCGGGCTGTTGTCGTTCGAATCCATCGTCAACCGTGACTATCCGGTGGTGTTCGCCACGCTTTATATTTTCAGCTTCATGGCGCTGGTGACCAATCTTGTGTCCGATCTGATCTATACCGTTGTCGATCCGCGCATCGATTTCGAGACTAGGGAGGTTTGATGGACCAAGGGCAAGACGAAGGCGCGCTCGCCGCGGAAGAGAAAACCGCCCTGACGCTCACGCTGCGGCGCGGGCGTCTGCGGCGCGGGCGTCGGCTCACACCGCTCACCAGAGAGCGGCTCGACAAATTCAAGGCGCATCGTCGGGGCTATTGGTCGTTGTGGATTTTTCTAGTTCTGTTTCTGATCGCGTGTTTCGCGGAATTGATCGCCAACGACAAGCCGTTGATCCTGAAATACGATGGCGAATATTATTTTCCGGTTTTCGTCGCCTATCCCGAGACGACCTTCGGTGGCGATTTCGACACGCAAGCCGACTACCGCGATCCTTACGTCCGCGACCTCATCGAGGGCAAAGGCGGCTGGATGGTCTGGCCGCTCATTCCCTATAGCTATGACACCATTAATATGGATTTGCCGGTCTCGGCGCCGTCTCCGCCTTCCGCGAAAAACTGGCTCGGCACCGACGATCAGGCCCGCGATGTTCTGGCTCGGGTCATCTATGGGTTCAGACTGTCGGTTCTGTTTGGTTTGACGCTCACGATCGTCTCTTCGATTATAGGCGTCGCCGCCGGGGCGGTACAGGGCTATTTCGGCGGGTTGACCGACCTCACATTCCAGCGTCTCATTGAGGTATGGAATTCCATTCCCTCGCTCTATCTTCTGATCATCGTCGCTTCGGTCATTGAGCCCGATTTCTGGATCCTGCTCGGTATTCTGGTTTTGTTTTCCTGGGTGGTGCTGGTCGGTGTGGTGCGCGCGGAATTTCTGCGCGCGCGAAACCTGGAATTCGTCACCGCCGCACGCGCCATGGGGCGTTCCAATCCGGCGATTATTCTCCACCATGTTCTGCCCAACGCCGTGGTGGCGACCCTGACCTTTATACCCTTCATTCTCAACGGCTCGATCACCACACTCACCTCGCTCGATTTTCTGGGGTTCGGCTTGCCGCCCGGTTCGCCCTCGCTGGGCGAACTTCTAGCGCAGGGGAAAAACAACCTGCAGGCCCCATGGCTCGGGATCACCGGCTTTCTGGCAATCGCCATCATGTTGAGCTTGTTGATTTTCATCGGCGAGGCCGTGCGTGATGCTTTCGACCCGAGAAAGACCGCGCAATGAATACCGGTGCCGCACGCGGAAAATTGCTCGAGGTCAGGGAACTCTCGGTGGCTTTTCGTCGCGGCGAGCGGCAAAGCACGGCCGTTGAGCGTATTTCCTTCGATATTGAGGCCGGTGAGACCGTCGCCCTTGTTGGCGAATCGGGGTCGGGCAAGACCGTGACCGCTCTTTCCATCATGCGGCTTCTGCCCTATCCATCGGCCTTTCACCCTTCAGGGGCAATCCATTTCAAGGGCGCCGATCTGCTCAGCGCCGAGGAGACGGTTATGCGCGGCCTTCGCGGGCAAGACATTGCCATGATCTTCCAAGAACCGATGAGTTCGCTCAACCCGCTCCACAAGGTGGAGCGCCAGGTTGGCGAATTGCTTTCCATTCATCAAGGTATCAGCGGATCGCGCCGGCATCGGCGCGTGCTTGAATTGCTTGACATCGTCGGGATCAAAAACCCGAAAGCCCGCCTTGAAAACTATCCCCACCAACTCTCCGGCGGCCAGCGCCAGAGGGTGATGATCGCGATGGCGCTGGCCAATAATCCCGATTTGTTGATCGCCGATGAGCCAACCACGGCCCTCGATGTGACCATTCAGGCGCAGATTCTCACCCTTTTGCGGCATTTGCGGAAAGAGTTCGGCATGGCCTTGTTGTTGATCGCCCATGATCTGGCCATCGTGCGCAAAATGGCCGACCGGGTTAATGTCATGACCAGGGGTCGGATCGTCGAACAGGGGAGAGCGGAAGACATTTTTTCCAATCCCGCCCACGCCTATACCCGCAATCTGCTGGCGGCCCGACCGGCGGGAAAAGCGCCGGTGGCGTGCCAGTCCAACAAGGTTGTCATGACGGCCGATCACCTCAAGGTCTACTTCCCGATCCGAAAAGGCGTATTCAGGCGTACTCTTGGGTATGTCAAGGCGGTCGATGGGGTGAGTTTCTCTTTACGCGAATGCGAGACGCTCGGAGTGGTCGGAGAATCGGGATCAGGCAAGACGACGCTGGGTCTGGCCCTATTGCGTCTGATCGCTTCGCGCGGGCGCATCGTCTATCTGGGCCGGGCCATCGACGGGCTGAATTACCGATCGATGCGGCCATTGCGCAGGGCGTTGCAGATTGTCTTTCAAGACCCTTACGGCTCGTTAGCCCCGCGCATGTCGGTGGCCCGGATCGTCGGCGAGGGGCTGCTGGTGCAAAACGCGGGGCTTTCGCACGGCGAAAAGCGTAAGCGGATTGCCGAGGCGCTCGATGAAGTCGGTCTCGATCCGGCGGCGATGGATCGCTACCCGCATGAGTTTTCCGGCGGTCAGCGCCAGCGCATCGCCATTGCCAGAGCCATGGTGCTGGCCCCACGTCTTGTCGTGCTTGATGAACCGACCAGCGCGCTCGACATGTCGGTTCAGGCCAAAATCATCGATCTTTTGCATGATTTGCAAAAAAAGCACCGACTGTCCTATCTGTTCATCAGCCATGATCTGAAGGTTGTGCGCGCACTGGCCAATACCGTCATGGTCATGCGGCGGGGCCGGGTTGTGGAGCACGGGGCCGCGGTTGAGATTTTCAGGCGACCGCGAGCCGACTATACCAAGGCTTTAATGGCGGCAGCGTTCGAGTTGGATGTCGTCGGGCAGGACGATAGTGAATGATGGGTTGTCATGGTGCGGTTGGAACGTGGAACATTCGCGCATTCAGGCCGTTTGCCTATCCGGCCCCGGATCATCAGGCTGATGGGGAATGAGACTTTCAGCCTCGAACTCTTCGGCATCATCACCGGCAATGGCCGCCGACGGGTCAGGGCTTCGCGCATCCTGACCCTGTGCGGCCGTGCTGTCCCGATCGGGCGTTGATATGGGCTGTTTCGCCGCCTCTTCGGTCATTTTGGAACTATTGTCCGTATCAGTTGTCATTCCGTCATCCTGCGAGGTTAAAGCGGGAGTGTGTAATGAGACAAATTTATTCGCTTCGCCATGTTCGCTTATGCTCTCCGGGGGGTAGCGCCAGGAGAAGGCATCGAGCGCGCCGGTCAGCGGCGAGACCGGAAGCCACCTACCGCTGACATAACCTTGCGCCACCCAAGCCTTGTCGCGCGGGGCGCGGACGGCGCGGGCGAGCCATTCGCGGACCTTGCCGTCATCGCCCGCATCGCCGGACTCGATTTCGGCCATGAGCGAGCAAACCGACACGCTCGGGCGTTCGTCAACCAGTGAACTTAAGCTCTCGCGGGCCAATTCCCGTTCCCCGACCTCCATGGCGATCCGCGCCAAGGCAATGGACCCTTCTTCACCGCCATCGCATCGCTCGATCAGCTTGCGGACACGTTTAAGCCGGCTTTTTGCCCGCTCGTCGGGGCGAAGCCGAGCGTAAGCCTCCAAGAGAGTGCGATGAGGGTTGAGCTGCCAGGTCTTTTCGACCACGCGCATTGCCTTGCTTGTATTGCCGCGTTCCCCAAGAAGCCTGCAGGCGATTTCCGCGGCCGGCGCCAGATCGGGGGCAAGATCATGCGCTTTCAGGGCGTATTTTAACGCATCGTTAGGGGTTTGATCCGCCGATTCAATGGCCTGGGCGGTTTTGACCACTGCTATCTTACGACAAGCGGCCTTGGCGTCAAACAGGCCATTACGTTTTTGGGTGTCGATGAGATCGATGACGGCGGGCCAGTTGCTCTCGGCGCAATGAATGGCGAGCATCGCGCTTGAGGCCCAGTTGAGCTGAGGGTTGAGCACAAGAGCCTGCTCGGCAAATCCACGGGCCTCCTTATAGCGTCCATCCTCGCGGGACTGATTGAACAGGCCACGCAAACCCAAAGTCCTGGTTTCGTCATGTTGTGTCATTTCATCGTAAACACGCCGTGCTTGTTTACGATTACCCTCAAGTTGCGCGGTCTGCGCCCTGAGGCAACGGAGCAACGGATCGTCGGAACGGTGATTGCGAACCGCAAGCCTTGTATAATGGACAGCTTCGCCAAGATCGCCGCAACCGGCGGCCAGCATCCCCTTGCTCAAGGCGTCGCGGCCCTTTTGCCGGCGGCGGTGGGCAAAGAAACCGCCGGCGGTGCTCACCCCGGCCGAAAGGGCACGCAACAGCCGCCACAGCATCATTATGGCAGCGATCAGGACCAGTATGATGCAACCGGCAGTGAAAGCCGACATGGTGATTATGTAGCCGGACCAGTCGATGCCGACCGTGCCGGAGCCGTCTGCAAGCTGGGCCAGTATAACCGCCAGAGCAATAATGACGATAAAGCGCAGGAGCATTCGCCACATGGTTTACTCAGCCTTCCGCACTGTCGAGTGTGAAAAGGGTTTCGAAGACGACCGTCGGCAGCGCATTCAGCGCGCGATCGACGGCAAAGCGCGCATGCGCTCGGTCCAGCCAGGCTTTGAGCCGCGCCGGGGGGCGGTCTTCGACAGAGTCCGCCAGGTTGACGGCGCTGGCCAGATCGCCGGCCAGAATGAGGGGCGTCATGCGGCGCATCGTATCTCTCCACACCGTCCGGTCCCTGCGTTCTACCGTGACGAGCGAAAACAAACGGGATTTGATCCCGTCCCACCAATTGCCGCCGGACTTTGCCGCCACCGGCGTTGCCGGCTGGGCGAAGTCTTTAGCCACGCTCGCAAAGGCCTCACCCAATGATGCGGAAGTTTCAACGCCCTGTGCACCATAGTCCCGCAGGGCCGTAAAACGTTCGATGTCGGGCACAAGGCGCAAGAGAGTCTGGAACTCATGCATGAAAGGCCGGCCTTCGCCGGCGGCTTGGCGTAAGGCGTTCAGAGCCCCGATCATGCGGGCTGTTTTTTCGTTCCGCGCGTCTTGTTTGAGCGTTAGGGCCTCGATAGTGCCCCGCAATTCATCGATCCGCCGCGATAATAGGCCGAGTTCATTTGCGACCATAGTGCTGTCTGTGGCTGCCGAATCGGTCTCTGCCGGCTGCGATGGCGCTTGCGTATCTTGCAAGGACTTTTGCAATTCGCCGATTGCCCTGGAAGTCTTGGCAATATCGTGGCGATCGGTCTCGATTTTGCCTTCCAAGGCCGCGATGGTTTTTTCGGTGGCGGCGATATGGCGCTCGTCACTATCCAGCCGGTTGCCGGTTGCGGTGAGCTGCTTGGAAACGAACTGCAACGTTTCGCTGTTTTGTCCCGCTGTCCGTTCTACCGCATCCAATCGGGTGTGACGGGCGGACAGGAACGAAAACCCCAAATCGCCATAACGGCCTCGCAGCCAGGCTCCCAGAATCATGGCGGCAAGAATGGCGATGACCAACGCGCCGGCGGCAAGCCAGAGACGGGTTTTGCCCGATTTTGCACCAGGTGGCCGAGATACGGGCGGGGAGGGTGCTTGGCCCTGCGTGTCCCCACTGTGATTATCTGATATATCACCCGCTGTATCATGCGTCGTTTTATCCGGCATGACATCCCGTTCACCATGCTGCCGGTCTTTCTGCTCTCGGACATCGTGATTTTGGGGGTCATGGGTCTTCGACATTGTTCATGTGCTCCTTGTTAGCCGCGCCTTAGAGCAATTCCTGAAGACAAAGTGGGAACCGGTTTTCCGTCCGGAATTGCGTAAAAACGAAAGCTTAAGAAGCATGTCCGGTGATCCGGTTTTCACCGGACGCGCTCTAGCCTTCGCCATCGATTGCGCATATCATAGCCTGAATATCGGGGGACTGTGCAACCTTGAATTTCAGGTTGTCGATATTGGCGGCCTCGGCCAGTGCTCGGCCGATCATGGCCGACAGGCAGAAATGCCAAGTTGTCGTCAGACTGTGCGTCAACGCCTCTATTCGCAGCAACCTTGCCCAGATTCGCGCCGTGCGCGGTGAGAACAGAACAACACCGTCGATGCGGCTGGCGGCGAGATCGTCACGCAGTCCGGTGCTGAGGGCGCGGGCCGGTCTGGCCTCATAGAGGATGACACGCTTGACGGTAAATCCCAACGGGGTCATGGCCGCCTTGACATCACGCGCGACGGTATCGCCGGTGACATAGAGCAATGGCGGTCCGCAAGGGTCGAGACTGCGGGTTGCAAGAGCAATCAGACTTTCGGCATTGCCCCATGCGCTGAGCGTGTCTTCAAAACCCGCCATACGGGCGCTCTCGGCGCTGGCCTCGCCGACGGTCAACATGCGGTAGGTCTTAAGCGCGGCGGCGTCCGGCCTGGCCGCGAGACTGTGTATGGCATTGGCGCTGGTGGCCAGAATGGCCTGAAATGGCCCCTCGGGCAGGGCGACATGAGGCCGTGGGCGAATGGTCAGCATGGGTTCGACGCTCACCCGGTACCCTCGCGTCTCAAGCAGGGTCTTAAGCGGTTTGGCATTGTTTGCCGGTCTGGTGACGACAAGGTGCATCGCCGTTCGTTCCGTCCTTTCAGGTGAGAAACTTCGCTGCGCCGCGGCGGATCATCTCCTCGCCGGCGGCCTTGCCGATTGCGGCGGCCTCGTGCGGTGGTCCGCAACGTTCGACCGAAAGCGCGGTTTGGCCGTCGAGGCTTGAGACCATTCCCCTAAAGCGGAGCCTGTCGTCGTCGATGCGGGCAAGCCCGGCAATCGGCGTGTGGCAGGAACCGCCCAATGTGGCGAGAAAGGCCCGTTCGGCTCCGATGGCGCGTTGCGAGGGCGTATGGTTGAGCGGCGCAAGGGCCTCACGGAGAGCGTCATCACTGTTGCGAATTTCCAGGCCGATTGCGCCTTGCGCGATGGCTGGCACCATCTCCTCGGGATCAAGGTGAGAGGTGATTTCGTGATCGAGGCCGAGACGCATGAGTCCGGCGCAGGCAAGAATGGTCGCGTCAACCTGGCCATCATGCAATTTGCGCAGACGGGTTTCGACATTGCCGCGAAACGGTACGACTTCAAGATCCGGTCGCAGACGTTTAATTTGAGCGCGGCGGCGTATCGAGGCGGTGCCGACCGCCGCGCCTTGCGGCAGATCGGTGAGGCCGGGGGCAAGAGGAGACAGAAAAGCGTCGCGAGGGTCGGCACGCGCCAACACCGCGGCGATGGTCAGCCCATTCGGCAATGCGGAAGGCATATCCTTGAGTGAATGCACGGCAATGTCGATTTTATCATCGAGCAAGGCGCGTTCGATTACACTGGTGAACAACCCTTTGCCGCCACTATCGGCCAGAGGCCGGTCGCGAATCGAATCTCCGGTCGTGGTGAACGGCACGATCATGACATCGTCAGAGCCAAGACCATGAATGGCGATAAGCCCGCCGCGGGTCTCTTCGGCTTGTCTTAAGGCCAGTTTGCTGGCGCGCGTGCCGATGCGGATGGGGAGGGTATACAATGCAGCCAAGGTCCGGTATTCATGTGATTTGCAGGGCAGATTACCTTTCGCGAGCTATGGCTACCATAGCACAGTGCAAAAGCCCTGTCTTTTCCCGGACCGAACTGATGTTGACGCGATGAATGGATCCAGGTGGTGGCATGCCGGCGGTTCTTGGAATTGAAACCTCCTGCGACGAGACCGCCGCCGCGGTGGTGAGGTGGAGCGAGGGGGCCGGCGCGGAGATTCTGGCCGATCGGGTTTTGTCGCAAATTGACGAACATGCGCCATTCATGGGCGTGGTGCCGGAGATTGCGGCACGCTCTCACCTTTTGCATTTGAGCAGCCTGATCGAGCTTGCCATGGGGCAGGCCGGCCTTGATTTTGGCGATCTCGACGCGGTGGCCGTCACGGCAGGGCCGGGTCTGATCGGCGGCCTTCTGGTAGGGCTATGTACCGCGAAGGCCATCGCGCTGGTTCACGCAAAGCCGCTCATTGCGGTAAATCACCTCGAAGGCCATGCTCTGACCCCCCGCATGACTCAAGGGATCGCTTTCCCCTATCTCCTGCTTCTGGCCTCTGGCGGCCACACCCAACTTCTCGTCGTCAATGGCGTTGGCCGTTATATTCGGCTGGGCACGACGATCGACGACGCCCTTGGCGAAGCCTTCGATAAAACGGCAAAGCTCTTAAAGCTCGGTTATCCGGGTGGACCGGCGGTTGAACGCATGGCTGCGCGCGGCCATGCAGAGCGGTTTGCACTTCCCCGCCCCATGGTGGGACGCGAATGTGCCGATTTTTCCTTCTCGGGCCTCAAAACCGCCGTCAGGCGGGTGGCAATGGGGTTCGATACACTGACCGAAAGCGTTATTTGCGATATTTGCGCGAGTTTTCAGGCTGCGGTCGGCGATTGCATCCGCGACAGGGTGCAACGGGCTATGGTCGGGTTTCGTTCCCTCCATCCGGCACTGTCGCGTCCGGTTCTGGTGGTTGCCGGGGGCGTTGCCGCCAACAAAGCCTTGCGAGGCATTTTGCATGAGATGGCCGGTGATCGGGACTTCGATCTTGTCGTTCCGCCAGCGCGATTATGCACCGATAATGCCGCAATGATCGCCTGGACCGGGCTTGAGCGGTTGGCGTGCGGCGATGTCGATGATCTCACCGCCCGCGCTCGTGCCCGCTGGCCTCTCGATTCGACGGGTCCGCAAACACATCGCGCCGCATGAGCAAAGAGAGGTCAAAATCCGGAGTGGGAAAATTCGGAACGGATGACACGGCCATGAGACTAGACAGGAGCGGAGCATTTGGCAAGGTTGGGATTGTCGGCGGTGGTGCCTGGGGTACGGCTCTCGCCGCCATCATGGCGCGGACCGGCGCGCGGATCACCCTCTGGGCGCGCGAGGGGGAGGTTGTCAAGGCGATCAATACAAGCCATGAAAATACTCGCTTTCTCCCCGGCGTAAAACTGTCCGCGCTGATTCGCGCCACCAATGATTTTGCCGAAATGGCCGAATGCCCGATTGTTTTCATGGCCCCTCCGGCCAAGGCCATGCGCATGGTGGCGAGCGCCCTGGCGCCGCACCTCTCCGGCGGCGCTTTCTGCGTGATCTGCACCAAGGGGATCGAGCAGGGGACGGCCCGGTTCATGAGCGAGATTTTAGCGAAGACCCTGCCTCAGGCGGAACCGATGGTGCTGTCCGGTCCGAGTTTTGCCGCCGATGCCGCCCGTGGCCTGCCGGTCGCGGTCACGCTTGCCGCTCGCTCGCTCGACACGGCGCGTCGGGTGGCGCGATCGCTTTGCGGACCATGTTTCAGGCCCTATCTCAGCGATGATCTTTTGGGCGCGCAAATCGGCGGAGCCGTCAAGAATGTGCTTGCCATAGCCTGCGGGATCGTCGAGGGGCGCGAGCTTGGCGCAAGCGCGCGCGCGGCGTTGACCGCACGGGCTTTTGCCGAATTGTCGCGCTTCGGCGCAGCGCTTGGAGCCAGGCCGGAGACGTTGACGGGGTTATGTGGGCTGGGCGATCTCATCTTGACCTGTTCGAGCCCTTTGTCGCGCAACATGTCGCTCGGCATCGCGATTGGCCGGGGCCGCAGCGTCGGTGATGTTCTGAGCGAACGTCATACGGTAAGCGAGGGGGTTTATACCGCCGGCGCCGTTATGCAAATAGCGCGGGGAAGAGGCGTTGAAATGCCGATTTGCGAGGCCGTGCACCGGATTGTCACGCAAGAGGACAGTATCGATACGATCATGGAACAGTTGCTGAACCGGCCATTGCGCGAGGAAACCGGCGGGTCCGGCTTTTCGAATTCACAGGCTTAAAAGCAAGGCATTGCAAATCCCTTATGGACTCGCACGCCCCGATGGAGTATATCGAACTGCTAGCGGCGCGAGTTGGTCGCGCGAGAACGAAATCAGCGAGGGATCGTCTCTCGTCAAAGGCGTTATTCGAAGAGGACAGGTGGAGCATGCCCTGGAACAGTCAAGGTGGCGGGGGGTGGCAAAGCGGTGGCGATGGCGGCGGCCCCTGGGGGCGTCCCCCCCGCGGCGGTGGACCGAAATCGACCCCGTCCGATCTGGAGCAATTGCTCAAAAAAGGTCAGGATAGGCTGAAAAATTTCATTCCCGGCGGCAACAGCCGCGGTGGCTCCGCCGGCATCTGGACCGCGATCGTCGGTGTCATTTTTGCGATTTTGGCCTGGAATGGCTTTTACCGTGTGCAGCCTGATTCCGTTGGAATCGAATTTCTCTTCGGCAAGGCGGAACCGGGCGAGGTGCAGCCGGGGTTGCATTATGTCTTCTGGCCGGTCGAGACCGTCGAAACCGTTCCCGCATTGCGACAG
The DNA here is from genome assembly GCA_036881905.1 of Hyphomicrobiales bacterium. GTDB lineage: Bacteria > Pseudomonadota > Alphaproteobacteria > Rhizobiales > Im1 > JBAJNN01. The sequence continues at coordinate 13,661 of JBAJNN010000023.1, read as the reverse complement.
AACGAGACGCGTATCGGGACCATCACCTCGGGACAGCAGGATAATGAAAGGTTGATGCTGACCAGTGACCAGAATATCGTCGACATGGAATTTACCGTCCTGTGGCGCATTACCAACCCGCATGACTATCTCTTCAATATTTCCGAGCAGGAGAAGTTGGTGCGCGTGATCGCCGAGAGCGCTATGCGTGAAGTGGTTGGTCGCACGAAGGGCGAAGTCGTGCGCACGACGGGTCGGGGCGACGTTCAGGACGCCGTGAAACAGTTGATTCAAACAACGCTCGATAACTATGGCGCGGGGATTCAGCTGGCCAGCGTCAATGTAGAGCGCGCCGATCCTCCCGAAAGCGTCGCCGACGCCTTTGAGGAAGTCCAGCGGGCCAAGCAGGATCAGGCAAAATTCATCGAACAGGCCAAGAAATACGCCAATCACCGCCTTGGCGAGGCGGGCGGTAAGGCCGCCCAGATCAGGGAACAGGCCGAAGCCTATAAAGGCCGGGTGATCGCCGAGGCTCAAGGGGCATCGCAGCGTTTCCTCAAAGTCTATGAACAATACAAAAAAGCGGAGAATGTCACCCGCAAACGCCTGTTTCTCGAAACGATGGAGGACGTTTTCGGTCAGTCGAAAAAAGTTGTTATCGAAGAGGGGGCAGGCTCCGGCGTGGTACCCTATTTGCCGCTGAACGCGCTTAAAGGCGGGCAGGTATCATCGCCGGGCGGCAAAGTGTCCAATGGGAGTGCATCAAAATGAAGACATGGCTGAGCAGTCTTGTTCTCACCCTCGTTGCCGTCATGGTCATTGGCGCCTATTCCGCGACCTTCATTGTCGATCAGCGCGAGAAGGCTCTGGTCGTTCGCTTTGGCAAAATCCAAAGAGATGTTGACGAGCCGGGTCTCCATTTCAAAATGCCGTTTATCGATCAAGTTGTAAGGATAGATAAACGCCTCCTGTTTTTTGAGAGCAAGGACAAAAGCGTTCAGGTTGTCGATGGTCGCCGCTACCTCGTCGATACGATCACCATGCTCAGGATTGCTGACGCCAGGCGCTTTCGTGAGACGGTGGAAGCCAATCTGAGTCTTGCTCGCCGGCGTCTCGAAACCAGGCTTGAGGCGGCTTTGCGGGCAAATTATGGCAAACGGACCTTCGATGCCGCCTTGTCCGAGGAACGCGAGCAGATGATGCGTGAGATCGGCGATGAATTGAGGCCGAGCGCTAGGAAAATCGGTATAGAGATTGTGGATGTTCGAATCCGGCGCACCGACCTTTTGCCGGATGTGCTGCAAAGCACCTACGATCGCATGAGCGCCGAACGTCTGGCGGAAGCAGAGCAAATTCGCGCCGTCGGCACCAAACAAAGCCTGACCATCAAGGCGCAGGCCGACCGTAAAGCCGTGATCCTGGAATCGGAAGCCAACCGCGATGGCCAGATTGCCCGCGGCGATGGCGATGCCAAGCGCAGCAGCATCTTCGCCGATGCCTACAACAAGTCGCCGGAGTTCTTCGCCTTTATGCGTTCCCTGCAAGCCTATCGCAAGGCTCTGAAGGGCGATGATACGACCTTTGTGTTGCGTCCGGATTCGGAGTTTTTCAATTACTTCGGCTCCTCCAGTGTCATTCCCCAAAAATAATGATGCGATGTGGGCCGATATGTAGGAGCTGTCTTGATTTAGCGTGTTTCAAGCCGGTTTCGACAGTGTCGCGATAATACACCATGATCGCATTCCATGCTCTGATGACTGGGTTAGCCCTATGACCCGAAACATTAAAAAAGGGCCGGCCTTTGGTCGTGCGGTCATCATAATTTCCAGTATCGTTGTGGCGGTCACGGTGGCAGCGTTTGTCTTCGTCGTCATGGCGTCGGTCGGTTTCGACCTTGTGGATACAACCTTGGCTTGTGGGATCGTCCTCCTCGCTATGGCCGAGCTTGCCGGGATTATGGCGTATCGTGCACAGAGTCTGCAACAAGGATCGAGCGTCAGTGTCGAAAAGCCCGTGGCCGACAAACACAGGTACGACAATGCCACAAACCGGACTGGCGGTACAGTTAGCGCGAACCGCGCTCCGCAGGCCAATGCGGACCGAGGCGAAACCGCTTCACGAGCCGTTGGCCTAAAGAGTTTCATCAAGGAAAAACGTGGCGAACTCTATCTGGAACCGATTATCGATCTGATCGATCGGCGGACTTGCCATTACTTGGCTTCTCTCAGGGGGCGTTTGCCCGATGGGAGGCTCATGTCGCCGCAAAAAGTCGAGCAGTTGGTGGGGAAGAAGGATGATCTCGACGCTCTTGCGTTGGAGACAATCTCACAAGCGACCGCGGCCCAGTTTAATCTGAAGGAGCAACATCGGCCGGGGCGGATATTCTGTCCCCTTTGGGCTAAGGTTCTTGCCGACGATCGGGCACTCGAACGCATCGTGAACATGATCGGCGATATTGGTTCACGTGAAGCCGGTATCGTCTTGTCCGTGGTCGGCATGGATGTATTTGAAAGCTCCCCCGATCTGGCCGGGCGTATCATGAATCTGGCGCGTCACGGCCTCGGTCTGGCGGTCGAAATTCATGAGACTGCGACCGAGAATGATCCGACATATTGGGCGCGTGGCGGGGTTGATTTTCTGACAATGGGTTGCGGGACCGCAATCGGCCTTGCCGGCCGCAAGGGAACCACCGTCAAATTGCAATTGGCGCAGATGGTTGAAACTGCGCGGACTGCCGGACTTGAAATTATCATCACCGGCGTTGAGTTCCAAGAGGTCTTGCGCGACCTCGTGGGGTACCGCATCATGGCGTGCGGGCCGGTGTTCGCGCCTGCCCGGCCGGTGAAGCTGTCCGTGAATTCAAGGTTGCAAGAGCCACCGGATGAAAAGGGGGGCGATCATTTTGACAATGGCTGAAGCGAAATGACATTGCGCCCTCCTGAACTGACCGACGTGCCAAGGCTGTTGGAGGGTATCGGCATTGGGGCTTGCGCCGGCCATTACGGCGCCTGGCTGTGCGATCTTTGGGGCGTCGTCCATAATGGGATCGAGCCTTTCTCTGCGGCGCTTAAAGCTCTGCGGGCTTATCGCCGTGCCGGCGGCGTTGTTGTGTTCATCACCAATGCGCCGCGTCCGTCCTCATCGGTGATTGCGCAGCTTGAGCGTATCGGCGTGCCCGACGATGCCTATGATGGTATCGTGACTTCGGGAGATATTATGCGCAACATGATGCGTGCCCATATCGATGCCGCGGTTTTTCACATCGGACCGCAACGCGATTTTGCGTTGCTGGCCGGTCTGCCGTTACGGGTTGCGGCCGCCCCGGAAGATGCCGAGCTGGTTGTGTGTTCCGGGCTTATCGATGATAGCCAAACGCCAAATGACTATGCCGATCTTCTGGCGCGGATCAGGGATTGCGGGCTGGTTTTTTATTGCGCCAACCCGGACAAGAGAGTCCATCGCGGGAATCGGCTGATCTATTGCGCTGGCGCGCTCGCGCAACACTACGCTGCTCTCGGCGGCGAGGTGATTCTGACCGGCAAACCCGCAAGCCCGATCTATGATGAGGCTTTCAACCGGCTTCGCAAGATTACTGGAAAGAGTTTCGACGTCGCAACGGTCTTGGCGATCGGGGACGGCGTGGAAACGGACCTTGCCGGAGCAGCGCATAAAGGTCTTGACGCCGTCTTTATCACCGGTGGGATTCATAGTGCGGAAATCGGCAATGATTATGATGAGACAGCGCGCTTGGCTGTCATGGCCCGATTGCGCAACAAGTTGCCTGAACTCAGACTTGTCGGATTGATGCGCGCTCTCGGCTAAAAGGTGGCTTCCTCTTTTCGGAAAATAATGTCCTCATTTTCTGCCATGACCGGCTTAGGAGGCCTGCTTATAACGGATTTGAACATCAATTAACGGGAGATGATTTCCGTGAAGACTTGTGGCACACCGTAACTTTGGGGAGCTTCTGCCACTCTCCCGCTCGATTGACCTCTCCTGGAGTTTGCGCTTTCGTGCCCCAGTGCGTTGCACCGATCTGGTGAACGCTAAAGTAACGGTGGTTGATCCTCGACAAATGCCGCCGTCGTGGAGCGCTTGGCCATGCATTCCATGTCGGGGACGAAATCGTCCCTAACGGTGGCCCGTGGTTTCGGCCCGTGTGGGCGAGCGATCTGTGCTGACGATCCGGTACAAATGGCATGACAGGTTGGACATGGAGCATATTGATATTGCTTATCCTACCCCGGCGTGGGGGCGTGGCGGTGTGGTGGCGATCGGAAATTTTGATGGTGTCCATCGCGGGCACCAAACTCTGCTGCATCTGGCGGCAAAAGAGGCGCAACAGCGCGGCGCACCATTTGGCGTGGTGACATTCGAGCCGCATCCGCGGACCGTTTTTATGCCCAAACAACCTGTATTTCGGATCACGCCGCCAGAGCTCAAATCCTGCATTTTGGCGGCGTGCGGGGTTGATTTTCTGGTGTCGCTGACCTTTGACCGCGCCTTTGCGAAAAAACCGGCGGAGGATTTCGTTATCGACGAGTTAGTCGGCCGGCTGGCTGTCAGCCATGTTGTCACCGGCTATGATTTTCATTTCGGCCACGGCCGCAGAGGCTCGCCGGAAATGATGCGCAGCCTCGGCGAACGCTTCGGCTTCGCTGTGACAATTGTCGAACAGGTTACCGACGATAGCGGTCTGGCGCCCTATTCCTCAAGCGCGATCCGCGAGGCCTTGAGACAGGGCGATATGGCTGTGGCGGCCGAACAGCTCGGCTATTGGTGGAGCGTGATCGGCACTGTCGGACATGGCGACCGGTTCGGCCGCAAGATAGGTTTTGCGACCATCAATGTCTCGATGAACAATGGCGGAGCGCCCCGTTCGGGCATTTACGCCATGAGGGTGCGGAAAACCGAAGGAGACAGGCGTATGTGGCCGGGGGCGGGCTATGTTGGGAAACGACCGACCCTCGGCGAAGGACCTCTTGTGCTTGAAGTGCATCTTCTGGGCTTTTCCGGCAATCTTTACGGACACAAGCTCATGGTCGAGTTTATCGACTTCATCCGCGATGATCGGGCATTCGCAACCACAGACGCCCTGAGGGACCAGATCGGTCGGGACTGCCGTGAAGTGGAGAGGCGCTTTAAGGCTTTGACATCACATGATTCCGTCAGTGCCTTTCCGATCGGGCGGGCCCAGATCGAGGGGCGGTTGTAGACCTGTCGCGATTGCACCGGCGATGCGGAAAATCGATGGATTTCCGACAGGTCTGATACCTCTTTAGGCGGTTTCGGCCGTTTCATTACAGAATTGGTCGTGGCGCGTCGAATGTCGCCGCGAACAGTGTCGCCCCGAACACTAACAGTCCCACTCCGGCGCAGACAGTGATGATCGTATAACACTGCTCAAGCCAGAGGCTGGAACCGCCGGTCAGACATATGATCAGCTTTCTTGAGGTGACGGCGGCGAGCGCCACACTGCAAACCGTTACCGCCGTACCAAGCGCCATGGCCAGGGTTGCGCCGATTCCAACCGCGTAAAGACCGAGCGTGTTTGAGTATAACAGCACGAGTATCGCACCTGAACAGGGTCTGATGCCGACGGTGAGGATGATGGAAAGCCTCTGTCGAAAAGACCGGCTCTCATTGAAATCTTCAGGCGCGGGCATGTGACAGTGGCCACATTTACAATTGGATGATGGCGCGGGCCGGATCCAATGGCGGAGAGTCTTCCACAACATGACCAGCCCAATGGCGCAAATCAGCCCGTAGCTAATCAATTCCATATAATGCGTTGCCTTGCGCACCGAGTTAAAGATGGCGTGTGCGAACATAAGGGTCACGCTGACACATATAATGGCCGTGACAGCCTGAAAGATCGCGCTCGCAAAGGCCAATAGGATGCCGTGCCTGAGTTGATGTTCATTGGCGGCCAACCATGCCGAAATGACAGCCTTGCCATGACCGGGCCCGACAGCGTGAAAGATGCCATAGAGAAAGCTGATTGCGACCAGCCTCCAACCGGTCGCGGCGCTGGCGCTATGGATATGCCGGAACGCTTTGAGTGCTCCGGTGAGGTTCCGGTAGAAAGCCTGCTGTTTCAGCTTCACGTCGATCATCAGGCGGGTCCACCAACCGGCTCGGGTTGTGTGGAGGTCATTGCCGACAGTGCCGCGGGATTCGGTGAGGGGCTTCCCCTCTGCCTGCGCCGGAGCGCAAGCAAGGCTGCGCGAAGTGGCGTCGGTAAACGCACAGGCCGGTCTTATGGGGGCCAACAGCACCGCCAGGGCAGCATAAAGGCAGGCTGCGAAGGCAAGGATTTTCATCGCGCCGTTATTTTGGACTTGCATATGATATCGAAGGATGGGGCAAACAACGCCCCTATGCCCGTATCGGCTTTGGCCCAGAAGGCTTCGGAATACTGGTAATCATCAGCCTCGGCCACGCTTTTGCGCATGGTGAATCCGCACCCCGTCGGGACTGCGCCAAGCATTTGTAACGCTCCGGTCAACGTTGGCTCGATGGAAATATAAAAGGTTGGATCATATATAGCATAAGTTACATTCTTGACCCGTGGATCAATGGGGTCTTTCAGCGGCACGGTGAAATACAAGATGAGATAACCGTCCTTGTAATATTGCCCAAAGTCGCGCACCTTGTTGTAGGCAACCGGGTTGCCATCCACCTTCATATAGGTGAAATAATCATAGTCTTCAAGGGCTTCGATATTCTCGGCGGCAAGGGCCTGCAACTCTTCGGCATCATAGTGACCGTCCGCGTTGGTGTCCAGCCCCTCGACCGCGACGGCGGAATACGTTTCGTCAAATTCCCATGAGACCCTGATCGCGGAAATCAGACCATCGCTGTTGAAAACAATATCGCAGCGGCTTTCAATCCAGACATGCGGGTGAGCGACGGCGGCGCGTAAACCACCGAACACCGCCGCGACGACGAGACCGGCGGCTATAGCCACGATGGAAAATCGCGACCTGAGGCATGGAGGCTGTGAGTTTCGCAACCACATGATCGATTTGCCCGTCTGCGACAATATGAGCGGATGCCTCTCAAGAACGCCACGCCAGCTAAGCATTTGCCGCATAATCATCTTAGCCAACCCGTGTATGGTACCGGAATATGAAACTGTCGTCTATAAAGTGTAAATTCGTAAATGGATTGAGTATATCAGGCGAGCGTCCCCGGCCGCTCCCAATGCGGAAATTGACCCCCGCGAGGCAGGCCACGGTCAGAAAGTGCTTCATCTTGGCTCATAGGGCCACTTGTTTTTGCGCATACCAACACTTGATTTTGAATCGGAAAAGGCACATCTTCCCATCCCACGAGCTTGGCAACACACTGGAATCGATGGTATGGCGAAAGAAGAGCTTCTGGAATTTGAGGGCGTTGTGGAGAAGTTGTTATCCAATGCCATGTTTAGAGTAAGGCTTGACAATGACCATGTGGTTATTGCCCATACGGCGGGGAGGATGCGAAAGAACCGTATCCGTGTGCTTACCGGAGATCGCGTTCTGGTGGAGATGACACCTTATGATCTCTCAAAAGGCCGTATTACCTACCGTTTCAAATAACCCTTCGCGAGGTTGTCGTGCCAAGGGCTTGGGGGTGCCGATGAGAGAAAATGCAATCGGGGTTGTGGATGCAGCCAGTTCTAAGCGCCGTGCTGTCCAGCTTAAACCTGTCGATCGCAGACCGTATGCGATTTGCGCCGCTGATCCAGGAGAAGCGCCGCTTGGGCACAAGCCCTCGTGCAATGATAAGCAGGCCCCTGGGGAAGAGAAAATCTGTCGGCATGGTGAGGGAAGCGGGCAGGTTGAGGCCACCCGCTCGCGTTCGCGACGGCCCTGTCCGATTTGCGGCATGCCATCGTCACAACGCTACCGCCCGTTTTGCTCGCGTCGCTGCGCCGATATTGATCTGCACCGTTGGTTCACCGGCCGGTACCGCATTACAACCGATGATCAGGTCCTGCGGAAAGACGGCGAGGAGTAATGGGGATCGGGAGGTTGGAGCCGGCCCGGCGGAGGAGTTTTCAAAACCTGTCGTGAAGCGTATGGACAAAGAACCTGTCGCTCCCTATAAGTTTCGGTCTCAAGTCGAGCTTGGAAGGTCTTTTTGAAAGGAGCGTCAATTGAGCGTGAGCGCGCGGATAAGATCACACGATCCTCAGAATCGTTTGCTTTTTCAGGCGCTGCGCCGAGCCCAGGTAGCTCAGTCGGTAGAGCAAGGGACTGAAAATCCCTGTGTCGGTGGTTCGATTCCGCCCCTGGGCACCATTTATATTATATAAATCAATGTGTTATAAATATTATTCGTAATTTATTCGTTTTTTGAAAAACTTTAGTGCCTCGACTCACTATGAAGACGTGACTTCAACGATAGTTCAGCGCGTCCCGTCCAACAGTTTCCGACGCAACTCGGCGATGTATTCCCCGACACCGACAATGCGTCCGTTTTTGTTATTAAACTCGCCGATACGGTTTGTTCGACATCAGCTCGGCAACAAAGGGAGCAACCAGTGGGTTCATCGTATCCGGGCGCCAGGCGCAGACGAGCGAAACGGCCGGAGGCAATTCATCCAGTTTGCGGTAACACACCCCCCCGTATCGGTTCGTTCACAACCCAGGCGGGAACGATCCCCACTCCCAGCCCGGCCGCCACGAGCGTTACGAGGCCGGTGGTGTGAGAGACCCTCTGGACGATCTTGGGCGGAAAACCAGCCGCACGGCAGTGTTGGCGGACGATATCACAATAGCCGGCGCCCCTGATTTTGTTAAAGCCGATGAAATTCTCGCCTTTCAAGTCCTTGATCGTGAGCGGTTCCAAATCGACAAAGGGCGAGGTTTCATGGATAACCGCAACAAAAGCCCTCACGGTAAATTTCCCGCGTTTCCAGGCCGCTGACGATTCGCGGCGGGCGCAACAGGTTTGAGCGAAGCAACATGACTCGACTCCATGGATGGACTCCTCTTAATATCCGCCCCGCCCGTGCATGGGTGCGGGGCAACGAAAGTTGTGGGTGGGTTGCGTCCATCCGGTTCGGGGTGGTCCTAACACCCCGGACCCCCGCTTTGGCGGGGGAATTGGATCGGTCTTTATCGTTTGTGGGAATAGTGCTATCTTTGGATAAGGAATAACGAAACGCTATCAGCCGATTGGAGAACGCTCTTGGCGCGCGCCGTGTCAGTCCATGAATTTGTGGGACTTGGTTTGTATTCCACGACCGAGGTCGCGCGGCTTTTACGCCTGCGATCACGCAATATAAATCGTTGGGTGAATGGTTATCGCTACAAGCGCAATGACGAGGTTCGCCACATCGAACCGCTTCTGCCCCCCGATATTCCAAAGGTTGAAAGCGACGATCAGACCGTATTAAGTTTCAGGGATCTCATTGAGTTGCGCTTTGTCGGCGCATTTCTTGGCATCGGGATTGATTTAAGGACCATCCGCGATTGCTTAAACTACGCCCGTGATTGTATCGGCGTCGATCACCCTTTTTCATCGGCGCAATTTCGCACCGACGGCAAGACGATTTTTCTGATGAGCGTTGAAAAATTGGGGGAGCCGCGACTCCTTGATCTCAAGAGAAAACAGTATGCCTTCAAAAGGTCGATCGAGACGAGCTTTCGCGATCTTGATATTGACGGGGATAGCGTTGTCCGTTGGCGGCCCTATCATGGCAAAAAGAGCATTGTCATCGATCCTGCTCGTTCGTTCGGTCAACCCATCGCATCCGCTTCCGGCGTGCCGACTGTCGCCTTGGTGGAAGCCGTAAAAGCCGAGGGATCGGTGCCGAAAGTGGCCGCGATGTATAACGTGGAAAGATCGGCCGTGCGCGATGCCGTCAAGTTTCATGGGGAGTTGATAGCCGCTTGAAAGTGATGGTGGACGAGAATCTTCCTCCCGCACTCGCAAAATCCCTTGCGGCTTTGTTTGTCGGGCGGCATGATATTGTTCACCTTCGGGAACGCTTTGGTCCGGGGGTCGAAGACATTTAATGGATCGGGGAATTGAACGCCGAAGGGCAGTGGGTCATCATTTCCGGCGATCGTCGGATGACAAGGAACCGAGCGGAGAAACAACTTTTCCAACATTCCAACCTTATTGGCTTCTTCTTTTCCCGTGGCCTTCAAAAGGCCAAACTTACAAGAAAAACGGAGCGACTTATGGCGCTTTGGGAAACAATAGAGGCCCAAGCCAAATTGGTCAGAGGCGGCTCCATGTTTGAAATCGGTATCAGAAGTTCAAAGATCAAAACTCTTTGAGTCTTCATGTTCCAAACAAAGCCCGCTCTGCCGCTCGCCGCCTGATCAGCCCGGCCAGAACCTTGCCTTTGGCGAACCGCCATTTGGGGAACTCGGCGGCCGCGCTTATGAGATCGCCGCGATAGCGATCGGACGCCGGCCGTTTACGCAACCATGCCCAGGCAGTCGAATCGGTATCAGCCTTCGCCTTCATCCTCCTCATCGTCATCGGGTTCGTCACTGTCTTGCCGTTTCGCGTCGTCGCTTGCGCGTTGCGGTTCTTTGGCCTCGGCGTGAATAATTTTATTCAGTTCGCTCACCTGTCCAATGACGGCGTTGGCGAGAGCACCCAGGCTTCGGCGGTATTTACGATATGGGCGTTGCGTTCCTTACTGCCGAGAATGCCATTGAGCCACAAGCAGTCGATGGAACCGACCAGGCCATCGAGTTTGCTTAACAGATTGAGCATCCGCAAACTGTGCGGAGAGGTGATCTCGACATTATAGAGGCGTGGTTTGGAATAGGCGGGCATGGCGTTGACGCCATTGTCTTCCATGAGCTTGACGAATCCGGCCTGGCGCAAGTCGAGAACACGCATTTCTCTCTTCATGGACGCGATCGCTTCACTTTCGCATTTCTCGACGAGGTTGCCGTGCTCCCCGTCGGCGATCGCCCGCATGACCACGCTTAGCGAGAACAAGGCGTTTTGCGTTCGGTAAAACCGCTTTTTCATGAAATGCTGGGCGGCGAGGCTTTTGACCTCGACGGTTTGCTCGAATACGGCTCGCGACGATCTCTCGCCCGCCTTCGATGACGCTCGCGCCGTTGACCCTTGCGCCGTCAGCGCATAAAGCCCCAGAAGGGCCAGAGAACGCAGACGGTCACAACGTGCTTTGTGGCGCATATCCATGTTGCTTCGTCCCCGCCAGAAGATTTTCGTCGAGCGTAGCCTGCGCGCGCTCGATAAACACGGCGATACATTGGGCGTCGCCCCGACCGGGGCCGGAAAGACCATCATGCTTTCAAGCGTGGTCGGCCGGATGCTGGAGGGCAACGACGCTCACGCCTGTGTGCTTGCCCATCGCGATGAGCTGACGGCGCAGAATATGCTCAAATTCATGTCCGTCAATCCGACAATCACCACCTCGATCGTCGATTCCCGCAAAAAGTCCTGGCATGGGCGAACCGCCTTCGCCATGGTCCCCACACTGGCGCGGGCCGCCAATCTCGATCGCCTGCCCGCGCTTGACCTTCTGGTGATCGACGAGGCCCATCATGCCGCCGCCGACAGCTACCGGCGGATTATCGACGCCGCGCGCGAGCGCAATCCGAACGTCAAGCTGTTCGGCGTCACCGCAACCGCCAACCGCGGCGACAGACGCGGATTGCGTCCGGTCTTCTCCAATGTCGCCGACCAGATCGCCATCGGCGAACTGATTACCTCGGGTCACCTGGTGCGGCCGCGAACCTTCGTCGTCGATGTCGGCGCGGGAAAAGCGCTGAAGACCGTGCGCAAAACGCAAGATGATTTCGACATGAAGGCGGTCGATGCGATCATGAACAAGACGCCGATCACCGAAGCGGTGATCGCCCACTGGAGGGAGAAGGCCGGCGATCGTCAGACCGTGGTGTTCTGCTCCACCGTCGATCACGCCCGCAACGTTACCGACGCCTTTCTTGAAGAAGGCGTGGCCGCCGCAATGGTTCACGGCGAGACGGCGCAAGCCGAACGATGCTCGGTTCTGCACGCGTTCAGGAAAGGTCGCATCCAGGTCGTCGTCAATGTCGCAGTGCTCACCGAGGGCTTCGATCACCCGCCCGTCTCCTGTATCGTGCTGTTGCGCCCCAGCTCCTACAAATCGACCATGGTTCAGATGATCGGCCGCGGCCTGCGCACCGTCGATCCCAATGCGTTCCCCGGCGTGGTCAAGACCGACTGCATCATGCTCGATTTCGGCATTTCGACCCTGCTGCACGGTTGCCTGGAGCAGGATGTGAACCTGGTCGGCAAGAGCGGCGACCAGCATAAAGACTGCCCGTCCTGCGGCGCCGAAGTGCCTGTCGGGGTCGGTGAATGCCCGCTGTGCGGTCATATCTTTGCGCTGGCCGGTTCGGGCAAAGGTGAAGGCGTTGAAGAGACAACCCCGCTCGGCGATTTCGTCATGTCCGAGATCGACCTCTTGAAGCGCTCGAATTTCCGCTGGGTAGACCTCTTCGACGATGGCGCGGCGTTGGTCGCCAACGGCTTCAATGCCTGGGGCGGGGTTTTCTTCCGGCACGGACGCCACCTGGCGATCGGCGGAGCCAAAGGGCAAGCCTCGCAGTTGCTGGCGGTGGGCGAGCGCGGCGTCTGTCTGGCGACGGCCGACGACTGGCTTAACGCCAACGAAACCGACGAAAGCGCTCACAAGACCAGATACTGGCTAAACCAGCCGGCGACGGAAAAGCAGCTTCAATACCTGCCGCGCGAATACCATCACGCCTTTGCGTTTACCCGCTATCGGGCCTCGACGCTGCTCACCTTCCGCTTCAACAGAAACGCCATCGAGTCTCTGCTGGCAAAGGCCGGCAACGATAAAAGCAAGGCGGCATGAGCCATGTCGCAGGGAACCGGCGCTGGACCGTATCCCCGTATCCCGCGACCGGCGCAGAAGGATTTTGCGATGAACTGGAATTGGGGATCTACAAAATTTACAACGAGCCGAAACGACAGACAGTGAGGTAGCGCTTTACTTTCCCTGTCAAGCCGGTGTAGAATGACATCATTATCGTGAGCGTCGATCTCACGCGGCCATAGTCTGGGGCCGTTATAAAAGCAGGCATCGACAAAACCCGTCGGGGCGTATGAATAAGCCCCGATGGGGCATGGTGCGTCTTCGGCGATCTGTTGTTTCAAATCAAGGAGATGGCATCATGAACAAAGCGGAGCGTCCCATGGCGCAAACTTTAAACATCGACACGCTGGAATTCTCCCGCCGGATGAAGGAAGGCGGGGTCGAGGAAAAAGCGGCCGAGACCATCGCCAGGACCGTCGCCGAGGCGATCGGCTCCTCCGACGTGGCGACCGGCACGCAACTGACCCTGACGAAAACCGAACTGAAGTCGGAAATCGGCGAGGTTCGCAGCGAAATCAACAAGGTTCGTAGCGAACTGAAAAGCGACATCGCCGAGGTGAAAAGCGGCCTCAACGAGGTTCACATTGCCTTGAAAGACGACATGGCCGAACTGAAAGTCGGTATGGCCAACCTTATGCCGAAAATTCTTGGCATGGGCGCCGTTCTGGTAACCCTGATCAATGCTCTGTTCAAATACGTTCTCAACTGACAATGGATCGAAGCGATGGTCCACAAACAACAACCGGCTCCCTTGAGGGGCCGGTTTTTTGTCATTCACCCTGCCCGATAAGGGTGCTGTAACGGTTTTTCT
>JBAJNN010000022.1:0-33620 GCA_036881905.1 Hyphomicrobiales bacterium | reverse complement strand
TCAAGGCGCGTTCGCGGGCTTGGTGATGATCGACGATGGGAAAGGGATAGGTTTCCCCAAGTCTCACCCCCGCATCGCGCAACATATTCGCCGGAGCCTGCCATGGCTTATGGATGTGGGAGAGCGGCAACCTTGCCAATTGCGGGAGCATATGGCGAAATTGATCGAGCATCTTCTCGCGAAAACGCCAATAATCGAGCGGCGGGCTCATTTGCGCGTAGTCGGCGCGTTTGGCTTCTGGAATTTGGGAGGGAATGAGGCGTTTGCGAGGTTGAGTATGGTTCAAAATTCCAAAGTTGGAGTTTACCATGATGAAGCGACCGTATCAGGCGTTCAGCTCATCGGCCTGCTCGCGAAAAAGGTCGCGCAGTTCCGGCCACAACAGATCGGCGCGGGGGTTGCCGTTCGCCTCCACCGGAATGCCGCGAAATTGTGGAGCCGCGGCAATCATCTCGCCATCGGCGTCGCCCCAAGCGAAAAAACGACTGATATACCGAGGGGTTATCGTCGGAACATGACGATTCAGATAATGTTCAGGCGAAATGTAAACAAGAGACGCCTCACACCAGCTGACTATATCATCACCAAGAGTACGCATGATACGAAACCTTATGGCCTTTTTTTGTGGATATCCTTGGCGACATAAAGCCCGACCGGCAATTCGTGGATAGCATTATCCATGAGTTCGCGCGAACCGACCGCCACCGCGAAACCGCGCTCGGCGGCAAAGCAGGCGAACAGCAGCTTTGCATCCAATTCACGCGAGTGAATTTAAACCGGAACAAGAAGCGTGCGGCGCATGGTATGGGGACGATCCTTTGCTGTCAATTTTGGTTTCTCCGTATGGTTCTGGAAGAATGCCGAGATAGGGGCCTTGTAACGGGTTATTTTTCAGCCGGCAAGGAATTTCCCATCGCAAAACTCTCTTTCCTTGATGGCCCCTGTCGGCGAAATTTCTGTTTTCGATACATGGCTGAAAAGACACAGGGGGGGGGAGGGGGCCTTACCCATGCATTTTCCACCGTTGCACAGAGTGGGATATGCGCCGAAACTTGAATGAATGCCTTTAAGCTTGTATATTCACCAAAATCATTCTCCGTCGTAAAGGACATCATGAAAGACATTGAATTCGCCATCGGCGGGCGGCTCGTCGGCAATCGGCATGCGCCGTTGGTGATCGCCGAAATCGGCATCAACCATGGGGGTAGTCTGGCCGTGGCCAGGGAGATGGTGGATGCGGCGAAAAGAGCCGGCGTCGAGGCGATCAAACACCAGACGCATATTGTTGAAGATGAAATGAGCGAGGCCGCGAAAACGCTGATCCCCGGCAACGCCGATGTTTCCATCCGCGAAATTACGGAACGGTGTGCTCTGAACGAAGACGAAGAGCGTGAATTACAACACTATGTCCTGTCTCGGGATATGGAGTTTCTCAGCACACCCTTTTCACGGGCCGCCTTTTGGCGCCTGCAAGATATGAATGTTCCCGCCTACAAGATTGGATCGGGCGAGTGCAACAACCTCCCGTTGATCGAACTCATTGCCGAAGCGGGCAAGCCCATTATTTTGAGCACGGGAATGAATGATCTGAAAACGGTCGGTCAGGCGGTTCGGATTTTGCGCGACCATAAGCTGCCTTTTGCGTTACTCCATTGTACCAATCTTTATCCTACGCCTTACAAGTTGATCCGGCTCAATGCCATGACGCAGTTGAAGGAAGCGTTTCCCGATGCGCTGGTCGGGCTTTCCGATCATAGTGTCGGCAACTATCCCTGTTTAGGGGCGGTGGCGCTGGGCGCGTCGATTCTGGAGCGCCACTTTACCGATCATATGAACCGTTCGGGGCCGGATATTCCGGTTTCAATGGATGAAACCGCCTGTCGGGAACTGATTGAGGGTTCGCGCGCCATCTGGCAGGCGAGTGGCGGCGACAAAACTGGCCTGCTGGAAGAAGAGCAGGTCACGCGCGATTTTGCCTATGCCACCGTCGTCTCGGTCCGCCCGATCGGAAAGGGAGACGTCTTTACAAAAGACAATATCTGGGTAAAACGTCCGGGAACCGGAGAAATTTCCGCGGCGGAATACGACTCTGTCCTCGGCCGCGCGGCAACGCGCGACATCGCCGCCGATACGCATTTGAAACGAGATCACCTTGAAAAGGAACCGGGAGATGAAGCAGCGTAATATTCTGTTTCTGACCGGAACCAGAGCGGATTTTGGCAAGCTTAAACCTCTGATGGAAGCGGTGGAAGACGATCCCCGCTTTTGCAATCATATTTTCTGCACGGGAATGCACCAGCTGAAGCTCTACGGCCTGACCGCCGAAGAGGTGACCAAAGAACGCCATTCCAGCGTTCATCACTTTCTTAACCAGTATCTTGGCGAGCCGATGGAAATGATCCTGGCCAATACCATTGCCGGCCTGTCGCGCTATTTGGCGGAGAACCGCCCCGACATGATCGTGGTGCATGGCGATCGGGTGGAAACGCTGGCCGGGGCCATTGTCGGCGTGATGAAAAATATTCTGGTGGCCCACATTGAGGGGGGAGAACGCTCCGGCACGGTCGATGAAATGATACGCCATGCCGTTTCCAAACTTTCTCACCTGCATTTTGTGGCGAATAAGGAAGCGGCGGCCCGTCTGGAACAGATGGGCGAGGACGAGAGTCGTATCTTTGTGATTGGGTCCCCAGATATCGATGTAATGGTTTCGGATAAACTTCCAACCATTGAAGAGGTAAAAGTGCATTACGAGATTCCCTTTGAGAACTATTCTATTTTAATGTTTCATCCCGTAACCACTGAGAATGAGCATATGGACGAATATGCCAATCAACTGGTGGATGCGCTGCTGGAAGCCGATGGCCACTATGTGGTGATCTATCCCAATAACGACGAGGGTACACATTACATTCTGAATGCGTATAAACGGCTGGAAGAGAATAAGCGCTTTGTCATTTATCCTTCCATTCAGTTTGAACGCTTCCTGACACTGCTTAAAAATGCCGAATCCTGCATCGGCAATTCAAGCGCCGGAATGCGCGAAGCGCCGTTTTACGCCATCCCGACCATCAATATCGGGACCAGGCAACGTGATCGCTTCAAGTATGCCTCCATCATAAATTGCGGTTATGAAAAACGGGATATTCTGGAGTCATTGCGCAAGAGTCGGTCCCTGAATATTGTTCGGCCATCTGCTCATTTCGGCTCGGGGGACAGCAGGCGGGGCTTTCTGGATGTCATTAGTGGCGAGCTATGCTGGAAAATCGGCGCGCAAAAGCAGTTTTGCGATCTTCCCCTTTGCGATCTGTCCAGCATGGCAAAGCAGTCCCGAAAGCATGTAGCATGAAATGTCTTGCCGTTATCCCCGCGCGGGGCGGTTCAAAGGGGTTGGCCGGGAAAAACATTCTCGATCTGAACGGTAAACCGCTCATTGCCTATTCCATCGAGGCCGCCCTGGAAGCAAAGCAGGTCGAGGCCTGTTACGTGACCACCGATGATGACGAAATTGTACAAACGGCGCGACAGTTCGGCGCCGGCATAGTGCGCAGACCGCGCACGCTCGCCTCGGATCATGCTCCGACCGCCGACGCGGTCGCGCATCTGATCGAGACGCTGCGCAACGCACAAACCGCATTCGATTATACCCACCTGGTGTTGCTGCAACCCACATCGCCATTGCGCAACGCATTGCATGTGGATAAGGCAATTTCGCTTTACGTTTCCTCCCGAGCGAGGTGCCTGATGAGTATGGTGGAGGCCGAGCACCATCCCTATAAAGAGTTTAGGGTAGAGGAGTCCGGCCGTGCGGTTCCGTTGTTCGGCGCCGACTGTCTCTCGCGGCCGCGTCAGAAACTGCCTAAAATTCTGCGGCAGAATGGCGCAATATATATCATGCCTATTGAGACGTTCATGAAATTGCGGACCTTCTATTGCGAGCCGATGGCGCCCTATATCATGTCGGCCGGCCAGTCGGTTGACATCGACCGCAGAGAAGACTTTTTATACGCACAAATTATTATGGGTGAGGCTAGCAACTCCGATTGCCGGTCACTTCGCGATCGGCTTCATGAGAAAGGGTATTCATGACCACTGAAACGTTCCATCCGGTTCGGCTCGACGATTATCGCCCTTCCGCTTACGTCATTGAACATGTCGATCTGACGATACGCCTCGATCCGCGCCGCGCCGCGGTGACCTCGCGCCTTGCGATGCGACCCGATCCGAAAGCCGGGTCGAATCGACCGCTGGTCCTTGATGGGGAAGATATGGAGTTGTGCGCAGTGCGTCTCGACGGGGAGGCATTGTCGCGAACCGACTACAGGGCTGACGATAAAACCCTCACCCTGCCGCGAGCGCCGCAACGACCCTTCGTTCTTGAGATTGAGACCGTCTGCGATCCACAGGGCAATACGACATTGTCCGGCCTTTACCGCTCGAACGGCAATTACTGCACGCAATGCGAGGCTGAAGGGTTTCGCCGTATCACCTATTACCTCGATCGCCCCGATGTTCTGGCCAAATTCACCACCCGCGTCGAGGCCAACCGTCATGATGCCCCGGTTCTGCTCGCCAATGGCAATCTGGTCGAAAGCGGCGATATCGACGCCTCGGGCCGGCATTACGCCATATGGAACGATCCCTTTCCCAAACCCTGTTATCTGTTTGCGCTGGTGGCCGGCGATTTCGCCCGGGTGGAGGATGAATTCGTCACCATGTCCGGTCGCAAGGTGGCTTTGCGAATCTACGTCGAACCCGGCAAGCAGGATCGTTGCCACTGGGCCATGGCTTCGCTCAAGCGCGCCATGCGCTGGGATGAGGAGGTTTTCGGGCGCGAATACGATCTCGATATTTTCATGATCGCCGCGGTGCCCGATTTCAATATGGGGGCGATGGAAAACAAGGGCCTCAACATTTTTAACGACAAATACATTCTCGCCCGGCCGGAAACCGCCACCGATCGCGATTACATCAACATCGAGAGCGTCGTCGCGCATGAGTATTTCCACAATTGGACCGGCAACCGCATCACCTGTCGCGACTGGTTCCAGCTGTGCCTCAAGGAGGGGCTGACGGTGTTTCGCGACCAGGAATTTTCCGCGGATATGCGCTCGCGCCCGGTCCAACGTATCGCCGATGTGCGGGCATTGCGAGCCGCGCAATTCCCCGAGGACGCGGGGCCGCTGGCCCATCCGGCGCGGCCGTCGCGCTATGTCGAGATCAACAATCTCTATACCGCGACCGTTTATGAGAAAGGGGCCGAGCTTATCCGCATGCTGCGCCGATTGATCGGCGCCGAATCCTTCAAACGCGGCATGGAGCTTTATTTCGATCGCCATGATGGACAGGCGGTGACCATGGAGGATTTTATCGCCTGCATGGCCGAGGCGGCGCGGCGCGACCTGTCACATTTCTTTCTGTGGTATGAACAGGCCGGCACGCCCCGGATCGCCGTTTACGAGGAATATGACCCGGAGGCGAAACTCTATACTCTGACCCTGTCCCAGGAAACGCCGCCGACCCCGGGGCAAACCGAGAAAAGACCGCTCGATATTCCCTTCAGTCTGGGCCTTGTCGGGCCGGATGGGAAAGATATGGCTCTGACCCTCGATGATGGCGGGGAGGTGCATAATGGCGTCCTCGAACTGACCGAGGCGAAGCAAAGCTTTCGCTTTCGCGATGTCGGCGCGCGCCCGGTTGCCTCGCTCAATCGCGACTTTGCGCCGTTGCGCCTTATCGAGACGCCTGTCGGCGATGACGACCGTTTATTCCTCATGGGTCACGACGGCGATCCTTTCAATCGCTGGGACGCCGCGCAAATCTCCGCCAAAAAGCTGTTGCTCAGCCTCGTGGAGGGCGTATCGCCGGAGGCCATATCCGGCGATGTCGGGAAATTCGCCGAGGCGTTGGGTCATGCGCTTGACGACCGCTCGCTCGATCCGGCTTTCAAGGCGGAGTTTTTGCGGCTGCCGGACGAAAATGACCTCTTCGACGCCATCGACGCCGATATCGATCCCGATTCCGTCCATAACGCTTGTCGTGAGTTGCGCCGCGCGCTCGCTCGAAGTCTTCTCGGCAGGCTGGAGCGTCTCTACGATGATTACGCCGTTTCCGGCGCTTACACCCCCGACCCCGACAGCGCCGGACGGCGGGCCTTGCGCAATGCCGCGCTCGGCTTAATCGTCCACGCCGATGACGACAAGGGGCCCCGGCGCGCATTCGAGCATTTCGCGGCGGCGCGCAACATGACCGACATGATCGCCGCCCTCTCGGTTCTGGCGCGCACCGATCGGCCGCAACGCGACCGGGCCCTGGCCAGCTTTTACGAGACTCACAAGGATGACCACCTTCTGGTTGACAAATGGCTGACGCTCAACGCCTCCATCCCCTCTCATGACACCATCCGGCGCGTTCGCCGGCTGATGAACCATGATTCGTTTTCGATCAGGCGGCCCAATAACGTGCGCGCTCTTCTCGGCGCCTTCGCCAATCTCAATCCGGTGGCGTTTCATGCACCTTCAGGAGAGGGGTATCGATTGCTCGGGCGTGCGATTGTCAGGCTCGATGCGCTCAATCCACAGGCCGCGGCCACGCTCGCCGGCCATTTCAGTAACTGGCGTAAGCTCGAAAGCGCTCGCAGGACACTCGCCAGACACCAGATTGAGCGGATTCTTGAAGCCGGAAAGCTATCGCGCGACAGTCATGACATTCTCTCCCGTCTCATCGGGTAAACTCTCAAAAGCCTTCTCTTCGCCGGCCGCGCCACATTTTAGGTCATTATATCGGCGCTATTTTCCTGAAAAACTTGAAAAGCCTGAAACTCTACAAACCACATTTATCCAGATGTTTGATTGATTCTGTGGACTCCGGATTCTGGCCGGAGTAGAATTTGTTTCTTACCCCTTTTTCAGGGTGCCCTTCACACAAAATTTACTTTTTTCACCGTCCAGTGAGAAGAAGCGCTGGACAAATGGTGCATCTTACGAATCAATGGCCAGAATGATTCGCAATCAGGGGAGAATGATTCGTTATCAGGAGGCGCGAACACCGGGTGCGGCAAGCCCGATAGCAGAGGAAGCATTATCGTGGCCAAGGCACATATTGGCGGGCTGTTCGTCAAGGAACGCGCTGTGCGTTTGCCGGTTTTGGCTGGAAACTGGGCGCAGTTCACCATCCCGGAGCGCGTTCTGCGTGGATTTGTCACCGCGCTCATCGTTTTGTTTCTTGCCGTTTTCGGCGGGGCCGCCGCGATTCAGCTGATCAACAGCCGTAACCTTGCCCTCAAACAACAACAGACGAATTCAATTCTGATTGCCGATCTGGTGGCCGGGCGCATGCGCGCCGGCCTTGGCATGGAATTGGAACAGACCAAAATTCCCCGTCCGCTGACAGCCGAGGATTTGTTGCGCTATCTCGTCAAGGGTGCTCTCAATGATGGGCGATCCTACCTCGTCGCCGACAACAGGAACGTCATTGGCACCATGCTGCCGCCCATTGACGGCCTGATCGACAGCACGCTGACATCGCTATCGGGAGCGAAGGTCACCCCTGTCGTTTACCGCGATCATGGGGCAATGGTGGCCGTGACCCTGCCCGATGGCCGTAATGCCTATATGACTTTGCGCAATCTTGCGCCTTATCCAGGCGTTCTGGCCTTGATCCAGACCCGCGAGGACATGCTGGCCGCGTGGTCTGGACAAACCCTAAAACTGGTGACCTTGTTTGTCGCCGCTTTCGGCGTACTCACCCTTGTCGGCGCCGCCTTTCACTGGCAGGCCTCCCGCGCGGCCGAGGCGGACGCCATGCTGGCTTTAGCGACCGAACGTCTCGACAAGGCGCTGGATCGTGGGCGATGCGGTTTGTGGGACTGGGATATTGCCCGCGGCCATGTGTTCTGGTCGCGCTCGATGTTCGATATTCTCGGGTTGAAACCCCGCGACGAGCTTTTATCCTACGCCGAGATTGCCGAGCGGTTGCACCCTGACGACAAGCCGATCGACAGGCTGATTGACGATCTGTTATGCAGCGGGGCCAGCGGCATCGATCACGAATTTCGGCTGCGTCACGCCGACGGGCATTGGATCTGGCTGCGCGCGCGCGCCGAACTGGCGGGATCGCCCGGCGAGGCTACCCCGCATCTCATCGGCATTACCATCGATGTCACCGAGCAGAAAATAACCGACAGGCTCAATAAGGAGGCCGAAATTCGCCTGCGCGACGCGATCGAGACCATTTCCGAAGCCTTTGTTTTGTGGGATTCCGAGAACAGGCTGGTGATGTGCAACAGTAAATACCAGCAATTTCATGGCCTGCCGGAGAGTGTATGTCAGCCGGGCATGTCCTATGATGCACTGACCGCGGCTTCAAGAAAACCGGTTATTCGCCGGCGTTTGCCGGTCGCCAACGCCGAGCGCGCGGAAGGAACCTCTTTCGAGGTGCAGATTGAGGATCTGCACTGGTTGCAGATTAATGAGCGGCGCACCAAGGATGGCGGCTTCGTCTCGGTCGGCACTGATATTACTCCGCTTAAGAAACATGAAGAGAGGCTGACGGAGTCGGAACGCGAGTTGAAGAAAACGGTGCGCGACCTGCAACGTTCGCGCATTGAGCTTGAAGAAAAGTCGCGCAGCCTTGCCGAACTGGCCGAGAAATATTCACAAGAGAAAACCCGCGCGGAGGCCGCCAGCCGCTCGAAATCGGAATTTCTCGCCAATATGAGCCACGAATTGCGGACCCCGCTCAATGCCATCATCGGCTTCTCGGAGGTGATAAGGTTGGAAATGCTCGGTCCGGCCGGCAGCGAAAAATATCGTGAATATGCCAACGATATTCACGATAGCGGGCAATATCTTCTCGATGTGATCAGCGATATTCTCGACATGTCGAAAATCGAGGCGGGCCGAATGCCACGCGACGTCCATGAATTCGATCTGATTGAGGTGATTGCCGATGCTCTGCGCATCGTGGAACCGCGGGCGAAGGCGGAAAGGGTTTCGATCATTCGCAGTCTGCCCGGGCGTCTGGTTGTCGAAGCCGACAAACGCGCCATCAAACAGGTTGTGATCAACCTCGTGACCAACGCGGTAAAATTTACGCTTACAGGGGGCAAGGTCACAATTTCCGCTAGGGACACCGCGGAGGCAATGACTGTCGTCATCCGCGATACCGGGATCGGCATTCCGGAAAAACATCTCGCTCGGCTGGGCCGCCCGTTTGAGCAGGTTGAAAACCAGCTTACCAAAACCAAACCGGGCAGTGGACTTGGGCTTGCCATCTCGCGATCGCTGATCGAGCTCCATGGCGGCACGCTCAAGATTGCCAGCCGCGAAAATGAAGGCACCACCGTCACCGTTATCCTGCCGCGCCTGTCCGCGCGGGAGCAAACCGGACCACCGGCGGCGCGGGCGGGCGCGAATCCATTGCCGGCAAGCGCGCGGGTCGCTCAATCGGGAAAATCGCGCCGGGGCGATCGTAAAGTATGGTCGGGAACCGGACAAACCGCGTAACGCGCTTGATCTCCCAGCATTTCCTCGATCCGCAACAGCTGATTGTATTTGGCGGTCCGGTCGGAACGGGAGAGCGAGCCGGTTTTGATCTGCCCGCAATTGGTCGCGACCGCGAGATCGGCGATGATCGAATCCTCGGTCTCGCCTGAGCGATGGGACATGATCGCGCGATACCCCGCTCTATGGGCGATTTCGATGGTATCGAGCGTTTGCGACAAAGTGCCGATTTGGTTGACCTTGACAAGGATGGCATTGGCAAGATTGGCCGCTATGCCCTCGCGCAGCCGGTCCGGGTCGGTCACGAACACATCGTCGCCGACAAGCTGCACCCGGTCGCCCAGCATCGCGGTGAGCGCATTCCAGCCTTCGCGGTCATCCTCGGCCATGCCATCCTCAATGGAAACGATGGGATAGTTTGAGACCAGACCGGCCAGCCAATCGGCCATGCCCGCACTGTCATGGCATTTGTCCTCACCGTCCAGCGTGTAAAGCCCATCATGGAAAAATTCCGTGGCCGCGCAATCAAGCGCCAGCACTATATCTTTGCCGGGCGCGTAGCCCGCGCGTTCAATGGACGCCATGATAAGCTCAAGAGCGGCCTCGGTGGAGGCCAGGTCGGGAGCGAACCCGCCCTCGTCACCGATATTGGTGTTGTGACCGGCCGCGGAGAGTTCGCTTTCAAGGGTATGGAAAACCTCCGCTCCCATGCGTATGGCCTCGGCAATGTCGCTTGCCGTGACCGGCATGATCATGAACTCTTGAAGATCAATCGCATTGTCGGCATGAGCGCCGCCATTGAGGATATTCATCATCGGTACCGGCAGCGTGCGCGCGCCGACGCCGCCGATATAGCGGTGAAGCGGCAGGCCGCTTGCCGTGCCGGCCGCGCGCGACACGCCAAGCGACACGCCCAGCATGGCATTGGCGCCAAGACGGCTCTTATCGGCTGTCCCGTCAAGCGCGATCATGGTCTCATCGATCAGGGTCTGGTCGGTGGCGCAAAGCCCGACCAGAGCTGTGGCTATTTCCCCATTGACGGTGCTGACGGCCTTGAGAACGCCGCGTCCGTGGTAACGGCCCTTGTCGCCATCGCGCAATTCCACCGCCTCATGGGACCCGGTCGAGGCGCCGGAGGGGACTGCGGCGCGGCCGAAAGACCCATCCTCCAGATACACATCCACCTCTACCGTCGGGTAACCGCGGCTGTCCAAAATCTCGCGACCATTGATCCGTTTGATGGCAACCATGTTAGAGCCTGTTGACGTTCAAGGCTGGGGCACGGGCCACGGGACGAGTTTTATCCCTGAAGCAGGAAAAGACCTCGCTGTCGCGCCGCACTCCAAAAAGAGGATTTTGACACGCTTTTTAGGGGTAAAATCCGCCGCCTGCAATAGAAATATGGCGAAAATCGCTCATTTCGGCGTCGCGGAAGCTTAAGGCAAAGGCATGGGCCCAACCGGTGCTTGCGCTCCTGGGACCGTACGATTTTCATTCATACCGTGCTCCAACCTTAAATGTTGACGGGCCCTAGATGTGGAGCCTCAATAGGTTGTCGATTCGGGCTTGCCTCCAAGGAGGTCTAAAGCTTGGTAACTCCAGTCTCCCCGGTCAGGCCCGAATCGACAACCTATTGAGGCTCCACACCTAGAGCGCCGTTCGCTTCGATCGGATCGAACCGGCGCTCTAGGTCTTTATTTTGGCCGCATGATCTTGACCGTCCTCGGCTCCCTCCGGATCGGATTATGCTTAAAAAACAAAAATGAGACGCATTTTCAGTGATTCCATTGCCACGGAAAACACTCTATATGTCCAACTCTTCCCCGCTGATGAATTGCGCGCGCTCGCAGATGAAGCGGAAACGCTCTTCGGGCTTTTTGCCCATCAGCTGTTGAACGATCCGCCGGGTGGCGGGCAATTCATCCCCGGGAATGCCGACCCTGAGCAGGGTGCGGGTCGCCGGGTTCATCGTGGTCTCCTTCAACTGGGCCGGCAACATTTCGCCAAGCCCCTTGAAGCGCGAGACTTCAACCTTGCCGCGACCGGAAAATGCCGATTTCATCAAAACGGCCTTATGGGCGTCATCGCGGGCATAAACCGTCTTGCCCGCCCGTGACAGCCGGTAAAGCGGCGGCGCCGCCAGATACAGCCGGCCAGCGGCGATCAGCTCGGGCATTCGGCGAAAGAAGAAGGTCATCAACAAAGAAGCGATATGAGCGCCGTCAACATCGGCGTCGGTCATGATAATGACTTTCTCATATCTTAAGTCCCCGGCATTGAAGGGGGCGGTCATGTCGCCACCAAGAGCCTGAATCAAGTCGCAAATCTGCTGGTTTTGCGCCAGTTTGCCGTCTCCGGCCGAAGCCACGTTGAGGAGCTTGCCGCGCAAGGGCAGCACGGCCTGCGTCTTGCGGTCGCGGCCCTGTTTGGCCGAACCGCCGGCCGAATCGCCCTCCACGATGAACAACTCGGCGCCCCGAGCGATACCTTGCCGGCAATCAGCGAGTTTGCCGGGCAGGCGAAGTTTGCGCGTCGCCGCCTTGCGCGCCACCTCGCGTTCTCGACGTCGGCGCAGACGCTCCTCGCCGCGCCCGATGACCCACTCAAGCAACCGATCGGCCTGATTGGGGTGGGCGGCCAACCAATGGTCGAAACGATCGCGCACCGCCTGATCGACAAGGCGCGCCGTCGCCTGTGAAGCAAGTTTTTCCTTGGTTTGCCCCTGAAATTCCGGCTCATCGACAAAGACCGACAACAAGGCTCCACCGCACCCCATAACATCATCGGAGGTCATCCTGCCGGCTTTCTTGTTGCCGACCAGACCGGCATGAGCCTTGAGGGATCGGGTGAGCGCAATGCGCAAGCCCGTCTCATGCGTTCCCCCCTCCAATGTCGGTATGGCGTTGCAATAAGACTGGACAAAACCGTCATCGGCAAGCCAGGCAATGGCCCATTCGACCGAGCCATGGCCCTCATCCCTCTTCACATGGCCGGCGAAGACCTCCTCGATGATTTTCTCCCGGCCCCGGGTCGCGATTTCGAGAAAATCCCGCAAACCGTTTGGAAAATGCAGCACATCGCGTATCGGCGCTTCCTCCCCGCTCTTGTCGGCGCGGATCATCTCCTCGCAACACGACCAGCGGATTTTCACCCCGGCGAACAAACAGGCCTTGGATCGCGCCGTAAGGTAAAGCCGCGCGGGGTCGAGGCGCGTATTTTCGCCGAATATGTCCGGATCCGGTTTGAAGCGGATTTTCGTGCCGCGACGATTGGCAACCCGACCGACCTGTTCGAGCACGCTGATCGGCCGGCCGCGTCGGTAGACTTGCCGGTAGAGTTTTCGATGGCGGGCCACCTCGATTTCGAGCGTTTCCGACAACGCGTTGACGACGGAAAGGCCGACCCCGTGCAGCCCGCCGGAGGTGGTGTAGACTCCGGAATCGAACTTCCCGCCGGCGTGAAGCGTGGTCAAGATCACCTCAAGCGCGGATTGATCGGGGAATTTCGGATGCGGATCGATCGGAATGCCGCGTCCGTTATCGCTCACGCTTAAGAAGCCTTCGGCGTCGTAGGCCACCTCGATGAAGCCGGCATGGCCGGCGATGGCCTCGTCCATGGCATTGTCGATGAGTTCCGCGAACAGATGGTGCAGGGCCTTTTCG
This sequence comes from Hyphomicrobiales bacterium, assembly GCA_036881905.1. Lineage (GTDB taxonomy): Bacteria > Pseudomonadota > Alphaproteobacteria > Rhizobiales > Im1 > JBAJNN01. Next base: position 20,455 of record JBAJNN010000022.1, on the reverse strand, counting down.
TCGGTGCCGCCGATATACATGCCCGGCCGGCGGCGAACCGGGTCCAGCCCCTCCAGAACCGCGATGTCGGCGGCGGTGTAGCCTCGGGACCCGTCCTTTTCACCTGTTTTCGCAGGCGCCTCCGCCGGCCCTGGCGATGCGCCGCGTGATCGTGCCGATCGCGGCTTTGCGGGAACCGCGGGGGGTCGGGGCTCCGCATGGTCGAACAGATCATATGTCTTCGACATTTCGCCGTCCTGTTCCTGCTCGCCGGCCGGCGTTGACGTCAACCGCCACGGCCTTGCGAAGGGGCGGTGGCCATCGGCGGCGTGGTCTCTGGCGGCTCGTCCGCGCCGTGACACCCTTTCAGCCAAATGTCATAGACCGGGTGCTCAAGACCGTTAAGGCCCGGGCTTTCGGCAAACATCCAACCGGTGAAAACGCGCTTGCCGGTATCGCCGAGGCTGACATCGTTAATCTCGACAAAGGCCGTCGTCCTCGGCCGTTCGGTCGGCGGGCGCGTATGGCAGACATGTGGGGTTACGGCGAGAATGCCGAAGCGACCGGTTTCACCGACCGCGACCTCAAAGGTGGTGACGTGCGCGGAAATCTTGTCGAGACCGGCGAAAACGGCAATGCGGTTTTCGATTTTTTCACCATGGGCGGAACCGGCGCAAAGCATGATAACTGCGCTCAACGTGGCGATAACCCTTATATCGCACCGCGCGCGCCGCACAGAGCGCACAGGGCGCCGCAACCAGCGCCAAGCCGGTGAGACGACGCGCGGCGTCAATGCCTTAAAGCTCATTTGTCTCCACCGTTTTTATTGAATATGGCCCGGCCGATCAGAGTCCAGATATCGATCGCGCCTTGCGAATAAAGGATATGGTCGCCATCGCGCAACATGACGGGCGCGCCACCGGCCTCGAGCGTTATGAATTTCTCCCCCAAAAGACCTTCCGAGGTAATTTTGGCGCTGGTGTCTTCGGGCAGCTGAATCTTTTTGTCGATCGCAAGAGTGACGATCGCCTGGTAGCTCTTCGGATCGAGGTTTTGCGCAATCACCGTGCCGATTTTGATCCCGGACATGCGAATGTCGGTGCCGGGATGGATGCCTTCGGCGTTTTGAAACGCCACGATCAGGTGATACCCACCCTCGCCGCGACCGATACCAGATACGGTATAGGCGAAAGTGAAAAAGCCTACTCCCGCGATGATGACAATCGCCCCGATCAGGGTTTCCAAAGCCGTTTGTTTCATGTCACGCCGATTTTATGCTCGTGTTTGCCGCCGGATCTCAGAGTGTTCCGGGCGCCAGGCTTGGTAATCGTCGTCATTGACACTGTGGGGGTTGAGCCGGGCCAGACTTCCAGGCGGGCGATATGCCCCCCCCGTGCCGGTGAGGTTGGGCCGGTAGGGTCTTTCCCAGTCATGCGCCGCATGATCGCCCCCGACCGGCGTGATGTCGGTGCGATAATGCAACCAACCATGCCAGTTCGGCGTGGACAACGAGGCTTCGGCCTCACCATTATAAATGACCCATCGTCTCTTGCCGTCATGAGTCCGGTAATAGGCGTTGCCAAACTCGTCTTTGCCCACGAGCCGGCCCTTGCGCCAGGTCCACAAGCGCGTGCCAAGCGTCTGCCCGTTCCACCAGGTCAACACTTGCAGGAAAAAGCGTTTGATGTTCATGGTTGAATGATCCTTAAGGACTGTTTGCAAAACGGCCGATGGATGGTCCTGGTATTTTGGCCCCATGGCGCGAGCCCATTTATAGTGCGGAAGCAAACCTGACCAGAGACGTTATCACGCAAACCGCCCTCGTTACCGCGGCGGACATGGCGTTCATATGCTACAACGGCACCGCAGATAGGATAAAGCCCCATACGCGATATTGCAATGCGCTTGCCCGGCGATAGAAGTTTGTTAATCTTGGGGGGAGATAGAATGTCCTCATGACCATTGGTAACGGAGAGTGTCGTCATGTTTGAAAAGAGGGTGTGCCGGTGAAAATTCCGCGTAACACCGGGCCGATCCATTTTGTCGGCATCGGCGGCATCGGAATGAGCGCAATCGCCGAAGTCATGTCGATTCTCGGATACAGGGTTCAAGGCTCCGACCTTGCCGTCAACGCCAATGTGAGCCGCCTTAACACACTTGGCGTCCCGGTCGGTATTGGCCATGACCCCGCCAATCTGGGTGAGGCCGAGGTGGTGGTCACATCATCGGCCATCGGGCCGGATAATCCCGAATTATGCGCCGCGCGGTCGCGATCCCTCCCCATCGTACGCCGCGCCGAGATGCTGGCCGAACTCATGCGGTTCAAATCCTGCGTTGCCGTCGGCGGCACCCACGGTAAGACAACCGTGACCTCGATGGTGGCCGCATTGCTCGACGCGGGCGGGTTCGATCCGACGCTCATCAATGGCGGGATCGTCAACGCTTACGGCACCAATGCGCGTCTGGGCCAGGGGGACTGGATGGTGGTGGAAGCCGATGAATCGGACGGCAGTTTCGTCAAATTGCCGAGCGATATCGTTATCGTCACCAATCTCGATCGCGAGCATCTCGACCATTATGGCAGTTTCGACCGGCTGCGCGATGCTTTCCAGAGTTTTGTTCAGAATATCCCGTTTTACGGTTTCGCCGTGATGTGCATCGATCACCCGCAGGTTCAGGCTTTGGTCGGCCGTATGACCGATCGCCGGATCATAACCTATGGCCGAACCCCACAAGCCGATATTCGTCTGCTCGATCCCGATTTCATCGACGGCCGGACCCGCTTTTGCGTGGAGCTCCACACCCGCCACCGCGGGAAACGGGCCATCATCGAGGATATTGAGCTTCCCATGCCCGGCGAGCATAATGCCCTTAACGCGACCGCTGCCATCGCCGTGGCCCATGAGCTTGGTATCACGGACGACGTCATTCGCACCGCGCTCGCCGGTTTTGCCGGGGTCGAACGCCGTTTTACCCGCGCCGGCGCCTGGAATGGGGTCACGTTTTATGATGATTACGGCCATCACCCGGTGGAAATCACCGCCGCGCTCAAAGCGGCGCGTCAGGTGACGAAGGGTCGGGTGATCGCCATTATGCAGCCGCATCGTTACTCACGGCTGAAACAGTTGTTCGATGAATTCTGCTGCTGCTTCAACGATGCCCATATTGTGATGGTGACGCCGGTTTATCCGGCCGGAGAGGCCCCGCTTGCCGGAGCCGACCATCACACGCTGGTCGAGGGCCTCATCGCGCGCGGCCACCGCCAGGCGCTGAAGGCCGAGGGTCTCGACGAGCTGACCGCGATCATTCGTTCCATTGCCAGGCCGAACGATACGGTGATCTGCCTCGGCGCCGGAACGATCGGCCGATGGGCCCATGCTTTGCCGGAAAACCTTAACCAAACCCAGGATACACCCGCTCAGGCATGACCGGCATGGGAAAAATCGACGGTGAGACACTTATCGCCAGAGTGCCGGAGGCACGCGGAAGGCTGGTTGCCAACGCCATGCTTTGCAATTTCACCTGGTTTCGCGTCGGCGGTCCGGCGGAAGTCTTGTTCGTCCCGGCCGATGAAGAAGACCTCGCGCGTTTTCTGGCTCATTGCCCCGGCGAAATATCGCTCAGCGTGATCGGGGCCGGCTCCAACCTCCTGGTGCGTGACGGGGGCGTGCCGGGGGTGGTGATCAAGCTAGGGCGTGGTTTTTCGGGCATTACGGCACAACAGGGCCACAGGATCTGCGCCGGAACAGCGCTGCCCGATGTGAAAGTCGCGCGCTACGCCCTTGACCGCGATATCGCGGGGTTGACTTTTTTGCGCGGGATTCCCGGAACCATAGGCGGCGCATTACGGATGAATGGCGGGTCCTACGGTGCGGAAACCCGTGACGTCGTGGTCCGCGTGCATGCGGTTGACCGCAAGGGGCGCAAAGTGACGCTGACGCCTGCGGACATGGCTTTCGGTTATCGTCATTGCGGCGCGCCCGCCGATCTGATTTTCACCGCCGCCGTTTTTCAGGGCGAACCCGGCGACGCGGCGCGCATTGCCCAGGACATGCGGGCGATCACCAAGGCGCGAGAGCTTAGCCAGCCCATCCGCGGCCGCACCGGCGGGTCCACCTTTAAAAATCCTCCGGGTCGGAAGGCCTGGCGGCTTATCGACGCGGCCGGGATGCGCGGGGCGCGAATCGGGGCGGCGCGGGTTTCGCAACAGCATTGCAACTTCCTCATCAACGAGGGGGGAGCCAGCGCCGCCGACATCGAGGCCCTGGGCGATAAAATCCGCAAAAGAGTTTATGAAACATCGGGGATCCTCCTGGAGTGGGAAATCCGGCGCCTCGGCATCCCCGCCGCGGCCGCCGCGCGCGAGACGGCGGCATGAAACACCATCGCGATCTTCATATTGCGGTCTTGATGGGGGGATGGTCGGCCGAGCGTGAGGTCAGCCTTGATTCGGGAAAGGCCTGCGCCGAGGCTCTGGAGCGCGCGGGCTATCGCGTGACCCGTATTGACGTTGCCCGCGATATTGCCACAGTTTTGGGTGAGCTTGCCCCCGATGCGGTCTTCAACGCATTGCATGGGTCATGGGGCGAGAGCGGGTGCATTCAGGCCATATTGGAAACGTTGCGGATGCCCTATACCCATTCGGGCGTGCGCGCCTCGGCCATCGCCATGCACAAGGACATATCGAAGACCCTGTTCGCGGCGCATGGGATACCGGTCGCCAAGAGCATGGTATTGCCATTACAACAGGTCGCGGCGCATCATCCTCTGCCGCCGCCCTATGTCGTCAAGCCGGTCTCGGGGGGATCGAGCATCGGCGTTCATATTGTACACGAAGGGGCCAACCGACCCTGCGCCGCCATTCTCGATCGGGCGGATTTGTACGCCGATCGGGTCATGGTGGAAGCCTATGTCGCCGGGCGCGAACTGACCTGCGCCGTGATGGGAGACACAGCGCTTGAGGTGATCGACATCGCCGCCGATAACCGTTTTTACGATTACGAGGCCAAATACGCCATCGGCGGTTCGGTGCATACCCTGCCGGCCCCGATTCCACCCGACATTTACCAACGGGTCCAGCACTATGCGCTCAATGCCCATCGCGCCTTAGGCTGCCGGGGGGTGAGCCGGTCCGATTTTCGTTATGACGACACGGCGGAGGGAACCGGTCGATTGGCGATTTTGGAACTCAATACTCAACCGGGTATGACCGCGACCTCCCTCCTGCCCGATGCCGCCCGTCATGCCGGATACAATTTCGAGGAGCTTGTATGCTGGATGGCGCGGGACGTCTCATGCGACCGTTAGGCTCCATCGGCGCAAAACGGTTTCGCCCCGTGCACGCGCCGCTTCATCATCCGGCCGGTCTCGATGTCGGCGACAGGGTATCCACGTTACAACGCGCCAATGCGACGATCGATCGGCGATTCGGCTTTATAAAGGGCTGGTTTGCGTCCCAACTCATGCGCATCTTCAGCCTCGCCTTCATCGGCGCCGCCATTGTTTACGGGTTGATCCTCGACGACGACTTCGCCGCCCGGGGCGGGGCGTTGAAAACACTGATCGATGAAGAATCCGCCATGATCGGGATGGCGGCGAAAACGATCCGGGTCACGGGTCTGCATTTAGGACGCCGGGGCGATGTCCTGGCTGCGATCGGCCTGGAGCCGGGGCAAACGCTGATCGGCTTCGAGGTCGCGCGCGCGCGCGATGCTCTGTTGCGCCTCGATTGGGTCGATTCAGCCTCGGTGCGCATATTGTTTCCAAACCAGCTGCACATCGCGATCAGAGAGCGCATCGCTTATGCGCTGTGGCAAAATAACGGTCGATTCCACGTCATCGACAGTTCCGGAACTGTGATCACAACGCTTGAGGCGGAGCGATTCCCTACCCTTCCGGTCGTCGTCGGCAAGAGGGCTAATAGGAAAGCCTTCGCTCTTGTTAACCAACTGGAAGGGCGAGCGGCGTTAAGATCAAGACTTCGCGCGGCGGTGTGGGTTGCCGAACGCCATTGGACGCTCTACCTCAACACTGGAATCAGGGTGATTCTGCCGCATGAGGGGGTATCGGAGGCCCTGGACCGGCTGATGATGCTGGAAAACCGCCACGCGCTCATGGAGCGTGACATTTTGAGTGTCGATCTGCGCATGCCGGGGCGCGCGACCGTTCGTCTCTCTCCGCAAGCGGCGCAACGGTAATGCAGGCAAACCGGTTGTCTCGAAGGTCGCGGGAACGCACGGCCATCGGATGAAAAAGCGTCCCGGTTAGGATAAGGAGACAGGCGATGGCGACGATTGCCTTGAAAGATCGCCCGATACGCGGCGCCGGCAAGCCCAAAGCGCCCTCGCCGGTCATTGCGGTCATCGATGTGGGCAGCAGCAAAATCGTCTGCTTAATCGCGCAACCACAAATGATCGACACTGATTCCTTCGCGGCTGGAAGCCGGCAATCCTTCAAGGTCATCGGCGTCGGCCATCACCTCGCCCGCGGTATTCGCCACGGCGTGGTGGTCAATCTCGACGATGCGGAACGCTCGATCCGACTGGCCGTCGATGCGGCCGAGCGCATGGCCGGCGTGAGTATGGACTCCGTCCACGTCAATATCTCCGGCGGCAAACCCCGTTGCCACAATTATTCCGGTCAGGTGCGGGTGAGCGACGGCGAGGTGCGTGATCGTGATATTCAGGCTGCGATCGCTGCCGCGCGGGGCCGTATCGACGAACAGACGGGTCAGGTGTTGTTATATATGGCGCCGGTTGAATATGGTCTCGATGGCGCGCGTGGTGTGCGCGACCCAAAAGGTATGTTCGGCGAAAGGCTCGTTGTGGAACTCAATGCGGTCACTGTCGACCAGGGATCGTTGCGCAATCTCGCACTGGCCGTCGAACGCTGTCATCTGACGATCCGCACCATGGTGATCGCGGCTTACGCGGCGGGGCGCTCGGTTCTGGTGGACGATGAACGCCAGCTTGGCGTCACCTGTATCGATATGGGCGGGGGCACCACGAGCATCGCGGTGTTTATGGAAGATCGTCTGGTTTTTGCCGATGCGGTGCCGATCGGCGGCAACCACATCACCAACGATATTGCCCGCGGCCTGTCAACGACACTGGCCCATGCCGAGCGCATGAAGACGCTTTACGGCGACACGATGGCGAGCCTGTGTGACGATCATGAGCTGATCAGCGTGCCGCTGGTCGGCGAACGCGGAACCGACACCGTCTACAAGATTCCACGTTCGATGCTGACGGGAATCATCCGGCCGCGGCTTGAGGAGACGTTCGAGCTGGTTCGCGAGCGTCTCGACTATGCGGGGTTTGCCAAACGCGCAGGCCGCAGGGCCGTGCTGACCGGCGGCGCCAGCCAGATGAGCGGCGTAAGCGAGCTGGCCGGCCGAATTCTCGACAAGCGTATCCGCCGGGGCCTGCCGCGTTCGGCCGCCAACATGCCGAAATCGGCCCGTGGACCGGCTTTCGCCGTTGCCAGCGGGCTTGTCGAATATGCGCTTAAGCCCGATGAGCACGTCGCCGCGATGCCTCATACGGCCGGCCCATTCATGTCCAGGGGATATTTTTTCCGTGTCGGTCAGTGGATTCGCGAAAGTTTCTGATCTGGGCCAAGTCCACTGTCATTCGGCGGGAGGCTTCCCATAAGATGGATAAGGCGCCGCATCACGTCGCAAAGAAAGGCTTTATGAAGCCAGCCTCATGGTTCGTCGCCTCATGCGCGTTTTTGGTGCTGGCCGCCCTCGCTCCATCGGCGCTGGCGCGCGATCGCGAGGCGCCGTCGAGCCGGGCGGGCATGACCTTGTCTTTTGCTCCGGTGGTCAGGAAAACCGCCCCGGCCGTCGTCAATGTCTATGCCAGGACGATGGTGCGCCGCCAAGGCAATCCCTTGTTTGCCGATCCGTTTTTTCGCCAGTTTTTCGGCGATGGTCCATTCGGCATACCGCGAGATCGCGTTCAAAACTCGCTGGGATCGGGCGTCATCGTTTCCACAGACGGTTTGATCGTGACCAACACCCACGTGATCGGCGGGCGCGATTCGGAGATTCTGGTCATGCTCAATGATGGGCGTAAATTCCCGGCGAAGATATTGCTGGCCGATGAACGCGCCGACATCGCGGTGATGAAGATCGAGCCTGAAGGCAGGGAATTACCGTATTTGCGCTTTGGCGATTCCGATGCCTTGGAAGTGGGCGACCTCGTCTTGGCCATCGGCAACCCCTTCGGCGTCGGCCAGACAGTCACAAGCGGCATTATTTCCGCCCTGGCCCGCACCGCGCGCGGCCTTAACGACGATCAGTTTTTCATCCAGACCGATGCGGCAATCAATCCCGGCAATTCCGGAGGCGCGCTCATTGACGTCAACGGCCGTCTTATCGGTCTCAATACCGCCATTTATTCCCGTTCGGGTGGATCGAACGGTATCGGCTTCGCCATTCCCGCCAACATGGTCAAAACCATCGTCGAGGCGGCGCGCAAGGGCAACAAGGCGGTCCAGCCATGGCTGGGCGCCACATTTCAGGCCCTGACGCCCGATATTGCCGCTTCGTTGGGGCTTGACGCCCCTTATGGCGCATTGGTCAACGCCTTGCATCCGGACAGCCCGCTCGCCGACGCCGGCATAAGGCGCGGCGATGTGATTGTCGAATTCGACGGGCACGGTATCACAACCCCGCGGGAGCTGAGCTTCCGCCTGGCGGCGAAGCCGGTTGGCGGTTCGGCAACCCTTACCTATTGGCGCGACGGCGCGACCCATACCGTCAAGGTCGCCCTGATCGCGCCGCCGGAGACCACGCCGCGCCATGAGACGACGCTTTCCGGCGACACTCCGTTTTCGGGGCTTGTCGTGGCCAATCTATCGCCGGCGCTGGCTTATGAATTACGCCTCGATCATGAGGAGAGCGGCGTGGTCGTGCTTGACGTCAAACGCGGCCCGGCGCGTCGGATCGGGTTTCGCGACGGAGATGTTATCGTTACGGTCAACGGTCGCGAGATCGGCAATGTCGATGATATGCTTGATGTTATCGCCGCTCATGCCCGAATCTGGCGGTTTGCGATCAAGCGCGACGGGCATATGATTCAAACCACGATTGGAGGCTGACAGGATATTGAGATGACGAGTTTGTTTGCGGCGGCGGGGCTTGAGGATGAGGCGCCACGGCCTCTTGCCGACCGGCTGCGGCCGCAAAGCCTCGATGAGGTCGTCGGCCAGGATCACCTCGTCGGGCCTGATGGTACGCTGAGCCGTATGTTGCGCGCCGGCCGGTTGATCTCCGCCATTCTCTGGGGACCGCCCGGAACCGGCAAGACCACCATTGCCCGGCTCCTGGCCCATGAAGCCGGAACCGCACTGGTTCAGATGTCGGCGATATTTTCAGGCGTTCAGGAGCTCAAACGGGTTTTCGACGTCGCCCGCGCCCGTCGTGAACAGGGGCAAGGCACGGTGTTGTTCGTCGACGAGATTCATCGTTTCAACCGGGCCCAGCAGGACAGTTTTCTGCCCGTCGTCGAAAACGGCGTGGTCACGCTGATCGGGGCGACGACGCAGAACCCGTCGCTGGAACTCAATTCGGCGCTGTTGTCGCGGGTTCAGGTTTTAACCCTCAATCGACTGGATGAAGCCGCGCTGAACCGTCTTTTGGATCGCGCGCAAAATCATGAAAGCCGCCCTTTGCCGATTGACGAGACGGCCATCGAGACACTCGTCGCCATGGCTGACGGGGATGGCCGGTATCTCCTGAACATGGTCGAGGACGTCTATGGCGCGAGCGGGCCAGGCGCCGAGCCCCTCGATCGCTCCGCGCTCGCGGCCTTGGTGCATAAGCGCGCGCCGGTTTACGACAAGAACCGCGACGGTCATTATCATCTGATTTCGGCGCTGCATAAAGCAGTGCGCGGCTCGGACCCCGACGCTGCGCTTTATTACCTCGCCCGTATGCTGGTGGCGGGAGAAGACCCGCTTTATATCGCCAGGCGGCTGGTGCGGATGGCGGTGGAAGATATAGGCCTTGCCGACCCACAAGCCATTGTGCAGGCCAATGCGGCGAAACAGGCCTATGAGTTTCTGGGAAGTCCCGAGGGCGAGCTAGCTCTCGCCCAGGCCGTAATCTATCTCGCCACCTCCCCCAAATCCAATGCCGTTTACAAGGCGTTCGCCATGGCTGGAAAACGGGCCCGGCAAACCGGTTCCCTATCGCCGCCCAAACCTATCCTCAATGCCGCGACCCGATTGATGCGCGAACAGGGCTATGGCCGTGGCTACCGTTACGATCATGATGCCGAAGAGGCGTTTTCCGGACAAAACTACTTCCCCGAAGACATGGGGCGCGAGGTTTACTACCAACCGTCTAGACGCGGTTTTGAAACCGAGATCGCCAAGCGTCTCGCCCACTGGGCAAGATTAAGAAAGCAGCATAAAAGCTGAAGCGGGGGCGTGAGCAGGTTGCAAATACGCCCCGGTGTCGCCAACGGCGCTACGGATGCGGCACTAGAGCGGATTGCGTTCAAATCGAATTGCAATCACGCTTCAGATCTTTGTTTTTTAAGCATAATCTCGATCATCCTCGCCTCTCCGGATCGGATAATGCTCTAGCGTTCTAGCTTGCGAAGGGTCTTTCACCAGCAACGTGACCGCGGAAGGGTATCCAGGCGCCCGTTTCCACGCGGGATGCCTCAATGTCGATCGCTTCGAGGCTTTGGCGATCGAGCGGGCCCAAGCGCGCATTCGGTGCGAAAGACGTCAATGCCCAGCCACGCACCACCAGAATGGCAAGCTTAAGCGGTGATCGGGCGTATCGTGAATCCCGGCGACACCATGGCTGGGCATGAGGCGGCATTTTGGAGGTCACCTTTCGCATGGCGCGAGAGTCAATATGTCGGGCAGGTTTTCTCCGCCTTAGGTCCAATGCGGGCCGATGGAAAATGGTCGAGTCAATTTCGATCGGGTCGGATCGCTTGCCCACCATGAGAGGCCAAAGCCGGTTACTGCCGGAACGACGTCTTCCCTCCGAATCATCGACTGGGCGCTTTTTAAGGGAAATCGCCGACGAGGTCGGCGTCATTCTTCCGGCCGACAACCCCATCGCGGGCTTGGGTTATATCGCCGGTGAGCACCCCCAACCCGATTAATGTCGGCTGCATGTCTCGACGACCCGCACCCACAAACAGCTCCTTGGGCTGCGAGGTGGCCTGATCATGCTCGGCAAGGATCGCGACATGCCGGCGCCGCAAGGGGCCGGAACCTTATCAGAGCGGATACAGAGGGCAATCTTCCCCTGCATTCAAGGCGCTACCGCGCCACCACGGCGGATCCCCGCACCGCAAGCTATTTTTCCTTCAAAATATCGCGGATTTCTTCAAGAACCCGTATATCCGCCGGTGGTTCCGACGAACCGATCTCCGCACCATCGCCTGCCGCTTCGGCTTCACGACGGATCCGGTTCACCGTTTTGACAATCAGAAAAACGCCGAAGGCCAGAATCAGAAAATTGATCGCCACGGCGATGAAGTGTCCATAAGCCAGAATGGCCCCTTGTTCCCTCGCCGTGGCCAGAGAGTGCGCAACCACGCCTCGGCTGAGGGGGAGGAAATAATTTGAAAAATCAAACTCGCCAAAAATGGCGCCCACGATCGGCATGATAATATCATCGGTCAGCGATTTGACGATCAGACCGAATGCGGCGCCAATAATGACCCCTACGGCAAGGTCCATGACACTGCCCTTGGCGATAAATTCCCTGAATTCCTTTAGCATCGCATCCTCCTGTTACCCGTGATCGGGAACGAGTGACCAAATATATCTCAAAAAACGGTTTTCATCGTTTCAGAGCGGATTGCATTCAAATTGAATCGCAATCACGCTTCAGGTCTTTGTTTTTTAAGCATAATCTCGATCATCCTCGCTTCTCCGGATCAGATCATGCTCTAGGCGGCAAAACGCCTGCGCCATGCGCTGTCATGCCGCCTACCTTTTCCACTCATAACGTCAATTTCCCCAGCGGTTGGAAATAATATAACTTATAAATGCATAAAAACAATTTTTACACCTTAAAATTGTAGTCTTCCCTTGCAATCGTGATAGCAGGCTTCGGGTCGGTTTTAGGGTCACAGGATCATTTCGGCAAAATCCGCCTTAAGAGCGCAAGCGGCCATCATGCGGCTTTGCGCATTTTCGAGAGCACATGTGGGCTTAGGGTCGGGACCTATTGATGAGAGCATAATCCGAGATCGCCGAGCGAGAGCCGAGGACGATTGAGATTATGCTTGCAAAGCAAAATATGAGAGCGTGATTGCGATTCGATTGCGAACGCAATCCACTCTAGAACGCCGGCAGAACGGCACCGCCATAGCGCTTATTGATGAAATCGCGAATCGTATCGCAGTGATAGGAGTCAACCAGAATTTTAACCCAGTCGGCTTTGCTGTCCTTGCCGCGCGTCACGATCACATTGGCGTAGGGGTTGTTGCCCGCGCTTTCGATCGCAATGGAGTCTCTGGCCGGGTCGAGACCGGCCTCGCTGGCATAGTTGGTATTGATGGCGGCGGCATCGACATCGGCCAAGGCACGCGGCAATTGCGCGGCGTCAAGCTCGATGAAACGAAACGCTTTGGGGTTATCGACCACGTCAAGCGGGCCCGGAACGAGACCGGAGCCCGCGTCGAGCCGGATCAAGCCCTTCGATTGCAGCAATAAAAGCGCGCGACCGCCATTGGTCGGGTCATTGGGGATGGCGATTTGCGCGCCATCGGGCAAGGCGTCGAGGCTTTTATACTTGTCGGAATAAAGCCCCATCGGCGTTACGATGGTATAGCCGACAACGCTCAGATCATAACCGCGATCCTTAGTCTGGCGATCCAGATAGGGAGCATGCTGGAAACTGTTGGCGTCAAGATCGCCATCGTCAAGGGCCTGATTGGGCATGACGTAGTCGGTGAAACTGACAATATCGATCGCCAGCCCTTTTTCGGCCGCAATTTTTGCAACCTGTTCCATAATTTCTTCATGCTCGCCGGGCGTCACGCCGACCTTGATGCGGTTTTCGGCCAGGACCGGAACCGTGAGAATAACGGCCAGAGCGATGATGGTGAAAAGCACTTTCGACAGTTTCATAGGGTCACTCCCTTTGGTTTGGTCGGAGGGTGGAAAACGGTCAGATATTGCGTTTATCGGCCTTGCGCGCGAGCGCATCGCCGACATATTGCACGGCCTGCACCATGACGATGAGGCCGATCACGACCGCAACCATGACATCGGGACGAAAGCGCTGATAGCCATAGCGAATCCCGAGATCGCCCAGACCGCCCCCACCAACCGCGCCGACCATCGTCGAATAGCCGATTAAGGCGACCGCCGTCAGCGTCAACCCATGAATAATGCCCGGCAAAGCCTCGGGAAGCAGGACCTTGAGCACCAGCTGCAAGCGCGTTGCGCCCATCGCCTGCGCGGCTTCGGCCAGACCGCCATCGACCTCGCGAACCGCCCCTTCGACGATACGAGCGATAAACGGAATTGCCGACAGGGTCAAAGGCACGATCGCGGCGGTATTGCCAATCGAGGTGCCGACAATCAGCCGGGTCAAGGGGATGATGGCGACCGCCAGGATGATGAACGGCACCGAGCGGGTGGCATTGACGATCGTCCCGACGATCCTTTGGAACCACGACGCCTCGAACACCTCGCCGGGACCGGATGTGGCCAGAACCACGCCCAACGGCAAGCCGGCCGCCGTGCCGAGGATCAATGACGCCGAGACCATATACGCCGTCTCCAATGTCGCGCGCGCAAGAACGTAAAACATCGCGGCTCCCTCTTATTCACCGTTTGCCAGCGGCGGCGAGACGGCATGTATTCGGCGAAGCGGCCACCCACACCGTCTTGAGCACGTCGGTTTCGGCCGCTTCGGCCTCGCCTTCGCAACCGGTTGCGCCAATAGTTTCGCGCGATCCGCCGCTTGCGGGCAAATCGGGGAATGCATCACACAGGAGCGAGCGCGTGGTGGCGTGGCGGGGTCGGCGAAAAACCATCTCCACCGCCCCGTCTTCAACAATGACGCCGCCATCCATGACGGCAACGCGATCGCACAGCGTCCTGACGACCGCCATTTCATGGGTAATCACCGCCATGGTCAGGTTAAAACGCCTGTTGATGTCGCGCAAAAGAGCAAGGATGTTGCGTGTGGTTTCGGGATCGAGCGCCGATGTGACCTCATCGCACAGCAGAATATCGGGCCTGTTGACAAGGGCGCGGGCAATACCGACACGTTGTTTTTGTCCACCGGACAGTTCGGCCGGATAACACCGACGTTTGTCCTCAAGGCCGACAAGCGGCAGCAACGGATCGATTGCCGCGGCAATCTCGGCCTTGCTGGCTCCGGCCAGTTCGAGCGGCAAGGCGATATTGTCATAGACGGTGCGTGAAGACAGGAGATTGAAATGCTGAAAAACCATACCGAACCGGCGTCTTAAGGCCGGCAGCGCCCGTTTGGGCAGGGTCGTTACATCGCGACCGTCGATCGACACCGACCCCAATGTCGGAATTTCGAGAAGATTGATGCAACGCAGCAAGGTCGATTTGCCGGCCCCCGAACGCCCGATGACACCGAGAACCTCGCCTTCGGCAATATTGAGACTGACGCCGCGCAGCGCCACATATCGCGGCCCGCCGCGACGAGCGGAATAGGTTTTGTGGATGTCAATCAGCCGGATCATGGCGCTGTCCTTATCGTCAACCCAAACTGCCGTGCGGCTGCAACAAGACGGTCGCTATGACAAGGACGCCATCTCGCTTTAGCCGGATTTATTATGCGCCCGCAATCTGAGAAGCAAATCGGCGCATCGGTAATGATTCGTCATCCTAAGACGGTTTTAAGCCGGGCGCAATACCCAAATTCCGCTCCCCTGCAATCGAAACTCACGAGTGAACAAGGGGGCTCATGTCGGATCGTCGATCGGATTGCTCATTTCTCTCGGGACGGTGGACCGGCGGCGACAGGCGGAGGGTGCGATCGGCGATTTCGGCAACGGCCGGATCATGGGTGACGACAAGGGTGAGATAATCGCGACCGATTTTTCCGATGATCGGCAGAATCGCGTCGCGGGTGTTTTCATCGAGCGCGGAGGTCGCTTCATCGAGAATCAGGATCGTGGGGTCGCGGTAAAGGGCTCGGGCGATGGCCAGCCTCTGGCGTTCTCCCATCGACAAGGTGTATCCGCGTTCGCCGAGTTCACTGTCCAGCCCCTCGGGCAGTCGAGCAACCAGCGCGGCAAGCTGGGCGGCTGCAACGGCGTGGTTCAGCCGCTTCATATCCGGCTTGTCCTCCAGGGCGATATTGAAGGCGAAACTCACGCGAAAGACGGTCAGATCCTGCGGCACGACGGCGATCGCGCGGCGCAGCGATCCGGTCTCGATTTGCGACAAATCGGCGCCGTCAATGGCGATTTTACCCTCGCGAAGCGGATAGAATTTCAACAACAGACGTATGAGCGTGGTTTTGCCGCTGCCCGACGGGCCGAGAAGCGCGGTCATACGGCCCTTTTCAAGGGTGAGGCTGGTGCGCTCGAGGCCGCGGCGGCCATCGGGATAGACAAAACCGACATCGGTAAAGACGATTTCACCGACGCTTTCGGGGATCGGTCGATCGCCGCCCTTGCTTTCCGGCGCTTGAGCAAAAAGAGCGATGAAACGGACAAGCACGGTAAATGACTGACGCGCGCCGCGATAGGAAAAACTCAAACCCCCGACCGAGCGGAACAGATGCAACAAATAGCTGTTCAGCACAACCAGCTTCCCGACCGAGACTCGACCGGCGGCAAGGTCGAAACCGGCCAGCGCAATCGCGGCGGCGAAGCCGCAAATCAGAATGGCGGACAGTATTATCCCCAGAATTCCGCGAGAATGAAAGAATTGCACAAACCGGCGGTGCGAGGTATCAAGCGCCTGGTCATAACGGGTCGCAATCATGTCCTCGGCGGCAAGGGTCTTGATCCCTTCGGCGTTGAGAATGGCGTCTCCGCATTGGCCTTGGGCGAGAATTCTCGTATCGATCGCGGAACCGAGACGCCGGCTGGTGCGTTCCGCGCCGATGACCAGGGCGACGCCGTAAAGCGCCAGAGACACTATCACACACAGCGCAATCGGCGCCGACAGCAAGGTCGCGATGACCGACAGAATGGCGATAAGCTCGAAAAGCATGGGCGCAAGGTCGGTAAAGGCCAGGTCCGACAGACTCTGCAAACCGCCGATCCCCTGCGCGAAGATCGAATCCAGCCGCCCGATCGAACGGTTGGTGTGAAACGACAGCGGCAGGGCCAGAATATGACGCAGATACCGGCTGCGCACCGCATTGAGAACACGGTTCAAGGCCGGCTGATAGACAAACCATATTTGCTCGCGCAAGAGCATGGCCATGCCCCAGAGTCCGACCGACATCAGGGCGAGACGAATGGCCCCGTCAAATCCATCGCCATGGTTGAAGGCGTCCACCGCCCTGCCGAAAAAAACCGGCGCCAGGGCCGAAAGAACCGACCCGATCACGGCCAAGACCACCGTCAGGGCAAAACGCAAACGGGCTCCTGTCGGGATTTCATGAAAAAATATCTTACCCAAAAGCTCTCTGGCGGTTGCCCACAGAGCGCGGTTGGTCGGGGCGTTGAAAGTTTTCGAGGCCGGTTGCGCCGTCAATTCACCGTCTCCCCTTGCACCAACCGTTCAAGAATCCCGACGATCGGCGGCCGCTCCGGCAGGCCGGCTTCGAGAACCCGCAAGAGCGCGCGGCCGTGATGCGACAGGCTGTTGCGCAGTTTCTTATCCAGAACCACTTTTCTGAGAGTCTCACACAGCATAATCTGATTTTCCGGGTCTTCGACGCGCATGACATTGACGCCATCGACCAGCTGGTCCTTAAATACTGCCTGTCATAAATTTCCCCGCTCACGATCAACGGCCTGCCGCAGGCCAGCACTTCCCTGGGGATTTGGGGGCCGTGAAAAGCGATCGGGAAGCGGTTTTCGAGAAAGGCCACCGCCGCGCAAGATTTGGTGAAGGCGGGAACCCGCCAGGGCGGCAGGGGCGGAAGAATGATCGAGCGGCCTTTGAGGGCTTTCTTCGCCGACAAATATTGGAACGCATGCGCAAACCGTTTGGGAGACGCGCTCCACAGCGCATGATAGGCAACGGGGACGCCTTCTCCGGCAAGACGATCCAGCGCGTCGATCAGTGCATAGATTCCCTTGACTTCGGCAACCTTGCCATAAGTGCCGATGGCCGGATCGCCGCAAGACAGCCCGGCCCGATTCCACTCTTTAAGGGTATTGAGAACATCGTCGGGCATGCCGTAATCGGAAAACCAGCTTTCCGCTTCCTCGACAAGAGGTTCCAGGTCGAGTTTTTCAGCGGCGTTGAACTCGGGGTCCAGAGCGGATCCGCGAATCCGGCACAGGCGGTCGGGGTCGGCGCCGGCCTCGGTCAAGCGTTCGATCACATCGGGTTTCGCGCCGGTGATGACGCAGGCCGCTTGAGAGAGCATATGCGAATAGAGCGCTCTCAAATCGGAATAGTTCATCAGCCGGCCGAGATCGCTTCCGGCATGTTGCAGAACCACGGGACTGCCGGTCAGTCGCCCAATCAAATGGGCCGCGACCCCATAGGGTTCGAAATACCAGCCGAGGATAATGTCGGGGGGCGTATCGGCGCACAGCCCGATCGCCTTGCCGATCATCTGGCTTAAAAACGGCATGGCCCAGGGAATAAAGGAGAACGGAGGGACCGGCTCGGTCATATGCACGACCAGCCCGCGTTTTTCATAGGCGGCCATCGAGGCCCGATCATCGGCGGACAGCATCTGACGAAAGCCTTTGGCCATGGCCCGCGCGCCGCCGCCCAAGTCGCGCGCGACACCCCGCCCTGGAGCGGCGGCACCTTGCCGAATATCAGAACACGCACGACCTACCCTCCCCCCAAGACGGAGAATCCTTACCCATTGCCCGGTTCAGCTATCGACCAACAGGATCAAGCGCAAAGGACGATTTGTCCTAGTGAGCCGCGCACGCCGAACAGCCGTAGTGCCCGCACCCACTACACCCTCCGCAATTCAGCTCCATCTCCATACCCGGCCGCCGCGACAAGCTCTTCGGGCTCGGCCAGTAGGCCACCGGAGGCGTCTCGCCAAGGACGGTTTCATAATCGGCGAGAAAATCAAGATAGCCGTCGATGGTGGCCGCCGACGCTTTGTCCTCGGTTTCGGGTACGTGATGAATAAAACGACCGGCGACCTTGTCGCAGAACCCCGCATACTCCCTGGTGAAAATGACGAAAGTGTGCCAAAGCTTGTCTATCGTTCCCATCATGCCATAGGAGCGCTTCCGGTTCAGCGCCGTTGCGCTCAGCGCGAGAAAACGAATCAGCTCGCGGGTATGGTCTTTCACGATTTCATCCGCTAAGCCCTGCTCGCGTCGGTAGCGGGCAAGGATGGGCGAAAGGTCGATGTTCTCCGCGATCGCGGTTCGCCGCCTGGCGTCCTCGACAAAGCCGGGCAAAGCGGAAAATCCATGTTCCTCTTCAGAGTCCCCGGCCTTGCTTGCAGGGGAAAGCGGCTTTTTTCCGGATTCACTCTCGGGATGCCGCGAGATGAACGAAACCGGGCCCACCTCGGGGCAGGTGCGCGGCGTTGGCTTCGTTGACAGTTTGCAACATTAGAGTTTCTCCTCGTTTTCAGCTATTTCCAAGAACCTTATATACTGCCCCTCTTCCCTTATTGTCTCATAATCTGTAGAATATGTCATGCTAACACTTTTTTGCAAAGGCCTGGTAGGGTAGTGTTTATAAGGAGAGGGGATTTGCCGGTATGATGAATCCGAGGGGAGTATAATAATGGTGGTTTGGGTGGCAATGGGGGGCGCTTTGGGAGCGGCGGCGCGGTATCTGACCGCGGCCGGGGTCTCGCGATTGCCCGCAACAGGCTTCCCATGGTCCACCTTGGTCGTCAACGTCGCCGGCTCATTCCTCACAGGCGCGTTCATCGAAGCCGTAGCGCTGAAATACTCGGTTTCACAAGAGGTTCGGGCGTTTTTGACAACGGGTTTTCTCGGCGGCTTCACCACTTTTTCGGCTTTTGCTCTTGATTTCGCCCTTCTGATTGAGCGTGAACGCGGTCTTGCCGCCATGGCGTATCTAACGGCTTCGGTCATGCTGGCGATCATTGCGCTGTTTGCCGGATTGTGGTTGATTCGCGCGATCGTATCGTGATCGGGGCGCAGTGACTGATTGGACGAGGCGATATGGCAGTGACGCAAGCTGAAACCATTCGCGTTGCCCCCAGCGAAGGGGGGATGCGCCTCGACCGTTGGTTCAAGGCCCGCTACCCTGCTCTTGGCCATGTCGCCTTGCAGAAATTGTTGCGAACCGGCCAGGTGCGCGTCGATGGCAGGCGCGTCAAGGCGGCGGCGAGAACCATTGCCGGGCAAAGGGTGCGGGTACCCCCGCTCGGACCGGGAAAAACCATCGTCCGCCGCCATATGCCGGGCCCGTACGATGCCCAGAAGGTGCGCTCATGGATCGTCCATCAGGATGACGAGGTGATCGTTCTCAACAAACCGGCCGGGCTCGCGGTGCAGGGCGGCGCGAAAACCGCGCATCACCTCGACGGTATGCTCGATGCGCTGGCTTTCGGGGCGGAGCGCCCGCGCCTCGTCCACAGGCTCGATCGCGACACCGGCGGCGTTTTGGTTCTCGCGCGTAACCGCCAGGCGGCAATCGCGCTGGGTTCGAGTTTCAAATCGCGAAAAGTCGTCAAGGTTTACTGGGCGCTGGTCCGCGGGGCGCCGAAACCACATCGTGGCCGCATCGATCTCCCCCTCGCGCCATCGGGCCATGGCGGTTCGCGCCGCATGGCCCCGGCCCGTCTGGATAACGCCGACGCTCAAGACGCCCTGACCCATTACCGCACCATCGCCGCTGCCGGCGCCAAAGTCGCCTGGGTGGCGTTATACCCCAAAACCGGTCGCAAACATCAGCTGCGCGCGCATATGAGCGCCATCGGCCACCCGGTTCTGGGCGATGGCAAATATGGCGGCCAATCGGCCTTCATCGCCGACGATCTGGCGCGGCGGGTTCACCTGTATGCCCGCGCCCTGCGCATTCCTCACCCCGCGGGCGGGACTCTCGAAGCGGTCGCGGAGCTTTGCGATCACATGCGCGAGAGTTTCGCTTATTTCGATTTTTCGCCCGAAGACGCGGCAGAGCCTTTCGGCATCCAGAGCGGATTGCATTCAAATCGAACCACCATTCCGCTCTAATATTCTATTTCATAAGCATAATCTTGATCGCCTCTGGCTCGCTCCGGATCGGAGTATGCTCTAGCTGTGGAGCCTCAATAGGTTGTCCTTGTTTAGGCCGAGGCGACTGATTGGGGTTTGATCTTTTATTGCACCGTGTGGTCGATGCCAATTGTAGAGGGGGATCCACACGGGCAGGTTTG
>JBAJNN010000021.1:0-34152 GCA_036881905.1 Hyphomicrobiales bacterium | reverse complement strand
CTCCGGCTCGGATTATGCACATTCTTTGGCTGCATAATCTTGATCGAGCCTCGCTTACGCTCCGGCTCGGATTATGCACATTCTTTGGCTGCATAATCTTGATCGAGCCTCGCTTACGCTCCGGCTCGGATTATGCTCTAAACCGGGAAAGGTGGTGAAATGGAGATAAAACCGTCGCGTAGGGGCTTGCATGTGCTCATGTCCCTGCCCAACATATTGACATTCATACGTATTCTGGCCGTGCCGGTGTTGGTTATCTGTTTCTTTTTCGACACCCTCGCCGCGCGTCGGGTGGCGCTTATCGTCTTTATAGCCGCCGGCATTACGGATTTTTTCGATGGTTATTTGGCCCGGTTATGGTCGCAGCAATCGGCGCTCGGGCGTATGCTCGATCCCATCGCCGACAAACTTCTGGTGGTGGTTTGCCTGTTTATGCTGACGGCGATCGGGACGATCGGCGGCATTCATCTGTGCGCGGCGGTGATTATTTTGAGCCGGGAGATTCTGGTCTCCGGTTTGCGGGAATTCCTGGCCGAGCTGCGCAATGTCGTGCCTGTCAGCACGGTCGCGAAGTGGAAAACCGCCATCCAGCTGACGGCCATCGGTTTGCTGGTGGCCCGGCCCGCCAGTGACACGCTCCTTGTCTGGACAAGCAATGCCGGGCTGGTCGGGCTATGGTGTGCGGCGATTTTGACGCTCTACACCGGTTATGACTACCTGAAAGCCGGGGTTGACCACATCACAAAAAAAGACGAGGAATGACAAACTTGTGCTGTTCGCGATTATCCCCGGCGCGGCCCCGGTCATCCGACGGGCTTGAATGATGATGCGGCCCGGATGCGAGTTTGTTGGATTTCACCCCTTTCGCCCGTGGAATGTCAACCATAACATCAAAGCCCCAGCATTGCATTTTCACCGCGAATAGCTACAAGAATGGCACAGTTGCCCTCAACGGGTGTTCACAGGTCGACGGAGAGAGGGAATGGATATTAAGGCTCAAATCGTATCCTCGGTGACATCGCGCCAGAACACGGTGTCATTGACCGGGCGCGAAGCCCGGTTGGATGCGGGCCATTTGTCGAGGGTGGCGCTGCCGGTCGAACCAGGCGATGTGGTGCGTTACCAGCGCGAGGGTCATGATCTGATCCTGGTTTTGGCGAATGGTGAAACACTCATTCTCGCCGATTATTTCCTTGATGGCGGAGACGGCCAGCCGGTGTTGCAACTGTGGGATAGCGGGGCGGATACCTATGTCGATGTTGGTTTCGATTCTTCTTCGGCGGGGCTCATGCAACCGGCCATTGAAGGGGACGGCTGGTTCGCAAGAGGGACAAGTTGGCTAGGTGCGAATACCTGGCTTGTGGCGGGTGGTGTCGCCGGCGCCGGCGCCGTGACCGGAGGGCTGGCGCTGGCCGGTGTGTTCGACGGTGACGACGATCAGGATGAAAGCGAGAAAGAAACCCCCCCGATTGTTGTCGATAATAAAACAACGGGACCCGTTACCGGAACGGAGAAAAACGACCGTTTCAAGGTGGCAGAGAACACCGATTTTGGCAAGGTCACCAGCATTGATGGTGGGAAGGGGATCGATACTGTCGAGTTTGAGAAAGGCGTTGACGATGCTGAAGCGCTGAAGGTGCTCAGAAATATTGAAAAAATAGATATTAAGGATGGTAAAAATACTCTAACTATTGATAAAGAGCGTGTAGAAGAAATACTCGGTAAAGGGGGAATCTTGAACATCGAGGCGGATAGGCATGACACCATCAACATATCGGATTTTAAAGAGGACTCCACCACACGGTTCTATACGATCTATGAATACAAAGACGAAAGCAATAACAAAAATATAACGCTCAAAGTCTCCAGCGCCGTAACGCCGCCCGAAACCATCCATGAAGGGGCGGAAGACCTATCTGTCGGCAAGGGGGGAAAGTGCGATGCCGGTGGTGGAAATGACATGATTACGGTGACCGGATCAGGGTTTAAATCCATCGACGGCGGGGCCGGCCAGGATACGTTGAAGCTCGCCAAAGGCGTGGATTTGACCGCCGATGATCTCACAAAGATCGAGAATATTGAAAGCATCGACCTGACCGGAGGCGATTTGACGCATAAGACGCCGCCAGAGGAAGGCTCGGTTCACCAATTGACGCTTAACCCGGAACAAGTGGAGCGCCTAGTCGGTAAAGGTGGAACGCTAACCATCTATGCCAATCCGGGGGCCGAGGACGAACGGAAAGCAGTGACTCCCGGAAGCGGAGAATATGACAAGGACCATGATACGTCACTGGACCAGGGCGACACCATAACACTGCCGGGTTTTGAGAAGGGGAACACTGAAGACGGCTATACTGAGTACCAGGGTGAAACAAAAAAGGGGAAGAGCGTCACCGTCAGGGTTACAAAAGACACCGAGGTGAAGCTGCATTCACAAGTTGACGCAACAGGGGGATCAGATGTGCTTGAGGTCGGTTGGTATGACGAGGTTGACGCCAAGGGCGGCAATGATCAGATCACCGTCAAGAATGCCGACTTCTACAGGGACACTGTCGGCGAAACCAAGAAAGGCATTGACGGCGGGGGCGGCGAGGATACCTTGAAGCTCGCCAGAGGTGTTGAGCTTGACGA
This sequence comes from Hyphomicrobiales bacterium, assembly GCA_036881905.1. Lineage (GTDB taxonomy): Bacteria > Pseudomonadota > Alphaproteobacteria > Rhizobiales > Im1 > JBAJNN01. The sequence continues at coordinate 31,521 of JBAJNN010000021.1, read as the reverse complement.
AACGGCCCTGGACAGCATCACGAATATTGAAACGATAGAACTTTATGATGGCGCCCATGCTTTGGCGCTGACCGAAGACCTTGTGCACTCCATGACGGATGACCGCAACACATTGACCATCAAGGGCCGTAACGATGACCGGGTCGCGCTGGCAGCAGAATTCACAGAGGATGCGGACTCCTCGGATGAACGCTACACCGTTTACCACGCCGGCGCTGTGACGGTGAGGATATTAAAGACTGTGACTGTCGGCGCATTGCAGACCGGAGACGATGGAGAAAACTCATTTGATGCCGGAGCGGGCGATGCGGTCGATGGCGGTGGCGGGAATGAGACCATCACTGTAACAGCTGAAAACTTTGGATTCATCGATGGTCGGGGTGGTAAAGACACCATAGTGCTTAACGGGGGTATCGACCTCGATGAAACCGCGCTGTCGTCGCTCAAAAACATCGAAACGATCAACCTTGAGACCGGCGCCCATGCACTCACACTCAGCGCAAAACAGGTGAAATCCATAACTGGCGAAGAGGCCAATGCATTGACCATTGACGCCGATTCCGGCGATACCGTTCTCTTGGAGGGCTTCGCGAAAGCAGCCGATCAGACGAACACGCCTAAGGGTTACACGGCCTATTCCCGTATGGTTGAGGACCCGAGGGGTGACGACGAAGACCCGGTTACGGTTTACGTCAAAGATGGCGTAACCCCTAAATTGGCGATCGAGCAGAGTGTCGGCGAGGATGAAACCGGGATCGGCGGCGATGGCGATGATATTTTCACGATCACCGGCCTCGATTTCGAGAAAATCGCCGGCGGAGAGGGGAATGATACCCTGAAACTCTCCGGCGGGGGCCACCGGATCGATCTGCAAACGCTCAGACTCGATGTTGTCGAGGACATCGAAACAATCGACATTACCGGCGATGACGACAATGACGACAATACGCTGACGCTCTCGGCAACGGATGTTCACGATATGTCGTCCAACGATACATTTAAGATCGACGGCGATGACGGCGACACGGTTCACGCCGAAGGCTTCGAGAAAAAACGTAACGACGATGATACACCGCAAGGATATGACAGATACACGGCACGCGATCAGACGTCGGGCGAGATGGCGACGCTGTATATCGACCACGACATCAAGCCAGGCGATATTGTGCTCTAGATTTTCGTTTTTACGCAATTTCGGACCGAAAAGTGGCGCGGCCACTGCGAGTGGTGCGACCACTGCGAGTGGTGCGGCCACGCCGTCCGGTTGCCACTTTGTCTCAGGACGGTGCTCCAGCGGGGTTCAGACCCCAGACGCGCTCGCGCTTCGGCGCTGTCAAGGGTTGGGAGCGTCGGGGCCAACAGGCCCCGCGCCCCGGTTATGAGCCTTCCCCTGGAGCATGATCCGCGCTTGCCGGGCGATGGCCACGGATCGAGGACGATTATCCGGGCGTGAGGATTGTGCATGATCCGATCTCGCCAGGCGATGGCCAAGGACGATCAAGATTATGCGGGCAAAACAAAATATCAGAGCGTGATCACGATTCGATTTGAACGCAACACGCTCTAATGACCGGCGCAATCCAGCCCCAAACGCTCCCGCGCGATGGTGTCGGCCACCTCACTTGGCGGGCGCTGCTCGTGCCGCGCCTGTTCCAGGATCGCCAGGGTGCGATCATAGATGCGCTCGATGCGTTCCGTGACCACTTTATCATCCCCCGATCCGGCATATTCCGCGGCGGCGGCAATGATGCCGCCGGCATTGATCACATAATCGGGCGCGCAAACTATGCCGCGCTCAACCAGCCGTCGGCCATCCTCGGCGTCGGCCAGTTGATTATTGGCCGCGCCGGCAACGATCGGGGCCCTGATCCTTGGAATGGTTTGTGCGTTCAACGCGCCGCCCAGGGCGCATGGGGCGAGAATATCGGCTTTCGTGCTCATGATGGCATCGGGATCGGTGATCGTTGCGCCAAAATCCGTCTGCGCCCGCCTGGCATTGGCCTCATTGACATCGCAAACCACGCACCGCGCTCCCCTGTCATGAAGAAGCCCGCAGAGACAGTAGCCGACATGACCGACCCCTTGCACCGCGACGGTGAGACCGTCAAAATCGTCTCTTGCCAACACAAACCTGACCGTCGCCCGCATGCCCTGAATAACGCCATGGGCCGTTCTCGGCGATGGATCGCCGCCAACGCCGCCCTTGGCATCCTTTGTGGCAACACCACTGACATAGTGTGTCATCCGCGCAACGATCCGCAGATCCTCGACACTGGTCCCGACATCTTCCGCCGTGATATAATGGCCGCCGAGATTTTCGACCACCTGTCCAAAAGCCTCGAACCGGGCCGGTGAACGGGCCTGATCCTCATCGTCCATGATCACCGATTTACCGCCGCCATAGGCAAGATCGGCCAGGGCATTTTTGTAACTCATGCCCCGCGACAGCCTGAGCGCATCGCGCAACGCCGTCCTTTCACTGTCATAAGACCACATCCGACACCCGCCGAATGCGGGTCCAAGCTTGGTGGAGTGAATGGCAACGAACCCCTTAAGCCCGGTGTTGCGGTCATAAAAAGCATGAACCACCTCATGCCCGTCAAAATCAGCCGAAGCAAACAGCCCCATGAATTCTTCCCTTTCCATTGTTTCGTCTCGCTCAATCCGTCCTTTCAAAAAATGCCGCTAGATAGGGCTCGTGGCGCGGAATTCAGCCGCCGCCCGATGGGCCCTCACGCCCCCTCTTCCACGGCCGCACTCCTCTTATGGTCACGCGCGATGTAGGTATAGACGGCCGGGGTCACGAACAGTGTGAACAGCGTGCCGATGCTCATGCCGGCCGCAATGACCAAGCCAATGCCATAACGGCTTTCAGCCCCCGCTCCTTGCGACAATATAAGCGGTACCATGCCCGAGACCATGGCCGCCGTGGTCATCAAAATCGGCCGTAGCCTGACCGACGCCGCCTTGATAATGGCCTGATGCTTGTCCAGCCCCTCCTCGATTTGCAATTTGTTGGCGAATTCGACCATCAGGATCCCATGCTTGGAAATCAGGCCGATGAGTGTCACCAGCCCGATCTGGGTGTAGATATTGAGTGTTCCCAGGCCGAAATTCAGCGGGATGAGGGCGCCGAAAATCGAGGTGGGCAGAGCAATCAGAATAATGAACGGGTCGCGGAAACTCTCGAACTGCGCCGCCAGAACCAGGTAAATGACGATGAGCGCGAAGGCGAAGGTTACGACCAGCCGGTTGCCTTCCTGTATGTATTGCCTGCTCCCGCCATTATAATCGTAATAGAACCCTCCGGGCAACAGCTCGGCGGCTTTTTGTTCCATGAAGGCGATGGCCTCCCCCATGGAGCGCCCCGGATACAAAACGCCCGACAAGGTCGCCGCATTGAGTTGCTGGAAGGTTTTGAGGGTGTAGGGCTGCACCGAATGTTCAATCTTCGCAATCGTCGACAGGGGCACCAGATCGCCGCTTGCGGTGCGCACCCGATATTGGGTCAGCCATTGCGGCGTTGCGCGGTATTGGCGCGGCACTTGCGGAATGACCTGATAACTGCGGCCATAAAGGCTGAAACGATTGACATAACTGCCGCTCAACAATGTCGTCAACGTGGTGGCGATATCCGACATTTTGACGCCGAGACTATTGGCTTTGCCGCGATCTATGGTGAAGTCGATCTGCGGCGTATCGAAATCAAGGTCGGTTGTCGTGAACAAAAACAGCCCGCTTTTGCGGGCGGCATCCGCAAGCTTACCGATCACCGCGGCAAGCCTTGAATAGTCTCCTATCGTCGTCACCACGAACTGAAACGCCAGACCGCCGCCCACGCCGGGAAGGGCCGGCGGCGAGAAGGTCTGAATCTTCACACCGGCAATCTCGGCAAGACCGGGGCCTAAGGCTTGCTGAATATCATTGGCGCTGCGGCTGCGTTCATCCCACGGTTTGAGCACCAGCCCGGCAAGACCATTATGGGGATCAGGCGTGCCATTGAGAATGAAATTATAATCGGCCTCCGGAATCGACGAAAACACCTGGGAAAGCTGCTTGGTGTAATGCTCCATATAGTTGAGATTAGCGGTTTTTGGCGACTGGATCAAACTCACAAGAAAGCCCTGATCTTCATTGGGCGCAAGTTCCTTTTGCGTCGTGACATACATGATCCCCGCCGCGCCGATCGTTCCCCCGAGGATGAGGAGGATAACCGGCCTGGCGTTCAGACCGCGCTGCAAAAGGCGGGCATAGCCGCGTTTGAGGCGGGAAAAATTGCGGTCAAGCGCCTTTGCAAAGCGGGTTTCACCATCCCTTTTGAGCAGTTTTGAGCACAGCATCGGCGACAGGATCAGTGCGATAACCCCAGAGATCACCACCGAACCGGCAAGCGTAAAGGCAAACTCCTTGAATAAGGTTCCCGTCAATCCCGACATGAAACCGATCGGCGCATAGACGGCGGCCAGGGTTATGGCCATCGACACCACCGGCAAGGCAATCTCGCGGGCCCCTTGCAACGCGGCGCGCAGCGGCGCCATCCCCTCGCCGATATGACGGTGGATGTTTTCCACCACCACAATCGCATCATCGACCACCAGCCCGATCGCCAGCACCAGAGCCATCAAGGTCAAAAGATTGATCGAATAGCCCAGGCCAAGCAATATCATCATCACCCCGACCAGCGACAATGGGATGGTGACGATCGGGATAAAGGCCGAACGCACATTGCCCAAAAACAGAAACACCACAATGATGACGATCACACTGGCCTCGGCGATGGTTTTGACGACATCGTCAATGGAGGCGCTGATGAACTCTGTTGCGTCATAAGCGATATGAGCCGTCAAATTCGGGGGCAATTGTTCCAAAAGCCCCGGAAATTGTTTGCGAACGTTCTTGATCGCCGAGAGCGGATTGGCCGTGGGCGTGGCGTAAACCCCTATGGCGACGCCCTTCGCCCCGTTGAAGGTCCCGGAGGAATTGGCGTTTCCCGGCCCGATTTCCACCCTGGCGACATCGCCCAGACGAATGAGAGTGTCGCCATGGGCTGCGACCACCAATCGTTCAAACCCCTCGACGCTTTTGAGCGAGGTTTTGGCGTCGATGGCGGTTTGGGTGAACTGGCTCTTGATCTCACCGGCGGCAAAAGTGACGTTGTTGCTTGCCAAGGCGGTTCTAACGTCGTTCGCCGTGATGCCAAGAGCGGCCATGCGCTTGGGATCGAGCCATATGCGCATGGCGAAAGTTTCTCCTCCTCCGGTTATTTCGGTATTGCCAACCCCCTCTATGGTCTGGAGATAGGGCTGGGTCACGCGCGTTAGATAATCGGTGATCTGCGCGCTGGTCATGGTATCGCTTTGAAAGGCGATATACATCAAAGCGATACCCGTACCGGTCTGCTTGTGCACGATGGGGTCATTGGCTCCTTCGGGCAGCGCTTTCGCAACCTGCCTGACCTTGACCAGAACATCGGCCGTCGCCCGGTCGGGATCGGCATTCAGGCGCAAATTGAGAGTGACGGTGCTGACGCCTTGGGCCGAGTAGGATTCAATCGTATCGACCCCTTCCGTGCCGGCCACAGCCTGCTGCATGGGCGTGGTGACGAACCCTTTCATCAATGCGGCGCTGGCGCCGGGATAGAGCGTGGTGACGGTGATGGTCGTATTGGTGAGTTCAGGATATTCCCGGATCGGCAGCGCGAACAGAGAGCGCAATCCGACGAACAGAATCATCAGACTGACGACGCTGGCCAGAACCGGCCGGCGGATAAAGACATCGGTGATCGCCATGGGGCCTCACATTCCCTGCCGTGTCGGCATATCCTACTGTGTCGGCATGGTGGCCGGTGGTTTCAGGCCCCCGGTTTTATCGATAACGACACTCATGTCATTTTTCAGATCAATTCCCCCCGAGGTGACGATCATATCCCCGGGCTCCACCCCCCTGGTGATGGCCACGTTATCCTGCCTGACCTCTCTGGTCTCAATGAACCGGCGATGGACCGTATAAAGCTGGTGTTGCGATTCACCCTGGGAAATCGTGCTATCGCGGGCCGGAGTCAGCACATAAACGCTATCGCCGTAGAGGCTGTAGGTGATGGCGGTACGCGGTACTATGACGACAGGTTCCGGTGAGCCGACCGCAACGGCGACATTGGCGAACATCCCGGGCAGAAGCTTGCCTTCGGGATTGTCGAACCTGGCGCGAATGAGCAAATCGCGGGTTTTGCCGTCGATCCGCGAATCCAAGGCGTCCACCCGGCCGGTGAAGACCACATCCGGCCAAGCATCGACAGTGATGGTGACGGTCTGGCCCGGCCTCGCTTGAGCGACATAACGTTCCGGCAGGGAAAAATCCGTATAAATCGGGTCGATCATCTGCAACGAGGCTATGGCGGCGCCGGCGGTGACATATTGGCCAATATCGACCTTGCGGATGCCGAGATGGCCGGAAAACGGCGCCTTGATCGCTGTTTTCTCAAGGATGGCGAGATCGCGTTCCACGGTGGCCGCGGCCTCGTCGCGCGTCGCGCGCGCATCGTCAAGCAAGGCCTGTGACACCGCCTTGTTTTTGAACAGCGCCTTCTGGCGGTTCCATGACAGCTGCGCCTTTTTCAAGGAAGCCTGGTGGTTTTTCAAATCGGCCCGCTCCGTGGAATCGTCAAGCTGAATGAGCTTCGCGCCCTCGCTGACCACATCGCCGGATTTAAACAGAATCTCGGTGACAAGGCCTGCCACCGAAGGCGCGACATCAATGCCCTGGACCGCATGGATCGTGCCGATAGAGTGCAGAACCTCACCCCATTGCTCCTTGCGCGCCAAGACCGCGTTGACGCTGAGCGTCGGTTTAGGAACGGCGGCGAAATACTGCGAGACCATCTTTGGTTTCACAACGAACTGAAAGTAGGAGAGGCCGCCAAGCAGACCGGCGATGACAAGCAATGCAATGGCAAAACGAAGTTTCATGAAGGCGTTGTTTCCTCATACGAAAAATTGTCGAAAACGACATGTCATGCCCTGCCCCCGCGAGGGTGCGAGAATCATTTCGCCCACTATTTCACCATCCGGCCGGCGGATGCAAGCCAAAAGGGTTTATCGCGAGTGGCTGGCACGCTCATAATTGGCGCTTGACCAGCATTTTTTTCAAACCGGCGATGGCCTTGCCCGGATTAAGGCCCTTGGGGCAGGCTTTGGTACAATTGAGAATGGTGTGGCACCGATAGAGCCTAAACGGGTCTTCCAGCTGGTCGAGACGCTCCCCGGTGGTCTCGTCGCGTGAATCGACGATCCAGCGGTAAGCCTGGAGCAGAATGGCCGGGCCGAGGTAGCGATCGCCGTTCCACCAGTAGCTCGGGCATGAGGTCTGGCAACACGCGCACATGATACATTCATAAAGGCCATCGAGACCGGCGCGGTCCTCATGGCTTTGCCGCCACTCTTTCTCCGGCTGTGGGCTGGCCGTCTTGAGCCACGGTTCGATGGAGCGGTACTGGGCGTAAAACCGGCTCATGTCGGTCACCAGATCCTTGATCACCGGCAGATGCGGCAGGGGGGTGACATTGATCCTGCCCGGAACGTCATCGATGCCCTTAAGGCAGGCCAGCGTGTTGGCGCCATCGATATTCATGGCGCATGAGCCGCAAATCCCCTCGCGACAGGAGCGCCGGAAGGTCAGCGTGGGGTCGGTCTCGTTCTTGATCCTGATCAGCGCGTCAAGCACCATCGGCCCGCAACGGTCGCGATCGACATAATAGGTCTCGAAGCGTGGATTGGCTGACGTCTCGGGATTGAAGCGATAAATACGCAAGCTTTTGAGCCTGGCGGCGCCGTCCGGCTTCGGCCAGACCCTGCCTTTGGTGATGCGCGAATGTTTCGGCAACCTCAGTTGAACCATGGGCGTGCTCCTTACCGGTTACGGCCTTACTCCAGGGCGTGTTGACAATCGGGTTTCGGGGCCGGGTCGCGAGACGGATTTTCCCGGTGAACCGGAGAAGACTTATGGCCCCGTTAAAACCACCCTCCTTGAAAGCGAGCCCCGACCCTGGCTTTCTAGGGGAGAACATCCGCCGCGTCCAGCAAGGATCTGGCGAAAACCGGCCATTCTGGCGTCGCGAAGGCTTTAAAAACCAGATAAGCCGTTCTCGGCGCGGGCCGCTTTGGCGCAACCGGACGATTTTCGTCCATCCCGCACGCCACATCCCGGACGTCGACAGGCCCTAGTAAACCCGCGCCTTGGGTTTGATGTATGACATGTCGTTGGTCAGGGTATAGTCGTGAACCGGACGCTCGCCGAGTCTGACACTCTTGCCGACCGGATCGACCCAAGCCAATGTGTGTTTCATCCACATATCATCGTCGCGGTCGGGATAATCCTCGCGGGCATGGGCGCCGCGACTCTCGGTCCGGTTGGCCGCGCTTTCCATGGTGGCGACGGCCTGTATGATCAGATTGTCGTATTCGAGGGTCTCGATAAGGTCGGAATTCCAGATCAACGATCGGTCGGTGACGGCGATGTCGTCGGTGGCCTGCCAAACCGTGTCGATCAGCCCCTGGCCTTCCTCGAGAATCTCGCCGCTGCGGAAAACCGCGCAGTTGGATTGCATGGTTTTCTGCATCTTAAGCCGTAATTGCGCGCTCGGGGTTCGACCATCGGCGTAACGGAACCGGTCGAGCCTGGCAATCGCGGCTTCGCCGGCGGTGCGCTGAAGGTCCCGATGCGGCGAATTCGGCTCGATGGTCCGCGCGCAACGCAAACCCGCGGCGCGACCGAACACCACCAGATCGATCAATGAATTGGAGCCAAGCCGGTTGGCGCCATGAACCGAGACGCAGGCCGCCTCGCCGATGGCCATCAGCCCCGGCACCACCGTATCGGGATTGCCGTCTTTCGCGGTGAGGACCTCGCCGTGAAAATTGGTCGCGATGCCACCCATGTTATAATGTACCGTCGGCAGGACCGGGATCGGGTCGCGGGTGACGTCAACGCCGGAAAACACTCGCGCCGTCTCGGCAATGCCCGGCAGGCGTTCGTCGATGATGGCGGTGTCGAGATGCTCAAGATGAAGATGGATATGATCCCTGTCGGCCCCGACGCCGCGCCCTTCGCGAATTTCGATGGTCATGGCCCGCGACACCACATCACGCGAGGCCAGATCCTTGGCGCTCGGCGCATAACGTTCCATGAAGCGCTCCCCCTCGCTGTTGGTCAAATAGCCGCCCTCGCCGCGCGCGCCCTCGGTAATCAAGCAGCCCACGCCATAGATTCCGGTGGGATGGAACTGAACGAATTCCATGTCCTGAAGCGGCAGACCGGCTCTGAGCACCATGGCATTGCCATCGCCGGTGCAGCTATGGGCGGAGGTGCAGGAAAAAAACGTCCGCCCATAGCCACCGGTCGCCAGAATGGTCTTATGGGCGCGAAACCGGTGAAGAGAACCGTCTTCCAAGGCCAGGGCCATCACGCCGCGACACATGCCGTCTTCCATGATCAGGTCGAGAACGAAATACTCGATAAAAAATTCCGTATCATGCCGCAGCGATTGGCCATAAAGCGTGTGCAGAATGGCATGGCCGGTGCGGTCGGCGGCGGCGCAGGTGCGCTGGGCGGCCGGCCCCTCGCCGAACTGGGTCGTCATGCCGCCGAAGGGGCGCTGATAGATTCTACCGTCCTTGGTGCGGCTGAACGGCACCCCGAAATGCTCAAGCTCATAGACGGCATCCGGCGCATGGCGGCATAAATATTCGATGGCGTCCTGATCGCCCAGCCAGTCGGATCCCTTGACGGTATCATAGGCATGCCAGCGCCAGTCATCCGGCCCCATATTGCCGAGCGCGGCGGCAACGCCGCCCTGAGCGGCGACCGTATGGGAACGGGTCGGGAACAGTTTCGAGATACAGGCGGTTTTCAACCCGGCCTGCGAACAGCCCAGCGCCGCGCGAAGCCCGGCGCCGCCGGCCCCGACAACCGCCACATCGAAACTGTGATCGACAATGTCATAAGCCCGCCCGTTGACCGCGAAGCGTCGCGATGCTCCGAAACTCTCTGTGCCGGAGGGCGAAGAACCATTTTCAGCCATATGGCGCTTTCAAAACCAGAGGTGTCAAGCCCTTGCGTGGAACGCTTCTCATGCCGGTATCAGCCGGTGAGGGCGATTTTGAGGACCGCGAAGACACAGATAAACCCGATGGCGATCGTGAAAAACAGATTGGCAAGGAGAGCCGCGATCTTCATCCCCTCGCCATGAATATAATCCTCGATGACCACCTGCATGCCAAGACGCATATGGAAGGCCACCGACAGGATGGCGAGCAGGAAGCAAATCGTCACGCTCGGTCTCGCGATGAAGGCAACGACATCGGCATGGTCGCCGCCGATCAGGGAGATCATGGACACCAGAAAAAACACGGTTAAGGGGACATTGGCGATCGCCGTGACCCGCTGGGCGATGAAATGTTTGGTCCCGGATTTGGCGGCGCCGAGGCTGCGAGCTCTGGACAGTGATGTGCGCGACGCCATGAATGCTACCCCAAAAACCAACCGGCGATCCAGATGACGGCGGTGCACAGCAAGGAACCGGTTATGGTCGCGCGCGCCAGCCACTCCAGCACCGGCTTTTCAAATCCGCGCCCGCTATCCCATAAAAGGTGACGCAAACCGCCGAGCAGGTGATGCGAAAGCGCCCAGGTCAACGCGAACAGAATCGCCAGACCGAGCCATGATCCCATGAAGCGTTGCGCGACAGCGAAGGCGTCCGGTCCGCTTGCCGCGGCCATCAGCCACCAGGCCAGTAATGGCATGCCGAGATAGAGTGCGCATCCGGTGATGCGATGCGTGATCGACATCACCGTTGTCAGCATCGGCCGATAAATCTGCAAATGCGGTGAAAGGGGACGGTCCCGAACGCTCATGGCCCTGTTGCCTGCCTACAATTCGATTGCCTGTTGCGCGCTTATGGCATGACTGAGCGCGTTTTGCAAATCACGGACAGCGTTCCCTGCTTAAAGCCTGTCGTGCAATAAGGCAAGACCCGTGTTTTAGGGCCTGTTGACGTTTGAGATTTGGAACCCGGTATGAGCGAAAATCGTCCAGTTTCAGGAGAGACCATGCGGGAAGGGCTCGCCCTTTTAAAGCGTTCACGACGCTAAAATGGGCGATTTTCGCCATATCCTTGGTCACACACGGCGGATTTTGCCCCTGACTGCGTCGAAGCCCTCTTTAAGGAGTGCGGCGCAGTAGCGGGGTCCCCTCCCATTCAGGGGCGAAATTCGCCTCGCGGCCCGTGCAAAACTTAAACGTCAACGGGCCCTAATGTCATGCGCGTCATCGGCCCCGGCACATGGGCCGCGCCGAATGCGAGACCGCGAAGCGGGGAGTCCCGACTATGAGCGCCAATGAGATGAATATCACAACCGGCCTGAACGTGCTGCCCATAATCGTCCCGGGTCCGGGCGCAACGACCAAGGTCGGTGCGGCGTCGCTCATCGATCACCGTGCCATTGCCGGGGCAGGCAAGCAGCTCGTGACTTGGCAACCCCGCAAGGGCGCGTTCGTTGCCAACCCGTGCGGTGACACCTTCCGCGTCAATCCTTGACGTCTCGACCATCAACAAACGGCCCTCCCGCTCTTCGGGAGGCTTGGCGAACGCTCCGCGAGGCTAAGCCGCGAGAGCGACATGGCGTCTGGCGTAATGTCGAACGGTGCGATCGGGGATGGCTCGACTTTGGGTCGTGCCATATCCAAGCGGAGCGCCGCAAGCGACAAGTTTGCGATAGCGTGACCGGTGTCGAAATAAACGGCGATCAGACAGGACCTTTTCGGGTGGCGCCATATATAAACGCCGACACGAGCCACAAGAGGGATGCGGATTGCCTCGTCCGCCCGTCCATTGTCTTTTCGGTATCAACCAGCGCGTGGCGCGGGCAATCGTCATAATGGAGTCTTGGGTATTCAGTTGAACGAAGGCTTCGATTCCATGCCGTGCCTTAACGGAGGGCGCCGGCTTAAGCCGCGCCGTGTCCTTGTGAAAAGCACGAAAAATCCATCCGCTTAAGTGACGCGGCAAGGAGCGTGTCGCATTGGCGCGAGATCGGATCCTGGCCGCGAACGCCAAGGCAAACCGCCCAAAAAGCGCCGATCATTCGCCGACCAGCCAGTGCGATGCTTGTCGGTCTTGTCGATTCCGGCTGACCGTTTAATGCCTCACCGCTTGATTGGGGGCGGGGGACGAGGCGGCCTGGCGGGTGTCACGAAAGACCAAACTCACCTTAAAACCAATCAAGGAGGGTGTCTGGACACACGCCCCAAACTTTCAAGGTCTTGCAAGTCGCCAGCTTTTGTGAGAATGGTTTTTAACCTTGTGAGCTATGATGATGATCGGTGATGACCGTATCGATAACGCGGTTGCCGCCTTGCGGCGCGGTGAGCTTGTCGCCTTCCCGACCGAGACGGTCTACGGCTTGGGCGCGGATGCCACATCCGACGCCGCGGTCGCGGCCATTTTCGCCGCGAAGGATCGACCGCGTTTCAATCCGCTGATCGTGCATGTCGCCACTGTTGACGAGGCCATGGCCCATGGTCGCTTCAATGCCGACGCGCTCGCTCTCGCCGGCGCCTTCTGGCCGGGACCGCTCAGTCTTGTCGTGCCGCGCCGGAGCAGTTGTATCGTCTCGCTTCTGGCCTCCGCGGGCCTTGACACCCTTGCCCTGCGCATACCGGCACACCCGATCGCCCGGCGCCTTATCCTCGCCGCCGATCGGCCTGTCGCCGCGCCAAGCGCCAATGTGAGCGGTCGGGTCAGCCCCACCATGGCGGCTCATGTCGATGAAGGCTTATGCGCCGAAATTCTCGATGGCGGGCCCTGCGCCCTGGGAATCGAATCGACGGTTGTCGCCTGTCTCGACGCCACGCCGAAACTTCTGCGCCCCGGAGGCATGACGCGCCGCGCTATCGAGGCCGTTCTCGGCAAACCGCTCGAAGCGCATGATGATGCGGCCCATCCGCTCAGCCCCGGGCAGATGACAAGCCATTATGCGCCTAAGGCGACGCTTCGTCTTTCGGCAAGCTACGTCGCGCCCGATGAAGCCTTACTGGCCTTCGGCGGCGAGGTTCCGCCACATGGCGGGCCTATGCGTAATCTTTCCGCTCGCGGTGACTTACGCGAAGCGGCGGCTTGTCTGTTTCGCCATCTTCATGCATTCGATGCCGAGGGAGTGGAAAAAATCGCCGTGACGCCGGTGCCGGATCAAGGGCTGGGGGAGGCGATAAACGACCGCCTGCGCCGCGCCGCCGCATCGCGCGATGCGAAAACCGCTCATGAATCGGCGTAGAATATATGCTGGCCGATTTTGATGACGGGCTTCATCGACGAGGCCCAGCGCGGCGATGTATAGTCGGCATGGTAATTCATGACATTTCTCAGCCGCGCGATCCTGATCTGGCCGTTAATGGCTTCCCGGGCAATTCTCATGGCTTTCTCCCAGGGCTTGCCGGTCGTGGGAATGTCTGTCTTGCCATCGCAGGCAAATGAGAACTGGCAGGCATTGTGCTTGTCGGCGTTTTGAAAAACCACGCCGCAAACGCTGTTCGGGTAATCCGGACTGCCGACCCGGTTCATGATGACCTCGGCAATAGCTTTCTGCCCAAGCTCGGATTCCGATCTGGCCTCGAAATAGATGGCTTTGGCAAGGCATTGCGTTTGCGAAAGTCGTTTTTTACGCTCACTTGCAATATGGTTACGTGTTTGCAGGGCCACCTTGTGAACCTGTTCAATTTTCAATGCGGTGGGAGAGAAAATCAGCGACCGAATGATCTCGCTTTGTTCGCCGGGAGCGGGTTGCTCCGCCATGGCGGTTTGCGCAAGGGATTTGCCCTCTTTTGCCGACTCCTCCTTATCCGGCCGCGACGCTCCCTTGCGCGACTTAGCGGCTTGCGACAAGCCGGGCCGGTGGAGCGGCCGCAGGAGAGAAACCTTATGAGACAGATTGGTCGCTTGTCGTATAACCTCCGGCCAGGACGCATCGATCCTTGTGCGCGCCGAGGCACCTTGACCGATATAATGGCCTAAAAAAATGACGCCACACAAAATAATCACACCGGTCATGGTGTGAAAACATCGTGTCTTTGTGTGCGATGTTGTCTTGGATTTTTCCGGCTCTTCGGCAACGAAAAGATTTGTCTCGCCGCCGTGTTTTCGCCAAAAATCATACATCGACTCTTTACCCGTCCCGCAAGAACGACGACCCTTCCTACCATGCCGTGACCCTGGTGACAAGGCGAAAAACCGGTCCGGATCGAGAAAATGACGGATTGAAGCGCATTCGACGCCATTGGCCCGATCTCCTAGAGCATAATCCGATCCGGAGGGAGCCGGGAACGGTCAAGATCATGCGGCCATAAGGAGAGCTTAATCCGAGCTTGCCAAGCGAGAGCCGGGGGCGATCAAGATCATGCGGACAAAATAAAGACCTGGAGTGCCGGTTCGATCCGATCGAAGCGAGGTCGGACCAAGATTATGCTTATAAAACAAAAAGCCGGAGCGTGATTGCGATTCAATTTGAACGCAAATACCGCTCTGGAATTCACGCGTGGGAAGTCATGTCAGCGTTTCGCGCAATGACGGCCCGGGCGGCGGCAAGGCGGGCGATCGGAACGCGAAATGGTGAGCACGAGACGTAGTCAAGCCCGATTTCCTCGCATAAATCGATGGAGGCCGGGTCGCCCCCATGTTCGCCGCAGATGCCGATTTTAAGGTTTTTGCGCGTTGCGCGCCCGCGTTCGGCGGCGATTTTCATCAACTCGCCCACGCCGTCGCGGTCGAGTGTCGTGAACGGGTCGTGGTCCACAATCGCCTTGGCGGCGTAGTCCGGCAGGAAACGCACCGAATCGTCGCGGCTGACGCCGAAGGCCATTTGCGTCAAGTCGTTGGTGCCGAATGAGAAAAACTCGGCGTCGCGCGCAATGTCTCCGGCGCGCAGACACGCCCGCGGCAACTCGATCATGACGCCTAGACTATACTGCGGCCTTCGGCCGGTTTGCGAGCGGACCTCCTCGGCCACCTGCGCGATATGTCGCTTGACGTAATCGAGCTCAGCCCGCATTGCCGCCAGCGGTATCATAATTTCCGGTATGACCGGCTCCCCCCCGCGGCGGCCGACCTCGACGGCGGCCTCGAAAATGGCGCGCGCCTGCATTCGCGCGATTTCCGGGCAGGTGATGGCAAGGCGCACGCCGCGATGGCCGAGCATGGGATTGAACTCGTGGAGCTCGCAGATGTGACGGCGCAATGCGTCCGGCTCCACACCCATGGCTTCCGCGGCCTGGGCTATTTCCGCCTCGCCATGGGGCAGAAATTCATGGAGCGGCGGGTCGAGCAGGCGAATGGTGACCGGCAAGCCGGCCATAATTTCAAACATTTCGATGAAATCGCCGCGCTGCATGGGGAGAATCTTTTCAAGCGCCCGCACACGGCCTTGCCGGTCGGGGGCGAGGATCATCTCGCGCATGGCCGGAATGCGCTCTTCGTGAAAAAACATATGCTCGGTGCGGCACAAACCGATTCCCTCGGCGCCGAAATCGCGCGCGGCCCGCGCATCCGCCGGGGTGTCGGCGTTGGCGCGCACCTTGAGCCGGCGCAAATCGTCCGACCACCGCATCAGCCGGGTAAAATCCGGCGAAATCTCCGGGGTGATCGTTGCAACCCGGCCCTTGATGATCCGTCCGCTCGCGCCGTCGATGGTGAGAATATCGCCCTTGTTCACAGTGAGCGATCCGGCGATCAACCGGCCGCCTTCATAATCGACGCTCAGACCGCCCGCGCCCGCAACGCACGGCTTTCCCATACCGCGCGCGACAACCGCGGCGTGGCTGGTCATGCCGCCGCGCGTCGTCACGATCCCTTCGGCGGCATGCATGCCGTGAATATCCTCGGGGCTGGTTTCGATGCGCACCAAAATCACCTTGCGGCCTGCCCCATGGCGTTTTTCCGCCTCGTCGCAATCGAACACGAGCTCGCCACTGACAGCCCCCGGCGAGGCGGGCAATCCGGTGGCCACAACCTCGCATTCGGCTCGCGGGTCGAGCGTGGGGTGGAGCAGCCGGTCAAGCGATTCCGGTTCGATCCGCATCATCGCTTCACGCTCGCTTATAAGGCCTTCATCGACCATATCGACGGCGATTTTGAGTGCGGCGGGCGCCGTGCGCTTACCCGAACGAGTCTGCAACAGCCACAATGTGTCGTTCTCGATGGTGAATTCCACATCCTGCATATCGCGATAATGCGATTCAAGGCGCTCATTGACGGCCCGCAATTCGGCGAAACACTCAGGAAACAGAGTTTCGAGCGAAGGCTTGTCGGATTGCGAGGCAAGCCGCGCCGACTCGGTCATGTTGTGGGGGGTGCGAAGCCCCGCGACCACATCCTCGCCCTGGGCGTTGACCAGAAACTCGCCATAAAGCTCTTTTTCGCCGGTCGAGGGGTTGCGGGTGAAGGCCACGCCGGTCGCGCTCCTCTCGCCCATATTCCCGAACACCATGGCCTGCACATTGACCGCGGTGCCCCAGTTTTCGGGAATGTCGTTCAGTTTGCGGTAGGTCGCGGCGCGGGGGTTATGCCAGGATTTGAACACCGCGCCGATCGCGCCCCATAACTGCTCATGCACATCTTGCGGGAAGGTCTTGCCATCGCGCTGTTGGGCGATCGTCGTCTTGTAAATCGCGATCATCTCTTGCCAGTCTTGCGCGGCAAGGTCGCCGTCATGGGCCAAATCATGGCGGTCTTTGTAATGTTCAAGCGCATCTTCAAACAGCGCGCGATCGAGACCAAGCACGACATCGCCATACATCTGGATGAAGCGACGATAGCAATCATAGGCAAAGCGACGATCCTGCGTATGCACGGCGAGGCTTTCCACCGTTTCGTCATTAAGCCCGAGATTGAGGATCGTATCCATCATTCCCGGCATCGAGACCGGTGCGCCCGAGCGCACCGAGACCAGAAGCGGCGCGGACCTGTCGCCGAATCGCGCGCCGGTCTGCCGGCCGACCGCTTCGAGCGCCATCTCCACCTCGCGGCCAACACCGTCCGGACAGGTGCGGTCATGTCGCTCATAAAACCCGCAGACCTCGGTCGTGACGGTGAAGCCCGGCGGCACCGGCAGGCCGATAAGGCACATCTGCGCGAGATTGGCGCCCTTGCCGCCGAGCAACGCCCGCATCCCGGCATTGCCCTCCGCGGCGCCTTGGGCAAAACGGTAAACCCGTTTGGCGGCATTTACGACCGTCATGGCAAAATCCTCTCCATCTTTCTTTTCGGCCGTTTCAACGCCCCGTCCGCTCTTGGCTTGCACGAAAACCGCCGAAGGCACGAAATTACCCCTCGATTTTGGCGAAATCGGCGATCGCCACTGTAACCTCGCGGATGCGATTCAACAAACGCAGCCGGTTGATGCGGATCGCCTCGTCATCGACATTGACCATGACGGCGTCGAAGAATCGATCGATCGCCTTGCGCAGCGTGGCGATGGAAGCAAGCCCGGCATGAAACTCCTCTTTCGCGATCGCCGCGCCGGATTGGATCGCCACATGGTCCATGGCCGCGCCAAGCGCGATTTCCGGCTCTTCGGCGAACAGGCTTCGATCGGGCATATCGTTGTGGATCGCGCCGTGTTTCTTTTCCTCGATGCGCAGAATATTGCCGGCCCGTTTGACCCCCGCAAGCAGATTGAGACCGTCATCGGTTTTGAGAAAAGCGTCAAGCGCTTCAACCTTGCGCAGGATCGAAACCGGATCGTCGTGGCGATCGGCCGCGAGAACCGCATCGACGAGATCATGACGCGCGCCCTTGTCGCGCAAATACGCTTTCAGACGCTCGGCGAAGAATGACAGGAGGTTGCGGGCAAGCCTGTCGCAGGCAAGCCTGTCGCAGGCGAGCCCGTCGCGGGCAAGCTCCGGCGCGAAGCGGGTTTGGTGTTGCGCGATCAGCGCGCCCAGATGCAATCTCAGCCCGCCGTCGACAATGATGCGAATGATACCGATGGCGGCGCGGCGCAGCGCATAAGGGTCGCGCGAACCGGTCGGGGTTTCTTCGATGGCCCAGAAACCGATAAGCGTATCGAGCTTGTCGGCCATGGCGACGGCCTTGGCGATGCGGCTTGTCGGCAGGGCGTCATAGACCCCTTGGGGGCGGTAATGCTCGGCCATGGCGTCGCATATTTGTTCATCGATCCCCTGTTCGAGCGCATAATAGCGTCCCATCACCCCTTGCAATTCGGGGAATTCGCCCACCATGCCGGAGACCAGATCGGCCTTGGCCAGTTTCGCCGCCGATATGGCCTTTTCGCGATCGGCGTCGATCAACTCGGCGATGCCGCCGGCAAGCGCGGCCACCCGATTCGTCTTGTCGGCCATGGACCCCAATTTTTGGTGAAACCGCACGGTTTCGAGCGCCTTCGCCATGTCCGCCAGCGGGCGCTTGCGATCGCTGTCGAAGAAAAAGCGGGCATCGGCAAGCCGCGCGGCGATCACCCGATTATTGCCGGCGACGATCCGCCGCCCGCCATCTTCGGCCTCGATGTCGGCGACCAGAATGTAGCTGTTCGCAAGCGCCGCTGCGCCGCCGAACCGGCAAGAGCGCTTGCGGTCATGGAGAGCAAAGCATTTCTGATGCGCCTTGAGTGCGGTCACGATCACCTCGGGCGGCAGGGCGAGAAAGGCTTCATCGAAACGGCCCGCCAGCGTCACCGGCCATTCCACCAGCCCGGCGTTTTCGGCGATGAGGTCGTCATCCTCGATCAACTCCAGCCCCTGGGCAAAGGCCAGATTGCGCGCGCCATTGCCGATCGCTTGCGCCCGCTCGTCATGATCGAGCATAACATTCGCCGCTTTCAGAGCCGGTTCATAATCATCGAGCCTGGATACGCCGATCGTTTTCGGCGCCATGAAACGATGGCCCTGCGTCGTATGGCCGCTTTTCAGCCCGGCGACCTCGAACGGCACGGTCTCGCCGTCGAAAACGCATAAGATGGAACGCAAAGGCCGCACCCAACGGAAATCGCCGGCGCCCCAGCGCATGGATTTCGGCCAGGGGAATCGGGCAATGATCGCAGGGACGATCTCGGCGATCAACTCCGGCGAGGGGCGGCCTGGTCGGTTGAGAATGGCGATGTAACGGGGGCCCTTTTTGTCTTCGCGGATTTCGCAATCCTCAAGACTCATACCGGGCCCCAGCGAGTCGAGGAATCCTTTTACGGCCTTAGCGTTTGCGCCGACGCGCGGGCCTCTTTTTTCCTCGCGGCGGTCGGGCTGATAAGCGGGCAACCCCGAAACCGACAGGGCCAGCCGACGCGGCGTGGCGAAGGCGCGCGCGCCTTCATGGTCGAGTCCGGCCTCGGCCAGCGCGGCGGTGACTAGGCGGCGCAGATCGTCGGCGGCCTTGACCTGCATGCGCGCGGGAATGTCTTCTGAAAACACCTCCAGGAGCAACTCAGCCATGATCGACGCCCCCGCCTTGCGTTTTCAGCCAGGCTCCGGCGCAGGCTTTCGCCAGTTCTCGCACCCGCAAAATGTAGGATTGCCTGTCGGTCACCGAAAGGGCGGCGCGGGCGTCGAGAAGATTGAAGAGATGCGAGGCGCGGATGCATTGGTCATAGGCCGGAAGCGCCATCAAGTGGCGGCCGTCATCGCCGCAACCAGCTTGCACAAGCGCGGCGCATTGTCGCTCGGCGTCCTCGAAGTGACGGAACAAAACGCCGGTATCGGCGGAGTCGAAATTGAAGCGGGAATATTCCCGTTCGGCTTGCACAAACAGATCGCCGTAGGAGATGCGTTCGGCGCCGTCGCGACCATTGAAGTTGAGCGCATAGACATTGTCCACGCCCTGAATATACATCGCTAAGCGTTCCATGCCGTAGGTCAACTCGCCGCAAACCGGCCGGCAATCGAACCCGCCGACCTGCTGAAAATAGGTGAATTGCGTGATCTCCATGCCGTCGCACCACACCTCCCAGCCAAGCCCCCAGGCCCCGAGCGTGGGGCTTTCCCAGTCATCCTCGACAAAACGGATATCGTGGTTTGCCGTGTCGATGCCGATGATACGCAAACTCTCGAGATAAAGCTTCTGCATATCGTCCGGAGACGGCTTCAAAATGACCTGAAACTGATAAAAATGCTGAAGCCGGTTGGGATTTTCGCCATAGCGGCCGTCGCCCGGGCGACGCGAGGGTTGCACATAGGCCGCCCGCCATGGTTTGGGACCGAGCGCGCGTAAAGCGGTGGCGGGGTGAAATGTCCCGGCCCCCATCTCCATGTCGTAAGGTTGGACGATCACGCAGCCCTGTCGCGCCCAGTATTGCTGCAACGTGAAAATCATCCCCTGAAAGGAGCGTCGCGGAGACAGGGCGTTGTTGCTTTCAACCGCGGACTCAGTCACAGCCATCGATCATTCATGACATTTGCCGCCAAGAGGCCCCAATCCGGCCTGTAAGACCGGCCGCGAGGCGCTAGAGAACCTTGGCGCGAAACCCATCGATCGCGCAATTTTCAAGGCTCCGGACGCCATGAGTCAATATCGGTCGGCCCCGAAACCGCAAACCGGCCCGGCGGAAAGGCCTCAATTTTGGTCATCGACACGGTATATGCCGGTTTTCGGGTCCTGGCGAAGGGTGGCGACCTTGGCCCGATTGTCCCCGCGCACGCCATGAAAGCCCCTTAAGCGGGTTTTATCGAGAAGATTAGCCGCCAGGCCCCGCACGGCGAATCCGACCATGATGGGGATCAGAATAATAAACAAAAAGCGCATCAGCATGTCTCGGTTCCTCGTCAATTTCTCACAGGATCGACAAAGACGGTGTTGGTCGGTCTTTGATTATAATCCAAGGCGCGACCACAAGGCGCGCGCTTCGATGGTGGCGACGATGCGCTCGCAAAACTCCATGGCGTTACCGCCGGAATGGACAAAACCCGGCAGGCTGACGCGTTTGAGCAATGTGTTGCGATTGACGAGTCTGCATATCACATCCTCGCCGAATTTGGCGCGCAAAACCGAATACATGTCGCCGATCCCGTCGATCAGACCGAGTTCCTTGGCCCGCACCCCGGACCAGAACGCCCCGGTAAACAGAGACTCGTCCTTTTCTTTCAACCGCTTGCCGCGACGCTCGCGCACAACCGCCTTGAAGGTTTCATGGATGGTTTCCTGAACCGCTTTCAGCCGGGTTACGTCTTCGGCGCTTTCCGGCTTGAAGGGATCGAGCGTCGATTTGTTCTCCCCGGTCGTATAGACTCGCCGTTCGACGCCGAGTTTGTCGATGGCCTCGACGAAACCGAATCCGGTGGAAATAACCCCTATCGAGCCGATGATCGAGCTGGCGTCGGCGTGGATTTCATCGCCCGACAGGGCGAGGAAATAGCCGCCCGAGGCCGCGGCGTCCTCGGCAAACGCATAGACCGGTTTTTTATGTTTATCCGCTAGGGCGCGAATGCGCCGGAAGATAAGGCTGGCCTGCACCGGCGACCCGCCCGGGGAATTGACCTGAATGGCGATCGCCGGCGCCCGTTCATAACGAAAGGCGCGCTCAAGCGTCGGCGCAACCGAGTTAAGCGTCAGCCCGGAAGGCAGGCCCGCGCCCCTTGCGCCGATGACGCCGGAAAGCCTGATCACCGGAATCACCGACGCTCGCGTGTTCTCCCACATTTTTTTAGGTAACAGGCCGCGCAGGCGGCGCAAAAAATCTTTACTTCCCTTACTCATGCTCCAGACCGCCAAACCGCGTATAAGACTTCATGAGGATAATAGTGCGCGAAAGGATATGCAAGGGGCAGTGGAATTTTCATCAGACCGGTTCTCGCCCGACGGGCCTTGTCGCCATCGCCACGGCGCGGCCATGGTGCAAGATGGCCTCGGCTTGCGGGGTGAAACCATGGCCCCGCCCATGCAGCACGATGCCCGGCAAAAGCGTGGGTTGGGCGCGGCTTCCTTCGATCGCCCGCACGATCACCCGCGAGGCCGGCCGGCCGGCGCGGGGAAACAGCGGCAAGATGCGTAAACCCCCAACGCGGCGCGCGAAGGCGGCAAGAATGCGCTCAAGGGCCTGGGCGCGATGAATGAGCGTGATCGTGCCGCGCGGCGCGGCCATGGCGATCATGGCCTCGATCCAGCATTCCAGCTCCCGCGGCGCCATGGCGCGGGCGCGGGCCTTGTGATCATGACCGGCCTTCGGAACATTTTCGGTCTCGTAAAACGGCGGATTGGCGAAGACATGGTGAAACGAACCGGGGGGCGGAGCCGTGATCGCCCGTGCGCCGGTCAAGTGGCGTATGTCGCCCGCAACAACGGTGACGGCTTCATCGAGACCGTTGCGTTCGGCGTTATCGCGCGCCAATCGACGGTAAAACGGCGATATTTCCAGCCCCGTCACCCGAACGCCCTCAACACGACGGGCAAGACACAATGCGGCGACGCCGGTTCCGGTTCCGGCTTCAAAAACGCTCTCGCCACCCTTACACGCCACGGCGGCGGCCACAAAAACCGCGTCCATTCCGGCGCGGTATCCTCGCTTCGGTTGTAGGATCTGCAACCTTCCATCGAGGAAACCATCGTCGGAGAGAGCTTCGGCGTCGCGAGATGGGGGCCGGCACTGTGAATGATCGGGTTTTTCCGTCGCTTGCCTCATGGCGGCACTCCCCATTCCCCGAAACCGGCATAATCGGCTTCTATGCGCGTTCAGTCACGCAAGAGCGCGTTGATGGAGGTTTTCGCCCGGGTCCGCGCATCGATCCGCTTGACGATCACGGCGCAATAAAGGCTCGGTCCGGCCGTGCCGTCGGGCAAGGGTTTGCCCGCCATGGACCCTGGAACCACCACCGAATAGGGCGGGATAAATCCGGTCAACACCTCGCCGGTCGCGCGATCGACGATTTTGGTCGAGGCCGACAGGCAAACTCCCATGGCGATGACCGCGCCCTCGCCGACGATCGCCCCTTCGGCAATCTGCGAACCCGCGCCGATGAAGCAATGATCCTCGATAATCACCGGCGTGGCCTGCAACGGCTCAAGCACGCCGCCGATCAGAACGCCGCCGGAAAGGTGACAATTCCGGCCGATCTGAGCGCAAGACCCGACCGTCACCCAAGAATCGACCATAGTGTCGGCACCGACATGGGCGCCGAGATTGACGAAACTCGGCATCAACACCACCCCGGGGGCAATATAGGCCGAGCGACGCACCAGAGAGCCCGGCACCGCGCGAAAACCCGCCGCCTTGAACGCCGCCTCGTCCCAGCCGGCGAATTTGGACGCCGCCTTGTCCCACCATTGCGCGCCATTGGGGCCGCCGGACATCGCCGTCATCGGGTTGAGACGAAACGACAGCAAAACGGCTTTTTTGAGCCACTCATTGACGCGCCAGCGTCCGTCATGTTTCTGCGCGATGCGCAACTCGCCGCGACCGAGACGGTCGAGCGCCGCATCCACCGCGTCCGCGACCTCCGGCCGGGTTCCCGGCGTCAAGCGGTCACGCTCGGCAAAGGCGGTCTCGATCATGGTTTTTAGGGTGTCAAGGTCCAACATATCGGCGTGCAAGGCTCCTGTCTCGTCCGGGATCATGAACCACAAAATCGGCCCCATGGCAAGCCTTGGGCAATCCGGACCGGCCGCAATACCTTGGAGCACATCCGCTGAAAACCGGATCGCCGAACGCGCCCAAATCTTTATTTCGGCCGCGTAATCTTGTTCGTCCTCGGCTCTCTCCGGGTCGTATTGGGCTTTTCAAGGGCTTGTTTTTACGCCATCCCGGACGGAAAAGTGGCGCGGCCACTGCAGGTGGTGCGGTCACGCCGTCCGGTTCCTATTTTGTCTCAAGAAATTGCTCTAAATTCCAGCCCCCTTTCGCGCGTCATGGTGCACCACCTCGACCACCGGCTTGTGTTCGGCAATCTCCTCCAGTTGCGAATGCAATATGGCCAGCCTCTCCTTGTCCAGGTTCGCCCGCCATTCATCGAGCAGGAAAATTTCGATTCCGTCATCTTCGGACAGGCTTTTCAACGCCGAATACAGTCTCTGCCCGGTGGACAGAGCAGAGAACTCGCTCAAACCCACCATATTTTCCGGCCCCAGCAATACGGCATTGTCGCCGCGCATTTTTAGAAGTTTGAGAAAACTGCTCTTTCCCGCGCCGTTTTCGCCGGTTATGAGCATACGCCCCCTCGGCTTGTCGAGAACATGAGACAGCGCCTTGTCAACGTCATGAAAGACATGGCCGTCGATGATGATTTTGTCGATGGCGATCCGGCGCCGGAACCGTTTTCGAGCCTCTGTTTCCATGGCTTCAGTCATGGATTCGGTGTCTTGCAAGGCTTTTATCCTGTCGATCAAATTGTAAAATGATGAAAAACTATTGAGGAAATCACTTGAATATTGCAGTATTTGAACGATTCTCGGCGCTGAGACGATCAATCCGATCATTTGGGCTTTTGTCAATTCAATAAGATTGCTTTGATAGACCAAAATGATCGACACCAGAGAAAAGATCATGACGATCGGGGGAGTCGATGCAAGAAAAAGATATATAATATCTTTAGATTTATAGGTTTTAAGCAGAGATAGAAATTTTCCAATATCTTTCCCGAAATTTTTTCGCGGAAATAAATTTATTCTGGCCGGGATGATGGCCATATAGGCGATTAAAGCAATACGCGATTGTCTCAGTTTGATTGCGTTGATCCTGAGTTTTCGTCTTGTCAGTAAGAATGTGAAAATTCCAAATACTATTGCGCCGGTAAATATAAGGCCCGCCGTAAAGCCTATCGCCCCCATAATGGCAATGGAATTGATGAATACGCTGAGAATCGTGTTCAATAAATTTTTTTGCAAATGTATGAATTCGCAAATAACATCTCTCGATTCAGTCGATAAAATGCTATGGATTTCGTTGAATTGCGACTCGTCGGCGCCAATGAGACCGGAGGCCAGTTTTCCATAAACAGCCTTGCAATGAGCGCCCCAATGGTTGTATTCGACCTGGAGAAGCGCCATATTGGCGCCGGAGCCGCTCAAATAGGCGCAAGAAAGCAGCGCGAAAAAAATTAATAAAGCATTCATCAACATGCTTACAGTCATATCGTCAACATTTTCAACGATCTGAATAATAAAATAGGTTGAAAACCCGATCGCGGACTGTTGCATTAGGGTAAGGACGCTGCTCAGCCAACCCATATTATATTTAGAGAGGGTTCTTAAGGTCATTTTCTCGATCTGTTTTTAGAGTTTGGGGCGTTCGGTGACGAGAGCATTTTCCGTTGCAATAAAATCACTGAAAATGTGTCTCATTTTTGTTTTTTAAGCATGATCTTGGTCCAACCTCGCGTCTTCCGAATCGGATGATGCGCATCTTTCGGCCGCATCATCTTGGTCGTCCGAAGGGTTGCTCCGGCTCGGATGATGCTCTGGGCGGGCCAGGCAGAGCGTTTTATCCACCTTTCCCTGGAAAACACGGTCTCGGGCCTGTTCCACGAGTTCGATCGTATGATCGGTCATAAGCTTTCGCTTGTTTTCGCCGGCAAGCAACTCGGCAATCGCCTCTTGCGTCGTTTCAAGCATGACATCGGTCTTTGGATGAATGGAGACTTGCGATAGCTTATAAAGCTTGCCATATCGCTGCCGAAAAATGATGATCTGAGCCGAGACGACAATACTGTGCACAACCTTGTCCAATGGTCGTTGCGTGTTGAGAATCGCCGATTTGGAAAAATAATCCGGCTTCATGATCGAGTCGTAATCGAATTGCACGTGATTGGTCTCGTCGATAAACAGGAGATTATGCGTGAATTCGTGTACCAGCAACTCAATGACGTCATTCACCGTCAGCCTGGGCGAGCTGTTTATGAAGATCACGCCGATCGCACTCGATGTGGAGGCGGCATTGCAGACCGAGCCTTTGACCTTCCTGCTGCGCTTGGTAAACACCGAGTGAATACGAAATCAAACAAATCGTGCAGTTCGGGGTCTACATCCGAGATGATTTTTTTCGCGCGACTATATTTTTCGAAGGTTTCCAGCCGTTCCTCGTAAGCAAGCGGCGTGTCCCGGTCTATCAGGTCAAGCTGATGGCGATCGTTCAATACCGACGCCGAATAGCATTCCGCATAAGTCTTCGAGACGCGATCCGACAGGATAAAACGGCCCTGGGAAAAGTTGACCGGGGTTTTAAAGTGATGCAGCTCTTCGATATTCGCCAAATAACGCTCGCGGACGCCGCCATGGCGCAGCTTGCCGTTCCGCCTTGAGAGCAGCTTGAGGTTGGCGAGGATTTGATCCCGAGTTGAGGTGTATATCATGACGCAAGCCTCCACCATAAGGCCCCCCTGCTCGTGAGGAGCGGGCAGGGGAAATGGCTTTTACTCCTCCTCGAAAGACAACATAACCAAGGATGTGGGTCGGGGTGGGCCATTCGTTTCGGCATAGAGTGTCCTTGCGGCGTCGCTCTCGGCAACGGCCCGCGGCTCGACCTCCTGATTCTCGATCATGTCCTCAAGGGATTGCGCTTTACCCATAATTTGTTTATCCATAATCATATCTCCTTCCTGTGAGTTGACTTTACACTTCTCTTCCCTCTATAAATAAATCAGTAGACACTGCGTATCCTGATGTCAACGGAAGATAATGTGGTTTTTGCGACTCTGTGGAAAGCTGTGCGTGGCTGGGGGAAAATTTTCGATCGTAAGGCACCGGAAAAGATTTAACAGTCCATTATTTCAGGCAGATTTAATGACAGTGTTCGGCCATGAAGTCTCTTCGGCCTCGTGGCTATAGTGTCGCCCTGGTCCCTCCCGATTATCTCCTCAAACCGGACTGGCGGTGACGGCTCACAATCCGCCGAGGGGGCCGGTCTCAAACCGGAATGGTGACGATGGCCCGCACTCCGCCGAGAGGGCTGGTCTCAAGCCGGATGTCGCCGCCATGGCCGCGCACGATATCGAGAGCGACCGCAAGGCCAAGGCCGGTTCCGGTTCGATCCTGGTTGCGGGCGTCATCGAGCCTGAAAAACGAGCGAAAGACGGCTTCGCGCTGATCTTCGGGGATACCGGGGCCGTTATCGTCAACCGTAATCGTCAGACGATGCCGGTCGCGTCTTGCTGCGATGTGGACATGGTCGCCATGGCGGGCGGCATTGCCGACAAGATTGACGAGACACCGCTTGAACGCATTGGGTTTCACCGCGGCGAAAACGCCTCTATCCCCGTCGAGTGATAGTTTCACGCCGTTGTTTTGCGTGGTTCGGCAGACCCGATCCAACATGGCGCGGATGTCGGTTCGCTGGGTGGTTTCCCCGCCATCCCCGCGCATGAAGCCTATGTAATCCTCCAGCATATGTTGCATGTCATCGGCGTCTTTCTTAAGTTCGCGCACCGGATCGCTGTCTTCAAAGCAGGCTAATTGCAGCTTGAAACGAGTCAGGATGGTCTTGAGATCGTGGCTGACGCCGGCCAGCATCGCCGTGCGCTGTTCGACATGGCGCTCGATACGATGCTTCATCTTGATGAAGGCGCGGGCCGCTTCGCGCACCTCAAGAGCGCCGCGCGGTTTCAAATCCGCCACGTCGCGGCCTATGCCGAAAGCCCGCGCGCTTGCGGCGAGTTCCACGATCGGCCTGACCTGATTGCGCAAAAAGACAATCGCGATAAACAGCAAGACCAATGACGATCCCACCATCCACAGCAGGAAAACAAGAGAGTTGGAGGCATAGACCCGCCCTTCATTGACGATCGCGCGAAAGATCGTGCCGTCATCGGCCTGCACTCCGATATCGACATAGCCGGACTGGCCAAGCGTATCGATCCGGAACGGTTTGTTGACATACCGCTTGATATATTTCGACAATTTGCTGTCGAGTAGTGAGAAAAACGGGCTGGATGCCGGTGGCGGCAGCGTGTCGTCCTTGCTCGCGCTGAGGCCAAGGCCAAGCGTGTCATTGGCCATCTTCACGAGGTGACCGGCGTCGAGCCCGTTTTGCGAATAATAATCGTGGGCGTCAACCACGAAGGCAATCTCGCGGGCCACCGATTTTGAAAGTTGCTTGGTCACCTGGTTCCAATGCTGCTGCATGAAGAAAAAGGCTATGATCGACTGAAGCAGGACCATCGGCGTGATAATGATGATCAGCGCGCGCGCATAAAGCCGTTCGGGCAAGTGGCGCTCAAGCGAGCGATTGAGACGACTGTAGAGCGAAAGGCGCTGTTTTTTGCCTGTCGATTGTCGCCTGTCGGTTGCAACCATAAGCGATGATCCCTCATTGGCGTGGCCGCGATTGCGGGCTTGGAGCATAATCCGATCCGGAGAGAGCCGGGGACGATCGCGATTATGCTGGAAAATAAGGGCCTTGGAGCGTGATTGCGATTCGATTTGAACGCAACGCGCTCTAATGGCGGGGCCGTTTCTTGAAGGCCCACCAACCCCGGGCCTTCAATCGGAATAGAGAATATACCCTCTCCCGTGCACGGTCTGAAGGTAAACCGGTGTTTTCGGGTCCGGTTCGAGTTTTTGCCTCAACCTGTTGATTTGAACATCGACCGCGCGGAGCTTGTAATCTGGACCATGGTGGCCAAGCGCCTCGCGGCCAACGACTTCGCCGCGCCGCGCGGCCAGGATGCTCAACACATCGCGCTCACGTGTCGTCAGTTTGATGGTTTTCCCAGCATGAAGCAGCACCTTGCGCCCGGTGTCGAAAACACGATCTCCAAAGGCAATCTCGGCCATTTGCGGTGGTGGCGTTGGTTCCTTGCGGCTGAGAATACTTCCGATTCTCAAAACGAGTTCACGCGGCTCGAACGGTTTGGGGAGATAGTCGTCGCCGCCGGTTTCAAAACCCTCAATGCGGTTTTTGGTCTCGCCCAATGCCGACAGGATGAGAATCGGAATCTTGCTCCTCCGGCGTAAATTGCGGGTGAAGTCCAGACCGTTCTCGCCCGGCATCATGACATCGACGACGATCAGATCAAACACCAGACCCGCCATGAGCCGGTATGCCGGCGCGGCACCGGCGGCGGTCGTCACCCGAAACCCCTGCCTAGAAAGGTAGGAACGCAACAATTCGCGAATGCGTCTGTCGTCGTCGATCACCAGAATATGGGCGGTCTCGTCATGGATTTTGTTCATGATACAGCCTTGAAAATTTCCTTAGAGCATTTTCCGTTGCAATGGGATCACTGAGAATGCTCCATATTTTTGTTTTACAAGCATAATCTTGGTCCGACCTTGCTTCTCCGGATCGGACTATGCTTTCTTTTGGCCGCATAATCTTGATCTGACCTCGCTCCGCTCCGGATCGGACTATGCTCTGGCCAAACGCTATAAGCCATATTTATCGTAATTTCCCTTTGACACTCGCGAAAAAGCCGCTAGATTCCCTCGCCTGACTCATGATTATGGGAAATCATATCATAGTCCGTCGTTACTGGGAATTCATTTGCGTGAGATTTATACCAGAGGCGAAGCGTCGTTAAACCGACTGCCTCCGCCCGATTTTAAACGCTACGGAGTTGAAGATAAATACTTTACTTCACTCAGATCTACTATAGTTAATGGAAACAGCTGGAAAGTCATTAAAAATCATGATCGATTTGCTGCATGTGTTTATGAAGAGCCGGCAGGCGGCGGTTGCGTTCGGACGATACCATGGGCGGGGGACCGATGCCGACCCTCCGTGGACCCTGGCATCGTCGTTGAAGAAATGCTTTGCCTGATACGGCCCATCGGAAACGCCGAACCCGGCCTCTCCGTCAACAGCTGGAAGTTCTGAAGGTACTCGATCATGACGTTGCATATCAATCGGTCTACGCTAAAACTTCCAGAGGGTATAAATATTTTTCATCGTTTAGATTGCGTTGATAGAAATTACGCTCAATTAACACCAAATATTGGTATGCAATATGTATTTGAACAAAAAATTGATGTTGATTTTCTTAAAAAATCTCTTCTTGAATTAGTAAAGAATATCCCAGCCCTGGCGGGACGAGCTGATTTTAAGGCGATGAAGGTCTCTGGGAAAGATAATGGAATCCCTTTCGTCGTCGTCGACGGTTATCCGGGTTCGGCAAACGACCATGGTCAAATCGGGAGTGTTCAGAGAAATCGTAAAGAATTCGTTATAGAACCGACAAGCAAAAAAATAATAAAAGGTAAAGCGGCTTTGATGTATGTAAAATTAACAAATTTTCTTAGAGGGGGGTGTATACTCGGTATAACAATCAGCCATGTTCTTATGGATGCGGCTGCTTTTCACATGTTGGTTCATTTATGGAGCACCATATTCATCAGTTTAAAAGAAGATAAATATTCTCCAAAATTATGGAATAAAAAAATAAATTTTGACCGCTCTCTCTTTCAATTTGGCACGAACCGGGATAAAGAGACTTTACTTGAGGATATAGGAAGAGCTGGATTGCCCAAACCAATTAACTTTAATGGAATTTTTGGAAAATTGACTCAGTATGTTTCGTTAAAATTTCTTGAACGCATCAGACGATCGGATCGGGAGATTGTTTATTTTAGCAAAGAGCGGAAGGAACGTTTGAAACAGGTTGTAACCGAGGAGTCCGGCGAGCCGTGGATTACGACTTATGAGGCTCTTTGTGCGCATTTTTCCAAGATAATATCCGAGCTTGGTGGAAAAGAAACCGGTAAAATGCAGCTGCTCACCGTACGAGATTTACGCGGACGCATTGATTCCGAAAATAAAGAAAAACATGCTCTTTTTTTAGGAAACGCGTTGTTCGTTTATAATATACGCACCAACTTTGGTAAAGCTTATAAAACGGTTGGCCGGGGTGAGATTGCCGCTTGTATGAGACGCGCATCATCACGGGTGACGCCGGAGCTGTTGAAAGCGGACATGGATTTTGTCTACGACTGCCTTCGCTCGGGGTATGGTTATCCTGGATTTGATCTGCGATTGCCGTTTATATCACTGAATTCTCAGCTCAACCTTGACGTCTATGGCGTGAATTTCGGCGCCGGAAAGCTATTGAGAGTCATCCCCCAAGAGGTGGGTGATGGTCTCTTGTTTTTTCCCGACGGGAACGGGGGAGTGGAAATCTATCTCAGGGATGTTATGCATCCCAAACGTCAGAAGACGTTGCTGACGCCTGAATGGCAAGCCAGGATATTTTCTATTTGACGGCTTATGTGCTACGATCGACGGGCGAATAAGGAACGACGTGAATTTCAATAATTCATTTTTACATGACTCTGTTAAAAAATACAAAGTGTTGAATTCAAAATATAATTGAGCTTTAAAAGGCATAATGAACAGATCGGATATGAAGCGATACACGCCTGTTGATACCGACTTTATCGACAAAGCGACAAACATCCATCGCTTGAAACAGCGAATTCCGGTTTCGGCGGACGCGCTGTTCGCCTGGTTTGCAATACCGGAGACATGGACACTTTGGTTGCCGATCGATTCGGTCAACTGGCTGACCAAGCCTGAAACGCACGGGCGGCGTATCATTGTTGCGGGACGCGACCAGTTT
>JBAJNN010000020.1:0-34503 GCA_036881905.1 Hyphomicrobiales bacterium | reverse complement strand
TGGATTGTTTTGGACCGCATGATTCCACCGCCGGCCGAATCCCGATCATAGAGAGCCCTTCATGTAAATGGGTCGCTAAGTCAAGAACATGGTTCTCAATCGCTTTGGTTCCAAGACCGAGCAGCAGGTCAAGCGAGGCTTCCGCAGCATAAGCGCCCGCTAAATTGTAACTTCCCACTTCAAAACGACGACTGTCGGGATAGAGGCGGTAATCATGATCGCCCATGGCCGAATGACCGCCATTTTCATGATGGATCGCCGAGCGCGAGAGATAGGCCGGCTCCAGCCGGTCAATCCAATTTGGACGAATATACAGGAATCCAAAGCCGTAAAGCCCTAACAGTCCCTTTGATGTTGATGTTGCAAAACCGTCAATGGGTTCAAGCGAAAAATCATGGTGTAAGATCCCTGCCGATTGAACGCCGTCAACAAGGAAGAACACATCGCGTGCGCGGCAGGACTCGCCCAGACGGTTGATGTCGGCGCGATGCCCGGGAGAATAGCTGACCGAAGAGCAGGTCAAAATACGGGTTCGTTCATCCATTGCCTCGACCATCGCATCGGTGTTGATAGACCCGTCGGGATTACGCTTAACCATGCGTAATTTGCAACCGCGCCGCTTCTGCCTCAGCCAAGGATAGACGTTATTGGGATGCTCGCCCGAATCGGTTAGAACAATGTTGTCGCCCTCGGAAATGGGAAGGGACCAAGCAAGCGCATTCAATCCGTCCGAAACGTTGCGCGTTGCCGCCACTGCCGACATGGCAGCATTGACAAGGCGAGCGAATTTTTTGCGGGCGACCACGACCTTGACCTCATGGTCGCAACGCGACGCGGAGGCCATTGTGAGATGGTCGAGAAAAGAAATAGCCGAGTGACGGACTTTGTCATGAAGGATTGTCTTTTCGCAGATCGACAAATAGGTTTGCCGTCAGAGTGCGGGGAATCCCTGTCTGAACAGATCGAACGGGAGCCTCCCCGGCTGGTGGCTAACATTGGTGTCGTTGATTGCGGCGAACCCATTCGAATCATTCATCTGAAAATTTTTCCTCAGTCCGGATCAATGAAGAATCTGATTTAAAAAAGCCTTGGTTCTTGGGTTTTGCGGAGAGGCGAAAAATATCCTCGGCGGTGCGGCCTCGACAATCGCGCCTTTATCCATGAAAACAATGAGGTCAGCAACTTTACGGGCGAACGCCATTTCGTGCGTAACGCAAATCATGGTCATGCCCTCACGAGCCAACTCGGCCATCACATCAAGAACGTCATTGCTCATCTCCGGGTCAAGGGCGGATGTAGGTTCATCAAAAAGCATTATCCTAGGCTTCATCATTAAAGAACGGGCAATGGCGACGCGCTGTTGCTGCCCGCCGGAAAGTTGACTTGGATATTTCCATGCTTGGCCTGGAATTCTTACCCGGTCAAGAAACTCCATTGCCATGTCCTCGGCGTCGGCCTGCGGCATTCCCTTACCTAAAACCGGCCCAAGAGTTAGGTTTTCCATGATGGTGAGATGGGGAAACAAATTGAACTTTTGAAAAACCATTCCAACCTGTTGGTGGATGGCTTTGATGGCGTGGGCGTCATCGGTCAGTTTGATGCCATTGATGATAATATCTCCTTCTTGGTGTTTTTCCAGTCGGTTGATACAACGGATCATAGTGGACTTACCCGAGCCGGACGGGCCGCAAAGAATAACTTTTTCACCGCGCCCCACTTTTAGTGTTATCTCACGAAGAGCGTGAGTGCGGCCAAACCACTTGTTGACGCTGTGCAATTCGACAATAGCCTCTTCTGGGCATTGTGTCGCTGGTTTATCGTTCGCTATCACAGTCTCTGTCCTGTCCTTAGGTCCTTTTCCAGGCGCTTACTATATTGCGACATTGAAAAACAAAAGAAAAAGTAAAGAGAAGAGACGAAAAGATACGCCTCGGGTGCATAAATCACCCAGAGGGGGTCCTCAAGCGCGGTGGAGGTAGCGCCTAAAATGTCGAACAGGCCGAGGATGCTGACGAAGGTGGTGTTTTTGAACGCACGGATAATGTTGTTCATCAACGAGGGGATCACGACACGCAATAGCCTGTGGGAGGATAACTGCCGTCATTTTGCGCCAATAGGATAGACCGATTGAATCGGCTGCTTCATATTGACCGTGCGAAATGGCTTGCAGACCGCCACGCACATCTTCTGCCGCGTAGGCGGCGAAGAACAGAATCATGCCAACCTCGGAACGAATGACTTTATCTGTGGTCAGGGATTCCGGTAAGAATAGAGGCAACATCAGTGATGCTACAAATAAAACGGTAATCAACGGCACGCCACGGATAATTTCGATGAAACCGATTGAGATCGCCTGGATGACCAGTAATGAAGAGCGCCGTCCGAGGGCCAGGATGACAGCCAAGGGCAGTCCACCAACCACCGTTCCGACAAATATCAGCAAAGTCAGCGGCAGACCTCCCCACTGGTTAGTGGTTATTAAACTCAACCCAAACACACCGCCAAGCATGAGAGCAAGAACAAAAAGAGCCGCAAAAATCCAGACCAGGAACAGTTGGTATGACCAAAATCGGCGGAACGCCGAAATAACGGATATTCCGATTACTATTATCATAGCCAATACAGCGCGCCACTGTTCATGGTAGGGGAAGGTTCCGAAGAGGATCACTCTGTATTTTTCGCTAATAACCGCCCAGCATGCCCCCACTGCCACGCGGCACTCATTCGGGTCGTTTATCGCCCACACGGCATTAACCAAGGCCCACCTGATAATATTTGGGACAAAAACAAACGCCCCTGTGGCAAGCAACAGCGTCAGAATGGCGCTGAATCCGTCTTTGAATAAATTGAGTCGCAGCCATGCAACGGCCCCCAACCCCGTTGATGGTGGAGGCCTGGGCGGAATGGAGGATATGGTGATGGCGCTTGAAGTGATTGTATTAGGCGTCATGCTCTCAATAACCCTTGATCTGAACGGCTTTGTTGTAGAGATTCAGTATGACGGCGATAGAGATGGAGATAGAGAGATAAATCGCCATCATCAGCAACACCGCTTCAATTGCATGGCCGCTCTCGTTGACGACCGCGTTGGTGATGTTGAAGATTTCGGGATAGCCGATTGCGACGCCAAGCGAACTGTTTTTGATTGAACTTACATATTGCCCCGCTATTGGTGGCAACATCACCCGTAGCGCTTGCGGCAAGATGATCCTGCGGTAGATATCTGCTTTTTCAAGGCCGATCGTGCGCGCCACCTCGATTTGGCCCCCATCAACCGATTGAATTCCTGTCCGGACAATTTCCGCGATGAAGGCGGCAATATAAAGAGATAGCCCTAAGAAAAGCGCCAAAAACTCCGGCGATAAAGTGATTCCTCCTGTGAAATTGAATCCCCGTCGCACTGGAACGTCAATATCTGTCGGCGCGCCATATGCGAGCCAAACGACAAACGGCAGGCCAATGATCAATCCTGTGTTCCACCATAAAACTCGCAGGCGGACCCGTGTCTTACGGTAGTAACGTTTGGCGTAAAAAATGATGAAGCCCGCGCCGACCGCAGCAGCGATGATCGCGAACGCCATCCAAAGACAGCAGACGCCAAATGCCGGGCACGGAATTGAAGCGCCGCGATTGCTCAAATAGGCGCTGCTCAAACGAATGGCGTTTTTTGGTGAGGGTAAAAGCGTTATCAGCGCATACCAGAAAATAATTTGAACAAGCTGCGGCGTGTTGCGGAACAACTCCACATAGGTAGCCGCTAATCGCTTCATCGGGAGATTTGACGAAAGCCTTGCAATACCGACCCCCATACCGATTATGGTTGCACCGACAAGACTGGCTATAGAGACTTTCAAGGTATTGAGAGCCGCACCGCACCGCGCGTCGATTATCCGTCCGGCAAGGGACTGACGCCGTCGGGCGAGCCGCGCCCGACGCCCGCGCAATAGTATCGCCTCGACCGCCTGGCCCGCGCCAAGGGCTGGGATCGGGGCCTAAACGACCCGCGTCTTGCCGGATTTGTCAGGCGCACCGCCAAGGTCGCCGCCCCAGGGTGGCTGACGCGACGTCAGGCCAGCCAAGTGATCAGCGGGCTTGAGCACTGGCTGGGCATGGGCAAGCCTAAAAAAGCAAAGAGGCGGTCATGATGAGCAAGGGAGAGGCTTTGGACCTCATGATCTGCGTCGATGCGCTGATCGAAAGAGCTAGGCGCATCAGAGGGATAGTCGATATGGGCGAGGTCGATTGGAGCGATCTCGGCGCAACGGGTGTGTGGGAAGAATATCATCCGCTCATGCCGCCGCCCTTGCGCAAACAGGTCGTCGTGTTGATCAAATCGGCCCGCCCACACTGCAAGCTCGTCGATTGGCTGATGGATCGGCTGGAGCGGGATGTTATTGTCAGGGCGGAGAGAGGACGCGCATGGACACGGCCGAACGCGCGGTGATGCGCGCAATCGTCAAGCGCACGGTGCGCAAAATCGTGATCAGGGACGACAAGGCGTGGACCTCGCTCTATCATGAGCTGCAAACGGCGATGACGCGGTCGTGGAGCCAAGAGATGCGCAAGGCGATCGCCGACGCTCTCGACCGTTTGCGCGATCTGGGGCCGGGCCGGTTTACGAGGACGGACGCCAAGGCGATCGCGGGCGCGCTTGAGGCCCGTCTCGGCGCGGCGGCGATCGCCGCCGCGATGAGGGAGCCGGCGATCAACCTGTCCGACGCGCTCTATCGGCTCGGCGCAACCGAGGTCGGCAAGGCCACAGGCGTCGACATCGCCTTCATGCAGCCCGATTTCGACAGCCTCGACATGCTTAAACAAGCCAACCTCTACTGGATCGGCCGGTCCTGGGACATCGAGACCGCGCCGAAGATCGGTAAGATATTGCGGGAGTATTTCACGCAAGGCATGA
Source organism: Hyphomicrobiales bacterium (assembly GCA_036881905.1). Taxonomy (GTDB): domain Bacteria; phylum Pseudomonadota; class Alphaproteobacteria; order Rhizobiales; family Im1; genus JBAJNN01. The sequence continues at coordinate 29,594 of JBAJNN010000020.1, read as the reverse complement.
CGCGGGAAGGCCTGACGGCGCGGTTCGCGCAGGACTTCGCCGATATGGGCGACCGGAGCCGGCGCTATTGGGAGGTTCTGGCCGATCATACCGCGACCAAGACCCGCGAGATGGGGCGGGTCACCGGCTATCGCCGCGCCGGCATCGAGCGCGTCGAGGTCCGCGCCCATTTGGACGAGCGCACGACAAAGATATGCCGCCATATGCACGGGCGGAGCATCGAGGTCAGGCGATTGGCCGATCAGCGCGACGCTTACCTTAGGGCCGCGGCCGCCCATGACGAGGCGGCGGCCAAGCGAGCCTGGGCGATGCATGGCGACATGGCCGACCTCGACCATGTGGCGACCAGGGACTTGCCCGCCAATACGGCGGGGCCGCCCTATCACTTCCGCTGCCGGACCATTACGGTTGCGCATTTCGAGGCGACGGGGCCGCAAACCCAGGTGGACCGCTGGACGCAATCGGTGCGCGACCGCGAGGTCTTGAGCCGCAAGGAGATCGGCGCGTTGATTAAGCGGGTGAAGACGGCGCAATGGCCGCATGTCAAGGTGTCGCAAGGCCATTTCAGGAAGCATCGCGGGCGACTTGGGCTGAGCACTCAGGCCGATTACAATCAATCGGCGCTCGATCTGATCCGGCGCGGCGATCGCGACGTCTATTTGTCGCTGCGCAAGGGCGTTCTCAATGCGACCTTCATAAAACGATCATGGCGCGCCGATAACGGGGATAAGGGGTTTATAATCACGGCGGTCGATATGAAGGCCAACAAGATCACCACCCACCATTTCCGCGAAAAGCTGGGGGCGAAAAACGATCAGGTGCCGCCACATAAACAACGAGCAAGAGGAGTTGTCAAATGGCTTACAGGCTGACCGGAACCAACCGCACGATCACGGAGAACATTCCCCTCCTTTCAGGCATGTTCGCCTGCTACGACACCATTGGCGATCCGTCCTTCGACATGGACCGCGACGAGACGCTACACGAGCGTTCGGCTTATGAGTTCGTGCGCGGGCAATTATCGCCAGAGCAGATTGCCGAGCTCGACAAGGTGGACGCCTATTGGCGCGCGCACCCGAAGGAGTTCAACGAGGACTTCAAGATCATTCAGGGCTGGGAGGACAGGAAGACGGCATTGGAGGGCTTTGTCGAGGATGAGGACGGCAAGGTTCCCGCGATCCCGCGCTCGCATTGGTGGTGGTGGCCGATCCCGATGGAAAAAGAAAGCAAAAAGGGTCGATGACCGAGGCCGCCAACATCCTCTCCGCCGCCCGTTCCGTCATTGCCGAGCGCGGCGCGACTTACGGTGATGCGGCCGCGCTGTTTGCGCAAGTCGCGCGGCGCTGGTCGGCGACGTTGGGGAGAGAGGTCACGGCCGAACAGGCGGTCTTATGCATGATCGACCTCAAACTGGCCCGCCTGGCGCATGATCCGGCGCATAAAGACAGCATGGTCGATGTCGCCGGATATGCGGCATTGCTGGCCGATCTGGCCGGGCTTGACACGGAATTTTAATGAGCGTAAGGATGACCTTGTCGCGGCAAAATCCGTGGCCGGGTTGACAAGCCCGTTTGTCTGTAGGCGCTCGACAGCCGCGCCTTTCTCAAGGAATGCGGCTTTTTCTATGGTCGGGCGCAATGGGGAGTCTTCGGACTCGCCGGTTCCTACAGGCCGGTCTTGTCACCCGTTGTCGCCCGGCCGCCCTTTGACAAGAGGGCTTCCGGGTCAACCTCTGACTGTAGGAGACCCGCTATGAGCGCGAGAACCACACTCCCCGAATCCGTCCGCTTTCAGGACACCGAGCTTACCATCATTGACCACAACGGCACGCCGTGGATTGCCAGCATCGACCTGGCGCGGGCGCTTGGAATGCGTGATCGTCGCGGCGTCCACAATCTGTGGACGCGGTACAAAGACGAATTTTCCCCTGATATGTCCGAGGTCCTCAATTTGGGCACCTCGGGAAATTTGCAGAAATCTCAGCGTATTTTTAGCCCGCGCGGCTGCCACCTGGTTGCGATGTTCGCTCGCACCGAATGTGCCAAGGCGTTCCGCAAATGGGTTTTGGACATACTGGAGGGGATCGCCGCGCCCCCCGCTCTTCCCAGACCGAAAACTCTGACCAACGCCCAGCGTCGCGCGATCCAAAAGCTGATGCAGGAGAAATGGCTGGACAATGACGAGCGTCGGGACGCCTACGACCGGCTTAAACGGCGGTTCGACGTGGCCCGCTACCGAGATATAGAGAAGACGCAAATCTACAAGGCGATTGACTTTATCCTCTCGGACGCGCCGGACGCCGGTGCGTCCGAAGTCCGCTTAAGCCTCCCGATCGAAAGACCGGAGGTGGTCTTCGACGACGCGACAAGAATTGCCGAGGCCCTGTATATGGTCAACGACTGTCCCGCGCTGGTGGACGCCCTGCGTGCCAATGAGAGGCAGGTGGAGGGTGCGCTTCGAGCCCTCCGCGGCAACCTCGCCGCTTTGTATGACAGGATGAAGCATGCGCGCTGCCATGCCGGAAAGTTTCTCGGTCCTGAATGATGCGGGATCGCGTATCGGCGATGACTGCCGGTAGAGCGGGCATGGCCTGGCGCGGAAGAAAACGGCCGGAGCGAGTGCAAACCCGTTCCGGCCGGAATTAGATTAGAACGACTTACGGCCCGTTTGAGATCACGACCTCCTTGGCGGGCTTGCCTCGGCCCTTCCGCTGCACCGAATAGGTTGTCTCCACCGTATCGATACGGAAAGCGGCAAACAGCTCCCTAATCTCTGGCGTATCGTTGAGCGACAGGATGAATTTGCCCTCGATGCCCGCCAGCTGGTCGGCGAGGCAGGTAAAATCGGCGCGCTCGAACACTGGCCCATAAAGGTTTTCATGGCCCCAATAGGGCGGGTCGAGATAAAACAGGGTTTCCGGATTGTCGTAGCGTCGGATAAAATCTCCATAGGGCAGACATTCTATGACAACGCCCTCCAGGCGCTCGTGCAAATCCTCAAGCATCGGCCCCAGCTTGGTGGCGTTGAACCTTCCGGGGTTGGTCGGGCTGATACCGAAGGTTTGGCCATAGGCCCTGCCGCCATAGGCTGTGCGTTGGAGATAGAGGATACGGGCGGCGCGTTCGAGGTCGGTCAGGGTTGAAGGATCGGTTTTGGCCAGACGCTCGAATTCGGCCCTCGACGTAATCTGAAACCGCATCATCTCCAGGAAGGCGACATAGTGTCTTTGCAATATGCGATAGAGCGTGATGATTTCTTTGTTGATGTCGTTGACGATTTCGACCTTCGCGGCTTGTCGGCGGCGCAGGAACACGCCGCCCATGCCGACGAACGGCTCGGCGTAGGTGTCGTGCGGGATCGCCTCGATGCGCGCGACCAGACGCCTGGCGAGATAAAATTTGCCGCCGACGTAAGGGGCGACCGGTTTTGTGGGCGCAACAGGTTTGAGCGAAGCAACGGGACTCGACTCCATGGATGGACTCCTCTTAATATTCGCCTCGCCCGTGCATGGGTGCGAGACAACGTAAGTTGTGGATGGGTCTAGTCCATCCGGTTCGGGGCGCTCTAACGCCTCGGACCCCCGCTTTTAGGGGGGTTTGGGTATGGGGCGGCCCTGGCTGGGCCGAATTATTCTGCAATGGCTGATCGGCTTGTCACCCCTCAAACAAGGCCCGCTCGGCCGCGCGCCGTCTGACCAGCCCGGCCAGAACCTGGCCTTTGGCGAATCGCCATTTAGGGAATTCGGCGGCCGCGCCTTGCGTATCGCCGCGATTGAGCCTGGCGCGCAAGGTCGAGGCTTTGAGGTTGCCCGATCCGACATTGTAGGTAAACGAGACCAAGGCCCCGAACTGGTTTTCGGCCAGGGGGACCACGATCAACCGATCGACCACGGATTCGGTGCGTTTGAGCGTGGTCATCAGCCATGCCGTGGCCTGGCGCCGGTCGAGCTTTGGCGTGTCTTCATCGACCCGTTTGCCGTCGGGCGTGCGCGTCGAACCATAGCCGATGGTCCACACCCCGGCCGGACAGCGATAGGGCTCAGGCGCAAAGCCCTCGAAACGGGTAATGAGGTCAAGAGCGGCACGGTTGGTGTGCATGGGCTTGCCCCCTCACGTTTGGGTTTTGCGCGCCATGGTTCTTGAGCCGAACCAGAACGACACCACGGCGGCGAAGATGGCCTGGGCGTCGTCGTTCCAAATGGCGTTATATTGTCCGATCGTCATCCAGCCCATATTGACGCAGGCGGTGAGGCAGAAGAACTCAACGAAGAACAGGTAAGACAGCACCGGGCGCACGGTGGCGGCAAGATTGACCACCCATTGCGAAGCGCGTGAGGCGAGCGTGCTATCATGCTTGAGCAGGGCCTCGTCGCCGCGAATATCGGCGTTGACATGCATGGCCTCCAGCTTGACGCCTTCGAGTTTGACTTGCGCGTCGGTCTGGGCGGCGATCATCGCCAGTTCATGGGCCTTGTCGCGCTTGTCTTGCGCATAGCCTAAGAGTTTGGGCAGGAAGGAAATGGCGAAGCCCAGGAGGGAGCCGAGTAAAGACAGCATGGGATCAATCTCCTTTGAACAGTTTGAGTTTGACGGCAAGCCCGGCCATGATCACAAGGATAAGCCCGGTGGTGAAGATGCGGATAAGTGTTTGGACGAAGGTGCGCCTGGCGGTTCGGATCGCGTCCAGGAGCGAGCGCAAATCGCGGATGTCGCGGGCGGCGTGGCCGTTGTCGATTCCGAGATCGGCAAGGACCTCTTTGGCCGCGCGTTTGGCGGCGGCATCGATCATGGCGTTGATGTCCGCCTGTGACGCCGCGGCCGTCGGTCTACGGCGCGGGCGTTCCGGCGCGGTGAGTTTACGTGGTGGGGTCATGGGACTCTCCTTGTCGTCCGAACGTGATAAAAAAGAGCGCGCCTTGAAGATGATTTCTTCTTGACAGCTCTATTTAATGCGCATATATTTACGCATAAACAGAGGTTGCGATGATGGAAACGAACAGCCGGAAGATAATCAAACGCCTTGAAAAACATGGCTTTGAACCGGTTAAGGTCAAAGGCTCGCACCATAAATTCAAAAAGGGCGATCGAACAGTGACTGTTCCGCACCCGAAGAAAGACCTGCCGATCGGAACCGTTCGCCAGATTTACAAACAGGCCGTTGGCTTTGAGCAAACGGAGAATATTCATGCGTCAATATTTTGGAGTTGTGCATCAGGAGGGCGACAGCGCTTATGGCGTCCACTTCCCCGACATTCCCGGCTGCTTTTCGGCTGCCGATCATGCGGATGATCTGTTGACCAATGCTACGGAAGCCCTCTCGTTGCATTTGGAGGGCGAGGCATTGCCCGAAGTCCGAAGCCTCGATGCGGTTCGCTCCGATAAAGAGGTTGCTCACGATCTTGGCCAAGGCGCGTTTCTATTGGCCGTGCCCCTGGTCCGGTTGAGTGGGCGCGCGGCCAAGGCGAATATCACCATGGATGCCGGATTGCTGGCTGCCATTGATCGGGTTGCGAAAGACCGTGGGTTGACCCGTTCGGCCTTCCTCGCCGATCTGGCGCGGCGGGAATTGACCAATTGACAATTCCGCTCGAATGGTTCAAAAGCTTTAGTGCGTCGTGACTGCGTCGTTTTGCAGGACTGGGGGGACGCCCCCGACGCGGCATTTTCCTTCACAGCCCCCGTTGGCTTGGTCCATGGGGCGCAGGCCCCCCTTGATCGGGGGGCTTTGCTTTTTTGGGGTTCAGTAATATTTCGCCATGGCGGTGAGGGCGGCTTCTATCGCTTTTTCCGCCGCGTCCAGCTTGGCCGGATTGTCGATGTCGAGCAGGGTTTCCGCCTGTTCTCGTAAACTCTCAAGCGACATTGCCGCCTCGTGGAATTTTGCCGCCCGCGCCAGCACGCTTGCCGCTTCACCGCCACGCGAGCGTCCCTTGGATTCGGCGCGTTTGGCAAGGATCGTATCCTCGCCGATGGCCCGACCGGCCTTGACGGCGCGAGCCAAGCGCAATTGCTCTCCCCAGGTCAGGCGTTCCGTGCCGCTGTAGCGCTTCAGCAACGCCCGCGCCGCCGCCTCGATCCGTTCAAGGGCGCGTTGATAGGCCGCCCGTTTGAGCGGGCGCAAATCCTTGGCGACGGAGAGCTTCATGCTTCCGGCTCCACGGCTTTGAGCGTATAGTCACCGTCGAGATAAGGCCATGCGCGGCAGGTGATTTTATAGGGCGCCTGCATCGGCGAGGTGACGGTCAAGCTGCCGCCGGTCACCTCATGCGAGGTATCGTCGGCGGCAATGGTCGTCTTGTCCAATGTGGCAGGCATTGGCGGGCGCGGCTTGACCTCGCCATCATGGACGTAATGGGCGGTCAAGTTGTTGAGCCTGTCGTTAACCGGAGCGATTAGACCATCGAACGCCTCGCTCTGGGCCTGCAAGTCACGATCATCCGCGCAGCTGCCCTGCTGAATGATGACCCCGCTTTCATCATGTGCCACATACCAGTTCATTTCGTGCACCTTATTACGTTAAGATACGTTCCATTATTATCTATTGAATAAAATGCTGTGTCTACCGATTTAAAACTAAGAACCAAATCAACATAAGAATATTGATTTGAAAATCTGTATATGGTTGATACAAAATTATTCGTGTTAGAATAAGACCATTCTGTTTTATAATCAGTATGTTCAGTTGAATGATTGGTCTCGCCTGAAATCGTAACTCCACTGAATTCAAATTTTTGCCTAAAAAGATTGGGAATCGAAAACTCCGCATACCCTGAATGGCCACCCCTAAAAGAAAGATTCCATGCCAGGTTAATAAATAATTTCTCATTTGACTTTATATCATATAAGCATCTTTTTATAATAATGGTATCTATATCTCGTCCGCGTTCTCTTGGCTCCACAAAACTTTCGTCCATATAAAGTTTTGTGATTGAATCCGCCTCCAGCCAATGGCCATCAAGCATGATTTTGTCGAAGTTTCCCACGCCGACCTTGACGCTTCCCAAATTGGCGGAAATGGCTTCAAGCGAGGTCACTTTCATCTTGTCCGCCGTAACGGCTCCCGCGTCGATCATGCCAGATTTGATGCAGTTCGCCGTCAATATGCGCGATTTGAAGTTGTCGATGTCGGCATGTTTGGCCTTGACGGTTCCGGTCTCGATGTGATCGCCGTCGATGGTGGTTCTGCCGTAATGGTCGGTAATTCTTTCTCCGCCATTGTAGTCGGCCAAAACGACGCGATCATCGCAGAAAGCGTCGGCTTTGCCAAACGTCCCGTGCACAACGGTATCGTCCTTGATCCAGTAGAAATAATACGGGTTTGATGCGCTGGCGTCCGACGGCGTGGCGGAGCCTTGATCGACCGATATTGTTTTGGAATGTCCGGCGTCATCGACGTAAGTCATCGACCCTCCCGTCCACTCGACGGTGGGGGGCGCTTTCGCCGTGAAGGAGAGGCCCTCGATGGCAATGCCTCTGGAGCCGGCGACAATGCTTTCGGCGCGGACCGTGTTTGTGGCCAGCTCCCCGCCATCGATTTTCGTCTCATCGCCGCCATGCCGCCAGTCCGCCAGGGTCGTTCCGCCGCTGATCTCGATCTTGCCGGGGTCGATTGTGGTTTGAGTTTGGTTGATCGCCCGCGCCGGATCGGCGGACGCAGAGCTTATTGCGCCAAGCGATTGCCCGCCGACCCTCACCGATCCGGCGAGCATGGTCCCCGCCCTGATTTTAGCCGCGTCCAAATCGACGATATGCGCGTCATCGATAATCGCTTCGGCGATCTGCGCCGAGCCGGTGATTACCGCCTTGTCGGCGACCAGATGGCGGGCGGCGACGGCATGAGCCGCGATCTGCGTTTCGACGATCTGTCCGGTCAGGATCGAGGCCGGAAAGCCGAGTTCGGCTATCTCTTGAGCAAATGTCCCGCCGGTGGTCGCCGTCGCCTTCTCCGACCACTTTGACTTGTTGCCCGAGCGGTCAACGGCGCGCACCCTGAAGGCTCCGGTCGTATTGCCCTCTTGATCGGGCAAAATGAGTCTGTCGGTCGGGCTGTTATGGATTTCAGTCATTTCGCCTTATCCTCATGAAATCCGCAGCCAAAGCGTTCCTGAGGCCTCGTTGCCGCCCGTCGAATGCCCCATGCATCGCCATGTACCCGACAGGGTGAACGACACGGATTGTTGGTTGGCGCTGCTGGGGCGTAACGACGAGCCTGCGACTGTCGAGTTCGGCGCATGATCGCGCGGGTCGCGACACTCGGCCATGATGTATGTTCCGACAGTGCCCGTGCTCAAACCAGCATGCGGCACCTCATACTGGCCTCTGTCGCCAGCCTTGTATTTCCCGGCGACGACGGTCGAGTTACCGGGGGTGGGGATTTTGTGGTCGCCTCCGTCGGCGTTGCCCACCACGGTCAGTACATTGGGGCCGCCATCGTAGACCAACGCATCATCATAATGCTGTCCATCCATCGACAGTTTGTATAGGTTACCGTCCTTAGTGAAGCTCTGTGGGTCGGTGTCGCCTCTATCCCCTTTGTAACCCCTCGGTCCGGTGTCCCCCTTGTCGCCTTTGGAACCCTGTGGGCCGGTATCGCCCTTATCGCCTTTTGGCCCCTGTGGGCCGATGGCGTCGGTCTTGATTTCGGCGATGGTTCGGGCCAGAGTCTTGACCTTGCCCGCTTGCGTCTCGACCACGGAGTCATCTCCGCTCGCCGGTCCATTGACGATTGATTTCAGTTTTTGAGCGTTGACCTTGATCGCAGTCGTCGCTGTTTCCAAATCACTTTTTAACGTCATGTTGTCCCTCTAAAATTTCAGCGCGTCGATCACCCTGTTGAATCGTCGCGTCGCGTCCAACAGCCCGGCTGCATTCTCGTTGCGGACAAGGTCGAAATAAGAGCGGTCGATCCCGCTATTCGGTTGCCGCTCAAACTCCAGCTCGTAATGATCCAAATCGCGGTCCGTGACCGGGTCCCATTCGAGGAAAAACGAGTCGAACCCCGCCGTGGCCTTAAGATGCTCCGGCGCAGCGGGCGCGGTTTTGTCGCCGGAAATCGTCTTTTGCCGCATCGCCGACCAGTTTGATTTGTTGCCATTGGCGTCAACCGCGCGCAGGCCGACCGTGAATGCGGTTCCAGCCATGACATTGGGCCATTCATAGGCCGTTCCAGGGGTTTGAACACTGACGGAATTCCCGCCCTTTTCCCTGATCCGCACTTCGTAAAACGCCAAATCGGAAGCATCGACCGCAGACCAGGAGGCCTGCAAGCCGTAGATCGCCGCACCGTCGGGAGCGGTCTTTTGCGTTTGCGATAAAGTCAAGCCTTCCGGCACGGGCGGCGGGGCGGTGTCGATGTCGATTTCATAAACCTCGACCCGCATTTCGCCCGATATGTTGAGTTGGCCCTTGCCGAAAGCGTCATAGGCGGCGGCGCGGAGGTAGTAACCGCCCGGTTCGGCGGGCAATATCGCCATGCTGCCCGGCCCGTCATAAGCGGGATCGGTCTTTTTCGGATCGAATCCTTTTGTCTTCGACAGCCACAGGACCACGCCTGCGAAGTCAGGCTGTTTGGAAAGCTCCCATGACACAAAAACCTGTGCCATGCCCGATTTCACCACCGGCGCGATAACGGACGGCGGCGGGTTGGTCACGATAAGCCTCACCGCTTGCGATACCCGCCCCAGAGTGTCCTCGACCGCGACCTCGATGCGCAGGTTTCGCGCGGCGTCGCGTCCGAATTCGGCGTTGTCGGCGCGATTGAGCGCGAGCGTATAGGAATAGGCGGCCCGGTCGGTATAATCGACGCGCAACCGGTCATTGGCGGCGCTGTCGTAAATCGTCACGATGTTGCGGGCGTAAAACGGCGATTGGGCGGAGGGGAATTTCTCCTGTTGCGGGAAATGGTTGACCCATGAAAATTCGGTGTCAACGCCGTTGAATTCGGTGTCCGATGTTGCGTTGACCAGAGCCAAATCGGTGACCCATGGCAACATCTCGTCGTCATAGGCGATTTGGGCGACCAACTCGTCGGACCACGGGGTGAATTTATGGTCGGCCAGAAGCCCGCGCACTCTGAACCACCAGCGTCCCTTGGCGAGATCGCGAAATTCGCAATCGCGTCGCTCGCCCGCAACCGTTATCCGCGGAACCGCGCCGGTCTCATCGATGGCGTTGACCTCAAACGACGTCGCCTCAAGGCCGAAGGGAACATCCCACCACAGTTGGATCAGCCCATGAGCGGCCCCGCCGCCGGAGCGGACCGACTGTTTGAAGCGTAAATTGCTTGGCCGCAATGTCGCCCGCTCGCCTTTCGCGGCACGGGCGCTGGTGTCGGCCGTCTCATCGTCGCCGGCCCCCAGGTCGCCGCCATCATCGACGAGGTCTATCTCGGCGGCCAGATGATCGGCGGGCCGAATGGCGAGAATGCGATAAAGCCCGGTTTCCTCGCCGCGCTCGCCCAGCGAGTAAAGATCGCCCGCTTCGCAATCGGCAGACCCTTTGAGCGTTATGGTCGCGACGGCCCCGCCGGTCTCCGCGAAGTCGAAGCGGCGGATAAGGCTCGACCCGTCTTTTTTTCGAATGCGGATCGCGTAGTGTTTGCCCGTCGCCGGGGAAAACGGCTCGTCGAGGGTGAGAACCCGGCCTTCGACCGCCCCGATCCGGCCCGACGACACCCCCTTGTCGATAACGTCATGAGCCATGGCGACGCGATCGTAAAGCTGGGCGGCCAGGTGCTCGAAATCGACCGTGATCGTATAAACCGCCGGTCTGGCCTTGGCCGCTCGCAATCGATACCGCGCCTGGCGGTGAACCTGATCGGGGTCGGTTAGCCCTGGGAATTCCGCCGCCTCGAACAGCGTGGCGCTCTTCTTGTCATAGCCGTCATCATAGACCAGAATTTCGTCTTCCTGCCAATCTTCTCGTTTGTTGGAGAATTTACAGCGTAACCCGTGCGGCAGGGCTTTGTAGCTTTGCGTGAATTTGAAGTCACGGCTGTTGCGCGGGGTAAAATGCTGGACGACCGGAGCTTCGCCATCTTCCCACGCCACCGACCACAGCCGGTCGCGCAACGTTGGCGCGGCGCGAGCGGACGCGCAGATGTCTTTCAGGGTCTCCCTGACGCTTGCGGAAAAATCCCGATACATGTCGAAACGATAGCCGTTTTTGTCGCAATGCTCGGCGAACGCCTCGATCATCGGCAGATCAAGCCGCGAGTCTTTGCACGCCCGGGCATTGGCCGGGCCTTGCAAAACCAGCCTGAACAGATCGGCCGGGTTGCTTGTTTCACGCCTCACCCATTTCTTGCCATCGTAGCTCAGCGCGAGGCTGGCGCAGATGGCGTTCAGGTCGTTGATCGCCCCGTTCAACTGATTGGTCGCCTTGATTTTGAGCGCGGTGATCGCCAGGGGCTTGTCGAATTCGATCGGCGGATCGCCCAGGCGATGGGTTCTGATCGCCGTCCAGTAGATTTGAGCCAGAAATTCGCCTTCCTTGTCATCGTAATCGCTGGTGACGCGCTTGAGTTTAATGTCCCATTGCCCGCCATCGCGCGTCCACGAAAAGCTCTTGCGGATCGGATCATGGGTTTTGCCGCTGACCTCTATTCTCCCAAGCAAACGCCAGCCTTCATCCTCGCCGTCATATCGGCCGTGCTCGCGGATATAAACATCAATCGCAACCCTGATCGGCCCGTCCCAGCCGCCATGTTTGCCTTTCTTGTTGACATCGTGCAACCCTTGCGGGGCCACCAGGTCGATGGCGATGCGCCCGGCGTCATCGGCCGACGTTCTGACAAGGGTTGGTTCCTTCTTGGTGTTCTTGTCCTTTTGCCGCACCTCGATCTGAAAATCGTCCTGAACCACTTCCGAGGTGTAAAGTGTCTGCTTTTTATCGCTCGCATAGCCCTCGAAGGTCTGAATGTCGACATCGTCGAAATCATCAATTGAGGTTGTGCCGATGCGAATATCCTCAATTTTCATCGGCCCGTAACCCCAAACCAACAGCATATAAAGATACTGATTGTCGCCCGCGAATTCGCTGTAGGGCTGGGCTGCGTATTTGGGGTAAACCCGGGTGCGACCCAACATCACCGGAATCGGATTCCATTTGGCTGCCATATTCGTCCTGGCGCTCAAAGAGTAGGAGCGTTCGCTCTCGCGGGCTTTGAGCGCCGAGGGCGGAAACAGCGCGCCCAGCGCCAGCGATCCCGCCCACACCGTTGCAGTGATGGCGGCGGTGCTGACGCCCCAGGCCAAACCTCCCAAGCCGAGAACCGTTTCCCCGATCAGCAATCCTCCCGGGGTGAAAAGCGCCGTGGCCGCCACCATGACCGCCAGCATGAGAAGTCCCCTGAATATGTTGCCCCCCGAGTGCCCAAGCGGCACGGCGCGCACCACCACATGAGCTCCTTTTTTCACCCGAACGCGATGCCAGTATTTGCGTAAAACTGGATCGCCGTTGATAGTGACGATCAGACCACAGGCCGGACGCCAGGTCGGATTATCGTTTTGCGTTGCGCCTACAAGTTCGGCGATGCTCGACCCTGCGGGCAGACCGTAAATCGCCCGCTCGCGCTTGATCAGATGCGGGAGATAAACCACGCGAACCACATCATCGCGGGAGAGAATTTCACCCTCGAAGACAAAGCGTTCAGGCGCATTCATGGCGATAGAATCCCTCAATCAGATTGCCATACCGTCCGCTCGTATAAGGCTCGATCATTGAGGATTGCCCTTGTTTCATGTGCAGCATCAGCCCGCGCCTGACGACGAGGCCGATATGCCACGGCCGCCATTTGAGCAACACCAGATCAAGTGGGCGTTCGTCGCCGGGGGCAATCTCGCGCCAGAGCTGTCTTTCACCGTGAACGACAGTCTTGATCCGCTCGCGTGATGTTTCACAGTATTTCGGCAGATCGATCCCGGCTTCTTGTTGGTAGACCAGCCGCACCAGACCCCAGCAGTCGCAGCCGGAAAAATCCCGCCCGCCCTCTTCAAAGGGCAGTCCGACATAAGAAGCGAACCTCATCTTGATCGGCCGGAAAAATCGAATGGAAAAATGGATCGAACAACCATGGCGAGACCAGCCTTAACCCTCATGCCAAGGTCCAAAGCCCGCCGAAGCTCGACGGGGTGAAAGTGTCGCAAGGGAATTGCTCGTTCATCATCGCATCCACTGACAAGGTCAGCGTCGCCGAACCGGCGTCGACATCGGCCGAAATCAGGGCGAAATCGGGGAACGACAATTCGACGAGGTCAGGCGCGTCAGCCAGAACCACCTCCAAATCGACCCGCGCTGGGGTCAGCGTCGATTGCACAAGCGGCGTCAGCTCGCGCGAAACATTATCAAGTTTAATCTTGATCGCGTGGCCCGAATCATCGCCTTCTTCCGGCAAAGTGATTTGCATCGGCAAAAAATTGTAGCGTTCGCCACGGCTGATGGTGCCGCGCAACTGTTTCTCCTCATCGAACACAACCGCGTTGTCGCTCGACAGCCGCCAGGTCTCGGCAAGCCCGGGATGGGTGATCGTCAGCAACATCACCGCAATCTCTTGGCATTCTTGCGCGAATATCGCTTCTTTCAGGCGATCGGAGACGTCTCTCATGACAAGATCACCAGTTGAAGCTCGACGCGGAATCTCACGCCGTCGGCCCGCCATGACGGCAGGTCGCGGCCCAGCCGCACGGTCCAAATCCCGTCTTCATCAATGGCCGGAAACCGAAAGGGCAGAACCCCGCCCTCAAGATCGTCGTCGATGAAGCGACGTAGGGTTTGAAGTTGCCCGCGATCCATGGCGCAAGAGCATGACGCCAGACGCGGTCGATAGGAGAAGCGACGACGCAGCTTGGCCGGACCGCCCTCCATCTTGCTTATCAGCCGCCCGTCGGGAACCGAGGAGGCGTAATCCTCGCGATTGACCTTTTGTGGCAGAGTTTTGGGCCAGCTCTTCATCGCCGCACCAGCTTGGGCGCAACGCCCATTTGCTTGAGTTGCCGCGCCGTCGGCCGCCCCGGGTTCAAGACCTCGTCGCGCACGATCGCTCTGATCTTCGCCTCCACATCGATGTTCCCCGCCTCGTCCCGCCTCGTCTTGACCTTCTCCACCTCGACCGGCTCGCCACGGTTCTCAATCTTGATCGTCACCCGCGGCGCGGGGGCATGCGCGGCGGGCGCAATCGGCGGCGGCCGGTAATGAGGCGTCATGCCGACCGGACCGCCCTCGGCAAGGCCCTTGAGAGCGGCCCCGCAATAATTGAGCCGGTCCAAAAAGCCGATCCCGAGACGGCGGGTGGCGTCCGCCGTCATCACTTATTTGCCCGCATGGACGATCCCGGCGGGGTCGTATTTGCCGCCCGCTCCGGTATAACCGCCGCTCGCGTGGGAAGACAGAACAGGGCGGGGCCGAGGAAGCGGAACGCCGGGGCTTACGAACAGGGAACCGAACATCTGGCCCATCAGTCCGGCGAGCGGCCCGGTGATGGAGGCGCGGATTGAAACCCGCAGCATGTCGTCGACGATGGCGTCGGCAAGCGAGGACAGCGACAATTTACCGGTGCGGGTAAACCGAACCAGAGCGTCTTCGGCTTCGCTGAACGCTCTTGTGAACGAGAAGGAAACGGCCTTGCCCCATTTTTCGGATTCCTTGGCGAATTGTTCAAGCGAACTGCTTAGAAGCCTCACACTTGTCATCTTCTCGGGGTTGAATCTGTCGTCAAGGGCTTTTTTAAGGGCTTCCGGCCTCGCAAAAGCGCTTTGAAGAGCCTTGTTCGTCACAATGGCGTCGCCGGAGCCGCCGATGGCCGACGGTAGGGAGAGTCTGGGGCGTGGTATCGGGGGAGTGAGGGAAGGCGCGTCGCCTTTCTTGTCCGCTTTCTTGCCCGGCTTGTCGAACAGCGTCAAATCTGCCTTGACCGTAGAAAGCGTTTTCTGGGCGTCCATAATTTTGTTCAATGGGGTCGTTAAATCGCCCATAACCATCGACAGATTAAAACCCGGGTGGAGTTTGGAATAATCGGAAAGGGTCTTGAACAGTTCTCCTGCGGTAATTTTATTCGCCCTAATTTGCTCTCCAAGTTTTTTGAGAGAGTTAAACATCGCCTCTATATTTTTTATTTGCTTTTTACGCTGTTTCTCATTTAAGTTTTCTCTGTCCCATATCGGTTTTTGTGAAATTAGAAACCCCGACTCTTCATCTGTCCACGCCTTATGAAACGCATCAACGAAAGCGTTTTTCTGCCGCGCGAGGGACAATTCCAAATCGGCTTCGAGCTTGGTCAGTTGAAATGATTTGAGGGCGCGTTGCGCCTCGGTCATGTCGCGCACGCTTTCGGCGGTGAGGCCCGCGATGCCGTTCAGGCTCTCAAGCGCGCGTTGGGCGCGTTCGGTCGAGGCCGTGGCCTCGTCCTGCGCCGTCTTAAGGTCGCTGAACCGATAGACAAGCTCCCCAACCCCGATGATCGCAAGGCCTACGCCCGACCTTGCCAGAGCGGTTTTCATGGTTTCAAGACTAAGCGTCAGCCCACGAACGCCCAATGCGGCGGCGGCCAAGGATTTGACCCATCGCGCTGTCAGAAAGACCGCCAAAGCCGACATGTGGACTAAAATATCGTCGAGATGCTCGCCCAGAAACTCGAACGTTTTGCCGAGCGCTCCGGTCTCGCGTGCCGATTCGGCCAGGCGATCGGCAATCATTTCCAATGTCGGCGCGGCGGCGACCGTCAGCCTGTTGGAAACGCCGGTCCACGCCAGCCCGAGCCGCGTGACCGCGTCGTTGGTTTCCTCGACTTTCCCCGCATCGACGTCGCTGACGGCGACCCCAAAATCCTGAACGTCCTTGGTGGCCTGCTTTAGGGCTTTGCTGTCGATTCTGGTGAAGATCAGCCCGGCGCGATCGCCAAAGATTTGCATCGCCACGCCCGCCTGTTGCGCTTTTGGAATATAATGCGCGATCGCGTCCTGAATCTTTTCGATTCGCTCATCGAGCGGCATTTCGGTCAGTTCGACGGCCGACAAATGCAGTTGTTCAAGGGCCTTGACCGCCGGTCCAGTTCCCGCGGCGGCTTGAGACAGCCGCTTGGTCAGCTGCAACGTCGCCTGCTCGACCTCGCCCATGGAGATACCGGAAAGCTCGGCCGCGCGTGACAGCAACTGAATGCTCTTGGTCGTCGTTCCCAATGAATGAGCGAGCTTGGCCTGCTCGTCGATCGCCCGCAGACTGGAGCGCACCATCGACGCTGCCATTCTCAGAGAGGCCACCGCCACAACCTTGGTCGCGAATTTCATACTGCGGCCAAATGCGGCGATACGCTTGTTCGCCTCTCTGGCCTCGCGCGAAATCTTATGGAAATTGCGCTTGCCGGACTCGCCGACGGAGCGCAGGTCGCCTTCGACCCGCTTGCCGCCGACCGTGGCCAGGCGAATGTAGCATTCGGCGGTCGCCATAATTCTATCCTTTCTCTCTTGCGTTGTGTATCACGGCGTGATACACAGTTGATATGATCGTCAGCACGAAGGGCAAACGCGCGAAAGACGCGCTTGATGACCGGTGGGCCAAGGGCTTTCCCGCCAACCTCGTCAAAAGAACGCGGGCCTGGCTGTCAGCGCTGGACGCGGCGGTTGCCTTGGAAGACTTACGGTTTACACCGGGCAACCGTCTTGAATCGCTCGGCGGCGACAGGGCTGGGCGACACTCGGTGCGGATCAACCGCCAGTGGCGAATTTGCTTCAGATGGACCGAGCACGGCCCCGCCGACGTCGAGATTATTGACTACCATTAACTTTATGGAGGGCTGTCATGATTAGTCTGAAAAACCCATGTCACCCGGGAGAGGTGCTTGGAGAACTTTACCTTAAGCCGTTGGGATTGAGCTCCATCGCTCTGGCAAAGCGCCTCGGCGTGCCTCGCACACGTATCGAGAGGCTGGTGAGGGGGCGAACCTCTCTCACCCCCGATACCGCGATCCGTCTTGCCAGGCTCTTCAGCAACAGCGTGGAATTCTGGCTCAATCTGCAACGCGCTTATGATGTCGCCCGCGCGATGAAGACCGTCGATGTTTCAAACATCGCCCCGCTTGAGGTCGCCTGATCCCATCTTTTCGTTAGCTGTCTTGACTATCGCCGCTTCTATGACCGGCAGGAACTCGGCGACGGCGACGGGGTTGATTCCTAAGGCCCGCGCCATCGCCAGCGCCGCGCCCATGTCGAACCCGATCACCGCGCCGGGAATGGCGCGTAATTGGCCATGGAGCCGCGACGCCAAATCCCAGACCTGTAGCCCTTCGAGGGTCCGGGGCCGGTTTATGACGGACGGGCAGTTTTCGCAGGTTTTCTCGCAGGCCGAGCACCAGCTTTCGCCGTCGCCGTAGGCCCATTTGGCGAGGGCGTGGAGTCGTTTTTTTCTTCGACCAACAAAAGCCCACTGAAGACATAAGACGTCTGAAAAGCATCGAAGACCGGCCACAAATCAAAGGCCGCGTCAATGGCGTCCGGCGTCGGCTTGACCGGTTTGCCGTCGGCGTCGCCGACTCCTTCCCAATCCGTAATACTGGCGTTCGCCAAGGCTTTGGTAAACAGGAAAGTATACTCGTCCCCGTCCTCGACACCTTTCAGGGATGGGTGTTTTCGGGCCGCGACCATCAATGAGGTCGTCAGGGGGCGCACCTTAAATCGCACCCCGTCGAGTAAATTGAGCCAGAATGGTTGCGCCTTGAGGTCGAGTTTAATCATGGTTCAAATTCCTTTGCTGCTGTTGACAAGAGTGACCGCGCACATGCGACCGAGGGTCTTGTCCCGCGCCGCCTGCCAGTCGAAAGACACCTGAACGCCGCCCGGTCCCGATATTTCGCGGCGCGGCACCGGCAGATAAACCGAATGAGCCGTTATTTTGAGGCTCTCGCCCGACGGCAATTCGTAGCCGAACTCCAAAACGCAAGGCGCGTGTTTTGAAGCCTGTCGCAACAAAATCTGATCGGCGAACCGCACCTCGATGGAACCGATCAGCGCGGCGATTCCCGGATCAACGCCTTCGATTTTGCCGTCGGAGCGAATGGTCTCAACGCGATTGAGATTGTTGGCGTAAGTCAGATCGGCGGAAACGACATTGCCGAGCGACACCCCGTCGCGCGAAATCGAGCCGTTGAAATGCCCGAAACGCCTGCCCGCCGCCGGAGATACGGGACTACCGGTTTGGCTTTGGTCCTTGACCGACTCGCCCTGCGCGACAAGGTTGACCGTGGCCGTCAACTGGCCGGAGCGCTCCATTCTCCAGTTAATTTTATCGGCGACGCAGCCCGAATAAAGCCCGTAATACGGCACCTCGGGCAGCCCGACCTCTATGGACAGGCTCGGCAGTTTCGCCGCCCCCGAGTGAAATTCATGGGTATATGGGCCTTTGCCCGTCGTCGTTGGCGGGCCGAAAGCGCTTTTGAGCCACAATGGAAAGGTGTGGGTATCGATCGGCGCTACCACGTCGCCATCGGCCGTGACCGTGTCGAGCGCGGGGGGCGAGGGGTCGCGGCCGCCGCCGATCAGATCATTGTCGATCAGCGACTGTTCCGCCCCGAGCGTGGTTGACACGAAGGGCATTTTAATAAAACCGCTGTCCGGCGGCTTGCCGTAAGCAATCTCAAACGCAAGCGCCATTTGCGCCTGCGCTCCAAGAGCGCGAGCCATAAGCATTCTCCTTGTTTAAAGAGGTTAAAGGTCAAACCCCAATGGGGTCCAAGTCGAACAGGGCGGCGATATAGGTCATTATGCCGTCATCGGAGCATTGCCGCCGATTTGCCCCAATCGCGCGTGAAGCGCGGACGAAACGGATTCGCGTCGTGACGTCATGTCGTCATCGACACTTCATGGGGGACTTCTCGCTCGATCAACCGCTTATCGGCGCGTCGCCAATCAAAGGCCGTTTCAGCCAATCGGCAACATCGGTAACGGTTGCGATTGTAAACACTTTATCAGGGAGGTCATGGGAAAGTTCTTCTCGCCAAACTATGCCTTGGTTTCTACAAATCGTTTCTCACCCGATTCTATCCCACCTGGAATCAGTTGATCAAAAGCCCCTTCATACCAAGGCACCTTTCGGCCCTTTGAGATAATCTTGTATTCGATAGCTATACCCACAATCGCAAATGGCAAATTGTTTTTGATGTTTAAATCAATACAAAAATTATATCCGGTTTTTAATATTTCTTCATATTTTTGTTTTTTATTTTCTGTTTTATAATTTCTGTCTTTTTCAGGAGCAATATTTTGTTGTCCTACTTTAAGAATTCTTGAAATAGATACCCCATTAAGTAAATTATTTTTTGCTTTTAGCGTCTTCGGATATTATATCCAGTTTTTGGTTTTTGTCCCGAAAAAAACTTCCTCGAAACGAGTAATTTTTTAAACTTTGTAGCGCAGGATAGCCTTCTCTAAGAAGTATTATAAGGAGTCCCCGCCCAAACGCTTTTTTATCTTGATCCGACAACGTGTCTTTCATAGCCTTGATGCTGCGTTCGTAAGACTCCATCGTCGATCCATCAATCACCATGTCTTCGGCCAAGAGGGCGGACGGACCCATGACAAGGGCCACAAGCAGCGCAACTTTTATAACCGCGAGCGTTTTCATGGGGATCAAGCCTCCATTGTCGTAGCTTGCGTTTGTCGCACCTTGTTCCGCGTCGGCTCGTTGGGCGGAGAGCCGATCAGCGGATCGCCAGTCTCATAATACAATGTTAGCGCAATAATTGCAGCCTTGATTCCCGAGGCCCCCTCGACAGCAAGATCGACCGGTTGCGGGGCTTGCGCCTCCATCCAGTCGCATAAGCCCCCAAGCGTGCGATCGCTCGCGATCAGACCGCCGAGGGTTTGCGTAAGCCTGTCCAGCTTGCGGTCGCGTTCGGCGGCGTCGCCGCACTAGATTATGGTTTCTATCTCGCAAGCGTGGGCGTAATGATAGCGTCTCGGCGAAAGCATGACCTCCGGCTTGCCCGGTTCGCCGTCGCGCAGGATCAGCAATCCGTCTTTGGGAACCCTCTCGGGCAACGCCCCGCCGCGCAAGACGGCGACGGTCAGCATTTCGCCAAGTTTTGACAGCCGCGCATGGAGCGCGGTCAGAATGGTTTCGCGCGTTGACGCCATGGCCTCATCCACGCTCCCTCGAAAGCGACGGGCCGCTCATGACGCATGCCCCTCGATCCAGTGTTCCACGATTCTTGCCGGAACGCTCGATTGCGCATGACTGACGCCGCGCTCAAGATCAAGGCGTTGCGACAGTCTGACTTGCGGCAGTAGAACAAACATCGGCACGGCCCCGTGTTTCAGTATCGCATCGACGCGGCTTTTGCGCCCCGATCCAACATCGCCGTAACCCCGCCCGCTCAATTTCATGCCGCCGACGAAAACCCGCCTCGTGATCCGTCCGGTCTGCGACATCGAGGCGGCTTCGCTCACCCGCATGAACCAGACCAGCCCGTGCCCGTCTTGCGTCGGCAAAACATATGTCCATTTTTTCATCGCTACCATCTTTTGCGGGCTGACCAGAGGCTTATTGCCCGCCCGTCTTCCGGACGGCTTGTTGTATCCGGTTGGAATGGCGAGATAGCGCCCCGATTTCGCCCTGATGACACCGCCCTTGTCGTGCGCCATGACGATTTCGGGGGCTTTCGACCAGACGATCGACGCCGCGCCGAGGCTTACCCCGCGTTTGGGATAGGTTTGCTCGCGAATCGACCTTGCGAGATTTTTACCAAGCCCTGCGGCGGTGATACGCGTCCGCCAGTCGCCTTTCAAGTCACACCCGGCGTCACGCAATGCCCGCGTGGTCGCCTTCGCTGCCAGTTTGGTTTCGACCACCATGAGCTTGACCAGATCGGGCTTACAATCGACCTTAAACTTCATGTGGACTCTGCCTCTCTCACATCGACGGTCCAAACCAACCGTTCAGCATCACGCACAGGCTCGCCCTGAATGATAAAGACCTCGCCACCCATCTCCAGTCGGTCCCCCTCGTATGGGGTGACGTCATGGGCGAGCAGATCAAAGCGCGTCGTGGGCGACCAGATTTGTGCCTCGCCGAATCCGGTCACGGCGTCGGGGCGGCGAGCCGCCACGCGAATTGCTCTCGACGCGCCGTCCCGACCGGTATAGAGGGCGTCGTGCCCGATATTCGGGTCGGAAAACAACGCATCGAGAGCGCCCGCTATCGCGTCAGACCCCGCCATTGAGCCGAATTTGCGCTGCATTGCCGGTCGAGTTCGACACGGCGACGCCGATCACCGTGTTCGAGGCGGCTGTTTTGGTCACCGCCTTTTTGGCGTCATTCCAATACGCCTTGTCGCCCACGGACAATGCGCCATCGGTTTTCAACTCGAACACGCCGGTCAGGTTTGTTTCCACTCGCGTTCCCTTGGCCGCATTGGCGCTTGCGACGCCGAACAGTGCGCCGACAAGCAATCCGTCCCCCGACGTCACATCATAGGGGGCGGGCAGGGTAACCGTGTTTCCCGGTTGGACATAATTTTTCATCGCTTCAATCCTTCTCGTAAATAGTAGTTGGAGTTTGCATTCACGCGCCGGAGGTTTTGAACAGCCCGCGCCAGTCGATGGCCTTGGCCCCGAAGTCGAGGCGGCATTTGATCTCGACGCCGTCAACGTCAAAGTCGTTGCGGGTTTCGATATAGGCCCCCTGTTGCCCTTCGAGATAAGCATATTCGATGGTGTCTATCTGGTTCGGGCTGGCGGCGAGATACCAATCCTTGGCGTTGACGGCGTCAAGGCATGGTTCGGCGATCGGCGCAAGAGTGCGGATCGATTTCGGCACCACATTGGCCGAGGCGGCGGGGGCAAGGTTTTGCGCCAGCAGTTGTTCCGCCTGCAATTCCAGTGCCGCCGGTATGATCAAATAGGCCGGCCGGATGTTGAGGACCGTCTTTTGATCAAGGCCGGTTTGCATGGCCATCTTGGCGCGAGCGTCCCCTACCGCCGAGACGGTCGGCCTTAGCGGGTTTGTCGCCAAGGTTGCCGTGATCAGCGTGGAACAGGCTCTTGCCGTCGGCCATGGCTGAATTGCCGGTGATAACGCCCCAGACCACGTCGCCTTCAAGCTGCGCGATCGAATTGCCATACATCGCAGGAATTCGGGTAAAGGCATCGAGATCGTCATTGATCAGCACATGGCGCGTAATCGACACTACGCGCCCGTAAGTCTCGATGCGGTAGCTTTCCTTGGATTCGCCAAGCGTTCCCCGCTTGAATTCACCGTCTTCATTGACCTTGAGCAGTCGCGGCGCTTCGCCGATCTGCACCCGGTGCATGGCTTTGAAGTCAGTCGCCAGCACTTGGCGGCAAAACGCCGTGAAAGTTCGCGGGGCCGCCTCATAGGCTTGACGCAGCGTCTTGTTGGTCACCGCGGAGAGAATGAGCGGAAAATCCGACGTCGTCTGCAACGCCCTTGACGCCACATCGTCGCGCGAGAGGCCCCTGGTGTTGACGCCTGAATGACCCAGACTTTCTCGCGCCATCTCCATCAGCGTCATGCCGCGATAGTCCCTCGCCGAATCCTCAAGCGGAAAATCGGCCGGGCTGTAGCGATGCAGGAGCGCATTTGCCGCCGCATCGCGCCGCGTGATCTGTTCATCGCGACCGCCCAGCGGAATCGAGACGTTGGAAAAGGTCACCGTCCGATCTCTTCGCCACCTTGTCGAGGATAACCTTACGCGCCTCGTCGAGGGCCACGCCGCGCTTGACGAGGTCGGAGGCCAAATCGCGCTCCAAATCGAGCTTGGCCGCGAGATCGAAAATCGTCGTAACCCGGTCGCGCTCGGCTTCTCGGGTTTGGGCGACAAGCTCATCGTCGTTTCTCTTCTCGTCGGGTTCGGCCTTGGCAATCTCAACGACCGGTTCATCAATGGCCGCTTCGTCGGTTTGGGCGCGGATTTCACTCTCCGCGACATCCGCTCCAATATCTATTTTAAGTGAATCGTTCATAGTCTCAATTCCTTTTTCATCGCGTCGGACGACGCATGGGTAGGTTTCAGTTTCAGTTTTCGACCGGAACACCGCCCGTGGATCGGCACCGATCGGCACGGCGGAAATTTCGACGGGCGTCCAGTCAACCGCCCGCCACAAATCACGTTTGTTTTCGCTTTCCTTGACTTCATAGGCGTCAACTCGGTATCCGACCGAGACTTGGCGTATATGCCCGGCCTTGACGTCCTCCCAAATCGGGGCCACATCGTCGCGCTTTGAAAAGCGGATGGTCGCGACGCCTTGTCCGCTTTCGACCCGCGCGCTGTTCATCTCGACCGAGCCGATCACGGCGCTGATTTTCCATCTCTCGTGGCAGTCGAGAACCGGCGCTCCAGCGTTGAGGAGATCGAGATTGACGTGGTCCGGCTCAAGGCTCAATTCCTCGTCATAAGACCTGCCCTCCCAGGTTTTGCGCCGAACCCTCGAACCGCTTGACCACACCACGTCGATGGTGCGTTCATCTTCATTGGCGGTTTCGGGCGACATGACCGCCGTGCGTTGAAGAATCGGCAAATCAATTTTTGTTTCCATCGGAAATATCTCCTTCGTTGGAACTCAATGGATCGTTGGGTTGAGCGCCGCCGCCCTTGGTGACGCGACGCGGGTCGGAATCGAGCACGATCCCGTTATCGTCGAGCTTGGCATTCATGGCCGTGATTTCAGCGAGCACGGCGTCGGGGTTGCGCCCGTGGCGTGAGATGGCCTCGGCCAGCGTCATGGTGCCGGACCGGACCGAGAGCAGGTCGGCCATCGCGTCCTTGTAGGGATCGACGGCCTCGAATTTTGGCGGCGACCACTCGACCGGAACATCGAGGTCAGGGATAAGGCCCGCCGCCCATGCCGTTTGGGTAAACCACCGCCAGACGGGAGCGCAGAACATCGGGATGAACAATTGACGCTGAACCGCACCGATCATCCGGCGAAACTCGACCAATCCGGCGCGGATCGATGAATAATTGACTTGGGACAGATCGCCGCTCAACATTTCATAGGGAACGCGAAATCCGGCCGCGACGGTGCGCAGACTCGCGCGTTTGTATTCAGCGTAACCACCGGTGGCGGCGGGTTGATTGAACTTGATGTCCTTGCCGCCGCGAGCGTAGGCGATCAGCCCGGGTTCGAACTGCTTGACCGGAACGCCGTCGCCATCGACCACCATGGGCGCGACACCCTGTTCGGTTTCTTCGTCTCCAAAGACGATGGCGGTCACGCAGTCTTCGGTCTTTTTGCGCACGATCTCAGCGACTTCATAATCGTCGAGGTCACGCAATGACCGGATCACCGGAGCGCCCCAAGGCACGCCCCGGGCCTGCGTGCGCTGTTTTTCATAGACATGGGCGATCTCGCTTGCCGCAATGGGCTTTGAGGCGAACCGACCGCGAGAAGACCCGAATGCATCGCCCGGGTGGGCGGGATAGAGCCAATACACCCGTCTTTTGCCGGTTGCGTTGAATTCAATGCCCTGAACCGTGCGACTTGGGCCACTTATTCCTGATTTGGCGCTGTCGAGAAAATCGGCCTCCAACACCTGCAGCTGCAACGGCACATGAAGCCCGTCGCTCGCTCGACGCCTGCGGCGACGGACCAAAACCTCCCCAGCCTCGACCATTTCTCGGCAAACAAGGGTTTGCAGGCCGAAAAAATCAATCTGACCGTCCGCGTCGCATTTCCGCGCCCAATCGTCAAAGATAAGATCGACCCTGCGGTTGAGGTCATGATCGTCGCTTGCCGCGCGGGGTCTGATGCCGCCACCGACAATCGAGTTGACCAGTATGGAGACGGTCCTTGCGGCATAAGGGTTGTTGCGAACGAGATCACGCATTCGGTCTCGCAACAATGCGCCGGCGGTCACGATTTGCGCGTCCGCGCTCGTGTTCGTCGTCGTCCAGCCGCGACGGTTACGCGCCGCGCCGTCATAACCCCGGGTCATGGTCTCGAAAGCCCGAAGCGCCATAACCCGCCTGATGGCAGTTCGCGGGGCGATTGCGGCAATGGCGCGATCGAGCCAGCCGGTCGCCATCAGAAGCGACCTCGCGTAAACCCGGCGACGCCCGCTATCGGTTTCTTTGCGACGCCCATGGCCCGCTCAAGGGTGTTGATCCGCGCCAACAGGTCCTGCGCCGAGCCATACTCGATTGACTTGCCGTCGTAAGACACCTTTAATGTGCCCCGCGCATAAGCTCTTTTAAGCGCGATCAATTCATCATCGGTCCACACCGCGCCTTGTTTATCGGTCATCGAGCCATCCTTTTTTGTCGCCGATCCAACCCGACCGCCGTCTTCTTTCGTGAAGCGGACGATCGACGCGGCGTCGTTTTTCCTGTCGCCGCTCATGGCAAGAAGGCGTTTGGGTCGAGCGCATTTCCATTTCAGCCCACCGCGCTTCCGACCAGCGATCCGCGCCGACGATCCATGCCGCCGCCCGCGCGTAAACCCGACAGTCCAAGGCTTCGTTGCGCTCGCGCATCTTGCGCCATTCAAGCCGGGCGAACCCGCGTCGGTCGCGCACGGTCACCAGCTGCTCGGCCGTCAGTTGCTTAAGCCATTCGTCGTCGGCCCATTTCAGCAGATGAATGCTGCCGGGCGAATATTGCGCGCCCTGCGACAATTCTTCCGGCGTCGGCTGGGCCAGGCGCAAAAATCGATACATCTCCGCCTTGAATGTCGAGACCGCGACCGTCCATAATCGCGCCCCGCGCCGTAACCGCCTGCCCGACGCGCTTACATCGACGAATGTCGGTCCGGTGACCGGCGTCGCCTTGTTGAACCCGTCCACGCCCTTGATCGGCGAGACCTGTCCAAACCCGCTTTGGCGAGCAAATCCATAAACCGCCGATGTTTCATAGCCCGTGTCGATGGCGAGCCGCATGATCGTCATCGGCGTTGCCGATTCATGAAGCCATGTCCGGCCCAGGAGATTCGTCAATTCGGACCAGCATTCCCGCGAGCCGGGACCGCCCTCGATCGCTGCATGATCGATCAACCAGCTTTCCAGTCCGCGTCCCCATGCCCAGACATCGACTTCGATACGGTCTTTCTGCACATCGGCCCCGGCCGTTAAAAACAGCCCTTTTTCGGGAACAGTCCCCGCGGGCCAGGATTCCCGTCGGTCGGCCAGTCGCCACCAGTCGGGCGCGTCGCCGGTCTCGACCCAGGTTTCGCCCAAAACGGTATTTTTAAAAGCGCGTTGCGCGTCATCGAAACCGGAAGCCTGCTCCTTGTCGCGGGCAATATCGGCCCAGCTTTTCCAGCCGGCCGGGGAGTAGAGCGCCGAGATATGAAAGCCGGTCGTCGTCGGATCATTGGTCTCGGCCGTGGCCCGCCATTCGCCGCCCTTCAACATCGCGGTCTTGTGACGCTCCCCGATGGGCTTTTCGCATGCTTCGCAGTAATATCGCGCGGTTTCCGGCTTGCCTTTCTCCCAGCGCAGCCGCTCGAATTTCAAAACCTGTTCGTGACCACAATGCGGGCAAGGCACGAAATAGCGCTGTTGCTCGCTCGCCTCATATTCGCGCTCGATCCGCGACATCCCCTTGATGGTGGGGGTTGAAATCAGCAACACCTTCCGCCTGTGTGAAAAGGTTTGCGAGCGGGCCTCGGCCAGAGTAACCGGATCGCCCTCTACATCGGCGGAGGCCGGATAGGCGTCCACTTCATCAAGGAACACGTAACGCGCGGGCATGGACCGCAGTCCGAGGCGGAGTTGGACCCGGTCATAACCAGAACGCCGCCCGGGAAGTCTTTCGAGAGCATACTGTTGTTGGAATCGCGCGATCGGGGCCGGACCGACGCGCTCGCTCAAAACCGGACTGTCGGCGATCAGAGGGTCGATCCGCTGGCGCGAGTTGCGCTTCGCCAGTTCGACTGTGGGCTGAACCGCCAGCATCGGGCCGGGGGCGTGATGAATCACATAGCCGATCCAGTTGTTGCCCGCCTCGGTCGCCCCGACCTGGGCCGCCTTCATAAACACTACGCGCCGCGCCGGGTGGGACGGCGAGAGCGCGTCCATGATCAAGCGCATATAGGGCGCTCGATCGGTGCGATAGAGTCCCGGTTCGGCAGAGGCTCGCGACGACAAATAACGATAACGGTCGGCTCATTCGCTGACCGTCATATCCTTATCCGGCGTCAGCCCGCGTTTCCACGCTCTTAAAAGCTCGTCGGCTCCCTCGAAGTCCCCAAACTCATTTGATCTTGACGTTAAGGGTTCCAAGCTCTTCGAGGTGCGAACGGACATGAGATTCCAAAACCCTTTGAACCACAGCCGCGTCTTTATCCAGGTCCGCCGCCATCAGCGCCGCAACCCGCGACGGCCACGTCACCCATGCGTCGCGTTCCTCGCGGGCGAGGCGAAAGACCTGCTTGCAGGCTGACGACCTGTCGATCAACTCGCCCTTCATCTTTTGAATTCTGATCCGACGCTCACGAGCTTTGAGCACCTCATGGGCGGTTTTGGCTTCCAAATACGTTACGCCCTCGCTGTCGCTTGCAATCAGACCCTGTTCATCAAGCGTATCGCCGATCGCCTTCACCGCATGTGCGGGCACCGGCTTCATGTTTGCCGCCGTTCGTTGGCGTTGCTTCGCCGGATCGGTCGTGGCGGCGCGTCGGGCGTCGCTTGCCTTCGCGTCGATCGAGCCGTCATCATACAGGACCAGCCTTCCGGACGCCTTGGCCTTACAGGACCCCGCCGCGCGACAAACCGACATGGGCCGCATAGCCCCGCTCGCTCATACCTTTCATATAAAGGCTCTCGCAGTGGACTCCGGTTCCGGGCACCCCGTTCGTCTTGCGGTCAGTAGGGTTTTACGGGGAAAGGATTTTACGGGGAAAATACGCTTGTGAAGGTCACCAAAGCCTTCTTGCGACCGAACCTGTTTGCGATAAGGTGGGTCCCCAAAAAAACCGGTCTGTCGCTGGCGCTGTTTCGCGCTTAGCGCCCCTGTATACTTTATTATAAAGGAAGGACCCACTTCTTATAATAAAAAAGAACCATTTAAACAAAAGAATAATTATAGCTTACTAAGCCGAACATATGAGTCTGACTCCTTTTCTTTTTCTTCCGATACCATCAAGCCCTTCCCATAAGGTTGAATGCGGCGGAAAGGGCTTGTCGCCTTTCCGACCTCGCGCAGGCGGTTAAGCGCGTCGATCCCATCTTTATTGAAATGCGGCAGGATTGCGCGGTGTCGCTTGCTTGAACATGGCTCCGGAATTTTGGACGAATTCAGGGACAGGGTAACTTTCACACTTTAGTTACCTTGCGTTAACCAGGACGCGGCGGTCCGCGCCTTTGGGGGATGCCGAACTCCCTCATGATAGGGGGCTGGGTTGGTTACCGCTCTGCCACACTAAGGGAAGACGATTATCGGACACCCGATTACACTCTCGCGAATCAATATATGGGTGTATGATTGACCTGTCAACCAACAGGGTTTTCGTGTATACGTAAACTCATGATCACATGGGACGCACCTACGCGGCTTGCTAATCTCGACAAACACGGCATCGATTTCGCCGATGTTGACGAGTCATTGTTCTTGGACGCTTTTGTCCGTCCCGCGAAGGCCGGTCGTTTTCAGGCCATCGGGCGTTTGTCGGGCAGAACCGTCTCCATTATCTTCGCCGCGCTCGGCAGTGAAGGGGTGTTCATAACAACACCCGTCCCACCGATCCAACATTTCGATGTAGTCTTCTCGTTTGCGCCACTGCAAAAGTCGCGCCACTATGTTTTCCGTGATTTCCATGATGAATTGCTCCTGAATTGAACAGGGCGCATCATGCCCCCGAAACGGGCCGATGCGCCCGTTTAAGGGTCCTATAGGGTGAGCGGAAGTGTGTTTCCACACTCCCGCTTACGCTTTTCATGCCGTCAAACGACGTTCGAGTCCGTTTCGGCGAGCGTGACCCGGTAGCGGATACTTGTCGCCTTGCGGAAACTCTCGACCAAGGCCGGATGAAGGTTTTGATCGCGGACCAGCCGGGGATAATCGACAGCTCCCTTCGCACTGTAGCGCGTGATCCGGAGTCCATCGCAATCGGCGCTCGACAGCCGCGCCTATCAGATCCTTCAGCAAAGCAAGGTGTTTGTCTCGCTTGGTTTTGAGGACCTTGAGAATATCGTCGATCGTTTCGATTTTTTGGGTGAGCAGGCGATATTGCGACGCCGCGTGCTTCCATTCCGCCGCTTCGTTTCCGCTCGGCGCGTAGGTCGTCGGGCGACTTTCATTGGCGTGATCCTTTGCAGCCGCCGGATTTTCGCAAATGGCGAGTTCGGCAGGATCGTCGGCATGGACCGGTTTATCCGATAACCCGCCGAACCGTTTGTGAAAGTGAAAGTTCATTTTTCAGTCTCCTTTTCGGGTTGAAAAAACAAAAAAAGGAGCGCGTTTTCCGCCCGTCGGGACGTTGACGCGCCCCTTGGGCTTCAGGTGTCGCCGCGCCATTTAACGACCGGCGGCTTCAGGTCGGCGATTGCAACAATCGCGAGCGTGTGATCACGATAGGCGGTTCGGGAGTGCGAGAAAAACCGTTACAGCACCCTTATCGGGCAGGGTGAATGACAAAAAACCGGCCCCTCAAGGGA
>JBAJNN010000019.1:0-35203 GCA_036881905.1 Hyphomicrobiales bacterium | reverse complement strand
TCGGCTCAGATGGTCGATTGTCCGCCGATTGGGCCGATGCGCACCGTATGGCGTGCTCCCTTGAGCCGTTCACCGTCATGACGGCGTTGCGGGCATTTTATCGCAAACGCCTAAGTAAAACGCAAACCGACCGCATTATCGTCGATATTCGCGAGGGTTGTTCTTTTTCCAACCACATTGTCGATAAGGCGGCCGACTTCATAAAATCCGGGAAAATCTATTTCAAGCGGGAAGCGCAGTTCCCGCCGACCTCTATCCGTCGGCCCGAGAAGAATTTGTATTTCGCCACTTCCTTCACCATGGCGATGACCAAATTCTTCGTCGAATGCCATAAAATACTGCTCGATCAAGGGAACGATTGCGGTTTTGTGCTGGAGAATTTCGAGCAATGCGACCGCTGCTCGATGCGGCTTGTGCAAAACCTGTATCTCTATCTCAAACCGTTCTCTTTCAAATTTTTATTGCTGTTCAAGGCCACCGACACGGCGGATCCCGTGACCGATGAAGATTTGTATGCGGGTCGCTTCCGCTCGGCGCGCAAGCACTGTTTGCGCAAATTTCTCAATGTCGTGGTCGCGACTGGCGGTTGCGCCGATTTTATCGACACCGAATCGCTCATCGGTCAAATCGACCTCGCGACCGCCTACCAGGCCATGCGCGCGCAACTTAAGGCGGCGGAACCTGCCCCGCTCGCCGCTTTCGCCGATTGTGTCTACAAAAACGGTTATGAGACATTCTATGCGCTGAAGTCTCTCCATGACGAGACCCCATGGCTCAATGATGAAGACGCCATGGAACTGGAACGGCTTCTGTTGCTGTGCGATTCCTATAACTATTTGTTTGACGAGGTTCTTTCCGTTGCGGCGAAAGCCACGACCAAGGCAGACGACATTGATAAATGTTATTTCTTGTTGATAGCAGGCTTGATCAAGCTCAAAAAACACAATGACAACCACGCCGCCCTTGACGATTTCGAGGCGGGGCTCGCTATTCTCGAGGCTCTCCCTGAATCATTAGTGGTGGTGATCGAACGAGCGTTTCTGTGCAATGCCCGCAATTTCGCGAGGCTTCTTTCCGTCATGACGACAAAGAAGGGGGAGGCGCGAATTGCGGGTTTACATGAAATTCTGTCGGACGAACATCGTCTTCTCTGTGAGGTCTGCGATGGTTTTGTTTCTGCGCACAAGGGCGAACTGACTACGGGTAACCGCCTGCTCGGAGCCATGTTCATCATCACCACCCTGGTTGAGAATATCGCCAAGCTGAATGCGCTTTGCGGGCTTTATTCCGACACCATGGAACTCTACAAAAGCTATGACTATATTTTTGATACTGTCGCCGAGCGTATGCGCGGCGAGTCTTACAAACGATCCTTCACCATTTCCTACTCTCACGCTCTGTTGCACAAAAAAATTGAGATTGCCCAATGTTACGGCCGGTTGCACAATCACCGGAAAGCCTATGAGATCACGAAAGAGCTCCTTCTCCGGCTCGGTGAATATGATGTGACCGGCGATTATCGCGGCTTCGTCCTCAATGCCCATGCCCTCAACGCTTCCCGGCTGGGGAAGGGTGATGAAGCCATCGACGCCCTCATTGCAATGGCGCGTATCTCCGTTGACTATAATGCGCCCTATATGTTGAAGTCGGCGGTCAATTCTCTTTCCGCCGTCGTCGCCGAGCATGATCTTGAGAATTTTAAGGCCCTCAAATCCTTAAGCATGATCGAGGATGGATTCAAACAGCCTGACGAAGCCGTTTTCCGCGCCAGCGCGGCGATGGACCTTGAAAATCCTTTCACCGGCGGTCTGGACCAACTCGTATTCGGTCAGCAGCGGCAAGGTGAGCTGCGCCATTACATGGAACAACCGAGGGGCAATCTGAACGCCGCCTATAAATCCTACGGGCTGTGGCAGCAAATCTTCGCCAGTACGCAAACCGACGCCAGACAAAGCGTTTTGCAGTCTTGAATACAATAAACAGGCCTAAGCTCATGGCGAAAATTCTGGTCATTGCGGGACACTCCTCCATCGAAGAGTCGCAATTCAGCCGCCCTTTCCTTGAGGCTCTTGATGGTGAGTTGTTTGAAAAGAAAATTCTTTCGCAACTCTACCCCGACTGGCGGTTCGATGTTGAGCGTGAACAGAACGATCTTAAAAACTGCCGCTCGATCGTGTTCGTCTTCCCCTTCAACTGGTATGCGCCGCCGGCCATTCTGCAGAAATGGTTCGCCGATATTCTGGTCAAGACCGAGCATTTCGACGTGTTCAACAGCCTGAAGGGCAAACACGTCCATAGCGTCATTTCCACCGGGGCAACTGAGAAAACCTACCGGATTGACGGCTCCAACAGATTTTCCGTCGAACAATTCTCGAGGCCCTTTGAAGTGACCATCGGCTATATCGGCTGTATCTTTCACCTCCCTTTAGTTCATTACGCGACCTACCGACTCGATCTTGCCGATGTCCGCGCCATTGCCCGTCGCTTTGAGGAAACCATGAAACGTGAAGTATCCAACTCCGCCGACGCTGCGCTCGACATTGCCCTCTAGAGTATAATCCGATCCGAAGAAGCGAGTTCAGACCAAGATTATGCTTATAAAACAAAAATATTTAGCGTTATTGCGATTCAATTTGAACGCAATCCGCTCTAGCCGCACCGGCGTTTTTCTTGTCGTCTCGTTTCTCTCCTTTGTCAGTTCTACGTTTATTGAAGAAGGAATCAAGTTTGCCGCTTTTGATCTGACACAGTCAAAAACGGTCGTTTCAATGCTGAGGCCGTTTTCATCGGTTTCCTATATTGTTTTTTTTACGTTTATCGGCATTATTGTTGATATGATTTCAAGAAAGTTTTTTTTATATCTTCACTTGATAGGCTTATCAATTTTATCATTAAGCCTGTTTTTGATGTATAAATCAGGATATGCAACGATACTGTTACTGGCGGTTTTCGTTATTGTTCACGTTCTCTCGAGCAGCTTGTTCCAATCGGCAAGAAATGCCATATTCTACGATTTGTGTGGCGCCGACAATCTCGCCACCTGGATCAGCCGTCGCGCGATGGTGAGGAACGGGGCGGAACTGGCTGGATTTCTGGTCTTGTCGTTTTTTGTTTTCGACAGCGCCCTGTTGTTTGCGATCTACCCGATTATCCTGCTCAGCGCCTTACCTGTTTTCTGGGTCATCGGCTATGAGGATCGGAACCGCAAACGGAAATTTTCCTCGTTTGGTGAGGGGGTGACTTTCGTCGGCGCCCAGTTGAGGGAGTTCGTCGCGGTTTGCCGCCGGAACAACACGCTTTTGTCCCTGTTCGCCTTTTCCTTCGGCAAGACGATGTTCATCTTCTGGCCGATGGCGGTTGGGGCCTTGCTGAAATTCGGCATCGAGACCGCCGCCACAAGGCGCGTCTATCTGATCGCCATGGTCGCCATGAGCATCGTCAGCATTGTTTCATCTTACGCCCTTGGCAAGCTGAAAGAGAGCTTCACCATCCGCTCTTTCGTGATCGGCGCCGGGGTAAGCGGCTTAGGCATTTTCCTGCTGTCCCTGACGCATAACACGATAGCTTCCACCGCCATGCTGGCGATCATGTATGTCGGACTGGCGATCTCGGGCCTATCTGCTTCTTATATTCTGCGCGCCGAGTTGCCCGAAGACCACAGAACCCAGGGGCTGGGCTTCTCGGTCGTGCCCTATTATACCGCCGACATGGTGTCCGGTTCGATCTTCGCCCTACTTTTGCAATTCTTCAGTGTCGATCGGTTGCTGTTCTGGGACGGGGTGGTGCTCATTTTGGTCTGTGCGATGACACTGTTGGTCATGAAGCCGTCAAAGCCAGCCGGCGCTGACTTCTCCGTCGGGTGATTGATGCGGCCCTTTTTGAACGGGAAGGATTCTGCTTGGTCATTGCATAACCGGTCGATGGCGTTATGAATAGAGCATCAACCGCTATCCGACTCTCATGGCCGACAAAAGTGATCAGCAATGACTTCATCTTGCTTGCCGCCTCTCAAGGATCTTCAGGTTCTTGATTTCACGACTCTGCTATCCGGCAGTCTGACGAGTCTAATACTCGCGGAAGCCGGCGCCAAAGTCATAAAGATAGAAGGGCCGGGCGATGATGGTGAAGGCATGGCGGGGCGAGCCCGCGTGGATCGCGGTTCGTCTCATTTCGCTCTACTCAATCGCGGCAAGAAAAGTCTGGCTATCGATCTGAATGACCCGCGCGCGCGGGCGCTTCTGGAGCCGTTGATTGCCAGGGCCGATATCGTGCTGGAGCAGTTTCATCCAGGCGTCATGGAACAGCTGGGGCTTGGCTATGAAGCCGTGTCCCGCATCAATCCCCGCATTGTCTATTGTTCTCTCAGCGGTTACGGGCAGGCCGGGCCAAAGGGGGCAATGGTCGGCCACGGTCTTAACCATATGGCGGAATGCGGTCTGCTCGCTCTTGGTCTCAACCGGCATCGCTCGCCGGTCGAACCGGTTGCGCCACCGGTTCCAATCGCGGAGATTGCCGGAGGAACCTATCCCGCCATGGTCAATATTCTCCTGGCGCTCTTACGACGCGAACGCACCGACCTTGGCTGCCATCTCGATATTGCCGTGGCTGATAATCTGTTCATGCTGATGAGCGATGCGCTCGGGCAGGGGCTGGCCACGGGGCGCTTTCCCACCGGTGGCGAGGGGGTGTTGACCGGAGGCTCGCCGCGCTATCGAATCTACCCCACCGCGGATGGAAAATTTCTGGCGGCAGCCCCGATCGGGCAAGAAGTGTGGGAAAAATTCTGTACGCTGATCAATCTACCGCAAGCCTTTCGCGATGACAGCAAAAATGCGGCGGCTATTATTCCACGGGTTTGCGACATCATTATTGCGCGGGAATCCGAACACTGGCGTCGCGTTTTTTACGGGGAAGAGTGTTGCTGCTCTGTCGTCAAAACTCTGGAGGAAGCGATCAATGACGAATCTTTCGGCTTACGCGGGATATTTCGCCACCGGCTTGTCGATGAAAAGGGTGAGGAAATGCCGGCCCTTCCGGTCTCGGTCGCGCCGCAATTTCGCGATGATCCAGGTAAGGTAAAGTCGGTTCCTCCTCTTGGCGGACATAATGACGAATTTTTAAAGCGGGGCATCAACCGCACATGAGTCTTGGCGTGTCACGGCCGGGCGCCAGCCCTTCGCGCATGACGAAACGACGCAATGCCCCCATGGCGGAGAGAGCAAAAACTCCACTCGCGCGCAACAGCTGCGCTGGCAAAAGGTCCGACAGCAGCGTTCGGTTGAGAAGGTCGATGGCAAGCTGGCGGGGCAGAATATCGCGCCGCCGCCGTCGGTCGAAATCGGCCAATAATGCATTGCTGCCCGGATCGAGGTCGCGTTTCAGCGCGGAATCGACCAATTCACTGGCCATAGCGGCATCGCGCAGCCCCATATTCAGCCCCTGCGCACCAATCGGCACGCAAACATGAGCGGCCTCTCCCACCAGCATGACACGATTGCGGGCGAAACGGCGGGCAATCATGCTCATGCTCGGGAAGCCGCGCCGTGACCCGAGCTGTGAAATACGACCCAACTCACCGCCCAACGCCCGTTCCAGGGCGGTGCAAAAATCTTGTGGCGACAAGGCCATGAGTCTTTCGGTTTCTCGCGACGTTTCCATCCATATCAGGCTGGAGCGGCGGCCTGGAAGCGGCACGGTGGTGAGGGGGCCGTGGGGTCGATGATGCTCGGTGGAGGTATCGCCATGAGGCCGTTCATGATCGAATGTCGCGGCAAGGGCGACCTGATGACAGTTCCGTTTCGTGGTCTCGATCCCGACGGCCCGGCGCATCGGCGATGAACGACCGTCGGCGGCGACAACGAGCTTTGCCCGGCAGGATACGCCATCTCCGGCATTGACGATGATCCCCGAAGGCTCGCGATGAACTCCGGCAATGGGAGTCGTTGACGGCACATCGATACGGTCCGCCATATCCAGGACGGAGTCGGTCAGACAAGCGACCAGCGGCTCGTTGGGGATATTCCAGCCGAAGGGTTCGTCGCCGAGCTCGCGAGCGTTGAATGTTATCGGCGAAGCGATGACGCTGCGCCCGGTGTCGTCAACCAGGCGCAAGGCCCATAATGGCGCGGAAACCGTTTTCAATGCGCCGGGCCAAAGACCGAGATGCTCAAGAAGCCTCAAAGTCGGGCGCATAAGGGCGGTTGTGCGCGGGTCATGGGCGCGGACGTGGCTCTTGCGATCCGACGTCAGGCGATAACCCGGAAACAGCGCGACATTCGCCCCGATTCGGGCGATAAGACATGAGGCGGTCAGGCCGACCGGGCCGCCACCGATCACGACAACATCATAGCGCGTTTCAGGCTGCTTCAATGGAAGGCTTTTCCGGTTCACGCCGAACCACCTGAGATGGGGTGAAGATCAGTGAATCTTGAAGCCGGGCACCGAATGAATGCCCGTTTTAAACGATCAACCCTGGCGGGCCTTGAAACGGCGGTTGATCTTGTTGATGACATAAACCCGGCCCCGACGACGAACAATACGATTCTCACGATGACGCCTGGCGAGTGAACGCAGAGAATTACGAATCTTCATTCTGGCACCTGTTTTGCAAAAAAGACGACGCCCGAGCCGGGAAGGTTCGCGGCAATGACCGGTTTTCCGTCCCATCCTTCAGGCCGTCGGATGGGTGAGTGTCGCCACTTGATTGATGTCACGCTCGCACTTCCGACAACGGCCAGAACCGATTTTTATCGATGGTGGGCACGGCTGGGATCGAACCAGCGACCCCTACGATGTCAACGTAGTGCTCTCCCGCTGAGCTACGCGCCCAAGACCGCAAGGTCGCAATGTCTCGGTTCTCACCCTCCATATACGGGTAAGGGCGGCAGTGCGCAAGCCCCGCATCGATAAGTCTCTACCCGCGCCCGCAAATCACCTGCCCTCCTATTCTGCCTAGCGCGCCGATCGCCCAAACTCCTCTACGCCGCGATCATGCGATCGACTTCGCATACGAGATTGCGCAGATGAAATGGCTTGGAGAGAATTTTGGCGTTCCCGGGAGTTGCGGAATCGAGGCTGAGGGCAACGGCGGCAAAGCCGGTGACGAACATGATCTTAAGCCTCGGATCGAGTTCGCCGGCCAGACGAGCCAGTTCCACGCCATCCATCTCATGCATGACAATATCGGTGAGAAGAAGATCGAAATCGGCCTGCTTGAGTGCCTCATAGGCGCTTTCACCGCGGGAAAACGCCGTCACCTCATGACCGGCGCGTCCAAGGGCGCGGGCCAAAAAGCCGCGCAAATTATCATCATCTTCGGCAAGAAGGATTCTAACCATAACGCTCATTCACGAGGCGGGAAGCCTTTCCTGTAATCAAGACGTCTCGGCTCAATTCAACACCCTGTCGGATGCCTTCCACGTGTTTTTTGACAGCGTTTCCATTACCAAATGGTAAATTCGTCAATGAATGAGGCGGTCGGTAGCGCCGCCATATTCGCCAATTCATTCTACTGGAAATGCGCGAAATCTTTTCTCCTCTCCAACAATTGGTGAGCGAAAGGGTAAAAAAGAGGCCGTTGACGCTAGCGCCAACGGCCCAAGTTTAGGGAGGAAACGCCCAAGAAAGGGCAGCAGGAGAAAGACGGTGTCTCTCTCGACTGCGTGTCTGACATATGATTGCACTGCACAAAAATCAAGTTGCAACGCAAAAAAAATAACATCCACCTGAAATCCGGTTGGGTCGCAGCGGGTTCGATATAATCGAGAAAATCATTATTATTCCAAATAATTTCAATACATTATAAAAACGTTGAGGGTTTTTTAAGCTTGGTTCGCCAACGAAATTTAAATCCGTAGCGCCCTCGATGGCGGGGAAATCGCCCCGGTTTCGTCATAATTTAAGGATACCATTCTTAAAGATCGCGAAAAATTGGGGGGATCATGAGTTCAATGATTCGTGTGACTGCGAAGGGTCTCGCGCCTTAAAGCGCAAACCGCTCCTCCGAAGGAACCGAAAGACCGGCCAAACACGTTGAGAGGGCTTGAATGTCAGCATGATGATCACAATATTCACCCTCGTGTGCGGTTGCCGCGAACGGATCTGCATACAAGAATGGGAACCGTGTCCGGCCGTAAGGCGGGCACAGTGATGACATTGCTCATAATGAGGAGAATGTAACCATGTTTGATTTAACCCCACTTTATCGTTCCACCGTCGGCTTTGACCGGCTGGCCTCCATGCTCGAATCGATGGTCTCCGCGGAAAATGGCTCCGCAGGCTACCCGCCATATAATATCGAGCGGGTTGGCGAAAACGAATACCGCATCACCATGGCTGTCGCCGGTTTTGGTGAAGACGACGTCGACGTCGAACTCAAAGAGAGTTGCTTGAAGGTGAGTGCGCGCAAATCCAATAAGTTGGAATCGCAGGGCTCGATGATTTACCAGGGCATTGCGTCGCGTGAGTTCGAGCGTCGCTTTCAGCTTGCGGACTTTGTGAGAGTCACGGGAGCCAGCCTTGAAAACGGCCTGCTTCACATCGATCTTGAGCGCGAACTGCCCGAAGAGATGAAACCGCGCGTTATTGAAGTTAAAACGGGGCGGAACGCACCGCGCCGGACGATCGGGCGCAAGATCGCCTGAACGCCCTTCCTTCGCGTTTTTTCCTGGTTAATGGGGCGTCCCTTCGCAGGTATTGCACCTTGGAGGGGCACTCTCTTTTCATGTCCGCGGAAGAGCGCCTGCGCCAATTGGAACCTTAAACGATCCTGTCTTGATGATATTGAGCCTGGAAGCCATGAGATTGACTCTCCACCACGGCTGCAAAGCCGGTATTAAGGATAAGGTTCAGCCGATGTCGTCGTCGGCCCCTCGCTCATGCGGCAGTCCGTCACGGAGGCAGGCCATGACCCCGAACCATCCGGTTTTTCGGGACCGAGCCGCATGATTGACATCGTGTTTCCTCGCGATACCAATCATCACGGAATATTATTCGGTGGCGTCGGCCTTAGGGCCTGTTGACAATCAGGTTTCGGGCCCGGGCCGCGAGACGGATTTTCCCTGTGAACGGGAAAAAACCCGTTAGTCTCCTTAAAACCACCCTCCTTAAAAGAGAGCCCCGACCTTGGCTTTTTAGGGGAGAACATCCGCCGCGTCCAGCAAGGATATGGCGAAAATCGGCCATTTTGGCGTCGCGAAGGCTTTAAAAAAAAGATAAGCCCTTCTCGGCGCGTGCCGCTTTGCCGAAGCCGGACGACTTTCGTCCATACCGCACTCCAAATCCTAGACGTCAACAGGCCCTAGCCTCATTATGGACGAGGTGGCCTTTATTGCGGTTTCACGCCGTGGACCGTGTCGATTTCGTGACGACGTCCCGCGAACGGACGGATTTCAGCGTCCAGGCCCGGATCGGTGATATTATCGAACTGGCGGGATTGGCACCCCGCGTCGGGCGTAGCTCGCTCTCGGTTCAGATCGATATGGTTGCCGAGACTCCGTCGAGCGGCGAATGTCGGTCTTGCTCACATGGTCTGTTCAATATGGTTGCCATAGGTCTTGAAAGCACAGATGGTGTTTTGCCATCTTTGCGGAACATTGCGGCGGCGAGGGGGGATTGCGGTCTCCATTCGGTGGCGGTCGAAATTGTTTTTTTTAAGAAAACCGGCCATTATGGCGATCTTTACAGCTGGCCCACGCGCTCGCGGCCATGGAAAAGTCAGCCTTTATCACGGGCTTCGCGCCGTTGTCGTAAAACCATGGCGATGGCCGGGTTGGAGGGAGCAGACCTTACAGCCTCTATTCAAAATGGCAGTGCCATGATCGCCGTTCCGCGCGTGGTTGGCGGTAAGTGCGGTTCGGTCAGTGTCGAGATGCGGCGATGGGTGGAAAACCCGCATGATCGGTCGAGGACGGCGATGCGGGATCGGCGAATTTACCATGGCGGCCATTGATGAGCACCATCATATGACGCCACCCGATACCGACTCCGCCAAAATTTCAACTGGATATCTTTAAAAAACCTAAAACCTTGGATGTGAGTAGCGAGGAGAAGGGGTTTTTAAGACGTGGAATTAACTTAAGCGCGTTAATGAATATCAAAGACAAACCCATTGACGAGGCGAATCACGCCAAAATCTTAGTAGTTGACCGAAAATCCACCTCTTAGAGCCTGACCGGAAAAGAGTCGAGTAATTTCAGACAGTTGTGATTTCATCGGATTTTCTGAAGCCTCGAAGGCACTCACGAATGGGCTGGAGCGGAACCACTCAGGGCATACTATGCCCGCAAGTCGGCACGATACGCAAGCGATCTAACGGGCCGGGAATGGGCCTTGATCCCGCTGTTTTTGCTTGAAGCGCGGCGTCTTGGCAGACCATGCAAGACGTATTTTACGCGGGATGGTCAATACCATATCCTCGGCTTCAGCGGGTTGCTAATGGCGAATGCCCCGTCATTGCGCAGGAATAACCGTTTTTCCGGTCGATTTGGCGCCGTGGATATTTTTTTGACCCTTCACCGCCGATTTGCGGGTGGGGGTGAGCCCATTTTTTCGTCTGTGAATGGTCTTTTTCGGCGTGATGCGCTCTTCTTCCCGCGTGATATACTTAAAGTTCAGAATTTCTCCCCGCTTGGAATCCGTTTTGAGGGTCACGCGCACGGTCCCGCCACTGACAAGCCGACCGAAAAGAACCTCCTCGGCCAATGGCTTCTTGATGTGGTTCTGAATGACGCGCGAAAGCGGGCGCGCGCCCATCTGTTCGTCATAGCCCTCACGGGCAAGCCAGTCAGCGGCCCGCGAGGACAGTTCGATATTGGTCTGCCGGTCGGCGAGCTGGGCTTCAAGCTGGATCACGAACTTTTCCACTACCTTTCGTACATCCCGCGGTTTGAGATTGGCGAATGCGATAATGGCGTCAAGGCGGTTGCGAAATTCCGGCAGAAACGTGCGAGTGATGGCCTCTGCATCATCACCCTCGCGTTTGGTGTTGGTAAAACCGACGGGCGCCTTGGCAAGCTCCGCCGCCCCGGCGTTGGTGGTCATAATGATAATGACATTGCGAAAATCGACCGTCTTGCCGTTGTGGTCGGTCAACGTGCCATGATCCATGACCTGCAGAAGGATATTGAACAACTCGGGGTGAGCCTTCTCAATCTCGTCAAGCAACAGAACACAATGCGGATTTTGGTCGATACCGTCGGTGAGAACGCCTCCCTGCTCGAAACCAACATAGCCGGGCGGCGCGCCGATGAGGCGTGACACGGCGTGACGTTCCATGTATTCCGACATATCGAAACGCAGGAGCTTCATGCCCATGATCGAGGAAAGCTGGCGGGCCACCTCGGTCTTGCCGACACCTGTAGGCCCTGAGAACATATAGCATCCGATGGGCTTTTCCGGCTCACGGAGCCCGGCGCGCGCGAGCTTGATCGCCTCGACCAGAGCTTCAATCGCATCGTCCTGGCCGAACACGACCCGTTTCATGTCGGCATCGAGATTACGCAACACTTCCGCATCGTTTCTCGAGAGTGTTCTCGGCGGAATGCGCGCCATGGAAGCAATGGTTTTTTCAATTTCCTTCACATCGATCGTCCGGCGCCGTTTCGATTGCGGCAACAATTTTTGCGAGGCCCCGGTTTCATCAATAATGTCAATAGCCTTATCGGGAAGTTTGCGATCATGTATGTAGCGCGCGGAAAGCGTTACCGCCTTACGAATGGCCTCTTGAGTATACCGAACCTTGTGAAAATCCTCGAAATAGCTCTTCAACCCTTTGATGATATTGATAGAATCATCGATATTCGGTTCGGTTATATCAATTTTCTGAAATCGCCGCGCCAATGCATGATCTTTTGCGAAATGTTGACGGTATTCCTTGTATGTGGTTGAGCCGATGCAACGCAGAACACCATTGGAGAGCGCCGGTTTGAGCAGATTGGAAGCATCCATCGACCCTCCCGATGTGGCGCCGGCGCCGATAACCGTGTGAATCTCATCTATGAACATGATCGCCCCACGGTAGGCCTCAATCTCCTTTATGACCGCTTTGATCCGTTCCTCGAAGTCCCCACGGTAGCGGGTTCCCGCCAATAGGACCCCCATGTCGAGTTGGAAGATCGTGGCGTTTTTGAGAACGTCCGGCACTTTGCCATTGACAATTCGCCGTGCAAGCCCCTCCGCGATCGCCGTTTTGCCAACGCCTGGATCACCGACAAAAAGCGGATTGTTCTTGCGACGGCGACACAGCACCTGAATGGTCCGCCGCACTTCATGATCGCGGCCGATCAACGGGTCAATATATCCATTCCCGGCCTTCTCATTGAGATTGACGCAATAGGCGCCAAGCGCCCCGGTGCCGCTCTTGTCGCCAGCCTGGCGTTTTTCGTCGGCGTCCTCATCGACATTGTCGTCGCGTATTCGGTGCGGTTCGGAAACACCGTGGCGTCTGGCAATACCATGACTGATATAATTGACCGCATCATATCTGGTAATATTCTGCTCCTGCAGGAAGAAGGCGGCATGACTCTCGCGTTCGGCGAACAGGGCAACCAACACATTGGCCCCCGTGACCTCCTCTCGTCCGGAAGACTGGACGTGAATGACCGCGCGTTGAATAACACGCTGAAATCCGGCCGTGGGCTTGGTCTTCATACCGCGATTGCTCACCAGATTGGCGAGCTCGTCCTTAATATAGCGTTCCAGATTCTGGCGCAGCACGTCCATTTCGACGCCACAAGCCCGCATAACCGCGCCAGCATCCTTATCGTCGACAAGGGCCAGCAGAAGATGCTCAAGCGTCGCATATTCATGATGCCGCTCGCTGGCAAGCGCGAGGGCGCGATGAATGGCCTGTTCGAGACTGCGCGAAAAACCTGGCACGACCCTCTCCTGTTACTCTTTTTCCATCGAACATTGTAAAGGGTGCTGATGCCGGCTGGCAAAAGCCATGACCCACGTGACCTTGGTCTCGGCGATTTCATAAGTGTACACGCCACAAACGCCGCGACCGCTCTGGTGCACCTGCAGCATGATTCGCGTGGCCTCATCCCGCCCCTTGTTGAAGAATTTCTCGATTACATGCACGACGAATTCCATCGGCGTATAATCGTCATTCAAAAGCAGAACCTTATACAGACTTGGTTTCTTCGCACAGGTTCTGGCCTCGGTCAGAACGCCACCGTAGGCATCGCCCCGATTATGCTGCTCTTCGTTCGACATTATGACTCACCGGTCTTCTGTCTCGTTACCTTCAGCCGGCCCCTTGTTAGGGTCTTAAGGACATTGAATCCAAATCGAAACACCATTTTGCCACACCAACCGGGCGGCTGTCTATACAGACAGACAGATTTCGCGGCGGGGCCGAAAAACCGATACGCAAAAATGCATATCGGCAAAGCGCCCATTGAACTTAATGGCTCTTCGCCAGACTCGGCGGTACAAATTACTTGCCGGCGGGCTTGGCGGTGGTTTTCGCTATGTCGGGACCAAACGCCTTGCAGGCTTGCTTAGGTAACGCCAAGACAAGTCTTGCTTGAGCGTGTTGAACCGGTTTTAGACAGGGTTTCCAAGCCTCTCCGGCGAAGTTCCGCCGCATTTTGAATGCTGTTTCGGCTGGCCGCGCCACTGCGACGGCTTCTGAGGCTTTCGCATTCGGTTCAAGGGGTCTTTCGATAATAATCCGCGAATGTCCGAAGCGGTGGTTCGGGCTTACGCCGGCAAGCGCCATTGCCTCAGGCCACGAGAGACGTCGAAACTTTTCCGGCCGACAGAGTGGATACCGTTTCAGTGATTCGATCATTTCTTCTCAAGGGCTTTTTGCACTGTGCAAATTCGGGTGGAGTCACTATGGCGCCCTGTGTAAGAATCACAAGTGGCGTCAGTCGTCGCGGTTTTCACGAATCGAGATCGGTTTGCTCCGTCAGATCGATATCGAGAATCGCCATCTGAAATTGATAGGACAGCTCGCCATCCTCATCGTCGCGAAAGATCACGCCTATAAATTCCTTGTTGAGATAGACGTCCGCCGAATCGGCTTTTTGCGGGCGCTGCCGCACCGTAATGGCGGGGTTGAACAGGGTTTGGAAATGCCGTGTTAATTTGCGAATTTCGTTTAAGTGCACTTTTGATTTCCTTCCGTTCGATCGCGCTTGTGACGCGACCTTGACCCCCACGCTCCGGCCACTGACCTCTTTTTAAAGAAGATAACAGCTTACGCCTGATATTCGATCTCGGAAATGCTCCCGATTTCTCGGATGAAATGAATGGGCTCATGCCTTCGGCGGTCGTGTTCCTCGGGGGAGATTGCCGCCAAATGACCAACTGATAATAACGATGCCGGGATGGGAACGCAAGCGACCAACCGCTCTCGCTTCCGTCCCAACCATTTTGCGCCTGCCCCCTTGAAATTTTGGGCCGACAATGGTGTTGAATGTCAGGTGGCGCCCCTCGACACCATTCCCAGGGTTTGAGGCTTTCATCCGATCGAAACATTCCAAATCGCGATTCTCCTTAAACGCATTTCGCGCCTGTTTTGGCCATATTCGCGGGCAAAAGCGAGAATGTTATGGCCTATGCCGAGAGCCCGCCCGACGCTACGCCATAGGGTTTTCGCGTATTGTCAATATGGCCTGAACCCCTTTTCATCTTAATACCTTAAATTAAAAGACACGGTGCTATGGGATCTGGACGTTAACATATTGAAACTGAATTTCAAAAAAATGAAATTTTTATTTAAATCTGTAATTTTCCTGATGCAGGAAATTATGATCAGTCAGCAAAATTAAACCGTTTGGTAAGGATAAAGGTAAATAATATAAAGGCTAATATTGTATCCTCTGTAACCGCACGGCCAAAGACGGCGTCGTTTATTTCGATGCGGCTTTCGACGACTATTCGATAGTCTCCGC
Source organism: Hyphomicrobiales bacterium (assembly GCA_036881905.1). GTDB lineage: Bacteria > Pseudomonadota > Alphaproteobacteria > Rhizobiales > Im1 > JBAJNN01. The sequence goes on along the minus strand of JBAJNN010000019.1, from coordinate 20,300 downwards.
ACAGCCGGTGCCTATGCAAGACGATGGAGACGACTCCGGCGGCGTTGGTTTGGACAAAACCCGGATGTTCCGGTGGGAGCCGCGGTCGCCTTAGAAATAATCACCGGAATTGCTCTGCTGGGCGGTGGGTTTGATGACGATGATGACAGCTCACCACCGGAACACCGCAGTCAAGTTTCCGCCTATAGTCTTGAGGCGCGCAACCAGTCGCCAGAGACTTTTACCGAGACTGACGCGGAAATAGGATTTATGAACGCCAGGATTCTATCCAAAACCTCAAATTCGGGTGAGGTTAACGTTGTCACCTCTACATAAGCTTTTATTCTGATTTGGACCTCAAAACGATGTAATACACTCATAAAGCTAACGCTGGATCTCAAAAAATGGAACCCGACAGCGGGTTTACGGAGGAAAAAGGTGGAAGCCGTCCAGGCTTTTCAAAATATTCGTTCAGTTTGGACTATACATCCTCCAATGGATTAGGATTCGACAAACGAACAGGGCTAACGCTTACCGATCATGCGGGAAACGTCATCGATTCTCCCGCCTTATACCGTGCAACCAGCAGCAATGAGAAGCTGAATGGAACAGAAAGAACGGACTATTTTTAACAACCTTTGGAATCATTCCATATCGATTAACGCCGGAAAGGGAGATGACTTCATTATTTTGAATCGTGCGATGGCGATTTCCATCGATGGGGGCGAGGGGTCGGATACATTGAGCTTTCAGGATCTAACGGAGAATGGGTCACTGGGTAGACCGCCAGTGAATTTGTACGACTTCAGATTCATGCGACCCCTCAGCAATATTGAAGTCCTCGATCCGGAGTATACCCAGGAACCGGAAACGGTGTTTCTCGATTTCACCGAGGAGGATGAGATAGTGTCTAAAAGTAGCGTGAGCGCGCTTGAGGGTCAATGGAGATTCTGGTGATACTGTGCACGCCATCGGGTTTCAGGACACTGGTTCTCCGGTTGAGGAGGGGGGCTGAATCTATAACGTATACGAAGCGACAACCGGCAATCATAAGCAATGAGTGCGACGTGCAAGCCGTTAAAATAGCTCATAAATATGAGCAACAAATTGGGTGAAAGCCCAAACAATGGCGAAAGCCAAATCTTCAGTTGTTCACCCTCTCAACGGAGGTAGACGAACCCGTTCCTCGACGAACGGTAGCCTAGAGGTAGGGCGGCATCGGCAATGGTGCGGCCCGAAGCACCCCGACAATGTAACCCCCCAACCTGGGAGAAATGATCCATCGTGAGATGACCCTTTGATTCTGCAAGCATCACGCCAATGAGGTGCTAGGCTGAACGTCAAGAGTAACGCAAGTGAACCGCTGATAAATGTCGTTAAAGGAAACAAGCCAAAGATGTTGACAGGCTTGGACCAAAAGGTGAGTGGACAAGTTATCGGATTTGAGCATTCTGATACGTCGATGAGGCTCCACCGGCAAAGAGGCAGACTCTAAAACGTTCGTGCCGAAGATTTGGAACACGGGTCAAGTCCGTATGACCTCTTGGATGCGAGCAAAAGAAGCCGCAAGGCGACCCGATGACCATGCTGTTAAAGGAATGGAAAGGGAGTGAAAGCATGCCTGTAATAGCCATGATAGGGGTTCAGACTTTGCCCCACGCGAAAGCGGGTAGACTTCTCCAAGATCAAGTGTCGTAAGACGCATAAGTAAAATTCCGAAAGGAGAGCAGTTAGATGACCACTGTATCTATAACAGTGCCGACAGCCTCCAAACCGGCTTCAGACTGGCACGCCATCAACTGGCGCGTCTGCGATAGGAGGGTGAGGGGGTTACAATGTCGAGTTGCGAAGAAGACTAAAGAAAGACAATGGCACAGAATCGCAAGATTCCAACGCCTGTTCTCACGCTCCTTTGCCGCCAAAGCGTTGGAGGTGAAGAGAATCACCGGAAACAGAGGCGGTCAAACCGCCGGAGTGGACGGCGAGACTTGGGGAACGCCCCAAATGAAGTGGGAGGCGATGAATTGCCTGAACGGCAGGGGTTACAAGCCCAGACCGCTCAGACGAGTCCACGTCCCAAAGGCTCATGGCAAACGCCGCCCCTTGGAGGTACCGACCATGACGGAGCGCGCCACGCGGATGCTGATTCTCATGACGCTGAACCCCGTGGCAGAGACAATGGCGGACCCGAACTCCTACGGCTTCAGAAAGAAAAGATCGACGGCGGATGCAAGGGTGCAAGCCTTTACCGCATTATCCCGACGCATCTCTCCCCACTGGATACTGGAGGAGACATCGAAAGATGTTTTGACAACATCAACCATAACTGGCTTATCCGGAGCATCCCAGTGGACAGATGGATACTCCAGAAATGGTTGAAAGCCGGATATAGGGAAGCCGGAAAACTCCTCCCGACCGAAGAAGGGACGCCGTAAGGCGACCCCATCTCACCGATGTTGACGAACATGACCTTGAGCGAACTGGAAGCCGAACTGTCCCGAAACTTCGAAGGGACACGGAAAGCCCAAAGACTGAATAAGATCAACTTCGTCAGATACGCGGACGGCTTCATCATAACGGGAGCGTCGAAAGACTTCCTTGAAACTGAAGTCAACCCCATGGATCAGGGAATAACTCTCTGAACGGGGTCGTGTCCTCTCTGAAGGAAAGACGCGGATCACGCACATTGAGGAAGGGTTCGACTTTTTGGGCTGGAACTTTCGCAAATACCAAGGAACGCTGATAATAAAGTCTTCCAGGGATAGCGTCAAGAACCTACTCAAGAAAATCAAAGGCAGGCTGGACGCCAACAAGACGACCAAAACCCACGTGGTGATAGCTAAATTGAACCCCACCACAAGGGGTTGGGCCAATTACCACCAAGAAACAGTCGTCAAAAAGACCTTCAGCCATATGACCGAACGCGTCTAGAGAATGACCTGGAACTGGAGCAAAAGGCGTCACCCCAACAAGGGGGCACGCTGAATCAAAGCGAGATACTATACCCCGATCGGCAACAGGAGCTGGTCCTTCCACGGAACGGACGAGAAAGACAAGAACTGTTATCTCTTCGACATCTCAACCATCCCGATCAAACAGCATATCAAGGTCAGGGAGGATGCAAATCCCTACGACCCGAAATGGGATGAATACTTCCATGGTCGCGACAAGCGGAAATGGAAAAATCCCATGATGACAAGAAAAGATGTGAGAGCGCTCTGGGAACGGCGAGACGGCATCTGCCCAATATGCAGACAACGCATCGACTTCCAAGCCGGATGGCATGTTCATCACACTGTTGAAAGAAGCGAGGGCGGAACCGATGAGCCGAACAACCTGGTATTGCTGCACCCCAACTGTCACCGCCGGCACCATGCGCTGGAAAGGAATGAGACTTCGGCCCCTCTCCAGCGGGAGCGGGCTTGAACCAAGGTTGGAGCCGGATGCGGGGAAACTCGCATGTCCGGTTCTTGAGGCGGGCGGGAGCGTGGAGAAACGCTCTCGCTACCCGACTATATTGAGAAGGATATAGCTGTTAATATGCAAGGATCCGAACATTTCGTAAATGATAAGGCCAAACCTAGACGTCGCTACGGGAACAAATGGTCCGGATTTATTCCACGATTGGAAAAGAGGAAATAGGGACGACATCGTCGAAAATTTGACTTTTGAGGAAGGAAAGGGCGACGATGTGGTTGCTCTTGTATCAGGTTTTCAGGGCAGGAATGAAAGACGCCATGTTGATGGTGGAGATTGATTTGATTTCATAGAATTTCTTGACAGTAGAGATATTAATTTGAATCTTATAACTGGAAACTGTGATTTTAATTTTAAAAATAAAAATTTAACATTATAAATAACGGAAATTCTTATCAAATTTTTACTATCATCAGTGATAGCGATAGAAAAAATCACTAGAAGAAAAAACGAGGACGGTGTATATGAATTATACATTAGTGCCGAGGGAAATATTAAAGGTCATATAAAATTTTAATCCGATGCTTCGTCTAAGGATACAATTAAAAATAAAATAACAATAGAATATAATAATTATTGGGCATATGCTCAATAAAACTTAGAACATAGAGGTGTATAATATGGCATTTATAAATATTATGAGAATGATAGGAGTATGAACCACATGGTCTACGTGAACCGTAATGCACCAGTCCTTGAGGATGTGGTTATTGAAAGATTGTAAAATAAGGTGGTTTTATAAATAGAAAATCTGCTGTTCCGTTCAAAAGGGAGTTTGGGGGGCATTTCCTATGAACTTATGGTTGGGCCCCGTGTGGCGTGCCGGGTGTCGCCGCCCGTGTTTTGCCCGATCTGACGGAGTCTTGGTCGGAGGATCGGCATTTGGGCCGGTCGCCTGTGGGTGGTGCTGTGGCTAAATTTTAGTGCCGGACAGACCTGAACGGTTGCCTGGGCGAGGCTTTGGACTGAGCCGATCGGCGGGCCAAGGAACAGCCCGAAAACCGGCCGAGCGAAATCCAGACGAAAATAGCATTTCATGGTGCGGGCGGCGGGACTCGAACCCGCAAGCCATTTAAGGGCAAGGCGTTTTAAGCGCCTCGTGTATACCGATTCCACCACGCCCGCCTTACAATCGGTGCTAAAATCAACGTCAACTCGGCTGTTCATCACAAGGGACAGGACTCTTATAAGGCTACTTTAGAGCGGTATTTGCGTTCAAATTGAATCGCAATCATGCTCCAGCTTTCTGTTTTATAAGTATAATCTCGGTCTGACCTCGCTTCTCCGGATCGGATTATGCTTTAAGTCCATGCCCTGAAATTCGGGAAATGGTAGCATTTCCATGGATAGCCCGTCGGGCAACGGCAACATTCCCGTGGACAACCCGGGCTGTTCTGCCTTATCCCTGACATGAATGACCCCTTTCCTCAAGGAGGACTTGAAAACAATCACCTGGAACGCATTCGACCAATCGCCTGATTGAAGTCAGTCCAATGTCCATTTCTCAGATGCCTGTATGGTGCGGCTTGCATAAGCCTCGATTTATCCGGCGTCAAATTCCACCGACATGCCCATCGCCATCGCGCGGGCGCATGGAAAATGGTGTCTTAAAATTGCTTTGCACAAAATATCTTTCGGTTGTAACGACAGATGATCGATGCTAGAAGCAGGCGAGCGTTCGCAACCGGACTGTGCTGGAGTCGGGCTTTGCAACTCTCGAAAGGTCGCATCGGGCAACAACTCTTTTTGACAAAGTGTGTCATCCGTAAAAACTAGAGGCTGGTTTGGTTTGCAACGACTTCAATCCGCGTAAATGGGGTTTTGGGCCGGCTAGGTCTTTGATAACGGTGTTTTCGGTGGTTGGCGCCATGTTCATACCGGGCTGTGCGACCAACAAAATGGCTGGCCCGACGGTCGAACCGGCGGAGTTTTCCGCAAACGCGGCGCCGGGCCGCGACAATCCCGGCCGGTTCGGCCAAGTGGCGACACTTGGAAGCCAAATGATCGCGCCGAAACGCTCGGCTGGAATTGCCGGCGAGACTGTCTCCGGTGCCGGTGTTTCGGGATCGAATGGCGCCGGATATGCCGGCCTCATCCCGAATTTCACCGCCGGTCCAGGTCATGATAATTTGCGCAGCGCCATACAATCGGCCCTTGCCTACAGCGCCACGGTCAGAAAGGCGGTATCGAATTTGCACATGGCGCGCTTGGATATATCAATCGCCCGTTCGGGATACTTTCCAAAGGTCCGAAGCTCAGCTGGAAGCAACAGCGATTCGAGTATGACTTACCGGCTTTCGGTGACTCAGCCGATTTATGACTGGGGTCAAACCGGTGCCGCCGTCGATAAGGCCAAGGCAAATCTGGTTGCGGCGACGGCGCAGCTCGATACCCAGCGTGAGATAACGGCGCTTGTCGCGGCGCAGGCCTATATCGAGGTTAAACGCAACGAAGCCCTCTTTGAGGCCGCTCAAGACAATTTTGCTGAGTATAAAAAAATCACCGAACTGGCCTCGGATCGCTATGGCGGCGGCGTCGGTGACTCCGCCGATGTTCAATTCGCAAAGGTTCGCCAGGGCGAGGCGCGCTCTTCTCTGGAGGATGCGGCAAGTAATCTGCGCAATGCGCGCGCGGTTTACGATTCGCGAATGGGTCATAAACCCGGAAAGCTTGCACAAGCGCCGGATCTGGTGACCAGGCTGGATATGGTCGGCGACTTCAAACGCGCCGTTGCTAAGGCGCCGGCGGTTCGCTATGCGCTTGCAAAACAAAAAGCGTTTATGTACGATACCGAAATGCAGGAGGCCTCGTTGCTTCCCACGCTCGGCGCAAACGCTACCATAAAAGGTAACGATGATAATTCCTTCTTGAAATCTTATGGTTTGACCCTGCAAGCCCCGGTGTTTTCGGGATTCAGCAATTTCGAGAAAGCCAAATCCGCCCGATTGGCCGCCAATAGCGCGGGATGGGAGGCGGAAGAGGAAAGACGCAAGGCGGTTCGGCAGGTCAACGAGTTTATCGAAACCGCACCCCTGTTGCGAAGTCGGGTTACGATACTGGACAAGGAGAGCAATAAGGCGCATCATTTGCAGGGACTCTATCATGATCAGTTTCTGGTGGGCCACCGTTCGCTCACCGACTTGCTCAATATGCAGCTTGATATTTTCCGGATTGCAAAAGCCCGAATCGCGGCGCATTTCAATATGCTTAAAACTCAGTATAATGCGCTGTCGGCGATTGGCCGCTTGTTGAGCGGGCTTGGAATAAAAATCGAAGGAGGCGGCGATGAGTAGTTCTAAATCAGCCCAGGCACCGGAAGACAGGTGGAATACTACTCCTGAGCCGTTGCGGGTTCTTCCATCCCCCGATGGGGGTAAGGCAAGGAACGATTTGGGCCGGCCGGTCCGAAGTGGTGGCGACGACGCGTTGCTGGAAGGCCTTATGGTGTTGTGCAAGCTGCATGACCGGCCGGCAAGCCCCGGAGAGCTGACGGCTGGCCTTCCGCTCCAGAATGGTCGGATGACGCTTGATCTCATTGAGCGCGCGGCCGCGCGGGTCTCCGTCTCGGCGAAAGTCCGGCGCGGTCGCGATCTCACATCCATTGTCCCGGCCTTCCTGCCGGTGTTGCTTGTCATGCGCGATGATACCATTTGCGTTCTGACCAATGTCGGCAAGCAGGAATGCACGGTGATTTACCCGGAATTCACCCCGCGCGAGCATCGTATCGCTACTCCCAAGCTTGTTACCGCCCATACGGGCGTCGTGGTTTACGCCGCGCCGATGGCTCGCAATGACAATCGCGCCGGAGACGCCGGCAGCGAGCCCGATGGTCATTGGTTCTGGTCGCAATTGGCAAGATTTAAGTGGAATTTCGTCGAAATCGGCTGTGCCGCGGCGCTGGCCAACACATTGGCTCTCGCCACGGCCCTCTATTCCAGGCAAATTTATGACCGAGTGGTGCCCAATCTGTCATTCCCGACGCTGTGGGTTTTGACCGTCGGCGTGGGGATTGCCATCATCATCGAGGCGATTGTGCGCGTAACCCGTGGGCATCTGATGGATGTCGCCGGTAAGCGGATAGACCTTGAAATTTCATCTAGGCTTTTCGAACGAGCAATGGGCATGCGTCTTGAGGCCCGGCCGAAATCGACGGGATCTTTCATCAACCAGATTCGTGAGTTCGATTCGGTGCGCGATTTCTTCACCTCGACCACCATCGGAGCCATCAGCGATGTACCTTTTGCCATTTTGTTCATCTGCGTTATCGCCCTGATCGGCGGGCCTGTGGCGTTGGTTCTGATGGCGGCCATTCCGTTGATCGTGATTCCGGGGGTGATCTCGCAATGGCCGTTTGCGCGTTACGCGCGGATGCATCTTCGCGAGGGATCGATCCGCAACGGTCTCCTGGTCGAGTCGATGACCAGCGCCGAGACGGTCAAGGCTGTGCGCGCGGAAAACCGGTTCCAAAAGCTTTGGGAGGAATATACCTCTCTGATCGCCATAAATGGAAACCGGACACGCAACCTGACGAATATGCTGACCTATTGGTCCAGCGCCATCAATCAGGGCTGCTATGTGATGGTCGTGGTGGTCAGCGTTTATCAAGTCGCGCGCGGCAATATGACCATGGGGAGCATGCTGGCCTGTTCGATTCTGTCCTCGCGCGCAATCTCGCCGCTGACGCAGCTTTCCGGCATTTTCGCACGCTGGCAGAATATGAGGGTGGCGCTCAAGGGGATCGATGGAATCATGAAGGCCCCGGTCGACCGTCCGGCAAGTCGCAAATTCGTTCATCGTCCGCGGCTGAAAGGGCAGTTTCAGTTCGAAAATCTTGCATTCTTATACGATCGCAACAGCGAAGCGGCTATCCAGGTGCCAAGATTGGGCTTCAAGGCCGGTTCGGCGACGGCGTTGCTGGGTGCCAACGGCTCGGGCAAATCGACCTTATTGAAGATACTTGCCGGCCTTTATCACCCAACGCAGGGAAGTCTGTTGCTTGACGGCACCGATATTCGACAGATCGATCCGGCGGATTTGCGCAGGTCGGTCGGTTATTTGCCGCAGGAAACCCGATTATTCTACGGGACTCTGCGTGACAATCTGCTGTTGGGACTTGGCGAGTGCGAAGACGAGGAATTGCTCGACGCCCTCTTTATGACCGGTGCGGAGGGATTGGCGCGCAATCATCCCCAGGGTCTCGATCGGGCGATCGGCGAGGGAGGGTCCGGGGTCTCGGGCGGGCAGCGCCAGGCGATCGGGTTGACTCGCATCTGGCTGCAAGACCCGCGTATTTTGCTGCTTGATGAACCGACGGCGGCCATCGATCACGCGCTTGAGAGACGGGTGATCATCAATATGCAACGTTGGATCAAGGGGCGCATGCTGGTCGTTGCGACGCATCGCCAGCCGGTTCTGGCCCTGGTTGACAGAGCCATCGTTATTAATCGCGGCAGGCCGGTTGCCGATGGGCCCGTCAAGGATGTTCTCACCGCCCTGTTAAACAGCAAGGGCGAGGCCAAAAAAACGTGATGACAACGATTAAAGCCGGATCGGTGCCGCGGCCTGTCCCCTTGTCCGGCTAAGGTCCGGAGGCGAGTTGTTCGAAACGAGCGCGCTATAAGGAATAAGATCATGCTGGCTTCCGGCAATACGGCAGGGCACAGGATGGCGATCTGGGGTAAGGCCCGCCAAGACGTTTCACAGACGAAACATCACCGTACCATATTGTACATGTTTCTTTTTACGGTGGTCGCTTTCCTGATCTGGGCGGGCAATGCTCCGCTTGATGAGGTGACACGCGGCAGAGGCAAGGTTGAGCCATTAAGCCGCGCGCAGATCATCCAGAGTCCCGAAGGGGGGATCGTAAAGTCGATTGAAGTCCAGGAAGGCCAGGAGGTTGCGGAAGGCCAGATACTGGCGATTATGGACGACACTCGTTTCCTTGCCGGCTTCAATGACATACAAAGCCAGACAATCGCGCTGCGTGCGGCCTTGAGCCGACTCGAAGCGGAAATGAACAATAAGGACACTATCGATTTCGATGCCGATGTGCTGACCTCCGGCGATGTCGTTGACATTGAAACCCGGCTTTTCGAAGCGCGGCGGCGCAAGCTGCGCGAGAGCAAGGAGATGCTGAGGGAACGCCTGACGCTCGGGCAAAAGCAGCTGGATCTGATCCAACCCATGGTTGAGCGTGGTGCCGTGAGCGCTGTGGAGGGTATCGACCTGGAGCGCAAGGTGGCGGATCTTCAGGGGCAGTTGGCTAACGTGGAAAACACCTACTACCAGGAAGTCAGCCAGGAAATTGCCAAAGACAGTGCCGAACTTGCCAGTCTCAATGAGCAAATGACGCAAAAGAAATCGGCCTTGTCGCACACGGTGCTCAAATCGCCGGTACGCGGCATCGTCAAAAAACTGGATGTGACCACGCGCGGCGGCGTTGTCCATCCGGGCCAAGAGATCATGCAGATCGTTCCGTTGGATGATCAACTCTATGTTGAAGCCAAAATCCGGCCACGCGACGTGGCATTCCTGCATGAAGGCCAACCGACGAAAGTCAAAATCACAGCCTATGATTACATGATTTATGGGTCCTTAAGCGGTAAATTGGTTTTTATCAGCGCCGACACCATTGAAGATAAAAATAATCCCAGGCAACAACCTTACTACCGTGTACGGGTCCTGACCGACAGTGCCTCGCTTAACGGGCCCGATGGCCCCCTGAAAATCAAACCCGGCATGGTCGCCGAAGTCGATATTACGACAGGGTCCAAGACTGTTCTCGATTACCTGCTCAAACCCATCCTGCGCGGTCGTGAGGCACTGGGAGAGCGTTGATCATATGATGACTTTGGCGCTTTCTTGGTTGGGGTGTAAAGGCGTTGATTGCGTATAATTGCGCCGGTGAGGGATCCGAGCAAACGAAGTTTCGTGACATTAACGAATCTGAATTTCACGATTTGGCAAACCGGCGAGCGGAGCATGGATGGCGGTGAACGGCGCAGGATGGCAGACGATCCCGAAAGAGACCGTGACGGTTCTTGGCGTGATGGTGTTGGCCTTGCTTGGCGGGCCGGTTGCCGCCGCGCCGTCATCGTCCTGTTTGAACGAACTCGAAACCGATCTCATACGCGCCGGTATCAGTCGGGAGGTCGTGCATCGCGCCTTGGATGGGGCGCAAATTGCCGAGCGCGTGGTCAAGCGATCGCGCAACCAGCTAGAATTGAAGAAGCCGGCCCGGGATTATTTCAGCGTGTTGGTGACCCCGGAGCGCATTCGTGACGGCTGCGAGATGATGCGCAAATATGACCGTGTCTTACGCGCGGTGGAGTGGAAATTCGGTGTCAATCGCTATGTCGTCGTGGCGATATGGGGCATAGAGACCGATTATGGTCGCAAGCTTGGCAATTTTTTTCTGCCCCATGCGTTGGCGACGATGGCGTGCCAGCAGGGGCAGCGAGCGGATTTCTGGCGCAAGGAGCTGCTCGCGGCTCTCAGGCTTGTCGATCATGGTGATGTTGCCCTTGGGGAGCTTTACGGCTCATGGGCCGGGGCCTTCGGCCAAACCCAATTCATACCCACGACATACCAGCATTTTGCCGTGGATTTTGATGGCGACGGGCATCGCGATCTCGTTCATTCGGTTGCCGATGCGCTCGCTTCGACGGCGAATTATCTGCGCGAGAATGGTTGGCGGCGTGGTAAATCCTGGCTGATCGAGGTGAAGGCGCCTTCCGATTATGGCGGTCCGACCGGCCGTCATGATAAGGCATCGCTGTCGGTGTGGACAAAACGCGGCCTGATGCGCGCCGATGGTAAGCTTTTGACTGGAGACTCGCAGGCCGGTCTGTTGTTGCCGGCGGGACCGGCGGGACCGGGTTTCCTTGTTCTTGACAATTTCGATTCCATTTATGCGTACAATCACTCCGAGATTTATGCTCTTGCGATTTCTTATCTCGCCGACCGCATTGCCTTCTACCCGGCGCTCAGAACGCCTTGGCCAAAGGGTTGACCTTCCTCTCAAGGTCGGGCGATATATGCTTTGGTTTATCTCGCGGGAAAGATTCCGATATGATTGCCCCTGAAAAAAGGGTTGCAAGCGACATGGCGACATTGTGTAATGGGATCGCATGGCGTATTGAGCGACTCGTGACCATATGGACCGGTTTGGGTGGCCTGAAATCTCATCCTGTGAGGAAGCGGACTTCCCTTATGGCCTTGCCGGACGACATCGCGGGAGCAGAGTAAAGTGATTCTGGAGAAGGTGGTCTTCAAGTTCCATCGGAGTCTGAACACAAACGCAATATTAGGTCTCCTTGCCGAGGCAGACAATGTACTGAGCTCATATACCGGGTTTATTTGTCGGCAGGTGGCATATACGGAAGTTACCGATAGCTGGACTGAACTCTTATGGTGGACCGATAGGGACTGTGCGGTAGCAGCGGCGGCTCAGTTTGTCCGCGGCCCCTGCGCAAAACGTTTTATTGATTCTATTGATGGCGGCACTCGCCTGACCCATAGCGTTGTTATCCATCAATTTCCTAAGTATGAACCGAACCATCAAAATAGCACCTGCAATCTCCGTCGCGAGGAATGAAGAGGATAACTTATGAATAACCGCCGCCGTCGGATTTATGAGGGCAAGGCAAAGATTCTCTATAAGGGGCCTGAGCCCGGCACCCTGATCCAGCATTTCAAGGACGATGTGACAGCCTTCAACAACGAAAAACATCAGGTCATCGAGGGCAAGGGGGTCATCAACAACCGGATATCGGAATTCATCTTCGCCAGGCTTGCCCTTGTCGGCATCCCGACCCACTTCCTGTGCCGCCTCAATATGCGCGAGCAACTGATCCGCAAGGTCGATATTATTCCCTTGGAAGTGGTGGTGCGCAATATCGCCGCGGGGTCGGTCGCCGGGCGTCTTGGCCTTGAGGAGGGCGTCGCCTTGCCGCGCCCCATCGTGGAATTTTACTATAAATCCGACGAGCTTGGCGATCCCATGGTTTCGGAAGAGCATATAACGGCGTTTAACTGGGCAAGCCAACAGGAAATAGATGACATGCTGAAGTTTGCTTCGCGGATTGATGATTTCATGACCGGTTTGTTCATCGGCGTCGGGATCCGCTTGGTCGATTTCAAGTTGGAATTTGGACGCCATGATGACAATGACGTGACGCGAGTGATTCTGGCCGATGAAATAAGCCCGGATTCCTGCCGTTTATGGGACAGCGAAACCGATAAAAAGCTGGACAAGGACAGATTTCGCCAGTCGCTCGGCGGACTTATGGACGCCTATCAGGAAGTGGCCTGTCGTCTCGGGCTTCTTACTCGCGGCGAACCGGGCAATCGCCCCCGGCCGATCCTCGTCAACACCGATCGAGAGAAGTGATACGAAATCATGAAAGCTAAAATTACCATTACCCTTAAACATAGCGTTCTCGATCCGCAGGGCAAGGCCATCGGGCATGCGTTGCATGCGCTCGGTTTTAAGGGCGTCGATGAGGTGCGCCATGGCAAATACATCGAGCTTGACGTTGAAGAAAGCGATGAAGAACGCGCGCGCATGAAAGTCGAGGCGATGTGCGGCGATCTTCTCGCCAATACGCTGATTGAGGATTACACCATCGAGCTTGCGCGCTGATCGTGCCAAAGGGGCTTTTCAAGCGATGAAATCCGCCATTATCGTCTTCCCCGGCTCCAACCGTGAGCGTGACATTGCGAGCGCGCTGCATTCGGTTTTCGCCACACCGCCCCTATTCGTCTGGCATGGTGAGAGGACGGTGCCGGATGTCGATCTGGTGGTTTTGCCGGGGGGATTTTCCTATGGCGATTACCTCAGATGCGGCGCGATCGCCGCGCATTCGCCGATCATGGCCGATGTCGTGGGCAAGGCCAATTCGGGCGTTCTGGTGCTCGGCATTTGCAATGGTTTTCAGATTCTGACCGAGATCGGCCTTCTGCCCGGTCTGCTCATGCGTAATGCCTCGTTGCGTTTTGTCTGCCGACTTGTCCATTTGCGAATCGACAACAATGAGACCGCCTACACGCGAGGCTACGGCCCTAATAAGGTTATCCGTTGCCCGGTGGCCCATGGCGACGGCAATTATTTCGCCGATGAAGAAACGCTCGACCGGCTGGAGGGCGAAGGCCGCGTGGCGTTACGCTATTGCGACGCCAATGGGGCATTGAGCGCTCGCGCCAATCCGAATGGCTCGCAACGCAATATTGCCGGTATTCTCAATGAGACCGGCAATGTGCTTGGTCTTATGCCGCATCCGGAAAATTTTATGAAACCACTCCATGGCGGCGCCGATTGTCGCGTCTTTTTCGAAAACATGGCATCTTCGTTGCAGATGGCGTAAGCTCTGCGAGTGTGGCCTGAAAAGAGCAAGCCGAAGCGCCAAAACCCCCGGCCGGTGAAAATGGCTCTTTTGCTATTATGAAGAAATTCGGGCGCCGGTGAGGCCGTGGGGGCGGTCTCGTGTGCCGAATGTCGGATTTGGTTACCGGTGGGCGATAAGCGGTTTACCCGTTTTGCGAGATTCTTAAGGGGGGAGGTCGGATTTTGGTTGTCTGGTGTGAGCCTTAAGCGGCGATAAGCGAGGTTGCGATATGACGTATCGGCGCGCCGCCGCCCGCGGGGGCAAGACGGCCACCTTGGTCGCGATCAACCTGATTCTGCTCATGATGATCGTGCTTGTGTCTTATGCGCCGACGCTCTACCGGATGTTTTGCCAGGAGACGGGATATGGCGGCACGACTGGGCGCAGCGTTATGATTTCGCGGAAAATGGCGACGAAAGTGCCGATTACGGTTCGCTTCGACGCCAATACCGCGCCGGGTCTCGACTGGGAATTCAAACCGGACCAGCAAGAGGTCGAAACTCATATCGGCGAGCCGACCAAAGCGTATTATCGCGCTAGGAACATCAGCGATCATCCCATTGTGGGGCGGGCAACCTATAATGTGACGCCCGGTTGGGTCGGACCGTATTTTTTCAAGGTCGTGTGCTTTTGCTTCACCGAACAGAGGCTTGAGCCGGGCGAGGAGGCGCGTATGCCTTTGCTGTTCTATATCGACCAGGACATACTGGAAGACGAAGACTCGAAAAACATTCATACGGTGACGTTGTCTTACACGTTTTTCAGGCAGGATGGGCTGTCCGAGGAAGAAGTTTCCGCCATACGTAATCTTTCAACCGGATCACAAAAAGAAGAAATATCCATAAAAAACGAAGACAGGCAGGTTTTCTATAATGATGTTCATAAATAAACGGTTTGAACGGCTCGCTCGGTCCGGAAATAGCCTGGAAAGCGACACCGTGTGGCGAAGGCTTTGGGGCCCCGTGTTCGGCCTCCAAAAACTGAAATGGGGTGTTGGAACGGTTGAGACGCCCTGCCGCCACAGGCGCTTTGAACGACAATCCCCGCAGATGGGCCTTGCGCGGTTCGGGTGGGTTTGGCTATATTTCCCTCATGAGGAAGAAATCGCGTTTTAAGGAGAATCATGATGAAAGCACGTTTTGTCAGGCCTGTTCCCCTACTCTTTTCCGCTCTTTTGGCCGCACTGTGTCTTGGCAATGCTTACGCGGGGGGAGTTGAGACGATCAGGATCGGAACGGAAGGCGATTACCCGCCTTTCAGCGAACTCAAGCCCGATGGCACGCTTGTCGGCTTCGACATCGACATTGCCCGGGCCCTTTGCGACACCATGAAGGTCGAATGTGAAATTGTCCAGCAGGACTGGGACGGTATCATTCCGGCCCTGCTCGCCGGCAAATTCGACGCGATCTTTTCGGCGGTCTCGGTGACTCCCGAGCGCAAAAAGAAAGTCGCCTTTACCGATAAATATATGAGTGTACCAGCGGTTCTCGTCGTGCCGAAAGATTCAGACATCGCTTCCATCACCGATGAAGCTCTCAGGGGCAAGGTCGTCGGCGCGCAAACAACCACGACCTTCGCGCGATATGCCGCTGCGCATCTGCCCGATGCGCAGCTCAAACTCTATCAAACGCCGCAGGATTTCGAGCAGGACCTCGTCAATGGCCGCCTTGACGCCATCATCGATGACAAGGTGGTCTTGTCCGATTGGCTCAAGAGCGATCAGGGGGCGTGTTGCAAACTGCTTGGTACCTATCCGATCGATCTGAATATCTTCGGGCCGGGAATGGCCGGCGCGCTGCGCAAGGGAGACACTGCCCTTTTAAAGTGGTTTAACGAGGCCCTTGCCACTATCCGTCAAAACGGCACTTACAAGCGCATCAACGACAAATACTTCGACTTCGATGTCTATGGCGATTGATCACGGTTGTGGGGGGCAAAATGACCGTTGGCGGGCAATGCCGCCGCATGCCTGTTGCGGTTCGGCGGGATCGGCAGGGTTGGGGCCTGAAGAGGCGGCAAGAGGTCTTTTATCTCCGTCTTTGAGGAAGAGGCGGTGTGATGTGTCGGTGGGCCGTCGAATGATCGGATGGCTCACCACCATCCAACCGGCCTTCAGCCATAAGGACAATGTTCGGGAATCGATAGCACCCTATGGACTCTGACCTGACCTGGCTTGGGCTCGGCGATTCCGGCTATGGCGATGAGATCGCCTTCGGCATGCTGGTCACGGCGACGCTTGCTCTCGCCACCTTGCCGGTCGGTCTCATCATGGGATTCCTTCTTGCCATAGCCAAACAAAGTCGCGAGAGCAGTTTGCGCTTGGCCGCCAACATTTATACGACCATTTTTCGCAGCCTACCCGAGCTGGTGACGATGTTTCTCGTCTATTACGGCCTTCAGATCGGCATTTGGATGATTCTTCGATGGATGGGCGTTGCCTCAGCCGTTAACATCAATAGCTTTGTCGCCGGTCTTATCGCCCTCGGTCTCGTGTTTTCGGCCTATGCCTCGGAGATATTGTTATCGGCCTTCAGGGCCATTTCCAACACTCAATATGAGGCCGGCGATTCGCTCGGTTTGCGGCGCGGCCAGACCCTGCTTAAAATCATTGCGCCGCAGGTGTTCCGCATTGCCCTGCCGGGCCTTGGCAACCAGTGGATGGAGCTTCTCAAATCCACGGCATTAGTCTCGGTGATCGGACTGCCGGATATTCTGCGCCAGACTGGCCTTGCCGCGCGCATAACCGGAGACGCCTTCTTCTTTTACGCCGTTGCCTGTGCGCTCTATCTCCTGCTGACGATGGCCTCTTCCATCGTCATTGGCCGTATGGAACGATGGCTGAAACGGTCGCAGGTGGTATGATGGGCATCAGTGCAACGATCACATCGCCGCGAGCGCCGCCGCCCATGACGCCGCGCCCATGGAATGGCGCGCGAATCCTGGGCGCGGGGCTTGTGATCCTGTGGGCATTGATCGCCGTCGCTCTGACGGTCTTTCTCGTTCACCGATGGATACCCGCCTATGCCGCTGAATATGGTCCGCGCTATCTTTCCGGCGTCCAGACAACTCTAACCCTCGTCGTCATCTCCGTCGGCTCGGGCGCGCTCCTGTCTCTGCCCCTGGCTCTCGGCCGCATGTCGAAGCGTGTTGTTTTGCGCAAACTGGCCACCCTTTACCTCGCTTTCTTCCGCGGCACGCCGCTGATCGCGCAGCTGTTTTTGATTTATTACGGCTTAGGCGCCTTCCACAAACAGCTTGACGAGATCGGTCTGTGGGTGTTTTTCCGCGATGCATGGAATTGCGCGCTCTTTGCCTTCACGCTCAATACGGCGGCTTATCAGGCGGAAATTCTGCGCGGCGCCATCGAAAGCGTACCACTTGGCCAATATCAAAGCGCCGCCGCGCTCGGCCTCAAAAAATTTCAGGCCTTCCGCAAGATCGTTTTGCCGCAAGCGCTCATCGTCGCCCTTCGCCCCTATGGCAATGAGATCATTCTCATGGTGAAGGGATCGGCGATTGTCGCCATCGTGACCATTCTTGATCTGATGGGTGAGACCCGCTATGCTTACTCACGTAGCTTTGAGTTTCAAAGTTATATCTGGGCTGCTCTCTTCTATCTGGTCATCGTTGAGGGATTGCGCAGCCTTATTGTTTGGATTGAAAATCGTCTGACGCGCCATTTAAAGCGATAAGCGGCGTCCGGCGGGAGTCATCGATTAAGGGTTAAACCTTAATTCTGTTCCGCTAAGGCAAACCGTAATCGGCGCTTGGCCGGGGAGCAGCAAACCTCATGACCTTGCTTGATGTGATGGCCTTTATCCTGTTCATTTGCGCCTGGGCCGGGATGTCCTGGCTGGGCGGCGGCGCAGTGTGGGTATCACGCAGAGCATTGCCACAGGCAATGGGCGAGCATCGAAAAGCATGGATGCGCACCGTGCTGACCCGCGATACGCGTATTACCGACGCCGCGGTCATGGGGGGCCTGCAAAACGGGACGGCTTTTTTCGCCTCGACGACGATTTTCGCCATTGGCGGGTGTCTGGGGTTGCTCGGCTCGGCCGATCGCATCGTCAACCTGTTTTCCGATTTGCCCGTGGCGTTGAGTGTCGATCGTGCGAATGTCGAACTCAAGATCGTAGGGTTAACGGCGATTTTTGTCTACTCATTCTTCAAGTTTGGATGGTCGTACCGGCTTTTCAACTATTGCTCGATCGTCGTGGCCTCCATTCCGGTGCTTGAGCGTATGGAGCACGATCCTGCCGCGGCAAAACGGGTTGCCGATTGCGCGGCGACCCTCAATATTATGGCCGGTAAACACTTCACGGCCGGATTGCGGGCAATTTTCTTCGCCTTGGGCTATCTTGGCTGGATGCTTGGCCCCTTGATGTTCATGCTGAGTACCGTGATTGTGCTCGCCGTTTTGATTCGCCGACAGTTTTTCTCAAGCGCGCGGAAGGCCCTGATAAATGGCTTGGATAAATTGGAATAAAAATTGCTGGTGAGAGTCCGGCCCTCTATATGTGGCCAAGCGAGAAAGGTTGCATAAAGTCACTAGCGGTGAGTTTATCTTTTAAGGCGCATAGCTCAGTTGGTAGAGCAGCTGACTCTTAATCAGCGGGTCCGGGGTTCGAGTCCCCGTGCGCCTACCACCCATTTAAAAATGATAAATTTTTCAATGAGTTATGGTATATTCTTCCCCCTCGCGTGAGCGGGCTGTGGGACAGTTTGTCATTTGATAGCCGCCAGAGCGCGCATAGCGTCCCTAGCCATTTTCCATCGTTTGACGCCCTTGGTATAGACTCCCGAGATTTTAGCATGAATATGGCCGTGGATGCCCATGATCCGATACTGGTTGTACCCCTCTTGCACTAAAAGATATCTGGCTGCCTTGCAGATGCTGTAGCTTGAAAGATGATTTAGGCTTGACACATAACGCTATTTTTTAAACCGATTTCTAAATTTCTCCGGTAATCCAAATGGTTTGACCGTATTCCGTAATGCTAAAGGCTCAGCCGAGGAATAGACCGCGATGCCAAAGATACTACCCACGATCAGCGCGTCGCCCGAGGCGATGCCGCCCGTGGGCCAGGTGACGCGGACCGTGTGACCGTTCTGGAGGGAGTTGCGCATGGTCAGAGCCTTTTCGAGGATTGGATGCGGACGACGGAGATGCGCCCGCAGCGCCCACAATCTACCGGTTGAGGTCCGCGAGCGCGGCGACCATCCCGCCGTCGCTCGCGTAGGTGACGCGCTTGCCGTCGTATTCGACGGTGCGGACGCCCCCGTAGCGCGCGAGGCCTCTCGCAATCACGAAGATCCGATCACGGCGGTTAAGGCCGTCGATATCGATGATTTTGAAGGCATGCTACGAGCCCGGCGCAAGAAGCCAGGCTGGCACATCCTCTATAGCACCCAGCCCCGCTACCGCGAGCGCTTTACACTCGCCCACGAATTCGGGCATTACATGCTCCATCGCCGGCCGTTGAAGGCCGAGCACTATCGCGACGGCGAGTTGCCCGACGGTTTCGATTTCGAGTGCCTGCCGCTTCAGGCTAATCACTGGAAGGATGCGGAAAAGGAACGCGAGGAGGAAGCTGACACCTTCGCATCGTATCTCCTCATGCCGATCGACGATTACCGCCCGCACCCAGGTCGACGGCCAGGAAATGAGCCGTAGCCTCCTGGGCCGTGTCACAGACCGATATGGCGTCTTGCTTCTGGCCGCTGTCCGCAAGTGGATCGAGTTCACCGACTCCCGGGCGGCCATGGTCGTGGCGCGCGACGACTTCGCCCTTTTTTGGGCCGAGCCAGTACTGCCGCCTACAAGAGCGGTATTTTCATACCCTCGGGCATGCCAATCTCAGACGGTTCGATTGCCGGCATAGGCCCCGGCGCGCAGCAAGCCGAAACCGATCGCACTGCCGGCAGGTATCTAGACGTTCAGCCGAGGATCCGAACCCGTCCGCGAGCTGGCTATTTTCTCGGATCGCCTCGGCATGTCAGTTTCTCTGCTGCAGTTCGAGAAGGGCACGCCTCTTGCCAAAATCGATGACGAGGAACCGTGGGATACCTATGATCAATTCCTCGCTGGTGGACAGTCATGACCGATACCTCGAAGCCAATGGGAGAAATCGGCGAGATCCTTGCGAGGGCAAAACAGGCCGCAGTTGACTACTATCGGCTGACAGGGAAACCGCTCGGCATCACCGGCAAGATCGGAGAATACGAGGCGGCACGCCTGCTTGGCCTAACGCTCGCCGACACACGCACACCAGGTTATGATGCGACCGACGAGTCCGGTCTTCGGTACCAGATCAAGGCTCGCACCCATTCGCGAAGCCGGTTTCGCAGGCTCGTGCGCGACAATGCGGATTTGCCGTCCATTGCGATGTTCAGTCTTGGCCCCTATCGCGCCAAGGTGCCGAATGAGCGCCGGGGAGAATATTTTTTACTTCTTGA
>JBAJNN010000018.1:0-37041 GCA_036881905.1 Hyphomicrobiales bacterium | reverse complement strand
AGATCAAACGCCAATCAGTCGCCTCGGCCTAAACAAGGACAACCTATTGAGGCTCCACAGCTAGAGCGCTCGTCCGATGGCGAGGAATTTTTCACGCCGTTTGCGCCGCGCATCATGTGGTGTCATCTGGCCAAGCCGTTTGAGTGCCTCGTCAATAGCGTCCCCAGTCGCGGCGATGGCTCGCGCCGGGTCGCGATGCGCGCCGCCGACCGGCTCGGGAATAACGGCATTGATGATCCCGAGGTTTTTCAGATCCTGGGCGGTGATTTTCATCGCGGTTGCCGCGTCCTCGGCCCGTGCCGAATCACGCCACAGGATGGATGAGGCCCCTTCAGGCGAGATCACGCTGTAGATGGCGTGTTCGAGCATAAAGACCTCATTGGCCGCCGCAATGGCAATCGCGCCGCCGGAACCGCCCTCGCCGATCACCACAGAAACGACTGGGGTTTTCAGCCCAAGACAGCAATCGATGGAGCGCGCGATGGCTTCGCACTGGCCACGCTCCTCGGCGCCAATGCCCGGATACGCGCCTGCGGTATCAACCAGTGAAATCACCGGCAATGCGAAGCGTTCGGCAAGCTCCATCAGCCGGACCGCCTTGCGGTATCCTTCCGGCCGGGCCATGCCGAAATTGTGCTCAAGGCGCGAGGCCGTATCATGGCCCTTCTCATGGCCCATAATAAGCACGCTTTGCCCGCGAAACCGCGCCGGGCCACCAAGAACAGCGCGGTCTTCGGCGAATTTTCGATCGCCGGCCAGCGGCGTGAAATCTTCAAACAATGCCTCAGCATAGTCGAGAAAATGCGGGCGTTCGGGGTGGCGGGCGACTTGTGCCTTCTGCCAGGGGTCAAGATTGCCGTAGATAGTCTCAAGACTTCTCTGGGCCTTATGTTCCAGCGCCTGCACTTCCTCTTCAAGACTCTCGGCCCCTTCCTCGGCGGCGAGCGCTTTCAACGCGCTGATCTGACCTTCGAGTTTTTTCACCGGGGCCTCGAAATCGAGAAATATCTGCATCGTGTCCATAGATGACCTGAAACCTTGACGGGAAAGTCCTGCTCGCGATTGTCCTTCTAAGATAACCGGCGCCACATTGGCGGGTTCCCTGATTCCTGTCAACTCGCGGCCTCGCCCATTTTTGCCCTTTTGCCGCAGAGCGGATGGTTGGACAAGACTACGTCTTTCAGCCGATCGCTCAAGATATGGGTGTAAATCTGGGTGGTTGAAATATCGGCGTGGCCAAGCATCTGCTGAACGGTGCGCAAATCGGCTCCGGCGGCCAAAAGATGGCTGGCAAAGGCGTGGCGCAGTACATGGGGCGAGACCTTGTGCGCCGGCAGGCCGGCGCGGATGGCGAGCGCTTTAAGATCGCGGGCGGCGGCCTGTCTGGTCATGTGTTTGCGATTATCACGGGAGGGAAAAAGCCACGAGCTGTCGGCCCGACCGGCTGCCCGTATTGCCTCCAGGTAGCGACTGAGCGCCTTGCGCGCCGCGCGGCCCAGTGGAACGAGACGCTCGCGTCCGGCCTTGCCGCGCACGGTCACAATGCGGTCATCGGCTGTGAACGTGTGCCGCTTCAGGGCGCTCAGTTCGGAAATGCGCAATCCCGTCGCGTAGAGCAATTCGGTCATGCACAGGAGCCGTACCGCCTTGAACGCTGGGGTTTGTCCAGTGGTATCGGCCTCTTGATGGGCCTGCGCCAAAAGACGGTCCATTTCGGCGATGGACAGCATTTTGGGCGGTGGCCGACCGGGGTGCGGGCCGTCTATAATGGCGGTGGGATCGTCCTTTCTTGTCCCTTCGGCAAAAAGGAATTGGTAAAACTGCCGCAACACGGAAAGCCGGCGTGCCGTGCTGGAGGCGGAAAAGCCTCTCGCTTCCAAATCGGCGAGATAGGCGGCGATATCGTCGCTGGTGCATTTCGACAAGGTCGTGCCGCGTCGGCCAAGGAAACCGGCGTAATGGATGAGATCGCGTTCATAGGCTTTGAGCGTATTCAACGCCGCGCCGCGCTGTACGCTCATCATTTCAAGAAAGTTTTCTATACTATGCCCCTCTTGCACGCTGGGCATTGCGTCGCCGTTTCCGGTTTTCATGGAGCATCCTGTCTGACTAGAGCGGATTGCGTTCAAATTGAATCGCAATCGAGCTCCAGCTTTTTGTTTTGTAAGCATAATCTTGATCGTCCTCGGCTCGCTTGGCAAGCTCGGATTATGCTCTATGTCGGCTCGGCCATTTAGGAACGAGTCTCACCTCACCGCGAAAACCTTAAAGGATCGTTTACGCCGATGATGCGGGAGGTCGGGCGGCTTGGGTGGAGGCTTGCCATTTCAGCCGTTGTGGCGCAGAAGCCGGGCTTTCTCGCGCTGCCATGAGCGGGTCTTTTCCACCTCGCGCTTGTCATGCATTTTGCGCCCGCGCGCCAGGGCCATTTCCAACTTGGCCCGGCCCCGTTCGTTGAAATAAAGCCGCAATGGCACCAATGTCAGCCCCTGTTTGTCAAGCGCGCCGGAAAGGCGGTTGATCTGTTTACGATGCAACAGCAGCCTGCGGGCGCGGCGCGGTTCGTGGTTGAATCTGTCGGCCGATTTGTATTCGGGGATATGGGCATTGACAAGAACGAGATTGCCGTCATCGGTTGTGGCATAAGATTCGCCGAGACTTGCCCTGCCGGTGCGCAGGCCCTTGATCTCGGTTCCGGTGAGAACCAGACCAGCCTCGAAAGTCTCAAGAATGTCGTAGTCGAATCGCGCGCGGCGATTCTCGGCGATGATTTTCCGCCCGGTTTTATCCGCCGCGGTGGTTCTGGTCATGATGATCGTGTCCCAGGACTCAAGCTCCAGAGCGCCGTTCGACCCGATTGAATCGAACCGGCGCTCTTAAACTCTTTATTGTGTCCACATAATCTTATTCATCCTCGGCTTCTCGCTTGGCAAGCTCGGATTATGCTCTAGAGCAAGCCGGCCTCTTTCATGGCCCGGCGCAGATTGGCGCGGGTCGCTTCGCCGGGTTGCACCAGGGGCAGGCGCAGCTCGGTCGAAGCGTGGCCCAAGAGGCTTGCGGCGTATTTCACCGGCGCCGGGCTGGTCTCGGCGAATAGGGCGAGATGGAGCGGCATCAGACGGTCTTGCAGCATAAGGGCTCTCTTGAAATCGCCGGCGAGACAGGCGTCCTGAAAATCGGCGCAGAGCCGCGGCGCGATATTGGCGGTCACGGAAATGCAGCCATGCCCGCCATGAGCCATGAAGCCAAGCGCTGAGGAATCGTCGCCGGAAAGCTGGATGAACTCGGCGCCAAGCGCCATACGCTGCTCGGCAATGCGGGTCATGTCAGCGCTCGCGTCCTTGATGCCGATGATGTTCGGGGCGTCTTTCGCCAACCGGGCGAGAGTCTCGACCGCTATGGAGGCGACAGTGCGCGAGGGAACGTTATAGAGGACGATCGGCATCTCGGCGCTGGCGGCGACGGCCATGAAATGCCGGTAAAGGCCCTCTTGCGTGGGCTTGTTGTAATAGGGCACGATGACGAGGGCGCCATCCGCTCCGGCTTTTCGCGCAAACCGGGTGAGAGCCACGGCTTCATCGGTGTCGTTCGAACCGGTTCCGGCGATCACCGCCACGCGGTCGTTGGCGACCTCGACGGCCAGTTCGATCAGGCGCTCGCGCTCCTCATGACGCAATGTCGCCGATTCGCCGGTGGTCCCGACCGGAACGACGCCATGAGTTCCCTCTCCGATCTGCCATTCGATAAGGCTCGCAAAGGCGGTCTCGTCGATGCCGCCCTTGCGCATCGGCGTAATCAGCGCGGTGATGGAGCCTTTGAACCGGGTCATGCATGTCTCCTCTCGCAATCATTGTCCGCGCCCTGGGGACCGATGATAAACGCGAACAGGCTTGGGGGCAAGCCCATACCCCCCGCGCCAAAGTCTTAAACGAACCTTACCGACTGTTGCAAAATTGCAACATGACGATGAAATTCACATTGTCTCCTTTGGATTATGATTGACAGGTCAGCTTCTATGGAAGATAGTCCACGCAGTTGTTCTGCTGAACTACTCGCGCTGCCCTCGTAGTGTGGCTTTAAAGGTTGGTGGACGTGAACTCCGATCAGGATCTAACAGAACTGGAGAGATTAAAATGACATATCTGAAAACATTTCGCACCGCGCTTCTCGCCGGCGCGGCCTTTGCGGTAACGGCTGGCGCGGCCCAGGCCGATGAGTTGAAAACGTCCGCCAGCAAACTCGCGAGTTTGCCGGTGCCTATTGGCAATCAGGCCGTGAGCTTTGTGCCGACCGCGGATCTGCTGAAGCCCCTCAGCAGCGTTACGGTGCATGGTTACATTCTGGGGCGGGGAAATTACGATTTCGACCAGGCATTCGACCCCACGGCGCTTCAAAAGCTGGAGAAGGGCAAAAAGTCCGACAATCTCGGCATGGTCGGGAGGGGAAGACTGACAGTGAAGTCAACCAACGACACCGCCATCGGCCAGATCAGGACCAAATTGGAGGCCGAGTTTCGCAATGGTGACGACTTCAAATTCCGCCATGCCTGGGGCGAGTGGGATTTCGCCCCGAATCTGACCTTCGGCGTGGGGCAAACCAGCCGTCTCTTTGCCCTCGACACCGGGATCGGTGCGGTGGAGGCCGACCAATTCGGGCTGATCGATCGTTCCCGCGACCCGCAGTTGCGCTTGGCCTATGCCGCCGGCCCAATGACCTTCGCCGTGGCCCTCAACGATGCCACAGGGGATGCAAGCACTCAGATTGTCGGCGTTGACGGGGAGAAATATGAAGGTGCCCATGACAACCTCCCCGATCTGAATGCGTCCTTGAAATATAAATTGCCTGGCGGCCATGATGTCCAGCTGGGGGGTGTGTTGCGCAACCTCAATATCGACAAGGCGAAAGCGGATGGAAAAGGGCCCTACGAGGATGAGAACAAGCTCGGTTGGGGTGTTCAGGGCGCGGCCAATGTCAGTCTCGGCGACATCGCGAAAATAACGGCCTCGGTAATATACGGCAAGGGGCTCGGCAATTACCTGATCGGCTCTGGCCCAGCTGCCTATGTCGTGGATACAGCGGCGGTAGCGGCGCAGTCGGAGGTAAAGGCGAAGCCGGCGGTAGGGACTGTAGGCAGCGAAGGCTACGTACCCCCCGTAGACGCCAAAGCCGCCGTAGACGCCGTAGACGCCTCGAGCAAGATCAACCCCATTGCCGCCCTTGGTGTGGCCGCTGGTGTGACCTTCAACCTGTCGGAGGCCACCTTCGTCAATCTTGGCTGGGGCTGGACCAAGCCGAATAAGGATGACGTGACTGATTATGCCAAAGCCTATTACGGCGCGGGTGAAGAAAAGAGCGTCACCAGGGATATCACCAGCCTGACCGCCAACCTGTTCTGGAAACCTGTCGATCAGCTGAAACTTGGCTGGGAAGCCGCCTATGCCAAGCGGAGATATTACAAAGACGCTTCTACCAAAGAGAGCGAGGGGAGTCTCCAGGTCAGCTTCGGGACGTGGTTCTATTTCTAGTCCTGTGACGGTCTGAAAGCTCTGAAAATGCATGGCCGACCCGGCAACGGGTCGGCCTTTTTCGGTGCGTCAAGCGGAAAAGCCCTGTGATCTCTTGCCTTGCAAGGCCGGTTTGCGTATAGCGGGTTGTATCAGGGCCTGCTAACGCTTGAGCTTAAAGCATAATCCGAGCCGCAAGCGATAGCCCAAGGATCGGATAAGATTATGCTTATGAGGTAGAATGTTAGAGCGGTATTGCGATTCAATTTGAACGCAAATACCGCTCTAGGGCGCGGGGCGCGGGACGGATTTTTCCGCTGCTTTTAGAAGAAAAACGTGCCGTGGATCTGGCGCTCCACAAAAGGGCTTTGACGCGCTTTTTAGGGGTAAAATCCGTCGTATCCAACAGGGATATGGCGAGAATCGCCCATTTTGGCGCCGCGAAGGCTTGAAAGGGTAAGACGCTTTTTGCTCCTGGAACTGTACGATTTTCGCTTATACAGCGCTCCAAATCCCGAGCGTTAACAGGCCCTGAAGTCGCAAGTGGGTCCAACATCCATATTCCTGTCACCCGCCCAATGACCTCTCTCGTGAAAGCGGCTTTTATCCTTGTTGTCCTGGGGCTGCTTGCAGGTTGCGCCTCCCGGCCTGTGCGTCCGCGCGTCATAACTGTCGAAACTGGGTCTGAGAACGCAGCCGGAGCGCCGGCCGGCGACATTGTGCCGGTGGTGAGCGCGGCGAGCGCATCCTATGTCACCATTCAGGTCGCCGCGGTCCCGGTTTCTGCAAAAACCGGCAATAAGATTCCGTCCGGGATAAGGATTTCAGGCAGCGGATTCATGGTTGACCGGCGCGGCAATCTAATCACGGCTGGCCATGTCGCGCTCAAACCCGGGGCGCCGGTCGAGGTCACCCTGCCGGACGGGCATGTCGGCAAAGCCAGGGTTGTTGCCGTCTCCCACATTCCCGATATCGCTCTTATCAAACTTGAACACGAGAGCAATGTGGTGCCGGTCACGCCGGTGGCCGATGAGTGCCTGGCGCAAGGAACTGAAATATTATCATTCGGGCACCCTCATGGGCGAGGCGATGTCGCGCGGATCGGCAAGGTGGCGTCAATGAGCTTCGCTCGGCCGGTGCACTATGGCAAGTTCGGCTACCGTAACGCGATGGTGCTGATGCTGCCGATCCGCAAGGGTGAGTCCGGCGGGCCGGTCTTTACCCTCGATGGCCGCCTCGCGGCAATGCTGGTCAGCGTGCTCGCGGACGCTTCCGGCCATCTTCTCAATCGCGCCCATGCCTTGCCGGCCTCCACGATTGCCCATTTTATCTGCGCCAATCTGTCCTGCCAGCCTGACTGGCGGCGACTGGCTCGCGACAATGATGCCCCTTGCGCGGCATTGCAAAAGGAGCCGAAGACCAGAATTGGCGCCGACCAAGACGAAATGAATCGGCCTTAAAGCCTGCAAACCGGAGCTCATGGTGCTTTCAGTTCTGGACAGCTATCGCGACAACATCAAGGCGGGCACGCTTAGGCCCGATCCGGCGCAGGACCGTGTCGCCGCCGCGCTCGATCGTCTGGCCCGTTCTCTCGCCGGTTATCGGCCCGCCCCCTTACGCCGCGGCCTTGGCAGGTTGTCCGAATGCTTGGCAACGACCAGGCAAACGCCCCGGGGCCTTTACATTCATGGTGTGGTCGGGTGCGGCAAGACCATGTTGATGGATCTGTTCTTTAAAGTCGCGCCGGTCACGCCGCGCCGCCGGATTCACTTTCATGGCTTTATGCAGGAAGTTCATGACAAAATCCATCACCGGCGTCAGACAGGCCGTCAAGACCATGACGATATGATCGCCGACATTGCCGCCGACATTACCGCTCAGGCGACGCTGTTGTGCTTCGACGAATTTCATCTCGGCGATATTGCCGATGCGATGATCCTCGGTCGATTGTTCCAGGCTCTATTCGATTATGGCCTGGTGATGGTCGCAACCTCCAATGTTGCGCCCGGGCATCTCTATGAAAATGGCCATAATCGGGATTTGGTGTTGCCATTCATCGCCCTGATGCAAGCGAAACTCCAGGTGATTGCGCTCGACGGGGAGAAAGACTATCGCACTGCCCATGGCGACACCATGCCGATTTATCTCACGCCTGACGACGCGGGGGCGCTCAAGCGGATGGAGAGCTTGTGGCACCGGCTGTCCGGCGGGGCGCGAGGCTCAAGGCGCACGCTCACGGTGAAGGGACGTCCACTTTACGTGCCTCGCGCCACCGACGGGCTGGCCTGGTTTTCCTTCGCGCAATTATGCCGAACACGACTTGGCCCAGCGGATTTTCTAGCGCTTGCGCGCGCGTTCCATACCATCTTCGTCACCGGCATACCGAAAATCGGACCCCATGCGCGTGATGAGGCTCGCCGTTTTATCCTCTTCATCGATACGCTCTATGACAACAACACCCGTCTTGTCGCCTGCGCCGAAGCCGAACCGCGCGAGCTGCATGCCTGTGGCGATGAGGCTCTGTGGTTTCGCCGCGCCGCATCGCGCCTTGTGGAGATGCAATCAAGGCAATATTGGACCCGCTCGCAAAAGCTGTAGCATATAGGCAATATTCCTCGCCGGTCGAGTGAGGCTATACGCTGTGGTCGAACGGGAAGATGGTGAGATTTGACTTCAAATGATATTGATCTTACCATAAGTTCTGTTCGTCGGTAAATTGAGAAGTTTTATGATAAAAATTATAAAACCTGTTACGTTCACCGTTATATATGCTATGCTCATGGCTTACGCGTGTGCTCATGAAGTGCCGATGTGGGGATACGGAACCGACGGTAATAATCGGCTTGCGCTCACTGCCGCCGGACTGAACGACATCTGGGCCGGAAGCGACTTGGGAGAAGCTTTGGACGGCACCGACAGACTCTATGCTAAACGCACCCTAACCGAAACGCTTGAGCACGATTCCAACAACGGGACCGGCCGTTGGCGAAATCCTCACAACGGCCATTCCGGCGCGGTGACGCTGTTGAGAACCTATTTTGATGACAATGGCAAGAGTTGTCTTTCCTGCAAAACGACGCTGCGCGCAAACCGGCAAGACGAAATCCGCGAACACACGATTTGTGAGCCGTCTCAAGACAATGTTACGTTCAAAAGTGCGGCCGGAGAAGAGATTCGCGGCATTTTTATTGCCCCACCGAAAATCGCTCCTACGCCAGCGCCCGCCGTGGTGATGCTTCATGGTTGCGCCGGGTTGTCCAAAAACGGTAGGATTCCCGAACGGGAACAGGCGTGGATAGATATTCTGCATCGGCGGGGCTGGGCGGTTTTGTTACCCAGCTCTTTTGCTTCCCGTGGGCTTGGCGATCTATGTGAAATCCCCATTTCTCAAAGACCGATCCACTATTGGGAACAACGCCCATATGATGCGAAAGGAGCATTGACTTACCTTCAGTCGCGACATGACATCGATTATGAGCGGATCGCATTGATGGGCTGGTCGAACGGAGCGCAGGCGGTTCTCGAATATGTCCGCAATGGGAGCCCCGTTGAAACCACGCTTGAGGGAAATGATTTCAAGACGGCCGTGATCTTTTATCCAGGTTGCCTTGGAGGAACAAAATATCACAAGAATTTCAGCGCCAGAATTCCGACCCTGATTCAGCATGGCAAAAGCGACGACTGAACTCCGGCCGAGTTTTGTCGGGAACTGGTCAAAATGTCCTTGAAACAAGATGGCGCCCCGATTTTTATCGACACTTACGCCGGCGCCTGGCATGATTTCGACCATCCGTACATGAAATTTCACGCGCGCATGGCAGGCAGCTACAAGACAAGGGAGGTTCACCAGGGGGCCAATCCGGAAGCACGGGTGATCGCGATTGGACGCGTGCTTGAATGGTTGCATGCGCATCTGAAAAACTAAGGACTTCAGCGGCCGCTCTTCGAGCTTGCCATGGTGTCGTGTCTGTGAAATATCGGACCGGTCGCAAGACATGCGACAGAAGATGAACCGGCCGGTCATGCCTGTCGAGGCCCCCGTGCTCGGCTTTGCGTTCAAACCCGTTCAGGCGTCCGGCCGGTGGATTCCGTCATGGCCGGGCTGGAATTTCAAGGCCGCGTTGCACCGCCGGGCGCGCCAGAGCGCGCTCCAGCCAGGCCGGAACGTTTTTCAGCCTGTCATAGTCCACCAGCGCCCCGGCATCGTAAAAACCAACCAAATTCCGCACCCAGCCCAAGGTCGCCATGTCGGCAATGGTGTATTCATCTCCCATGATCCAGTCATGGCTCTCAAGGCGGGTTTCGAGTACGCCGAGCAGGCGTTTCGATTCCTTGGCGTAACGATCGCGCGGACGCTTATCCTCATAATCGCGACCGGCGAATTTGTGGAAAAACCCCAGTTGCCCGAAGATCGGGCCGATGGCGGCCATCTGGAAAAATACCCACTGAATGGTTTCGGTCCGCATGATCGGATCGGTGGGCAGAAATCGGCCGGTCTTTTCCGCCAGATAAAGCAGGATGGCGCCGGATTCGAACAAGCCGATCGGCTTGCCCCCGGGGCCGTCGGGATCGAGAATGGCCGGAATCTTGCCATTGGGGTTGAGTGACAGGAATTCCGGCGTCCAGGTTTCATCATTCATGATGTCGATGCAATGGGGTTCATAGGCCACGCCGGCCTCTTCAAGCATGATCGAGACCTTGACCCCATTCGGAGTCGGGAACGAATAAAGGTGCAAAATGTCGGGATTCCTCGGCGGCCAGCGTTTGGCGATCGGAAAATCGGAAAGAGCGTTCATCTTAAGACCTCATGACGGGATGTTGCAGGAGAGCGGGATAATAGGGCTGTGGGCAAAGCGAATCAAGCCGCGCGGGGAACGTGGTGGAGCCGAGGGGAATCGAACCCCTGACCTCGACATTGCGAACGTCGCGCTCTCCCGACTGAGCTACGGCCCCATGAAGGCGTATGTATCATCTAGGCGGGCGCGGGCCGGGCTGTCAAGCCGCAGGGACGGCGTCAGCGCCTTCTCGCGAAAGCGCGGATGGCGGGCTTGCATTCGCGCCGCGGCAAGGTTACATCTTGCGCAATCTTACGGCTTGTAAGCCTCTAAGAGCCACAAACACGCAAGCTTGGCGAGCACATAAGGGCAGACCCATCCCATGAAT
This sequence comes from Hyphomicrobiales bacterium, assembly GCA_036881905.1. Taxonomy (GTDB): domain Bacteria; phylum Pseudomonadota; class Alphaproteobacteria; order Rhizobiales; family Im1; genus JBAJNN01. The sequence goes on along the minus strand of JBAJNN010000018.1, from coordinate 26,374 downwards.
CCCTTTTTCTGGCTTATCCTGACGCTGATCGACATCTACACCTGGATTATCATTGCCGGGGCGATCTTAAGCTGGCTGTTCGCCTTTAATATCGTCAATCTCGGCAATCCGGTCATACGCCAGATTGCAGTGGTGATCGACGCTCTCACCGAGCCGCTGCTCGCGCCCATCAGACGTTTCCTGCCCAATCTCGGCGGTATCGATATTTCACCGGTTATTTTGATTCTGGGGCTTTTATTCGTGAAACGGTTCGTCATCTACTATTTTGCCGGCGCTTTTTAAGCTGCGGGGCCGCCGGAGGAGATGTTCGCCGGTCTCGTCTGCTCGATCTTTAGCCGGATTTTGCGGTTTCGATACTCTTCATAATGATTTCATGAGCTTCTTGCGAACCGCCCCAGCGGATGATTTCCGTCCATTTGCCCTCCTCAAGGTCCTTGTAATGGGTGAAAAAATGGGTGATCTGATTGAGGAGAATCTCAGGTAAATCCTTATAGCTTTTCACTTGGTCATAGAGTTTAGTGATTTCGGGCGAAGGCATGGCGATGATTTTTTCATCTTCCCCCGATTCGTCGCGCATGAAGAACACCCCCACCGGCCGACAGCCAATCACCGCGCCGGGCATTAAGGGGCGATGGTTGGCGACAAGCACATCGAGCGGATCGCCATCATCGGCCAGCGTGTGCGGAATGAAACCATAATTGCCCGGATAGTGCATCGCGGTGTAAAGGAACCGGTCAACGACCATCGCGCCGGAGGCTTTGTCCATCTCATATTTGACCGGGTCGCCGCCGATCGGGACCTCGATAATGACATTGACGGTCTCAGGCGGATTTTTGCCGACGGCGATAGCGTCCAGTTGCATGGGTGCTCCCCTTTTTCAAATTCAAACGAGATGTTAATTTGACGGAGCAAGACTATAGCACCTGTTATGACGATACCCAACCGTTGCGAATCGGCTTTACCGGGTTTTGCGGCCAAATTTTGCTTTTTTCTTTATCGCCCGCGCGATAAGAGTATAAGTCCTATGGCGGTTGAGACCCGTGAAACCCCCTATGATCTAAGGAAATCCAAATGGCTCGAACGAAAATTGCCCTCATCGGCGGTGGCATGGTCGGCGGCACGCTCGCCCATCTCGCCGGTCTGAAAGAATTGGGCGATATTGTCATCTTCGACATTGTCGGCGACATGGCGCGGGGCAAGGCGCTTGACATAGCCCAGTCCATGCCGGTCGAAGGCTGCGATGTCGGCTGCTCCGGCAGCGACGACTACGGAAAGCTTAAAGGCGCCGATGTCGTCATCGTGACCGCGGGCGTGCCGAGAAAGCCCGGCATGAGTCGTGACGATCTTCTCGAAATCAATCTCAAGGTCATGGGCAGTGCCGGTAAGGCCATCGGCGAATATGCGCCCGACGCTTTCGTCATCTGCGTCACCAATCCGCTCGACGCCATGGTCTGGGCCTTGCAAAAAAGCTCTAGCCTACCAACGCGAAAGGTCGTCGGCATGGCCGGCGTGCTCGATTCGGCGCGGTTTCGCCATTTCCTGGCGGAAGAATTTTCGGTCTCGGTGGAGGATGTCAGCGCCTTCGTGCTCGGTGGACATGGCGATTCAATGGTGCCGCTGGTGCGCTACTCCACCGTGGCGGGAATTCCCGTCGCCGAACTTGCCGCCACAGGCTGGACGACGCATAAGCGTATCGAGGAGATTGTCCGGCGCACCCGCAATGGCGGCGCCGAAATTGTCGGGCTGCTCAAAACCGGCTCGGCCTATTACGCTCCCGCCGCTGCGGCCATCGCCATGACGCAAGCCTACCTCAAGGACAAAAGACGGGTCCTGCCTTGTGCGGTTCATCTCAATGGCGAATATGGGGTGAAGGATCTTTATGTCGGCGTGCCGGCGGTGATCGGCTCTGGTGGCGTGGAGCGCGTGGTCGAGGTTGTGCTCAACGAAGATGAACGGGCCATGTTCGAAAAATCCGTGCAATCGGTGCGAGAGCTGGTCCAATGCTCGCAAGAGTTGATGTCTTCATGACGCCGTCATGACCTTACCCACTCCATTTCCTTAAACGAAGAGTCGAACCGAATATGAATATCCATGAATATCAGGCCAAGGCCGTCTTGCGCGGCTTCGATGTGCCGGTGCCGAACGGCATGGCCGCCTTTTGCGTCGATGACGCCGTGAAGGCGGGGCGAGAGCTTGAAGGACCGGTTTTCGCCGTCAAGGCGCAAATTCACGCTGGCGGGCGCGGCAAGGCCGGCGGCGTTAAAATCGTCAAATCGCCCGATGAGGTTCGCCGCGCCGCCGAGCAGCTTCTAGGATCCACGCTTGTCACCCATCAGACCGGACCGCGGGGCAAAAAGGTCAACCGGCTTTATATTGAGGAAGGCTCACAGATTGCCCGCGAACTCTACCTCTCCTGTCTTGTCGATCGCGCCGCCGCCCGCATCGCCTTCATCGTCTCGACTGAAGGCGGCATGGATATTGAGGAGGTTGCCGCCAAAATGCCCGAGCGGATCAGAACCTTTCATGTCGATCCCACCGTTGGTTTCAGCCCCTGTCTCGGTCGCAACATCGCTTACGCTCTGGGTTTGGAGGGCGATCGGGTCAGGCAGTGCGGCACACTCATCGCCAATCTTTACCGGGCCTTTGTGGCCAAGGATATGAGTCTTCTGGAGATCAACCCACTGATCGTGACCGATCAGGGCGACCTTGTCTGCCTCGATGCCAAGATCACTTTCGATGAAAACGCTCTTTACCGCCACAGGGACATTGTGGATTTGCGCGATAAAGCGGAAGAGGATCCTAAGGAATACCAAGCCAAGGAGCATGAGTTGAGCTACATTGCGCTCGATGGAACCATCGGTTGCATGGTCAATGGCGCCGGTCTCGCCATGGCGACCATGGATATCATCAAACTCCATGGCGAGGAACCGGCGAATTTCCTCGATGTCGGCGGGAGCGCCACCACGGAACGGGTCACGGCGGCGTTCAAGATCATCACCGCCGACCCGAATGTGAAAGCAATTCTCATCAATATTTTCGGCGGCATCATGCGTTGCGATGTGATTGCCGAAGGTGTGGTCGCGGCGGTTCGCGAGGTTGGTCTCAAGGTTCCTCTCGTCGTGCGTCTGGAGGGCACGAATGTGCATGATGGCAAGGATATTCTCCGAAAATCCGGTCTCAATGTCATTGCCGCCGATGGGCTGGGCGACGCCGCGCGCAAAATTGTCGATACCGTGAAAGAGGCCGCCTGATGAGTATTCTTGTCGATCATGACACCAAAGTCATTTGTCAAGGCATGACCGGACGCAACGGCACCTTTCACACCGAGCAGGCCTTGGCTTACGGGACGCAAATGGTCGCCGGCGTCACCCCGGGCAAAGGGGGGGGGGGCCATCTCGGCCTTCCGGTCTATGACACCGTGATCGAGGCAAAGGAGAAGACCGGCGCCAATGCCAGCGTGATCTACGTGCCGCCGCCCTTTGCCGCCGATGCGATCATTGAGGCGATTAGCGCCGAAATCGAGCTTATCGTCTGCATCACCGAGGGAATTCCGACGCTTGACATGATCAAGGTCAAGCGCGCGCTTAATGGCTCCAAAAGCCGCCTTATCGGCCCCAATTGTCCGGGAGTCATTACGCCGGGGGCCTGCAAGATCGGCATCATGCCCGGTCATATTCACGAGCGCGGTTCGGTCGGCATCGTTTCGCGTTCGGGCACGCTGACCTATGAGGCCGTGGCCCAGGTCACCGCCGCCGGGCTTGGCCAGTCCACCTGCGTCGGGATCGGTGGAGATCCGGTGAAGGGGCTCGATTTCATCGATGTTCTCGATATGTTCCTTGCCGATTCTCAAACCGAATCGATGATCATGCTCGGTGAAATCGGCGGTTCGGCGGAAGAAGAGGCCGCCAAATTCATCAAACGGTCCAAAATCAAAAAACCGATGGTTGGTTTTATCGCCGGGGTGACCGCCCCGCCTGGCCGGCGCATGGGGCATGCCGGCGCCATCATTGCCGGCGGCAAGGGTGGCGCGGGCGACAAAATCGCCGCGCTGGAAGAGGCCGGAATCACGGTGGCTAAATCGCCGGCTTCCCTCGGCGCGACACTGTTGCAAATTCTGAAAGGTTGATTACAAGGGGATGAGCGTTCATGAAATATAAAGCAGTCTGGATACAGCTTGATTTCATTACGTAGTCACCCATATGAAAAGGGGTGGTCCGTGGGCCGTCGCCATGGACCAGACGATGATGGCCAGGAACGATTCCAACGATGTGTTTCAACGCACGTCCTTTCTCTATGGCGGCAATGCCGCCTTTCTTGAACAGCTTTACACCCGCTATCGCCAGGACCCCGATTCTCTCGATGAAGGGTGGCGGAATTTTTTTTCCACGCTGCATGATGATGCGGGCGTCGCCGCGCGCGAGGCCAATGGCGCGTCATGGACGCGGCCGGACTGGCCGGAATTGACGAACGGAGAGCTGGTCAGCGCGCTCGATTCCAACTGGCGAGTTTCGCATGATACCGTGGCCGGACGCATTGCCGAATCGACCGGACGGGGCTTGCAGTCTCTGTCGGCGGAGGCGTTGCGGCAGGCAACCCTCGATTCGATGCGCGCGATGATGCTGATTCGGGCCTATCGCACCCGCGGTCACCTCATTGCCGATCTCGACCCGCTGAAACTGAAGCCCCATGAGCATCATAGCGAGCTTGCCCCTGAAGCTTACGGTTTTGGTGAGCGGGATCTCGACCGGCCGATCTTTCTTAATTCGGCGCTTGGCCTTGAAAGCGCGACGATCCGCCGGCTTCTGGCCATATTGAAGCGCGTCTACAGTTCGACTTTGAGCGTTGAATTCATACATATCTCCGAGCCTGAGCAGAAAGACTGGATCATGCGGCGCATCGAGGGGCCGGAGGAGCACATCACCTTCACCGTCGAGGGCAGGAAGGCGATTTTGAACAAATTGATCGAGGCGGAGGGGTTTGAGCGTTTTCTTGACGGTAAATACCCTGGAACCAAGCGGTTCGGGCTGGAGGGCGCCGAGGCCATGATTCCGGCGCTCGAACAGATCGTCAAGCGCGGCGGTCACCTTGGCGTGCGCAGTATCGTGCTCGGCATGGCCCATCGCGGCAGGCTGAATGTCCTGTCCAATGTCATGGGCAAATCATTTCGGGCGATTTTCCATGAATTCAGTGGTGGAGAGGCTAATTCCAGCCATGTCGAAGGCTCCGGCGATGTCAAATATCACCTGGGCAGCTCGTCCGACCGCAGTTTCGATGGCAATGAGGTCCATTTGTCTCTCATGGCCAACCCGTCGCATCTGGAAATTGTCGATCCGGTGGTCATGGGCAAGGCGCGGGCCACGCAGGATCAATTCGGCGATGGCGAACGCACCAGCGTGTTGCCGTTTCTCATCCATGGCGACGCCGCCTTCGCCGGCCAGGGCGTCGTGGCGGAATGTCTAGCGTTATCGGGGCTACGCGGCCATCGTTGCGGCGGAACGATGCATTTTATCATCAATAATCAGATCGGCTTTACCACCAGCCCGCTTTATGCGCGGTCCTCGCCTTACCCCTCCGATGTCGCCAAGACGATCGAAGCCCCGATTTTCCATGTTAATGGCGACGATCCCGAAGCCGTGGTTTATGCGGCAAGACTGGCAACGGAATTTCGTCAGACTTTCCGCAAGCCGGTGGTGATCGACATGTTCTGTTACCGTCGCCATGGCCATAATGAGGGCGATGAACCCTCCTTCACCCAGCCCTTGATGTACAAAAAGATTGCCGAACATACTACGGTGCCCGGAATTTACGCCGAAAGGCTGGTCGATGACGGGATTGTGACCCAAAGCGAAGTTGAGTCGATGCGGGACGCTTATCGCCGGCGGCTCGATGAAGAGTTCGGCCATGCCGACAGCTATCGTCCGGGCAAGGCCGATTGGCTCGACGGCCGCTGGAACGGTCTGACCCAGCCTAAGGATGAAGGGTCGCGTTGCGGCGTGACCGGCGTCGATGTGGAGCGGCTCAAATTCATCGGCGAGCGGGTGACGACGATCCCGAAGACATTCAATGTCCACCGCACCATCAAGCGGATTTTCGCCAGGCGGCGCAAAACCATCGACCAGGGGAAAGGAATCGACTGGTCGATGGCCGAGCATCTGGCTTTCGGGTCATTGCTGGTCGAGGGATACCCGGTCAGATTGTCCGGTCAGGACTCGCAGCGCGGAACCTTCTCGCAGCGCCATGCGGTGCTGGTCGACCAGGACAATGAGGAAACCTACACGCCTCTCAACCACATCGGGAACAATCAGGCGCGGGCGGAAATCATCAATTCCATGCTGTCGGAGGAAGCGGTTTTGGGGTTTGAATACGGTTACAGCCTCGCCGAGCCGAGGAGTCTGGTGTTGTGGGAAGCGCAATTCGGCGACTTCGCCAATGGCGCCCAGGTGGTGATCGACCAGTTCATCTCCGCGTCGGAACGCAAATGGCTTAGAATGTCCGGTCTGGTCGTGCTATTGCCGCATGGTTATGAAGGCATGGGGCCGGAGCATTCCTCGGCGCGGCTTGAACGCTATCTGCAGCTTTGCGCGGAAGACAATATGCAGGTGGTCAACTGCACGACGCCGGCCAATTATTTCCATGTCCTGCGCCGGCAAATGCTGCGGAACTTTCGCAAGCCGCTGATTGTCATGACGCCCAAATCCCTGCTCAGACACAAGCAAGTCGTCTCCACCCTGGCCGATATGGGTGAAGAATCGCGGTTTCACCGGGTGTTGCGCGACGATGCGCAGACCCTTGACAATCAGGGCGTGAAATTGCCGGATGACGACAAGGTTAAACGGGTGATCCTGTGTTCGGGCAAGGTTTATTACGATCTCTACAAGGAGCGCGAAGTCCGCGCGCGCAATGATGTTTATCTGTTGCGTCTGGAACAGCTTTATCCGTTCCCGACCGACACGCTCAGCAGTGAGCTCGCTCGCTTTCCCAATGCCGGTATGGTCTGGTGTCAGGAGGAGCCTGAAAATATGGGCGCGTGGCGCTTTGTTCAGCCGCGTTTTGAGCAGGCTCTGGATCGGGTAGGGGCAAAGCGGAAAAGACCGCGCTATGTCGGACGACCAGACTCGGCGGCCACCGCGGCCGGGTTGATGAGCAACCATCAAAAGCAGCTCAAGGCGTTTCTGGACCAGGCTTTCACTCCGTGACCGGCGAGTGGAAGACGAAACCAAAGGTCCGCGCCGCATAAGGCGCTCGGCGCTGTCGCCAGGAAAGAGGGTTTTCAATGACGACGGAAATACGGGTTCCCATTCTCGGCGAATCGGTGACGGAAGCCACCATCGCCAGCTGGTTCAAGAAAAAAGGCGAGGCGGTTCGCGCCGACGAGCCTGTGGTCGAGTTGGAAACCGACAAGGTCACGATCGAGGTGCCGGCCCCGTCATCCGGTGTGATCCGCGAGATTGCCGCGCGGGATGGCGATACGGTGGAGGTGGGGGCCCTCCTGGGCAGCATCGCCGAAGACAGTGCCGTGGCGGCAGCGCAACCCGCGACTGTCCAGTCTGAGACTGTTCAGTCTGCGACTGCCCGGCCCACAGCTAAGAGCGCACAAACGCCGCCACCCAAAGCGACCGAAACGGTTGCGCTGTCATCCGACACTCAAGAGCGTCCGTCCGCAAACCCGCCTCTGTCGCCTGCGGTGCGCAAGATCATCGCCGAATCAGGCACCGACAGTGCTAAAATTTCGCGAAGCGGCAAGGGAGGCCGGATTCTTAAAGGGGATGTTCTGGCTTATTTGCAAGGCGGCGACGCTTCTCTTCGCGCCGATGAACCCTCCGCCAAAGCGCCGCGCATACAGGCCGGGCAAGAGGACGCCGCGCGCGAGGAGCGGGTACGCATGACATCCTTGCGCAAGACCATCGCCCGGCGTCTCAAGGATGCTCAGAACACCGCCGCCATGCTGACCACCTTCAACGAGGTGGATATGAGCGCGATCATGACGCTGCGCAACGAGTACAAGGTGCTGTTCGAGAAGAAGCACAGCATAAAACTAGGCTTTATGAGTTTCTTCGTCAAGGCTTGCGTGCAGGCACTCAAAGAGATTCCGGAAATCAACGCCGAAATCGACGGCGGTGATCTTATTTACAAAAATTACTATCATATCGGGGTTGCGGTCGGCACCAACAAGGGCCTCGTGGTGCCGGTGGTGCGTAACGGCGATGCTTTGAGCCTCGCCGATATTGAAAAAACCATTAGCACTTTTGCCGCGTCTGCGCGTGACGGACAGATCAAGCTGGAAGACATACAGGGGGGAACCTTCACCATCTCCAACGGTGGCGTTTACGGGTCCTTGATGTCCACCCCCATTCTCAACGCGCCGCAATCGGGCATTCTCGGTATGCACAAAATCCAACAGCGGGCGATCGCCGTCGATGGCAAAATCGAGTTGCGACCGATGATGTATCTTGCGCTGAGCTACGATCACCGTATCGTTGACGGGCGCGAAGCCGTGACCTTTCTGGTCAGAGTCAAGGATATGATCGAGGCCCCGCAAAGGTTGCTGCTCGATCTTTGAACCGAGCGCGCAAACACCATCCCTTTTGGATATTGGATTAACGTTGTGCCTTGCATCATTGGCAAGGCTCGAATGAGCGAAAGGTTTTTGCAACATGGCGGATCGGTTCGACCTTATTGTCATCGGCAGCGGCCCCGGCGGTTATGTTTGCGCTATTCGCGCCAGCCAGCTCGGCATGACAGTGGCGGTGGTGGAAAAACGCGCCACCTTTGGCGGAACCTGTCTCAATATCGGCTGCATCCCCTCGAAAGCCCTTCTCCATGCCTCCGAAGCCTATGACGAGGTTGCAAAGCGGATCGGGCCCATGGGCATTGTCACCGACAAGCCGAAACTCGATTTGAAAACAATGCTCGCCTTCAAGGATGAAGGCGTGGACGGCAATGTCAAAGGCGTGGCCTTTTTGTTCGTGAAAAACGGGATCGTACCTTTTCACGGCAGCGGCAGAATCGTTGCTAAGGGCCAGGTTGAGGTCACGGCGGAAGATGGCGGCAAACAATTGCTCAAGGCCAAACATATCGTCATCGCCACCGGCTCCGATGTCGCGAGCCTGCCGGGGGTCGAGATCGACGAAAAGCGTATCGTGTCCTCCTCCGGTGCGCTGGCGCTGGAGGCGGTGCCGAAAAAACTGCTGGTGATCGGCGCGGGCTATATCGGGCTTGAGCTCGGTTCGGTGTGGTCGCGGCTCGGCGCCGAGGTTACGGTTGTAGAATATCTCGACCGTATCGCGCCGGGTATGGATGGCGAGGTCGCGAAGACATTTCAGCGTATCTTGAAAAAACAGGGGCTGAGTTTCATGTTGTCCACCCGGGTCAGTGAGGTTACAGCGCATAAAAATGGGGTCAAAATCACTGTCGAACCTGCTGGCGGCGGCGATACGCGCAGTCTCGATTCCGATGTCGTTCTGGTCTCGATCGGTCGTGTTGCCTACACTGCGGGGCTTGGCCTTGAGGAGGCCGGCGTCAAAACCGATGACAAAGGCCGTATCGAGATTGACGATCGGTTCAAAACCAGCGTGGACGATATTTATGCCATCGGCGATGTGGTCCGCGGTCCCATGCTGGCGCACAAGGCCGAAGATGAAGGTGTGGCGCTGGCGGAAAATCTCGCCGGTCAATCGGGGCATGTGAATTATGACGTGATCCCCGGTGTCGTTTACACCGCGCCGGAAGTGGCCTTTGTCGGCAAAACCGAGGAGCAGCTCAAGGCTGACGGGATCGACTACAAGGTCGGTAAGTTTCCCTTCACCGCCAATGGCCGCGCCAAGGTTAATCGCACCACCGACGGATTCGTGAAGCTGTTGAGCGATGCCGCAACCGATCAAGTTTTAGGGGTTCACATCATTGCGACCAATGCCGGTGAGATGATTCACGAGGCGGTGGTTTTGATGGAATTTTCAGGCTCGGCGGAGGATCTGGCGCGGACCTGCCACGCTCACCCGACCCTTTCGGAGGCCGTCAAGGAAGCCGCTCTTGGCGTCGCCGGCCGCGCTCTCCATGTTTAGAGCAATTCCCTTAAGGCAAAGTGTGAACCGGACGGTGTGGCCACGCCACTCGCAATGGTCGCACCACTCGCAGTGGTCGCACCACTTTTCCGTGAAAAGCACGTCCGGCGATCCGGTTTTCACCGGACGCGCTTTGGAGCGCCGTTCGATCCGATTGAATTGAACCGGCGCTTTTAAACTCTTTATTTTGGCTGGCGTAATCTTGCCGATCCTCGGCTCTCTCCGGATCGGATTATGCTCCAGAATTTACCCGCATGCAGAGTCATCAGCCCGTCAGCAGCGCAATTTGCCGCCGGTCGCTTTCTCGACCTTGGCAATGATGCGGCGGGAGACGGCCTCGATGTCTTCTTCGCGCAAGGTGCGTTCGCGCGGCTGGAGCGTGACCTCGATCGCCAGTGATTTTTTGCACGGCCCAAAGATGGCCGCGGCTTGTGCGCCTTCAAATAGATCGAATACGCTCACGGCGCTGATAAGCTGCCTGTCGGCCGCACGCGCCGCCTTCACCACCTGGCCGGACTCCACCGATTGTTCAAGGATAAAGGCGAAATCGCGTTTGATCGCCATCAAATCGCACAACTCAAGCGGTGGACGGGCTTTGCCTTGAGCTCGCGTTTGGGGAAGGGAGTCGATCATGACCTCAAAACCCGCCAAGGGGCCGTTCACATCGAGCTCAGCCAGAATACGAGGGTGAATTTCGCCAAACCGAGCCAGAGGGATTTTAGGCCCAAGGCACAATGTACCCGAACGGCCGGGGTGAAACCACTCCGGGGCCTTTGCCGTGGTCTGCAATGCGTCTACCGGCGCTCCGCAGGCCTCAAGCACGGCCAGCGCATCGGCCTTGGCGTCGAACGCATCAACGCCTCGGCGATCCCCGGCCCAATGGCGTGGCGCGGTCATACCGCGACGCACGCCACTCGCATGCAGGGTTTGGTCCTCAGGCCGATCGCCTTTATAGACCGGGCCGATTTCAAACAATCCGACCTCCTCGAGTCCACGCGCCATATTGCGCCTGACCTCGGCCATCAGAGTCGCCAGAATGGAGGGGCGCATATCGCTGCGCTCAGCTGAAATGGGGTTGATGAGCTTGAGTTGCGGCTCACCCCCACCGAACAATTCAGCCGCGCGAGCAGGCGCGAACGACCAGGCGACGGCCTCGTCGAGACCGCGCGCGGCCAACGCCTGACGCGCCTGGCGCACGCGGCGCTGCGAAAGCGTCAGCACCGGACGCGCCACTGCTGAGACCCTCGGTATCGGCGTGGAAGGCACGGCGTCAAGCCCGACAATGCGGCAAATCTCTTCGACAAGGTCGGCCTCGCCGTGAATATCGGGGCGCCATGACGGCGCCACGCAGTCAAGCCCGCTCGCCGTCTCGTTTACCTCAAAACCCAGTGACTGAAGAATGTCCTGTTCTCGCTTGGACGGCAGATCGAGGCCGGTAAGCTCACACACCCGTCCTTTGCGTAGGGTATAATGACGCGAAATATTGGGTGGCTGACCGGCAATGATCGGCGCGCAGGGTTCTCCACCGCACAATTCCACAATCATGTTGACGGCGATTTGCGCCGCCGGTTCGGCGAAGTGCGGGTCCACGCCGCGCTCGAAACGGTAGCGAGCGTCCGATTGGATGTTCAGCAACCGGCCGGTTCGCGCTGTTCTCACCGGATCGAACAGGGCCACTTCCAGGACTACATTGACGGTTTGCGGCCCGCAGGCTGAAGTTTCGCCGCCGATAATGCCGCCAAGGCCGACCGCGCCGGATGCATCGGCAATAACCGTCATGCCGGATTTAAGCGTGTAGTTATGCCCGTCAAGAGCGTCGAGAGTTTCGCCGCGATGCGCCGAGCGCACAGTGAGAGTCTCGCCCGCCAGCCTGTCGGCATCGAACACATGAAGTGGACGCCCATAGGTTAGCGTCATATAGTTGGTAATGTCCACCAGGGCCGAAATCGGGCGCAACCCGACAGCGCGCAGCCAGTTTTGCAGCCAGACCGGCGAAGGGCGGTTCTTGACCCGACAAACCGGCCAGGCGATGAAGAGCGGGCAGGCTTGCGGCGTTTCCAAGGCGACGTTAAGCTGTGATGTTCGAGCGGCGGCGATTTTCGGGATCGTCGGCGGTTTGAGTGTTCCAAGCCCCTTGGCGGCAAGGTCGCGCGCTATGCCATGAACGCCGAGCGCATCCGGCCGGTTTGGCGTTATCGCAATATCGAACACCGGATCGTCGAGACCGAGCGCCACGGCCGCCGGCGTGCCTACAGGGCTGTCATCGGCAAGCTCGATAATGCCGTCATGCTCATTGGAAAGCTCTATTTCACGCTCCGAGCACAGCATTCCGTTTGACTCCACGCCACGGATATTGACCTTTTTGAGATTGAGACCGGTGCCGGGGATATGGGTCCCGATAGGAGCGAAGACGGCTTTTATGCCGGCGCGGGCATTAGCGGCGCCGCAAACCACCTGTACAAGCCCGGCTTCGGTTTCGACATCACAGACCTGCAGACGCTCGGCATTGGGGTGCCGGCGGGTAGCCCGCACATGGGCGATGCTGAAAGGAGCCAGAGTTTGCCGTCTATCGGTCAGGCTTTCGACTTCAAGGCCGCCGCCGATCAGGCCGTGCACAAGATCATCGATACCGGCGTCGGTGTCGAGATGGTCTTTCAGCCAGCCAAGCGTGAATTTCATGATCGCGGTCTCATTGCACCGGAGCAGAACGGAAATGGTGACACTCAACTTAAACCCTGCGCCAAAGTCGGGGTGTCAAAGGCGGAAAAACCATAATGATGCAACCATCTCAGATCAGCCGTAAAAAAGGCGCGCAGATCGGAAATGGCATATTTCAGCATGGCCAGACGATCGAGCCCCATGCCGAAGGCGAAGCCCTGATGGCGATAGGAGTCAAGGCCGCAAGCCTCTAGAACATTGGGATGGACCATACCGGCGCCGGCGGTTTCCAGCCAGTCGTCACCCTCGCCCATGCGAATCCGGTTGTCGTCGAAACGACACCCGATATCGACCTCCATGGACGGCTCGGTGAACGGGAAATAAGAGGGGCGAAAGCGCATTTTTATCCCCTCAATGCCGAAAAAGGACTCGCAAAACGACTCCAACACCCATTTGAGATGACCGAGGTGAATGCCATCTTCGATGACCAGCCCTTCAATCTGATGGAACATCGGCGTGTGAGTCTGGTCTGAATCGCAACGGAAGACCCGGCCCGGGGCGATCACGCGAAACGGCGGTTCGCGGGTCTGCATGACACGCACCTGAACCGGCGAGGTATGGGTACGCAGGACCATGCGCGAGCCATCCTCGCGTACCTTGAAATAAAAGGTATCATGCTCCTGGCGCGCCGGGTGTTCCGGCGGTATGTTGAGAGCGGTAAAATTATGGAAGTCATCCTCGATATGGGGGCCTTCGGCGACAGAGAACCCCATATCGGCGAAAATCTCGATGACCTCGTCATAAACCCGACTGATTGGGTGAATCGTACCGCGCGATCGCGGCCGCGCCGGCAAGGTGACATCCACGTGCTCCCCTGCCAGCCGGTCATTAAGGGCCGCCATCTTCAAAGCGTTGCGCCTTTCAACAATGGCCTCGGCAATCCGGCCTTTCGTCTCGTTGAGGAGCCGTCCCGTCACCCGGCGTTCTTCAGGCCCCATATGGCCGAGACCACGTAATTGCCCGGAAATCAGACCCTTCTTGCCAAGCGCCCTTACTCTGATCGCCTCGATTTCCAGCTCGCTCGCCGCATCGGTAATATTTTGCAAAATCTCCTGGCCGAGCTTTTTGATGTCAGCTGAGCTGGTGCACATGGCGTGGTTTTTCCCAATCGGCTCCGCTGAAGCCAAGAGGGCTTGGAAGGCCCCCGAGGATTTAAGGAAATGCCGTAGCCGGAATCATTGGTCTGGCAAGCCCTTATCGTAACAAACATTTTGTATGAGCCGCCAAACACGCTCAGAGCGCGGCTCTGGCCTGATCGACCATGAACTTAAAGGTGTCCGGTTCGTGCAAGGCGAGGTCGGCCAGAATTTTGCGGTCAATCTCTATATCGGCCTTGTGCAGCCCGTTGATGAACCGGCCATAAGTCATATCGTTGTCGCGCGCAGCGGCATTAATGCGCTGGATCCATAAAGCGCGAAACATCCGCTTGCGCCGCCGCCGATCGCGATAGGCATACTGCGCCGCCCTCTCGACAGCCTGTTTGGCGGTGCGGAAGGTGTTTTTGCGCTGGCCGTAATAACCGACGGCCTGTTTGATGACTTTGCGATGACGGGCATGAGCCGTAACACCACGCTTAATTCGCGCCATAGTCTTTACGCCCTCAGTTTTACAAGGTTCTAGAACACCGTTCGATCCGATTGAATCAAACCGGCGCTCTTAAACTCTCTATTTTGGCCGCATAGTCTTGTCGATCCGTAGCGATCGCTTGCGGCTCGGATTATGCTCTGGCGTGGTACCGGCTCAGTTCCCGTAAGGCAGGAATTTGCGAACCGTTTTCGCATCGCACTCCTGAAGGATGGCGGTGCCGCGCAACTGACGGATCTGCTTGGGGCTACGTTTGATCATGCCGTGATTTTTATAAGCTTGCTTGACCCGCAGCTTGCCCGTGCCGGTGAAGCGAAAACGCTTTCTGGCCGAGGATTTGCTCTTGAGCTTGGGCATTTTTCCCCTCCAATGACGAAACGACTTCCCCGAAGCCGCGAGCAATAGTTCCATTTGCGGCCAGCAAAAATCCCGACAAATAACGCCTACCGCCCTTTGATCATCTCTTTGATGACAACCGGCATATCCCGGCAACCGTCGGCACGACTCCAACACATGAGTAGGGTTTATAGGCCGAGCCCACCGGCGATGCAAGGGCCATAAACGCGCCAGATTAAAAAATCCACTTGACAAAACCGCCGACCGGCAGTGCCGTCACAATCGAAATCGTGAAAGGCCATAGGCCGCAAGACCGTCACAGACCAACCTCATCGTGGCCCCAGAATCATGATCATCTGCCGGCCTTCCATTTTGGGCAGGAACTCGGGTTTTGCTATATCGTCAACATCGCCACACAGGCGATCCAACAACTTAACCCCCCGGTCCTGATTCGCCATTTCCCGGCCTCTGAATCTGAGCGTCACCTTAACCTTGTCGCCCTCTTCGAAAAACCGTCGCATCAGGCGCATCTTTATGTCATAGTCATGGGTATCGATGTTGGGACGGATCTTGATCTCCTTGACATCGATGGTCTTTTGTTTTTTTCGCGCCTCCGCGGCGCGTTTTTGCGATTGGTACTTGTATTTTCCAAGGTCAAGGATTTTGCAGACCGGCGGAACGGTTCTTGCTGAAACCTCGACAAGATCGAGCCCGGCATTTTCGGCGAGTTTCATTGCCTCGGCAATGGCCATGATTCCGAGATTTGCACCTTCGTGATCGATCAGTTGAACCTCGCTTGCCTCGATGCGCTCATTGGCGCGCGGCCCCTCATTGCGGGTCGGTGGCGCCTTATATGGTCTGCGTGCGATGTTTCGGTCTCCTTGTTCTCCGTGGCCGGGATCGACACGTTTGCAGAAAATATGCGCCTCCGGCACTTGTGATTTCACAAGGGGCAAAGCCCCACCCTATCACTCTTTAAATTAAGCCTGTAAGTCAAGCGACCGATTACGCCATGTTGGTTGCCGAACCACAATTTCAAGCCATTCATTGCTGTAGTGATGCAAAAATATCACATCAATGCGGTCCAAATTAGAATTCACTCCGGTAGAGGTCATAACAAAAACCGCACAATTTGCGCTGTCGTCAGGATGGCAAGACGTCCCACGCTTCCCTCTAAACATCCCGCTCAACGGTCTGTATGATCGAGCAAGGCGACCAGCCCCTCACGGTAAGTGCGATAGCGCAGCCTATAGCCAAGCTCGCTCTTGATGCGGCTATTGGCCACGTGCTTGTTTTCCGCATAAAAACTCGCCGCCATGGGGGATAATTCCGCAGTGTCGAAAGCAATGTCCGGCGGCGGGTCGCGACCGAGAAGCCGCGCCGCATAAGCGATGACATCTTGCGGCGGGCCGGGTTCATCGTCGCAAAGATTATAGATTGCCCCCGGTCGCGGCCGGTCGATCGAGCTTTTGAGGATTCCGACAACGTCATCGATATGAATCCGGTTGAACATTTGTCCCGGTTTGACGATCCGCCGGGCGCTCCCGGCTCTGACCCGTTCCAGTGCGTTGCGTCCCGGCCCATAGAGTCCGGCGAGCCGGAAAATATGCACCGCCAGCCCACAATTCCGGTATAGGCCGAGCCATTGCCGCTCGGCCTTGAGCCTGCGACGGCCGCGTTGTGTCGTCGGCACGGGGGGTGTGTCTTCGTCAACCTTTTTGCCTGCGTGGTCGCCATAAATACCGGTACTGGACAGATAACCGACCCAGGCGATTCTTCGGGCATAGTGTGCAATCTCCGCGCCATACAGGCGAACGATTGGGCAGCCCACCCCTTCGGGTGGTACCGAGACAAGAATATGGGTTACGCCGGACAAATGTCCCGAAAGAGTTTTGATGGGTCGGTCGGTGTCAAGCAGCAAGGGCGTGAAGTCTTCACGGCGCAGAGATTGCGCCTTGTCCCGCGTCCGACAGCTGCCGGTGACGCGCCAGCCCTCTGCCCGAAGGCGCTGTGCGAGTCTACGCGCGGTATAGCCCATACCGAAGCAAAACAGGCGGTTCATGCAACGTGCCCCTCGCCAAATCCCAGAGCGTCGTTCGATCCGATTGGGTCGAACCGACGCTCTTAGACTCTTTATTTTGTCCGCGTAATCTTGTCGATCCTCGGCTCTCCCCGGCTCAGATCATGCTCTAAAAATCAAGATCGGCGTAAAATCTCGGCGGCGGCATTGTGCGAATCCGATCGGCCAGCAGAGGTCGAAAACACGGGCGTGACTTGATGCGCTGATACCATTGCTTGGCGGCGGCGTTCTCGCTCCAAGGCGTGTCTCCGAGGTAATCGACACATGAAATATGAGCCGCCGCGGCAAGGTCGGCGTGGCTGAGAGTGTCGCCGGCAAGCCAGTTGCGGGCTTGCGATAGAGCGCCGATATAGGCGAGATGCTCACGAATATTGCGCAATGCGACGCGGATGGCGTTGACATTCACCATGCCCGTGCCGCGATCGCGGCCGGCGAGGCGTCGCTCAATCTTTTCTCGGATCAGCGGCGCGCTGACTTCGCGGTGGAATTTCACATCGAACCAGGCGGCGAGACGACGGGTTTCCGCGCGCTGCAATGGGGTTTCGCCAAACAGGGTCAGGCCATTTTTCACTCCGCGGGTCTCTTCGAGATACTCCGACAACGCTTCCACACCGGCAATGGCGCTGCCGTCCTCCTCGATCAGAACCGGCGGCGCGCCTGCCGGATTCAGCGCCAGGAAGGCGTCTCGTCGTTCCCACGAACGCTCTTCGACCAATTCCACATCGGCCTTGTATTCGCCGAGAGCCAGTCGAATGCGACGAGAAAACGGATCGAGGGGGAAATGATAAAGTTTTGCCATGAACTTTCTTGTCTGTCGGAAGGCGGATGCGGGCGACACCCCCTTGCGCCCCGGCATGCGGCCGGGTATTTCATCGGCCGGCGACGCCCGATCATGTGGGCTCATGATAGCCAAGGTTTTCCTTATCCCATGACACTTAAACATATCACGCTTCTTGCCATAATCCAGGGCCTGACCGAATTTCTGCCGATCAGCTCCAGCGCGCATCTCAATCTTGTTCACCTGCTCACGACATTGCCCGATGAGGGGGTGTTCATTGATGTTGCGATTCATATCGGCAGCCTGTGCGCGGTCGTGGTGTACTTCCGTCACGATGTGGTGGAGCTTTTCATGGGTGGTTTCGATTTGGCGCGCGGCAAACCGAGCCCGCGCGCCAGGCGGGCGCTTTTTCTCGCCGGCGCGTCCGTGCCGATTTGCGTGATCGGCTTTATCGCGCTCAAGCTCGGCGTCGTCGATACGGTGCGCACCCTGTCGGTGATCGCCTGGGCCAATGTGATTTTCGCCATTCTGCTTTATTGGGCCGATCGGATCGGATCTCTCGAACGCCGGGTCGGAGGCATGAATTGGCGCGACGCCATTCTCGTCGGCCTATCGCAGATTTTCGCCATTCTGCCCGGGGCGAGCCGTTCGGGCGTAACCATCACCATGGCGCGCTGGCTTGGATATGAGCGCACCGAGGCCGCCCGATTTTCGATGCTGTTGGCGATTCCGACCCTGCTTGCAACCGGGCTTGGGACTGCGCTGGAACTTGGCAATGGCGCTATGGTCGATCTAGGCTTGGATGCTATGCTCAGCATCATTTTGAGCTTTGTGGCCGCGTTGCTCTCGATCTCGGCGATGATGGCGCTGTTGCGGCGCGCAAGCCTTTTGGTCTTTGTGTTTTATCGCCTCGCCCTTGGGGCGGTGCTGCTCTACATGCTGTATTTCGGCTGATGGCCGGGGCATATCCCGATGCTTATGGTTTCAGGCGGTCCCGCCGGCTCTTGAATTGGCCGGTGCGGCGGAAGCGCGTCAGATATTCCGGCACGATGGCCTCGATGCCGCGTGGTTTTATGCCGAAAGCCGCCAGGATTCGTCCCTCCGCCTTGGCCTGCTCGCCGACCACATTATCGCGTTCCAGCATTCGCAGTTGATCGAGGGTTAATGGTGGATTGGGCAACATCTGCAAAATGGCGGCCTGCGCCTTGACGATCGACCGGGGAACCGGCAGTAAAAAACGTTTGCGCTCGACGGCCTTGAGAATGAAGGCCATCACTTCGCGAAAGCTCAGGATTTCCGGGCCGCCAAGCTCGTAGGTCGCGCCAAAGTGTTTGTCGCCATCGATGATGACGGTGATGGCCTTGGCGACATCGCCGACAAAAACCGGCTGTAACCTGGTGTTCCCCCCGTTGATCAGCGGCAAAACCGGCGACAGGCGGGCAATGGCGGCAAGGCGGTTGAAGAAGGAGTCCTCGGGGCCGAAGACAATGGAAGGGCGCAAGATGGTCGCTTCGGGGAAGATCCGGCGGATTTCCTTCTCGCCCCGGGCCTTGCTGCGGCCGTAAAGGGAAGGCGATTCGTTCTCGGCCCCGATTGCCGAAACGTGGATCAAGGTTTCGGCCCCGGCTTTGCGCGCGGCTTCGGCCACGGCCTTGGCACCGTCGACGTGAATGGCTTCAAAGCTTTGCCGTCGTGACGGGGCTAGAATACCGACCAGATTGATCACCGCACAAGCACCCGAACAGGCCGCATCGAGGGAGGCCGGGTAGCGCACATTGGCCTGCACCGGCATGATCTGGCCGATCATGCCAAGGGGGCAGAGATGCCCGGCCAGATCGGGCCTGCGCACCGCAACGCGGATTCGGCAATCACGTTTGGCGAGGGCGCGCACAATATGGCTGCCGAGAAATCCGGAACCTCCGATGATGGTGATCAGTTCTTCACGGAGCTCAGCCATTTTTGAAAAAATCCTGAAAATCGATTCGTTGTAACGGGCCAATTCGCCCCTTTGAGAGTCGCGTTTTACAATTCCCTGGCAACAATGCAATCGGTCATGACGGGTCTTTCCGGCGCACGCCGAAAATGGCCGCGCCGACGCGCACCATGGTCGCGCCGCAAGAGATGGCCGCCTCGAAATCGTTGCTCATTCCCATGGAGAGTTCGGCAAGCCCGTTGCGCCCGGCAATTTCACCCAGCATATTGAAGTGAACGACAGGATCGTCGCCCGCTGGTGGGATGCACATCAGCCCGGCAAGGACAAGGCCGCATTCCTCGCGACACAGCCTTATGAACGCGTCCGCGGAATTGGGTGGAACGCCGGATTTCTGTGCCTCTTCCCCGGTATTGACCTGAACCAGAAGGATTGGGGAGCGGTTTTGCCTTGCCATTTCACGGGCAAGGGCTCTGGCCAGTTTGGGTCGGTCGAGAGTCTGGATACAGTCGAACAGCGCAACGGCGTCGCCAACCTTGTTGCTTTGTAAGGGGCCGATCAGATGCAATTCAACGCTCGAAAACTGTTCCCGCAGGGCTGGCCATTTGCGCGAAGCTTCCTGCACTCGATTCTCGCCGAAGACCCGCTGGCCGGCTTTGAGCACGGGCCTGATTGCATCGGCGTCGAATGTCTTGCTCACGGCCATGAGCGTGACGCTCGCCCGTCGGCGACCGGCGGCGATCGCCGCGGTGTCGATCCGCCGTCTTATCTCGACCAGCCGGTCATGATTCGCGATGTTACTGCCTTGAGATGTCGCCATAATCAAGTCCTTCGGGATTCACTCTTGCGGAAAATCCGGCCCCTTACGCTTGTCAAGCCGTCAAACCGCGTGTAAATCTCACCTTTCAGGTCGTTGTTCCATGACATTTAAACTTAAGGAAGAGCGGACGCAATGGAGCGCTACAATCCACACTCTGTTGAACCGTATTGGCAGAACCTATGGTGTGAGAAACGCTGTTTTGCAGCGTTGGAAGACGGGGACAAGCCCAAATACTACGTGCTCGAAATGTTTCCTTACCCCTCCGGTCGCATCCATATCGGCCATTTGCGCAATTATACCATGGGCGATGTCATCGCCCGTTATAAGCGGGCCCGCGGTTTCAACGTTCTCCACCCCATGGGCTGGGACGCTTTCGGCCTGCCCGCGGAGAATGCCGCCATCGAGCGTGGGATACATCCGAGCGAATGGACCGGGCGGAATATCGCGACCATGCGCCGCCAGTTCAAATCCATCGGCCTGGCGATCGACTGGGAGCGCGAAATAGCCACCTGCGATCCCTCCTATTACCGCCATGAGCAGGAGATGTTCATCGACTTTCTGGCGGCGGGGCTGGTCGAGCGCAAGGTCTCGGCCGTCAACTGGGACCCGGTCGAAAACACGGTTCTGGCCAATGAGCAGGTCATCGACGGGCGGGGCTGGCGCTCCGGCGCGCCG
The DNA here is from genome assembly GCA_036881905.1 of Hyphomicrobiales bacterium. GTDB lineage: Bacteria > Pseudomonadota > Alphaproteobacteria > Rhizobiales > Im1 > JBAJNN01. Next base: position 5,392 of record JBAJNN010000018.1, on the reverse strand, counting down.
GTGGAAAAGCGCGAACTGGCGCAGTGGTTTTTCAAAATCAGCGATTTTGCCGAGGATTTGCTCCATGGCCTCGACCGGCTTAAGCACTGGCCGGAAAAAGTCCGACTGATGCAGAAAAACTGGATTGGCCGCTCAGACGGTATGCAATTTTCTTTCGTCCTCGAAGATGGCGAAGGCAACGCGCTCGATGACCGTTTAAGCGTTTATACCACGCGCCACGATACCATCTTCGGCGCCAGTTTCTGCGCTTTGGCGGCCGAACATCCCATTGTCGCCAAAGCCGCGCGAACCTCGCCTGAAGTCGCGCAATTCGTCCGCGACTGCGCCGCGTTGGGCACCAGTGAAGAGGCCATCGAGCGGGCGCAGAAGAAAGGCGTTGCGCTTGGCCTTTATGCGCTTCATCCTTTTCGCGATGGGGTGCGTATTCCCTTATTCTCGGCCAATTTCGTCCTGATGACCTATGGAACCGGCGCGATTTTCGGCTGTCCGGCCCATGATCAGCGCGATCTCGACTTCGCCCGTCACTATGGCCTGCCGGTGATCCCGGTGGTCGCCCCGCGCGATGTTGCTCCCGAAACCGTCTCAGTGGGCCGCGAAGCCCTCACCGTACAGGATGGCGATGCGGTCTGCATGATCAACTCCGATTTTCTTAGCGGCCTCGGCGTCGCCGAAGCCAAAAGGCAAGTGGCCCGTCGCATGGAGGACGCCGGAATCGGCGAGCGCATGGTCAAGTATCGTCTGCGCGACTGGGGTATTTCGCGCCAGCGTTACTGGGGATGTCCGATTCCGATCATTCATTGCCCGACCTGCGGGGTGGTGCCGGTGCCCAGGGCCGATCTTCCCGTCATCCTGCCCGATGATGTGACGTTTGACCAGCCGGGCAATCCGCTTGAGTGCCACCGCGACTGGAAACATGTCGTCTGCCCATCTTGCGGCGGACCGGCCGAACGTGAAACCGATACCTTCGACACCTTCGTCGATTCCTCATGGCATTTCGCCAGATTTTGTTCGCCGCGATCGGACCGGCCGGTCGATCGTGACGCCGGTGCCTACTGGATGCCGGTCGATCGTTATATCGGCGGCGTCGAACACGCGATCCTGCATTTGCTCTATTCGCGGTTTTTCGCTCGCGCCATGAGGCGCGCCGGCCATCTCACCGTCGATGAACCCTTCGCCGGATTGTTCACCCAGGGCATGGTTTGCCATGAGACCTACAAGGATGCGTCGGGAAACTGGCTTTACCCCCATGAGGTGGTCAAGGACGCGCAAGGCGCGCGCCATACCAAAACCGGCGAGGCGGTGAGCGTCGGCCCGATCGAGGCCATGTCGAAATCGAAGCGCAACGTGGTCGATTGCGAGGAAATGCTCGCCGAATTCGGTGCCGATACCTTGCGCTGGTTCGTGTTGTCGGATACCCCGCCGGAGCGCGATATGGAGTGGAGCAGCGCCGGGGCGCAGGGTGCCGCCCGATTCATTCAGCGTTTATGGCGTCTGGTCGGCGATATTGCCGCTCGTGTCGGGACAGGCGCTCGCCGTGAATCGGCGAGCTTTGGCGCACCTGCTCTTGATTTGCGCCGCGCCGCGCATCGCGCCCTCGATGCGGTAACCAAAGATATTGAAAATTTGCGCTTCAATCGCGCCATTGCCCGCATTCATGAATTAGTCAATGTCACGGCGCAAGCCGTGCGGGATGCCGGCGAAGACCCATCGCCCGACTGGTGTTTCGCCTTGTGCGAGGCTGGGGAATTCGTGATTGCCATGGCCTTTCCGGTGATTCCCCATCTAGCCGAGGAATGCTGGCGTATGCTCGGGCATGACACGCTTCTGGCCAATGTCGCCTGGCCGAAAGTCGATCCGTCTCTTCTGGTTGACAAGACCATGACGCTCGCCGTTCAGATCAATGGCCGTCGCCGCGACGAAATCACGGTTGCACGGCAAGCGGGGCGCAAGGATATTGAAGTGGCGGCGTTGGCGAGCGGGAAGGCGCGCCGGGCCATTGGCAACAAGACGGTGAGAAAGGTGATCGTGATCCCGGGTCAGATCGTCAATATCGTTGCCTCCTGAAGCTTAGGCGATTAAACGGCATGACCGACAATGAAGAAAAGGGAAGAGACGCATGGTTCACGCCGAGTCTATTGTTAAGGTTGTCTTTGCAACGGTCTTAAACATCGCAATATTTTCTTATTCTACACCCACCAGTGCGGCAGGAAAAATCTGGTGCATAGCGCGTAAAATGCCTGCCGACAAGGTCAAAAACACCGGCGCGCAGCTCATAACTTTTCCGTTGACACGGCAAAGCGCTTGTGATCGAGTAAACACCGAGCGCTTTGGAATAAATCGGAGAATCGGAGCACTCCATGGGTGACCATCCCTTCGACAACGCGTTTATCGTCACGCCTGAGCAAGCGGCGAAATTTCAACGCGACGGCTTCGTTAAGCTGGAAGGATTCTTCAATGCCAACGTGATCGCTACGCTTCTCGATCGCGTGGAGGTGGAAATGGGTCGGGCGCCCGACAGCTTCAAAAGTGAGTTCAGCCGACTGAAGTATGATTTCGAGAGTGAAAAAACCGACATTTATGACCTTCTCGAACGGCCGTATTTTCGCCGGGCGCTGACGGGTCTGACCTGGCGTGATCTCTTTTTTACGTTTGAATTGTGTTTCGAGCTGGAAAAAAATGTCAGCAAAGGCTTTCCTTGGCATGTCGGGGTACAGAGCTTCGGCTATCAGGTCGCGGAAGAATTCGGTTGCACGATCTGGGCGCCATTGCATCGCGTGGATACGCAAAGACAGCGGGGCGGCGTGGCGTGTGTTCCCGAAAACGTCATATCGGGAAAATTTATCTACCAACAGATTGAGCCGGCGATTGTCTCAACACTGGAATCCAGGGAACGGGCCGGAATAAAAACCGGCATGGATGACTATTTCGCGCTGCGATCGGGAATCCTGAACGCGCCGGCCATGCTGGATATACTTGAGGCCCACCAGGTTGAAGACAGTTTCGCGCCAGGCGACGTTCTGCTCTTCACGAAATATGTAATCCACCGCAGCATCATGCTTGAAGAGGGGTCATTGCCGAAGCGCGCCGCTTTCGTGATGCGGTTCGTGGAGGCGGGAGCGCATTATGATCTGCAACGCGCCCGAAACCTCGAATACCCGGTGGAAAAATATGGATACAAAGCGTTTACCCACTCACATATGGAAATTGGGCTTGCCGACGGCGCCGTTCTTTCGCAAAGCTCATACTTTGCCGACCGCGATCGTCGAATGATCAAATGCGACCGGTCGCTCCAAAACAGTTGAGGATTGGCTTATGGAAACCCGTGATATTGTATTCATTGCCTTATTCGCCGCCATCACCGCCGCGCTTGCGGTCTTTCCACCCATCACGTTGCCGGTCGTCGGCGTTCCGATTTCCGCGCAGCCGCTAGGGGTTATGTTGGCGGGAGGAATTCTCGGCGCAAGACGGGGAGGGCTCGCGCTTGTCCTTTTCCTGGCTCTGGTCGCGATCGGCCTGCCCCTGCTCCCGGGCGGGCGGGGAGGATTTGGAGTCTTTCTGGGACCGACGGGAGGGTATCTCATTGGTTTTATCGTCGCCGCATTCGCGATCGGGTCTCTGACCGAGCATTTTTGGCAAGGCTTACATTACACCAAAGCCTTCGCAATTTGCCTGGCGGGCGTGATTGTGCTTTATGCCATTGGCATACCATGGAGTGCTTATGTCGCCAAAATCGACTTATGGACCGCACTCATGGCATCGCTACTGTTTATTCCAGGCGACATCGTCAAGGGCCTGATCGCGGCCGGCGTGATTGTGATTGTCAAACGGTCTTATCCGCTTATTGCTGGGGCATCGTCCACATCGGTTGACAGCCCGGAGCGACGTCATCGATCATGATCGAGTTCTCGGGCGTTTGCGTAGTGAAGAATGGCGTTCCTGTCCTGAAGGACATAAATGTTCGGCTTGCGCAGCGGCGGATCGGCATGATCGGACGAAACGGCTCGGGAAAGAGCACCTTTGCCCGTCTTTTCAACGGGATCGAAATTCCGACCTCGGGCGAGGTGCGCCTAAACGGGAACCCGGACAGGAAGGCCCTGAGGCGGCACATCGGCTTCGTTTTCCAGAACCCGGATAATCAGATCGTCTATCCAATCGTTTCGGAAGATTTGGCATTCGGACTGAAGCGTCTTAAGCTCTCAAAAGCCGAGTTGAGCGCACGGATCAATGAAATTCTGGGTCGCTTCGGGCTGGACAATCTGCGCGATCGCCTGACCCACCAACTCAGTGGCGGGGAAAAACAAATGATCGCCCTGGCGGGCGTGCTGGTGATGAAGCCGCGGATGATCGTGCTCGATGAACCGACAACCCTTCTCGATCTGTGGAATAAATGTAAATTCGTGTCCATGCTTCATGACCTTGAGCAAGATATCGTTGTCGTCTCGCACGACCTTGACCTCATGAACAGCTTCGAGCGGGTGTTGCATGTCGAAAACGGTTCGATCGTCGGAGACGGCGATCCGACAACAGTCATCGCGGATTACGTCGCGAAATCGCAATGTTGACCGATCTTTACGTCTTTGGAGACAGTATCGTCCACCGTTCTCGCCCGGCGATAAAGCTCGCGCTGCTTGTCATGCTCTGCACGGCCCTTTTCGTCGTCGAGGGCTGGCCATCGGTGATCGTGGCGGCAACGCTCGTTATCATCGGCTTCGCGTTGGCCGGTCTCGCGCCGCGACATGCATTTGCGTCCCTTCGTCCCGCCCTGTGGATTCTTGCCGCCATCTTCGTTGTGCAGGCCGCTCTTTCCGATATGGTCTTCGCGGGCTTTGTCGTGGCGCGGTTTATCGCGCTTATTCTCGCGGCGGCCCTTGTGACGTTGACGACGAAGACAAGCGAGCTTGTCGATGGCATGGAGGCTGCTTTGGAATATGCTCCCGGCCGGTTCCACAAAGAGCGGATCGCGCTGGCGATCTCGCTTTGCCTTCGGTTTATCCCATTAGTCCGCTCGGTGCTGGACGAGGTTCGCCAGGCCCAGGAGGCGCGTGGTTTGGAGCGCAACCTGACGGCCCTTCTGGTGCCACTGATCGTACGCACATTGAAGACAGCCGACGAAGTTTCTCAAGCGATCTATTCCCGCTCGTTCGACTAGAGCATTTTCTGTGGCGGTGGAATCACGGAAAATTCTTTAGTTACTTGTTTTATAAGCATAATCTTGTCGATCCTTGGCTCTCGCTCCGGCTCGGATTATGCTCTAGCTGTGAGCTTTCAATATGTTGTCGATTCGGGCCTGACCGGGGAGACTGGAGTTACTGAGCTTCAGACCTCCTTGGAGGCAAGCCCGAATGAACATCCACAACAATGCCCGACTGACGCCGCTGGGTCGAGAGCGGTT